>CAIKHO010000079.1 GCA_903827245.1 uncultured Opitutia bacterium
CGAGGCGCGGATCAGCAGCGACTTGCTGCCGCCGCTCATGATGAAGCCCACGGTGAGCGACTGCCCGTTGATGCCCGCGGGAGCTCGCACCGAGAGGTTGGCGATTCTGCCGGGGTTGGGAATGTCCACTACGAGCTGTGCAAAGCGGCTCGTGACCGAGCCTCCGGCGGTCGAGACCGCCACCGTATAGTAAGCGGCATCGCTAGCCTGCAGATTGGTCCGGACCAGGGTGTTGGTCGTGGCGCCCGCGATCGCCGCGCCATTCTTCTGCCACTGGTAGGTCGGGCTGGTGCCGGTGGCGGTAACCGTAAAAGTCGCCGAGCCGCCCGGGGCCACCGTCTGGCTCACTGGCTGGACTGTGATCACAGGTGCCGCGCCGACCGGCGCAGTGACCGTGAGCACCGCGCCATTGCTGGTCGCCGAGCCGGCGCTGTTGGTCACGACGACCGTATACGTGCCGGCGCTCGCCGTGGTGACACTTGTCAGCGTCAATGTGCTGCTGGTCGCCCCGGCAATGGCCGCGCCATTCTTCTGCCACTGAAAGGTCGGGGTCGGCGTACCGGTGGCCGCCACCGAGAAGGTCACGTTGGCCCCACTGTTCACGGTCTGGCCCAAAGGTTGCGTCGAGATGGCCGGTCCGGTGGATCCGCCGCTAGCAGCGGAAACGATGATGGTGTAATCGAACGAGGGGGAAACGAAGCCCTGGTCCGATCCGCTGAGTGTGAGGTTAAAGGAGCCGGCCTGCGTGGGCGTGCCACTCAGCAGCGGGTTGGAGGTGATGAACAGGCCGAGTTTGGTCTGGCCGTTGATATTCAGGCCGGGAGGAAGCGAACCGTTGATCTGCCAGGAGGACGGGCTGGTTTGGGTGCCTTCGAGGCCGAAGGCCACCGAGGTGATCGGCTTTCCGACCGTCGCCTGCAGGGGGCTGTCGACGTTGGTCGTGAGGGTGGTCGCCCCCGCGCGCGAATGCAGCGCGCCGAGCGCGGCCACCGTGGCGACCGACCGCAGCACGGCGCCCACCGGCGAGGCAATCACGAGTTCCTCGGCGGTGGTGGCGATCTGCACCACCGGCATGCGCTGCAGAAAGGCGATCAGCGAGAGCGTCGGGAGATTGAGCCATTGCAGCCGGCGTTGGAAGGCGAAGGAAAGTTTCATCGGCTAAGGGTACTATCTGGGTTGGTGACGTTCCGCCCGCTCAGCGGGCTTCACCAAATCTTGCGAGTCAGAGCCGTTGGGGAAAGTGGATAATCGTAACGGGGCTGTTACCCGTTGGCGGACCGGCCGCGGCCCGGGTCCGGCGTAATCGCGTCAAAACCGCAGCACAAACTGCGAAGCCAGCGTATGCGTGTAGACGCGCGGGCCCCCGTCATCATGGAGCAGGCTGTATTGCAGCTTGAGCTGCGTGTGCGCGGTAAAACGGTAGCCGGGTGCAAGGTCGATGCGCCAGACATCCCGGCCCCAGCCCGTGGCACCAGTCGCATCGGGAATCGTGCCGAAGACCTGTTGGTTCCAGCGCACCGCTCCCGAAAGTTGCGGCGTCAATTTGTATTTCACCTCCGTGTAATAGGCGAACGTGCCGGCATGGCCGACGGCGGGATTGGAAAATCTCACCTCGTATAACTCGGTCCAGACCTGCAGGTGATGCCATGCGAAGCTGACGTCCTGTCCCAGCACTTCCTCGCGGTAATCGCCGAAACCACGACCGGGCGCGGGCAGCGGCGCGGCTTCCGGCCGGAGATAGGTTCCGGTACTGGCGGACAGGCCGAGATTCCACCGCTCGTCCGGTGCGTAGCCGAGGCGGCCGCTGAACGTCGGGTGACGCCAGTCGTCGCCGAGGTCGTTCCACGTGTCGGGCCGGGAGGAAAGCGCAGCGTTCTTCACTTCCAGTGCATACCGGAAACGATCAAGCGCCCCGGAAACCGCGAGACCGGTAGTGTAGGAAGGCCCCCAGATGATGGGGATTCGCAGATATTTTTCCACCGCCGTGATGCGCGCCGGCAACCCCGGGCGGACATGCGCCCATTGCAGCAAGACATTGCGCGACGGAGCCGGCTCCGCATCCCAGATGCCGGTGGGATTTTCGTACAGCAGCGGTGCGCCGACAAAGGGATTATCCCACGCACCATGCCGGGGCACCCAGTTGCCGACGGCGGTCGCGAATTTACCGACCTGCACGTTGAAATGGCCGCTCGTTCCCGGGGTCAGGCGGAGGGCATATTCGTCGAGCCGCATTCGGAGCGCGTCCGAAGCCGGATCGAACCCGCGGTCCACGCGCGCCTGGGCAAAGGCGTAGACATGCCCGCCGACCTGGGTGTCGAGGAAGAGGACAAGGCGCGGGTTGAAAAGCTCATGACCGGCGGAGTCAATCAGGCCCGGCGCCGGCCGGGGAAATTCATAGCCCTCGAGTTCGAGGCTGCCGCTGAGCCGGGCCCGGACGTCATCATGGGCTGCGCTGACGGTGAGGGCCTGGTCGACCTCCTCCAGCAGGTCATCCGCGGCGAGAACCGCGCTGGCGCCGGCGGTCAGGCAGAAAAAAATACGGCGGATGATCCTCATGCGGCGGATCCGGCCGGCGCCTCCGGGGCGCGGGTGAAGCGGAAGTTGGCCTCGAATTCCGTCCATTGCTCGTCGGAGCGCACCAGCCGCAGATCCCCCTCGTGCAAGCGAGCCAGTTCGCGGGCGAGATTCAGGCCCAGACCGTAGCCCGGGACGTTTTCCCCCATGGCCCCGCGATGGAAACGCTCAAAAATATGCGCCTGTGCCGACGGCGGGATCGGCCGTCCCGTGTTCCCGATGGTCAGGTAGACTCGCCCGTTCTCCGCGCGGGCCGCGATGCGGATACGCCCCCCTGGGCGGTTGTACTTCCGCGCGTTCTCCAGCAAATTCTGCAGGATCAATGACGTGAAACGCTTTTCGCCGGCCAGGTGGAGGTCGGGTGGAAAGTCGGTCTCCACTGCGACGTTGAGTTCGTCGGGCAGCGCGCCGAGGTCATCGAGCGAGGCCTCGATGAGTTGCGAGAGATTGACGGGGCTGTAGACGAGCTGGAGCCGGCCGGCGTCCATCCGCGAGAGCAGCAACAGGTCCTCGATCACGCTGGAAAGGCGGTACGTTTGATGAATCAGGGCGGACAGCTGGTCGCACTCGCCGGGCGTGAGGGTTTCGCGCGCCAGCAGTTCCTCGAGCCCGGCGCGAAGGACGGTGACGGGGGTCTTGAGCTGGTGGGAGGCATCGGCGGAAAAGCGGGCGGAGCGCTGCAGTTCGGCGCTGG
The DNA here is from genome assembly GCA_903827245.1 of uncultured Opitutia bacterium. Taxonomy (GTDB): domain Bacteria; phylum Verrucomicrobiota; class Verrucomicrobiia; order Opitutales; family Opitutaceae; genus CAIUWA01. Next base: position 3,269 of record CAIKHO010000079.1, read on the forward strand.
TGAGTTCCAGCGCCGCCTCGGCGCGCGCGCGCAGCGTCCGGTCCTCCTCCGAGTCGACCGCGAGTTTTTCCACGGGCCGGGAAAGCCGCGCGGAGAGAAAATGGCTGGCACCGAGCCCGCCGAGCAGCAGGAGTCCACCCACCCCCATCACCTGCCAGCGCAATTGCCGCTGCCGCTCCTGCAAACCGGCGAGCGGATAGACGCACACCTCGTAGGCGGGCGGGAAGAGCGATCCGGGGTTCAGCCGCTTGTAGAAAAGCAGCTGCGGTACCCCGCCCACGGGCAGGCGAAAACTGCTCTCCGCCGAGCCCGGCCCGCTGCCGGCGGCGCGCCACACCTCGCTGGACAACACCGCCTGCGTGGCGGGGTCGAAGGCCGAGAGATAGAGCCGGCCGTTCACCCAGACGCCGCTGCGGAGGCCCGGGCCCGGCCCGACGGGTTGCGCGGGCTTGAATCCGAGCACGAGGGCGGCGATCACCTCGCCGTTTTCGCTCGAGATGATCGGCATGGTGACGATTTCCGAGAGCTCGGAGACCGCGTCGCCGGCCTGGCCCGGCAGGTAGCCCAGCTGCTGCCGGTCGGGCAAACCCTTGAGGGCGAGCTGCGCTTCCTCCTCCGGACGCAGCACGCCCGTCTTCCCGGTGCCCGGCGGCGAGATCACGGCGCCCTGGCGGTCGAGAAACCGGTAGAATCGCGCGTGCAACGCATGGGCCGCCTGCTCCGCCGGTAGCTCGTCCTCGCCGTCCATCACGTCATGCAGCTCGTCCTCCGCGCTCGGATAGAGCAGGTCCAGCGCGTTGTCCTCCAGCGCGGCGTGGATCCGGGGCTTGCGCACCAGCGCCCGGCAGCGCTCCACCATCGCGGCCTGCCGGATCTCCTGCACATTGTGCAGCACGGCCAGCTCGGACTGGAACTGGCGCTGCAGGTCCTGCTCCACGTTCGCCTCGAGGTTGCGCTGCGCAAAGTAAAGCGCCAGGGCGGTGCTGGCCGAGATCACCAGCATCATTGCGACCAGCAGTCTCCGGCGGAAGCCGGTCACCCGGGATGGCCTGGGTCCGGACCGCGCCATCACGGGAAATCCACCTGCAGGGTCCCGTCGCCCTTCAATTCGACCGGCCGCTCCAGCGTGGTCTTGCTGTCGATCCAGGCCTTGAGGGTGTAGCGCCCCGCGGGCAATCCGCTGAGCCGGAAATTTCCCTCCGTGTCTGTCATCACAAAATACGGCGTGGCCAGCACGAGGATCAGCGCCCGCATGTGCTCGTGGATGTCGCAGTGCAGGGTCACCAGTCCCGCCACGTCGAAGACCTGCGACGGCACCGGCTTTTCGTCCGGCCGGTAGCGCCCGAGGTCGAAGCGCTTCGCCGCCGAGTAGGAGAAGATGTTGTGGTAGGTGTCGTCGAGGTTGGGAAACTCCACCTTCGTGCCCACCTGGACCGGCAGGAGCGACGGCACAAACGTCAGGTCCTTCTGCACCATCTGCGCCACCGGAATGGCGGCCGGCGCGGGAAAGGAACCCTCGAGGTAAACCACCGCCAGCGGCGGGTTCGTCGAGAGCACCCCGCCCTTCGCGACGATCTCGTACCGCTTGTTCATGACGGGCGCGGTGCGTGACTTCGGCAGCGGCACATGGCCTTCAATCACAGCCTGGGCGTGCAGGAGCCCGGAGGAACAGGCTAGGACGAGCAGGAGGCGGAGGGGGTTCATCGGGATTGGGGGAAATTTGCGACGGCCGGGCTAGCTGGAGGCGCACACCGCGTAACCGACACCACGAAACGTGAGGATCAGCGCCGGAGTGAAGCCCGCGTCGACCTTCTTGCGCAGGCGGGCAATGAAGATCTCCACCGTCCGCGTGTCGTATTCATGGTCGCGCTGCCAGACCCGCTCGCAAAGTTCCGTGCGCGAAAAGGGACGTCCCGGCTCCTGCATCAGCACCTGCAGCACGTCGAACTCGCGCGGGGAAAGCGCGATCACGCGGCCCGCCCGCGTGACCCGGCGGTGGTGCACATCCAGCTGCAGGTCGGCGACCTTGAGCAGGTCCGCCGCGTTCGGGGTGCTGACCCGGCGCCCGAGGGCCTCGACCCGCGCGATGAGCTCGTCCATCGCGAAGGGCTTGGCCAGGTAGTCGTCGCCGCCGGCCTGCAGGCCCTTGACCCGGTGCCCCACCTCGCCGCGCGCGGTCAGGATGAGGACGCGGGTCGAGCCATTGACCTGGCGCAGCCGGGCCAGCACGGAAAGCCCGTCGAGGCCGGGCAGGTTGAGGTCCAGGACGATCAGGTCCGGCGGTTCGCCGAGCGCGGCCTTCAACCCCTCGGCCCCGTCATGCTGCGTGGTGACGAGGTGACCGCGCCGGAGCAACGCGCGGGCGATATGCCCGGCGAGCTGGGCTTCGTCTTCAATGACGAGGATGCGCATGGGGGTTCGTCAAAGCCGGGGCAGTTTCGCGGGCCGGGCGGAAACCTCAGTTGCAGCCGCAGCCGCTGCCGCCGACGCCGCGGCCGCCGGTCGCGGACTCGCGCGAGAAATAAATATGCTCAGCCATCGCGGTGGCGAGCGGGTCGCGATCCGGGCGCATCGAGTAGTCGGCCAGCGTGGCGCGTTCCCACGGCTGCACGCGGACGGGATTGAAGCTGGCGCAGCCGCCGAGGGCCGCCGCCAGCCCGGCGAGGAGGACCGGCAGGAACACGCGCAAACGAGGGAGGGATGGGCGGGTAATTTTCATGGGGTCAAATTTTTTCCGCGAGGAGTGCCTCGATTTCCTTGCGCAGCTCGCGCTCGGTCTCGTCGCCGTGAAAGCCCTGGTGGACAAAGCGCACCCGGCCGTCGCGACCGACGAGATAGCTGGTGGGCATCGCGGGCACGGCGACCTGACTGACCAAGGTGTGGTTCTGGTCGAGGACCGTGGCGAAGGGCGGATGCAGTTTCTTGACGAAGCCCGCGTAGTCGGGCGCCTTGTCGTCGACGCTCACGCCGATGATGACCAGCCCGCGGGCGGAATAATCCCCGTGGATCTTCGCGAAGACCGGGAACGACGCCTTGCATGGAGCGCACCACGAGGCCCAGAAGTCGACGATCACCACCTGGCCGGCGGTCGCCGGCAGCGCGCCGCTGAGGCCGGCCGTGCCGAGGGAGGGAAACGCGTCGCCGGCCTTCACCTCGGCACGGCCGACGGCCGCGAGCCAAAGTACAAGCAGGGCGAGGGAGCAGGATTTAATTTGATGCGACATATTGAAAAAATCCACGGGTCTGGGCGCGGGCCTTGTCCGTGACCAGCAGCCCCTCGGCGCCGGGAAAGGCCTGGATGAACTCCACGCCCTTCGGCACCCCGAGCACGAAGGCCGTGGTCGAGAGCACGCCGGCATGGAGGCAGGTGCCGGCGATCACGGTCGCCTGCAGGCAGGCATTGGCGACCGGCCAGCCCGTCCGCGGGTCGATGATATGGCCGTAGCGGCGGCCTTCGATCTTGAAGGAGCGGATGTAGTCGCCGGACGACGCAATGCCACGGCCGCTGAGGCCGACGCTGGCCCAGGACTCACCGGGCTTCTGCGGATCCTCAAGCCCGATGTGCCAGGCCGGCCGGCCCGGCGGTGCGCCGAGCGCGCGCAGGTCGTGACCGAAATCCACCAGGACATTGGCGATGCCGTGGTCGACGGCGATCGCCGCCACGAGGTCGACGGCGTACTCCTTGCCGAAGCCGCCAAAATCGAGCGCCATGCCCGGCTCGGGCAGGAAAATCCGTCCCGGCTGCCGCTGCACCTTCGCCCATCCGACCAGCTTGCGCGCCGCGGTAATTTCCTCCGCGGACGGCACCCGGGGCTTCTCCGCCTTCCAGTTCCACAGTTTGATCAACGGGAGGGCCGTCGGGTCGAGCACGCCCTGCGTCATGAAGTGCAGCGTACCGCACAGCTGGAGCAGCTGCTCCATTTCCGCATCGGTCTCCACCCAGGAACGCCCGGCGGCGGCGTTGATGCGGCTCACGAGGCTGTCCGGGCGGAAACGCGAGTACTTCGCCTCGAACGCCTGCACCCAGCCCGTCGCGGCGCGCTCGAACGCCGTGGCCTGGGTGTCGCCACCCGGGGCCGCATATTGCACCTCGCAGGTCGTGCCGAGCGCGGGAAAGGTCAGCCGGCGCAACGGCTCAACCGACATGCCCATGGCCACCGCAGGCGGAGGGGTGCGCAGGGACTTGGCGAGGAGGGCCATGGCGACGGCAGGGATTTACCAGGAGAACTTCACCCCGCCGGTCACGATCGTGGCCCGGGGATAGGCGCTCTGGGACGTGACTCCGTCCTTGCCGCGCATGTCATAGCGTTCGAGCGACGCGTCGAATTGCAGGCGGTCGGTCGCGGTCCACACGGCCTTCAGGCCGTACGTGAAGGTGCGCAGCGCGGACAGCCGGTAATCGGAGGAGTAGAAAACCCCCCGTGGATTCGGCGGCCCGCCGACGGGGACGATGGAAGTGTCATCGAGCCGGTAGTGATAAAAATCCGCCGCGCCCTGGTCGTAGTACCGCAGGTGTGGCGTCAGGATGAAACGCCCGCCGAGCCGCTGGAGCCAGGCGAGGTCCAGCGTGCCGGCATTGGTCCCGAAGGTGTCGTGATAGAAACGGTAGCTGGCATCGAGCGCGCCGTTCACCTCCGGGAAGGCGTGGTTCACGGCGGCGAGTGCCGTCCATTTGTCGCGGTCCGCCGGCCGGTTTTCCCCGAAGGTGGTGCGGAGAAAAATCCCCGGGAAAACCTCGACGTTTTTCTGCACGAGCTTGTACGGGTCGGCGAGGTAGCCGGTCGCCCGGCTCCATGAGACATTGAACGTGACCGCGGTGCGCGGGTCGAGGAGCTGGGTGACGCCGGCGATGAGGTCGTTGCTGCGCTTCTTCACGTATTGCGGCTGGAAGAAGACCTTCTCGTCGTCATCGGTGCCCGCCACGCCCGCGAGCAGCGTGGTGTTCTTCTGGTTGAAATCCGTGACGGTGTTGAGCGACCAGCCCGTGGAAACATAGTCGCTCTCCCGGCTGTTCGCGACGCCGAGGGAGACGTTGACCCGCGGGAACTGGCGCGCGAATTCGGCATTCCACGCCTTGCGCCGCTCATGCATCTGCACGAGTACCACCTGGTCGGTGCCGGCGGGAGCGGGCTGGCCGTTGGGCGTTGCACCGGCAATGGCGTCGATCGTCCCCTCCACCTTGATGCGCATGTCCGGGCCAAGGTCCTTTTCCACCTGTGCGCTTTGCGTCTGCACGGCGATCCGTCCCCCGGCCTCGCGGTAATCCTCGTACTTGTAGCTGACGGCGTCCTCGCCCCGGCCCGCCCGCGGCAGCGCGAGGGTCAGGCCGGTCAGCAACAGAAAGGGATCAATTCTCGGCAAACACAGGGGTAAACGCATGGTCATTTGCTGGCTCTTGGGTGTTGGATGACTGCTTGGGACCGTTGACGTCCCAAATAGTTGCATGTGCATGCACCTTTGATCAGTGCGCGCTGATTACAAGCAGATTGCCGGGCGGAGAACCGGGCTGGGCCGCAGGCGTAGCCGCCGGCCGGCGACGCGCCATGCCGGGCGGCCGCGGGCGTTTCCGCGGAAATTTGGGCTGAATGTTCCGCATGCTTTGGTCGAGGGTACCGAGGAGCTCGCCGAGTTGCTTCGGGCCCAAGAGTTCGCCCATGCGCCGCTGCGCCTCCTGCCAGTGCCCATAGCCCTCCGCCAGCGACCGGTGTCCGGCCGCGGTCAGGGTGATCCGGCGGGTGCGCCGGTCGTCACCGGGGATGATCGTGAGCAGGCCGCGGTCCTCCAGCGGGCGCACCGTACGGCTCAGCACGGAACGGTCCGTCGACACCGTGTCGGCCAGCCGCAGGAGCGAGGTTTCGCCGAGCAGGCGCACGGCGAGCAGCAGCATGAACTGGCCCGAGCTCAGCCCCAGCGGGGCCAGCGCATTGTCATAAATCTGTGTGACCGACCGCGAGACCCGGCGCAAATTGAAGCACGCGCAATCGCGGACCGCCTCCTGGACCTGCTCGAGTTTGAGATCGGGGGTTTGTTTCAAGCACCCTATCGATTGACCTCAATCGAGGTCGCACGCAACCTCACTGTCATCGTGCCGCCGGCGCCATTCCGCCCCGCCCCGGTGGTGGTGACACGGAAATCTTCGAGGCTGATGTAAGGGAAAAGCTTCTGCAGATCCAAGTAGAACTTCCGGAGGAGATCCCAGTCCGCCTCGGTATTGGTGGCGTTGATGTTCGCCGTGATGGAGTTGATGGCGAACTGCCCCGACTGCTTGGCCGGCTCGGTCGTGACCTGCAGCTTGTTGCCGAACTCCTCCTTGCCGAGCCGGTTGATCTCGGCGAAGAGCCGCGTGTCGTTGTAGGTCTTGAGCGGGTCCAGCTTGGAGACTGCCGCCTTCGAGCGGGCCTCGATCGCGTCGCTCCGGCTCAGCCAGGCCGTCTGCGTGGCCAGCGTGGCGTTGGCGGTCTTCGCGTCCTGCCAGAACAGAACGGCACGGACGCGGAACGACGAGAGCCAGATGGCCACGCCGGCGGCGATGAAGATCACCAGGAGGAATTTTTCGCGCGCTTGGCGCGCGAGGAAAAAGGCTTTGAACGCTTTGATCATGATCAGGTCGCCGGCTTGATGGCGTCGGGTTTGAAGGTGATGATCAACTGGAAGGTCGTCACCCCGTTGCGCGAATCCGGCTTGGGAATGTTGACCTGGGCGACCGAGGGCAGCTTTTCGAGCGTCGTGCGGTAGAGCTCCAGCTCGGCGGAATTCTGGGTCTGCGCCTGGATCTGCAGGGTGTACAGCCCGTTGGTGGTGCTCGACGTGAAGCTGGTGAACAGGATGCCGCCGCGCTTTTCCTTGCCCCCGATCAGGGAAACCATCTCCAGCGGCAGCAGGCGCTTGGTGGAGAGTTCCTCGATGCGGTTGGCGAGGTCATTGGCCGCCGTGACCTTGTCGACGAGCGGGGCCTGGGCCCTGATCCGGATCGTCTGGGTCTTCAGCCAGAAGGCGCGCCCGCCGGCAATGGAAAGCTCGCCCACGAAGAGCAGCACCAGCGCCCAGACGCAGCCTGCGAGAACCCGCCACAGCACCAGGTCGCGCGCCCGGCCGCGGCGCAGCGTCGTCAGCTCGGTCTTGTCCCGCACATCGAGCGCGGCCGAAACTCCCACGGGCAGGCGGGCGGTGAAATCGCCGGCGCGGAAAAGCAGGGTCTTCTCGTCGGGCGATACCGCGATCTCCGGCGCCGCGGTGAGGTCAATGATGGCCCGGCTCCCGCCCATGGCGCGCAGCAGTTCCTCCCGGGCCTGCGCCCGGTCAGCGTCCGTCGCGTCGGCCGCCAGCGTGCGGGTGCGCACCGCCGCCGGCACGGTCCCGCTGTCCCAATAAAGCGCCGTGAGCCCGTCCGCCGAGGGAAAGAGCAGCGTGGTGGCGGGTTCGTGCTCCACCCCGAGCAGCGCGGCAAAGGCCGGGGCCACCAGGTCGGCCTCGCCCCAGCCGGCGGTCTGCTCCGCGGAGAAACGCTTGCGGTAGGAGGCAAAGACGAGCGCCTGTGGCGCCCCGGGCGTCCAGTAGTAACCGTGGTAAAGCTGCGCCGGCGGAAAGGGCGAGAGGGTCTCGAGCGCGAGTTCCACCTGGGCGGCGACATCGGCCGGCGTGGCGGCGTCGGCCACCGGGACCAGGCGCACGAAGAAGCGGTGATCGGGCAGCAACACGACCCGCGGGGCGGGCGGCCCGGATTTGATGAAATCAAGCAGCTTGGTCATGCGGCGGGTGGAGGCGGCGGGGCGACGGGCACAGGCTCATCATTCTCGTGAATTTCAAGGACTGTAAAGGGGTAGTTCAGCTTGGCCGGGGCGGCGGTCGAGCTGTTGTTGGCCGCGGCGGCGGAGGCGGCGCCGGTTTGCGCGGTGGTGGCGGAGGTGGAAGGGTTGGCCGCCGGGGCGGTGGTTCCCGTGGCAGACGCCCCGGAGGTGCCGTTGGTTGCACTCGATTGCACGGTTTGCGCCGCTTGCTGGCCCGGGAGGGTGACAACCGCGCCCAGACGGTAGACCGCGCGGCCGTCATGGACGGTGATGTGGATCCGCAGCGCACTGATCTGGGTTGTGAAACCCGTGACGTTCCCCTGCCCGATCACTGGCGCCGCGTCGCGCACGTTGCGAAAGTACGTCGGGCCCTTGGCCTGATAGCTGCCCGCGCCATTCACATAGTCACTGATGTTTTGCTGCTGGGTGGCGTCAAAGCTGCCCAGCGCCGCCAGCACGTCCGGACGCGCGCCGTTGAGATTGGGCTGCCGGAAATTGAGCAGCGAGAAATCATCGGCAAAGCGATGCCACAGGTCGTTGGGCCGGCCATCCTCGCCGTAGAACACGTCCCGCGCCACGTCGATGGCCGCGAGTTCGTCAAAGGAACGCAGCGACCGGGCCGGAGGCGTGTACGGGATGACGGCCTGGTCGTAGTCGGGCGTGAACGTGCCCGACGGCGTGTAGTTCGGCTTCATCCAGCCCAACAGGGCGTCGGTCAGTTTCTGGGCGTCCGGCTGCGTCATGTCCCACAGCTGGAAGAGGGCGAGCAGCGTGGGGCTGTCGACATTCGGCAGGGAAAGTTTCCCGCTCTCGTCCTCGAACGTCACCTCGACCGTGCGCCCCTCGGTGGGGGTGTAATTGGCGAAGGTGAGCGGATCGCCCCAGCCCTCGGCCGGGCTGCGCAGCGCGCCGACCGTCTGGTTGAAGCAGGACAACACGCTGAGCGTGACCTCGAGCGCGGAATACGCTTCCTGCCGCAGGCGGCGCGCGTCGGCTTCCCGCGCCGCGACGATGAGGTCGCTGCTGGCCTTGTCGAGGAACGCGGTCAGGGCGAACGCGGTGATCACCAGCGTGACCAGGACGATCACGAGCACCGAGCCGCCTCTGGGCGGGGTGGGACGGGGCGCGGTGTCGCCCGGTGCTGGTTGCGGGTGGCTCGTCTTCATCATCAGAAGGTGGGCAGGCCCTCGGTGTTCGCCGGCAGGGTGATGACAGTCTCCCGCGTCATGTTGTCGTAGGAAAACTTCAACCGCAGTCGCTGCGGCGTCATCGGCTGGCCGTTGGAATCCTTCTTCAGCACCGTCTCGGTCGACCAAGTTTTGAAACCGGTGTCGTAGTAGTCGTAGTTGAGGGCCGTGACGAGAGATGAAACGACGGTCTCCCGCGGCGGGTCGTCGGCAAACTTGGTTTCAATGCTCGAATGCCACAGCAGGACCAAGCCGTCGCCCTCGCGCGCCTGCAGCGAGCACACCACATCGGGCAGCGGGTGGTCAGGCCACGTCACGAGCCGGCTGCCGGCCGGAAGATCGAAGGTCAGCAGGTTGTCGGAGAGGCCGGAGATCGGCTTGATCTCGGGTGCAGTGATCGCCGGGTCGCCCATGCGCGTCGCGGGCGGCAGGGTGGCCATGCGCAATTCGCGCTCGAGGTAGCGCGTCACGGCAAACACATGCTGGTCAAAGAGCCGCTTGTCCGTGCCCCGGCCCCAGAGTTCGCCCATCGAAAAAACCGCGGTGTTCATCGCAATGAGCAGCAGCGCCACCAACGCGAGCGAAAGCAGCACCTCGAGCAGGGTGAAGCCGCGCGGCTGGCCGGGCGCCCCCGGCTGGTTCAATGGACGAGGCCGGTTCATCCGCCCGCGCCCCCCCGCGGCACCCGGTTGCCCGGCGTGCCGTTGCCGCCGCCATTGCCACCATTCTGGCCGCCGCCCTGGCCACCGCGACGCCCACCGCCCTGCCCGCCCTGGCCACCGGGACCTCCCTGACCACCCGGACCGCCGAAACCATTGCCGCCCGCGCCGTTGTTCCGGCCGCCCCGGCCACCGGCGCCGCCCGCCCCGCCCCCGCGGCCGCCCCGGCCGCCGCCGGCACCACCACGACCTCCGCCACCGCCACCCGCCGGTGCGGGGCTGGCCGCGACAAATCCGTTGGGCTGCTTGCCCTGGAGGTCGGCGATGCGGTCCTTGATGTCCTGCATGAGCTTGGCGCGGGCCGTGGGATCCGTGGACCATGTGGGCCGGAGGGACTCGAATGTTTGCGTGATCTTCTCGGGCTCCGGTGCGCCGGACTCCGTCACTTCACAGAGGAAGGTCACCGTGAAAAGATCGGGCATGGTGACATCGGGATCGATGGTCGCGGACCACTTCACATGGCGCCCGTTGGTGGAATCGAACTCGTCGCCCGCCTGGGCCTTGAGGATGTCCGGCTCCGCCAGCAGCGCCGCCCGGGCGAACTTCACGTCCTCGTCCGCCTCGCGGCTGCGCGCGATGCCGTTGTAACTGCTGAGGATATTGACGTAGGCCGAGAGGAGCACGATGAACGCCATGGCGAAGATCGCCAGCGCGACCAGCACCTCGAGCAGCGAGAACGCGACATCGCGCTGCTTTCCACTGCGGCATTCGCGGACACCGGATTTCATCAGGGCGGGGTCTTCGTGGACTCGAGCACCGGGGCGCAGGTCCATGGGTCGATGGCCATGCTGCTGACGCCGCCGTCGATCCGGAATTGGACGCGAAACGGGCTGCAGGTGCCCTCGGGAAAGAACGTGACGAACGGCAGCGTCTGCGTGTCGACCGCCACGCCGCCGATGAGAATCGCGCTGCCGCCCTTCTGCGCGGCCACAAAATCGATGTTCACGTCGCCGCCGGTGTTCACCGGATAACTGCGCACGCCGTCGTCCGTGGTGGCCTTGAACGCCTTTTCCTTCGGGTCAAAACTGAGGCGCACCTCGAGGTTCTTCTCGACGGCGTACTGGCGCGACTCGGTCAGGGCCTTGCGGAAAATATCCGCGGGGGTCGAGGGCTGGTCGCTCAGGAGGCGCGAGGAACCGCTGATCAGCACCGCCGAGAGCAGCGCGATCAGCGCGAGGGTCACAAGAATCTCCAGCAGGGTAAAACCACGCCGCCCCAGCTTGACGTCGGGGACGGTTTCCACCGGAAAATAACAACCGCGCGAGTCGGCCGGGGTCCGGGCTTTCAGCCGGCCGGATGGGGACGGCATGGTGCGCTCCGTTTCACTTCTGCGCTTCACCGTCGACCGGCGGCGGCCAGTTGCCGATGTCATCCGCCGTGCCGCTCTGGCCGTCCGGGCCCATGGACCAAAGATCATACTCCCCCTTGTTCTTCGTGCCGGGATAGGCGTACTGGTACTCGTGGCCCCACGGGTCGAGCGGAACCTTGCCTGAGGGCGAGTCCATGTAGGGCCGGCGCCAGCGGTCCGCCTTGCCCGCGGGGGCGGTCAGGAGCGCCTGCAGGCCCTCGCCGGTCGACGGATAGTCGCCCACGTCCAGCTTATAGGAAAAGAGCGACGGCTTGAGGCTGTTTTGCACAAACATTTTCGCAATGTCCTCCTGCTTGTTGCTGAAGATGCCCTTGATGTTGGTGACCGCGAGGCCGACCAGCAGGCCGATGATCCCCAGTACGACCAGGATCTCGAGCAGGGTGAACGCGTCACGGGTGGAGCGCGGGAGGGAACGGCGGGAGCAGTTGGCAGGGGTTGGGGAGAGGAAACGCATGGCGGGAGGCACGATAAGGGATAAGGTGTCCCTGTCGAGACGCCGGCGGCCCACGAAAGTTGCAAGGTTAATGCCGCCGCCCGATCTCCCCCAACCCGCCTGCCGCATGGCCCGGACTTAGTGTCAGCTATTGGTTGACACTGGCTCGGCCGACCGGGCCCGGCTACGGGCTGAACGCGGCGTCGTCAGGCGTGCCGAATTGCCGGTCCGGGCCGGCGGAGCGGATTTCCATCCGGGTGCCGCTGAGCTGATGGAAACGAAAGGGCGTCCCCCAGCGGTCGCACAGCTCGCCGCGGGCATTGATCGCCGGGTGGTTGCGCGAGATCAGCGCCAGTTGCAGCCGGTTGTCCCCGGTCAGGGCCGCGGTGATCTCGCTGTTTTCACCCACGGGATTGCCGTCATGCGGGAAATTCGTCTGCCAGGCCTCGAAAATGTCGTTCAACACACGCAGGTCCGACTGGATATCGCGTTCGCGGGCATTGAGCGGGTCGGCCAGCGCGATCCGTTCCTCCGCCGGCGACAGCGTGGAGATGGCGCCCGGAGCCTCAACCACCGGGGCTGGTGTCGAACGAGACGGCCCGGCCAGTGGCGAATGGACGGCTAAAGCCAGGGTCGCGGGCGCTTCCCTGCCCTCACTTCCCGGCCAAAACCGCCACGCGGCCAGACCCAGCAGGATGAAAACGATGGCAGAGAAAAATACGCGACGGTTCATACGGGGATGGTCAGAACGTTTTTAGTTATTCTGAGCTGGCGCCTGCGTTGCAGGAGCCTGCCGGCACGCGATTTTCCGTAGCGGAACGGCTTCCCGTTCCGCGGCGGAGCCGGAAGCGGCTCCGCTACGAATCGCCTGCCAGCAGGCTCCTACAGCTGCAAACATGGGACACCAGCACATGAACCATCCAGATTCCTTCCGGCGGTCATTCTCCTCAGCCGAGGAAGCCGAGATTGGGCTTCGCAAAGCGCCCGATGTTAGGCAGCACGACGGGGAGATTGGTTGCGCTGACACCGAACCAGCTGGCCAGGGTCGCGCTGTACTCGTCGACACTCGTGCTCGGAATCCACCGCCCGCGGCCGGTGTCGTCCGGCCCGTTGATGGTCCAGTCGGGCATGCGGCCATAGATGTCGCCGCCCTTCAGGGCGCCGCCCATCAAGAGATGGTGGCTGCCCCAGCCATGGTCGGAGCCGTCGCCATTGGTGTTGTAGGTGCGCCCGAAGTCGGAGGCGGTGAACGTCGTCACCTGGTTGTCGGCCCCCAACTCCTTGGTCGCGCTATAGAAGGCCGACAGTGACTTGCTGACATCGCCGAGGAGATTGGCGTGCGCGCCGGTCGCGGTGTTGCCGAGGACCACCTGCTGGTCGTGGAGATCCCAACCGCCGATGCGGGCGAAAAAAATCTGGCGCTTCAGGCCCAGCTGGGGCGCGGCGGCCACGAGGCGCGCGATGATGGCGAGCTGCCGGCCGAGGCTGCTGTTGGGAAAGGTCGTCGCGAACGGCGCCGCGCCGCCGAGGATGCCGGCGAGCTGCGCGCTGTCCGCCACCGAGCCGGCCGTCGTGCCGGCAAAGGCGGTCGCGAAGAGATTGCTGTTTTGCGCGGCGAGCAGGTCGTTCTGCGCCTTGGTGCGCACACCGGCGGCGGTCGTCATGACGGCGGAGGAGCCCGTGAGCGAAACAGCGCCACTCTCGCTCACGGAGTACTGGACCACGTTGTTGCCGACCTGGAAGGAATTCTGGCCGTTGAGGCTGATCGACATCGAGACGCTGTTGTTCGAGTTGAACGCATTCGTGAGGTCGGCCAGGCGCCCGCCCCAGCCGGTGGTGAACGCCTTGTCCGGCACGCTGCTCTGCCACTCGACCTGCTGGTCGCTGTGCGAGAAAAGCTGCGAGGGCAGCGGAACGGAGTGGGCATTGTACTGGGCCTTGGTGGTGGGCACGCAGAGCGTGCCGACATTCGCCATCACGGCGAATTTGCCCTGGGCGAACAGGCTCTGCAGCTCCGGCATCGACGGATGGAGACCGTAGGTGTGCCCGTCGGACGTGCGCGGAGTGATGCCGAGGAGGCTTGCCTGCGGCAGCGCGAGCGCGCCGCGACCGATGAGGTAGGCACCGTAGCCAGACGTGTCGCTGGGAACGACGAGATTGTTGGCATCGTTGCCGCCGGCGAGAAAGAGGCAGACCAGCGCCTTGAAGTCCGACGGCAGCGCCTCGGCGGTCAATGTGTTGCCCAACGCGGGGCGGATGTTGTCGGCACTGGCGACGGCTCCCATGAGGCGAAGCTGGGCCAGCGCCGAGAGCATGCCCGTGGCGCCGACGGCCGCGCAGCAAGAACCCAGAAATTTGCGGCGCGCGGGATCAAAGGGCTGGTTTTTCGGGTTCATGGCAGGAGGGGCCGCGTTATTTCTGGATGCTGCCGTCGGCGGAAGTCGTCACCAAGTAGATGGCCGAGCGGGCCTTCTCGGTGGTGCTGGTGCCGTTGGGCATGCCGCTGATCGCGGCCACGATCCGGTCGCTCGTGGCCTTGCTCATCGTGCCGCCGGTCAGCACCAGGTTGAGGTTGTCGACCAGCTGCTGCGGCGTGGCGGTCAGCGGCAGCAGGGAGGTGAGGTCGAGGCCGATGGTCTGCTGGGTGCCGTCGGTCGTGGACCGCGTGTTGTAGATATAGGTATAGAGGAAATTCGGGACGGTGATCGCCGTTGTAGCCGTGAGGATCTGGAATTCCGGGGCATAGAGACCCGCCGACGCCAAGTCGCCGGGGAGCACGAAATCGGGCATGAAGAAATTGAAAACGGTCGCGGAGCGAAGGGCGGCCTGGTCGAGGTTGGTCTCCGGGTTGGAAATATTGAAGCGGCCGCTGTTGGAGCCACCCCCGAAGGCGCGCAATACCGCGGTGGCGCGCAGCAGCGGCTCCTTGAGCTTTCCATGGCCCGCGGTGCTGAGGAGCGTGGACGAACGCGCCTCGTAATCCGTGAGAATCGCCTGGACCACCGCACCGAGGTCTCCCCGCACCCCCGCACCGTTGTTGGCGAACACCTGCGCCACCCGGTAAACGTAGCCCGGGCTCGGATTGCTCGTGACCAAGCGCTGGATGAGTTGCCGCGAAATGAAGGGTCCGGTGTTGGGGTGGTTGAACAGCGTGTCCAGCATGTCCTTCAGGTCCTTCGCTCCCCCTTGCGCCGCGGGAATGATCCGGCCGCCGACCACCGTCTTCTGCCCGTCGTCATGAAACGCCGGGTAAAGCATCATCGGATTGATGTAGTCCGCCGCGCCGCCCCGGAAATTCGGCAGCGCAGCCGTCGAGTAAAACGCCCAGCCGGTGAACACCTTCGCGGTCTCCGTGATCGTCGTCTGGTCGTACGTGGGAATCGGCTGCCCCGTCGAATCGAGCTGCAGCGTGCCGTCCGGCTGGAGCAGGTTCAGGCCGATGGAGAAGAGCTGCATCACCTCGCGCGCATAATTCTCGTCCGCGGAGGTGAGCACATTGCCCTTCGTGTCGAACGTGCCCTTGGCATTGCGCAGCGAGCTCAGGTAGATCCCCATCATCGGGCTGAGCGTGACGTCCTCGAGCAGCTGGCGGTAATTGCCGAAGGCATCGCGCGCCAGCAGGTCGTAGTAGTTGGACGCGCCTTCCTGCGCGTTGCTGATCGTGCTGTTCTGGTCGGAAATCACGAAAATCTCGCTCAGCGCAAAGGCCACCCGCTGCCGGAGCTGGTCGGGCGCGGTGACGGCGATCTTCCACCACGCCGCCTGACGGTCGGTTCCGGTCGGGGCGGTCGTGGTCGCGTTCTGCGTGTACTGGGTGAAATCGGCCAGCGTCGCCGTGCGCTGGAGCGTGGGGGCCATGGCCGTCTGCTCGTTCAGCCATGTCGTGTAACCCTTGGCGACGAGCGCGTTGATGTCCGCTAGCGAGGCTCCGAAGGTCGCCTGGGCCAGGAAACGGCCGGCATCAGCCTGCGTGATTTGCGTGAGATTCTGCGGGGGCGATGCGGGCGGGACGGTAAAAACCCCGCTGCCGCTGCTTTTCAAGAAGGTACCGGTCAGCTCGCCTGCCGGATAGCCCGAGGTGTCGATGCTGACGTAGACGCGGCCAGCCTTGATCGCGGCGACCAGATCCGCGGCGCTGTAGGTGCCGGTCGGCTGGAAGACCCAGACGGAGCCGTTCACCTGTCCCGGTGGAACGCCCTGCACAAAGACGCCGTTGATCACGAGGTGGGCGGTGATCTCGGGGGAACTCAGGTTCGAGAACGACACGTTGACCAAGGCGTACTTTTCGTCGGGGCTGAGCTGCAGCGTGGCCGTGCCGTAGGCCGTGGAATTGGTGGCGCCGGTGGCCGCGCGGAGATTGGCCACGTACAGCGAACCCGCATTGTAGAAAATCGTAACGCTGGCGTTGCCCGTGCCGATGCCATAGCTGAGCCCCGCGGCGATCGTCAGCGTGACCGTGGTGTTGGTGCTGTTCTGGCTGGTAGTGCTCGCCACCACCGGAACATTCACCGAGCTGGAACCGGCGGGAATCGTGACGCTGCCGGGCAAGGCCGTGTAATCCACGCCGGCAATGGCCGATCCTGAAACCGTGTAATAGACCGTGACCGGGGAAGTGGTAGGCCCAAGACGCGTCAAGGTGAACACCGCCGGCGCCGCACCGTTGTTATCGGTCGATGCGACCGAGGCGGTCACATTGACCGTCGCAAGATTGTCGGGCGTGAGATCATAGACCTCGACCAGGCCGAGCCCGGTGGATCCGTCGATGCTGCTGACCTGGATGGTGTAGTTGGCGTTGGGCTGCAGGTCGACGATCAGCGCGGCATCCCGGCTGTTCGCCTGCAGCGGAAATGCCCCGCTCTGGGCAAAGGCCGCCTGGAGCTCGCCGTTGATGTCCGCCGTACCCCAGTTGTCGTTGCTGGCGATCACGCGGCCGCTGCTGTCGATCACCGAAAACACCGGGTCGGCCAGGGCGCCACCCACCCCGAGGCCCGTTAGCCCGGGACCCACCGCCCGGATGAGTACCTTGCGGATGCCGCCGTTTGGCGCCACGACGAGGCCGGAGATGAGCATGTTGGCGTCGGCACCGACGAGGGCGCGGGTCGAAAGGTTCATCAGGCGGGCGGCGCCGCTCACGTCATAGACCTCAAGCAGGGCGATGCCGGTGCCGTTGTTCAGCCCGCTCACCTGGGCGGTGTAGGAGCCGGGCGCAAGCGTGACAACCATGGCGGCGTCGTTGCTGCCGGTCTTCAGCGAGAACGCGCCGACCGACGTCATGGTCGCCGCGTCGACGGTCAGCCACTTGCTGTTCGTTGCGACCAGGACGTTGCTGCTATTATAGAGAGAGAGCGTCGGACTCGCGATCGTGCCCGGCACATTGAAGGGCGCCGCGCCGAGCGTGGGGCCCACCGCGCGAATCAACACCTGCTTGGGTGTCCCCGGCTGGATAATCAGGCCCGTGATCATGACGCTGGAGCCCGTTCCGACCTGGCCGCGCGTCGAGAGATTAGCCAGACGCTGGTCGAACTGGGCGGCCTGCAGCGTCAACGCGGCGACCCATGCGACCGCCAGCAGGCGGAAAAACCTTCCGGCGAAACCTGCCACTGCATTAGGGGTTAAATCAATCATGGCTCCTTGGGGCTAGCGGAACATGAGACTCTCTCTTGCCAAAGAGTTTCGTTATACTTTTGGGCGATGTCAATCAACCACCTCGCAAATAAGTCGTAAATAAGGCGGCCGAATAAAGAATGCTCCCTCGATTTTGACCGTCGATCACGTGTCGAATCAGAGCCGAGCGCTGCGCCCGCAACTGGTGCCCCCGCCCGGACTTGAACCGGGACAAGCGGTTTAGGAAACCGCTGCTCTATCCAGTTGAGCTACGGGGACGATGGTCGGGGCGCCAAATTATGGCTGCAAAAAGCAAAGGCCAGCCCTGACTGCAAACCGGAAGGTGCCGGCTGCCAAGCCTGTTGCCAAACCGGCCTTGATCAAATATCTACCTCGCCTCACCCGTAACCCGCCATGAAACGAATCCTGATCATCGACGACGAGGAGCCGATGCGCATGACGATGAAGATGATCCTGGAATCGGCGGGCTACGAAACGCTCCAAGCCGATTCGGGCAGGCAGGGATTGCTCCAGGCCCGCGAGCACCTCCCCGACCTCACGCTCTGCGATGTCAACATGCCGGAAATGGACGGGACCGCCGTGCTCAAGGCCTTCCGGGCCGATCCCGACCTGGCCACCCGGTCGTTCGTGATGATGACCGGGAATCCCATGCAGACCCCACAACGCGTGGGCATGAACCTGGGCGCCGATGACTATCTGGCCAAGCCGTTCAAGATCGACGAACTCCTCCAATGCGTCGAGACCCGCCTCAAACGGGCCGAGGTGCACTGGCGGGTGGAGGGCAAGACCCTCCAGGAACTGCGCACGACGCTCAACTCGGTCCTGCCGCATGAATTTTTCACCCCGCTGGTCGGCATCATCGGGCTGAGCGAAGTGCTGAAGGAGGAGGCCGGCACGCTCTCCCGCGAAAGCATTATCGAGTACGCCACGAATATCGAGCGCAGCGGCCAGCGCCTGCACCGGACCCTGCGCAATTATCTCAAGATCCTTGATCTCGATCAGACCGAGTCCGAGTCCCGGCCGGCTCGTCGGACCAGTCCGCTGGCCGCCGCCGACGCCCAGACGCTGGTGGAAAGCACCGCCCGGGCGGTCGCCGACAAGCATGGGCGCGCCGCCGACCTCGTTCCCCGGCTTCAGCCCTGCGCGCTCTCCCTCGACCGCGACACCTTGGCCGTGCTGGTCGAGGAACTGGTGGAAAATGCCTGCAGTTTTTCCCGCCAGGGAACGCCGGTGATGGTCGAATTTTTCACGGAAAAAGGCGCGGCCATCCTGCGGATTTCCGACCGCGGCCGCGGGATGACCAGCGAGCAGGTCAGCCGGGTCGGGGCATTTACGCAATTCGACCGCAAGCGCTACGAGCAGCAAGGCCTCGGACTCGGGCTTTCGCTCGTCGGCCGCCTGCTCCAGCGCACGGGTGGCTCGCTTGCCCTCCGGAGCATCATGGGCGAAGGTACCACGGCCACGGTCAGCCTGCCGGGTGCTCCCGCCTGATTACATGGTCCGCCAGCGATTAATCGTTCTCGTTCGTCGTTCTCCTCTTGGCTGAGGGCGAGAACGAGAATGAAGTACGAGAACGATTTTAACGCGCAGGCAGGGAAATCCGGCCATACCCCTTTAAAAATCACAGGTTGACAAGCGCCCCCGTGGTTTCACTGTCTCCCCTCCTTTTCAGCCATGAGCACCACCGAACAGAAGCAGCAGACCCTCACCCCCGCGGAAATCCCGTTTACCAACGTGGTTCTGGCGATGAATCGCTATGTCACGGACACGGGCAAGATCCTCCCGCGCAAGTACACGCACCTCACCGCCAAGCACCAGCGCGCCATCACCAAGACGATCAAGCACTCGCGCAACATGCTCCTCGCGCAGTAAGCGGCGTCCCTCGCAAAAATCCCCTTTGGCCGGAGTCTCACGACTCCGGCCTTTTTCATGTCATGAGCAAACCCGCCGCCCGCGCCCGGATCTATCGCGGCACGCCGAGGAATCTCGCGATGCTGGCCCGCGCTTTGCGGCGCGGCGGGCTGGTCGCGGTGCCGACCGAGACGGTCTATGGGCTCGCCGCCGATGCCCTCAATGCCCGGGCCTGCCGGAAAATTTTCACGGCCAAGGGCCGGCCCGCGAACGATCCGCTCATCGTGCACATCCTGGCCCGCGGCGACCTCGACCGGATCGCCCGGCCGAATGACGCCGCGCGCATCCTCGCGCGGAAATTCTGGCCCGGTCCGCTCACGCTGGTGCTGCCCAGGCAACCGGCCGTGCCCGATGTCGTATCCGCCGGGCGATCCAGCGTCGCGGTGCGCATGCCGCGTCATCCCCTTCTCCGCCGTTTGCTCAAGCTGGGCGGCCGGCCACTCGCCGCGCCCAGCGCGAATCCTTTCGGCTACGTGAGCCCGACCACCGCCGGGCATGTCCTGGCCGGGCTCGGCCACCGGATCCGATACATCCTCGACGGCGGTCCTTCGGCGATCGGCTTGGAGTCCACCATCGTCGACCTGCGCGACCCGCGGAAACCGCGGTTGCTGCGGCCCGGAGCGATCACCCGCGCCCAGCTCGAGCGCGCGCTCGGCCGCCCGGTGCTGACGGCCCGGGTTTCCCGCCGGCCCGTGCGCGGCGCCCAACTCGCGCCGGGCCTGCTCACGCGCCACTACAGCCCGCGCACGCCGCTCGTCCTCCATCGCCGGATCGATCCCAAGGATGTCCGCGCGGATCATGGCCGCGACCGAGCGTGGCTTTTCATCGCCAAGCCTCGCAACCTCGCAGGAACGAACATCCACTGGCTCGATCCCCGCGGAAACCTCCGCGGTGCTGCACGGAGACTCTTCGGTGCGTTGCGCTCGCTCGACGCCGGCGGATTCAAAGCCATTCACGCCGAGCTGCCGCCAGGCAACGGCCTCGCCGAGGCCATCAACGACCGTTTGCGCCGGGCCGCCGCCCGAGGCTGAGCCGGAGCGCAAGATCGCGGCTATTTTTTAAGGTCTGCCAGTTCGCGACGCACAATCGCGAGGGCTCGGTGTGCCTTAGCCTCCGTGAAACGTATGACCGGCCACTTGATGCAGATGATGGGTGCAATCGTCGAGGGCGGGCCGGCCCAGGTCGCCACCGCCATGATATTGGGATCGGACTCGCGGCGGTTCCAAGCCATGCCGGTTGTCCGTGCATCCTCGATTTCCGACAAAAGGCGGCGATCGGTCAGTCCACTGCTGAGATCCGGACGCTGTGACAGTAGCAGTTTACCCGTGGCGGTCTGATGGAGAGGGTAGACGGCGCTTTTCAGCGGATCGATCGTGATCGGATGCCTGGGCTGCTCCCAATGGATGTAGCGCACCCCGCCCGCCTCCCCGATTCCGAGCTCAACCAGTTCATCAACTTCCACCGCCACGGAATGAATCACCCGGCCGTAGCGCTTGACGATTTCATTGTGGGTATCGCGGGAAGACCATTCGTAGAACTGCTCGGTGGCACACCATGCCCGGCCTTTTTTTGCCACCAATCCGTAGTGCTGCAATGTTGTCAGCATCCGGAAAATGGAGGTGCGCGGCAGCTGCAGCTTGCGCATGATCAGCGACATTGGCAGCCCTTCCGGGCGCCGCGCGAGGATCGTCATCAGGTCCAGTCCCTTGAGGAATGATGTGGCGACTGCCCGGTCCTGAAAACGGGTCCTTCCTTCGCTCCGGACGCTTGGTGCCGGTACTGCGGGATTTGTTTCAATGAAGAAGTGTACACCCTTCCTCGCCAAATGGGAATGCTTCATCGGCAATCCGAAAATCAGCGGTGCTGCACCCTTGCTGGTCGGTTTGGGTATTAATCCCTATTGCAGGATTGATGCCGCGATTCTGGCCGAAATTTGGGTGCGTCCGCCATACGGACATATTTCCCCGCCTCCGCGGTTTGCTGAAAATCATCACTTTTCCCTTTCGCCGCGGGTCGATTCTGACCGGCCTGTCTGAAGCTATGCCGGTCCGACAAATTGCCGGAAGCGATTTACGCTCGTCAGGCGCGACCACTCCCGTGCGCCTCCCGAGTCAGTCTGTGCCAGAGACCAGATCCGCCAGAAAATCAGCGGAGGAGTGTCGTCAATTCCTCCAGCAGCCGCTCGTTCTGCGCCTTCGTGCCGACCGTGATGCGCAGCCACTCCGGCATGCCGTAGGACGCCACCGGCCGGACGATCACGCCGCGGCGCTGCAGGGCGTCGAACAGCCGCATCCCCTCGCCCACTTTCACCAGGATGAAATTGGCCACGCTCGGCACGACCTCCAGGCCGAGGCCGCGCAGGCCGGTCTCGAGTTGGACTAGTCCCGCGCGGTTTTCCCGCGCACATTTCTCCGTGAAGGCGCGATCATCCAGCGCCGCAAGGGCCGCCGCCTGGCCGATCGCGTTCACGTTGAAGGGCTGCCGCACACGGTTCAGCACCGCCGCCAGACCGATGCCGGCATAACCGTAGCCCACCCGCAGCGACGCCAGCCCATGGATTTTTGAAAACGTGCGCAGGCCGATCACTTTCCGGCCCTCGCGCACCAGCGGGCGAAGGTCCGGCGGATTTTCCTGATACTCCAGGTAAGCCTCGTCAAAGACGCCGATGACATGCTCGGGCAGGCCCCGGGCGAAGGCCAGCAGCTCGTCCGCCGTGTTCGCCGTGCCGGTCGGGTTGTTCGGGCTCGCCACAAAAACCAGCTTGGTCCTTGGCGTGATCGCGCGGGCCAGCGCCGCCAGATCGTGGCGGTGGTTCACCAGCGGCACCTCCACCGCGCGGGCGCCAAAGAGCAGCGTCACCAGCTTGTAGACGATGAACGCGGGGTTCCCCATCACGACTTCGTCGCCCGGCGCGAGGAAGGCATGCCCCAGCAGCTCGATGATCTCGTTCGAGCCGTTGCCCACGATGAACTGGTCCGCCCCGAGCCCGTGCACCTCCGCCAGCTTTTGCCGCAGGGCGAAACACCCGCCGTCCGGATAGAGCTGGCCCGCCTCCAGCGCGCGCCGGGCGGCCTCCAGCGCGCGCGGCGACGGGCCGTTCGGATTTTCGTTCGACGCCAGCTTGATGATGCCTGCCGGGTCCAGCCCGAGTTCGCGGGCCACATACTCGATGGGTTTGCCCGGCTCATAGACCGGCTGCGCCAGCACCGAGGGTTTGACCAGCGATTCGATGTTCATGCCCCCACGAGAACACGATTCGACTCCGGCGCGAAAGCCATAAATATTCCATCGCGATGTTTCGTCCCTTGCTCTCCTGCCTGCTCGTGCTGGCCGCCTTCGCCCCGGCCCCGGCCTCGGCCGCCGACCCGCGCGCCGCGAAATCCGCGGTCCCGGCCAGGACCGCCCCGCCGCCCGACCAAGGTGAAATTGCCGGAGCCAGGTATGCCATCGCCCGGCCCGTCAACTGGAACGGCCGGCTTCTGTTGATCGCTCACGGGCAACGCCCCGAATCAGCACCGCTCTCGGCGGATCTCCTGCCCCTGCGTCCCGCCTACCAGGCCTTGTTCGACCAAGGCTGGATGATCGCACTGACCAGCTACCGCCGCAACGGCATGATCATTGCCGACGCCGTCGCCGACGTCGATGCGCTCCGCAATTACATCGAGCAAACCTACGGCCGCCCCGACCGCGTCCTGCTGGAGGGCGAATCCATGGGTGGCCTCATTGTCACACTCATCGCCGAGCGAACCCCCGACCTCGATGCCCGGGGCCGGCCATTGTACTCCGGTGCGGTCGCCATCGGAGCCTCCCTCTCCGCCCACGAGGCCAACAACACGGTCGGACTGTCCCTGCAGCCGAAGATGCCGGTCATTTTCCTCGCCACCCTGAACGAGCTCGAGGGCCCGGCCAGGTACGTGCAGGCCCGTGTGCCCCACGACGTGGTGGACGTCCGCCCCGTGCTCTTTCGCATCGCGCGCGATGGCCATGTCAACGTCAACCAGCGCGAGCGCCTCGCCACGCTCAACGCGCTCAATACCTGGCTCGACGCCGGGCCCGCCGCCCTCCCGCACCCTGCCTCCGGCGAGGCGTATTTCGACGCCACCGTCCCGCCCGAACCGCGCCCTTCCATGGTCACGGCGCAATCCGACGGCCGGGGTTTCACCGCCCGGGTGGAGGAAATCGCCGCCGACTATGGCAACGTCGTGCTCAACGCCCAGCCCGGCGACTTCGCCGCGGCAGGCATCCGGCCCATGACGTGGTTCCAACTCAAGGCCGGCGCCAAAACCTACCGCGTGCGCTACGGCCACGACTTCGACAGCGTGAAGCGCGGCGAATGGGTCGCATTTCCCAATGGAGACGGCCTGACCTTGCTCGCGCGCAATCTCGGCGACGCCGCCGGCACTGCAAGCCTGGGCCGCGGCGATGCCGTCGTGCTGCGTCGCTACGAC
Source organism: uncultured Opitutia bacterium (assembly GCA_903827245.1). Classification (GTDB taxonomy): domain Bacteria; phylum Verrucomicrobiota; class Verrucomicrobiia; order Opitutales; family Opitutaceae; genus CAIUWA01. The sequence continues at coordinate 26,748 of CAIKHO010000079.1, forward strand.
GAGCCGCAGGCTGAGACTGCCGCTCCTTAAGGGCGAGCCCGGATGCCCCCACGCTTGCAGTCCCGGCTTCAGCCGGGACTGCAAGCGCGCAGAAATCTGATCCTATTTTTTCCGGCTCGGCACGCGGACCAGTTTCATGCCCGCCGCCTGGGCCGCGCGCATGCCTGGCTCCGCGTCCTCGAAGACCAGGCACTGCCCCGGCGGCACACCCATGAGTTTTGCCGCGAGCAAAAACATGTCCGGGGCCGGCTTGCCATGCGTCACGTCGTCCGCCGTCACCACCACCTTGAAGAGGGGCGCCAGGCCCGCGAGCTCCAGCGAGCGCCGCACGATCTCCCGCGGCCCGCCGGAGGCGATGGCTACAGGGTGGGTCACCGCCACGCGCCGGGCAAACGCCACCACCGGCTCGATCAGCCGTGCATCGCCCTGCAGCTTCCGGAAGAGCTTCTCCTTGGCATGAAATACCTGCTCGGAGTCAATCTTCAGGCCGTAATGGGTCGCGATCAGCTCGGCGACTTTCCGGGTCGGCACGCCGCCCATGGAATAAAAAAAATCCTCGTCCAGCGGCTGCTTCAACCCCACGTCGCGCATCGCCTCGTCCCACGCCTTGTAATGCAGCGGCATTGTGTCGATGAGCGTGCCATCGAGGTCGAAGATGTAGGCGGCAAAGTCACCGGCCGGGATGTCGAGTTGCATGATGAAAAACCGTCAAGCGCAGATGCAATCGGCGCGCCGTGCAACTTAATCCCCGTTCCCGCGTGAATTGTCCGGCTGTGCTTACGGCCGGCCCGGTAGGCTCCGGGCCGCCAGCCGGCGCTTCCAAGCCAGGGCCACGGTCACCAGTCCGATCAGCGCCGGCACTTCCACCAGCGGCCCGACCACCGCCGCAAACGCCGCGCCCGAGGCGAGCCCGAACACCCCCACCGCCACCGCGATCGCCAGCTCGAAATTGTTGCCGGACGCCGTGAAGGCCAGCGTCGCCGCCCGCTCATAGTCCGTCCCCGCCCGCAGGCTCATCCAGAACGTCGCGAAAAACATGATCCCGAAGTACACCGCCAGCGGCACCGCGATCCGCACCACGTCGAGCGGGATGCGGAGCACCGTGTCGCCCTTCAGGCTGAACATCACGAAAATCGTGAAGAGCAGCGCCAGGAGTGTCAGCGGGCTGATCAGCGGCACGAACTTGCCGTCATACCAGGCCACCCGGCCGCCGCGCCGCAGCCCCAGCCGGGTCAGCCAGCCGGCCAGGAACGGGATGCCGAGGTAAATGAACACGCTCCGCCCCACGCTGACGATGGTGATGCTCGAGAGATCGAGCGCCCCCGTGTCCACGCCCACCAGCGGCGGCAGCACGCGCAGAAACAGCCACGCCAGCGGGGCGTAGAAAAAGACCTGGAAAAGCGCGTTCACCGCCACCAGTCCCGCGCAATACTCGCGACTGCCGCCCGCGAGGTCGTTCCACACGATCACCATCGCAATGCAGCGCGCCAGGCCGATCAGCACGAGCCCGGCGAAATACTCTGGGCGGTCGCGCAGGAAAATCACCGCCAGCACGAACATCAGCACCGGCCCCACCAGCCAGTTTTGCACGAGCGACAGCGACAGCACCTTCTTGTCGCGAAAGACATCGCCAAGCTCCTCATAGCGCACTTTCGCCAGCGGCGGATACATCATCACGATCAGCCCGATTGCGATCGGCACCGAGGTTGTGCCGACGCTCCACGCGGTCAGCGCGCGCGGGATCCCCGAGAAAAAGCGCCCGGCCAGCACGCCCGCCACGATGGCGAGGAAGATCCACAGCGTGAGAAACCGGTCGAGGAACGAGAGCCTTTTCAGCAGGGGATTCACCGTGTCGCGGGCCGGCCCTAGCAACACCCGGTGCCCGCGCTTTTCGCGGTCGATGGCAGGCACACGTCCTTGGCCAGGCAATCCGTGTGCTTCCCGCCCAGCCGCATCACCAGCCGCCCTGGCTCCCGGTCCACCCGCACCACGGTGAACTGGATCACGTTGCACGCCTCGTACTCGAGTTCGACCGGCAGATCGTCGGTTCCCAGCACGGGCGCAGCATGGGCGAACGCCTTGAGCAGTTGGCCCGCCGTGAGACGATGGTCCACATCCTCGCCCACCCAGGTCTGCAGCAGGCAGGTCACCGTGCGACGCACCGTGCCACCGCAATCGACAAAGTCCCGTTGCACTCGGCCCACCTCGGTCACGTGAAAATGAGCCTCGATCGGATCGCCGTCCGGCCAGAGCACGGTCAGCGGCAGCGCCGGTTCCGCCGCCAGGGCCTGCTTGAGCACGGCGACGGTCAGCGCCGGTTCCGCCTCCGGAGCCGGACAGTCGCAGCCGGACGTGTTTTCATCCGTGCTCATTTCTTCAGGGCGGCTTCGCCTTCAAGGATGAACTGCCGCCCGACCTCGCGCACCGCCACCGTGTCGCGCAACTTGTCGTCGGGAAAGGCGCAGAAGAGATCCACGCGCCGCGCGATCTGCGACGCCACCGTCACAAAGAAGCGGAATTTCTCCTCCTCCGTGCCTCCGAAGGCCGCCGGGTCGGGCGAGCCCCAGTGCGCGATCAGCGGCTGGCCCGGCCACACCGGGCAGGCCTCGCGGGCGTTGTCGCACACGGTGATGACAAAATCGAACTTCACGCCCTTGAATTCATCCCACGACTTCGACCGCGCATCGCCAGCGTCGAGCCCGTAACGCTCGCGCAGGGTTCGCACCGCGAGCGGGTTGACCCGACCGGAGGGATGCGAACCGGCGCTGAACACCTCGAAGCGCCCCTTGCCCTTGGCGCGCAGGAGATATTCACCGAGGACCGAGCGGGCCGAGTTGCCGGTGCAGAGGATCAGGACCTTGAAGGGTGGTTTTTGGCTCATTGGAAATTCAGGACGTCCCGCTCACCGCACGCCGGACGCGGCGAGGGGCGTTGCAGGTGCAGCTCCGTTCATCGCAAACCGCCGCCACCGCCTTCTCCGGCGCCAGCTTTTTCAGCTGTGCGAGATCCCGCCGGAACACCGGGTTATCCTGTGCGCAGTCCTGCAGGCAGGCCAGGTTCGCCTGCAGCTCCCGCGTCGGCTTCGCGGGCAGCTCGTAGACCATCCAGTTGCCCTGCCGCTCGCACCGGACCAGCCCGCGGGCGCGCAGATACGCGAGGTGCTTGGAGATCTTCACCTGCGGCTCGCGCAGGATCGACTGGAAGTGGCAGACGCACAGCGGACCCTGCGCCAGCACGTTCAGCAGGCGCAGCCGCGTGCGGTCGCACAGGCATTCGTAGATTTTCACGAGCTCCACAACCAATCTATATTCCTACCATGGAATATAGTTCAAGCCCCCTTTTATCGGCTTTCTCCGTGCCCTCGGTGCCTCCGTGATTCCACTCAATACCGGGAATCGCGTTGTCTTTCTCGCCCGAACCGTTAGCCGTTTTCGCTTCCTGCTTCCCATGAAAAAATGCCTTGTTGAGTTCATTGGCACGTTCTTCCTCGTCTTCACCGTCGGCATGGCCGTGCGTGGCCACGCCGATCTCGCCCCGCTCGCCATCGGCGCCTCGCTCATGGTCATGATCTTCGCCGGCGGCCATGTGTCCGGGGGCCACTTCAACCCGGCGGTCACCCTCGCCGTGTTCATCCGCGGGAAGTGCGACGCCAAGGATGTCGTGCCCTACTGGATCGCCCAGTTTGCCGCCGGCCTCGTCGCCGCACTCATCGTCACCTTCCTGTTTGGCGGCAAGCCGGCCGGCGGCCCGGCGCTGCACGGCACGGTGCCGTCGGCCATCGTTGAGTTCCTCTTCACCTTCGCTCTGGCCTGGGTGGTCCTCAACGTCGCCACGCACAAGAGTACCGCGGGCAATTCCTTTTACGGCCTGGCCATCGGCACCACGGTGATGACGGGTGCCATCGCCGTCGGCGGGATCTCGGGCGGCGCCTTCAATCCGGCAGTCGGCCTAGGCGTATTCACGATGGGCCTCGAATCCGCCAAGCAGCTCGGCCTTTATCTCGGCGCCGATCTCGCTGGCGGCTTGGTCGCCGCGCTGACGTACAAGGCGGTGCACGGCGCGGACTGATCCGCGAAAAAATTCTAACTCAAGCCGCGGGGAAATTCCTGCGGCTTTTTTTATCGCGGAAACGCGAAAGGGCGGAAGCACGGAAAGCCGGAATCAGGGGGCTTCAGGCTTTCCCCTGAAACCGGTCCCGCCTTTTTCCGCGTTTCATTTCCCCCGTGTTTCCGCGATCCGGATCGAGCCCGGTCCCTCAGCGCCGCATCCCGCGGTGCAGCCGGCTCACCGGCTTGACCGATGCCGCGGCTGTCTCGGCCAGCGCCTTCTCGTCGAAGAGCGCCGAATAAATGTACGGGAAGCCCTCGAGCTTCTTCCGCTCCACGCCCACGCCCATGTAACGCTCGATCGAGCGCGCGTCGCGCACGTCCTCCTCCGTCACAAGCGTGAAGGCGTCGCCGGTGGCCTGCGCGCGGCCGGTGCGGCCGATGCGGTGCACGTAATCCTCGGCGTTCTCCGGTACGTCGTAGTTGATGACGTGCGAGACGCCCGCGATGTCGAGGCCGCGCGCCGCGATGTCGGTCGCGACCAGCACCTCGAACTTGCCGGACTTGAAGCCGTCGAGCGCCTCGATGCGCTCGCGCTGGCTGCGGTCCGAGTGCATCACGCCCACGGTGTGGCCCTTGCTCACGAGCCGGTTGGCGATGCGGTCGGCGCCCATCCGGGTGCGGCAGAAAATCAGCACGCTCTTGAAGTCGGTCTGCTCCAGCAGCAGTTGCAGCAGCTCGAACTTCTGCGTGGCCACGACCGGGTAAAACCCGTGCGACACCGTCACGGCCGGCGAGCGGTTGCGGCCGATCTCGACCTTGGCCGGGTCGCGCAGCGCCCAGGCGGCGAGCTGCTCGATTTCCGCGGGCAGCGTCGCGGTGAAAAACAGCGTCTGCCGCGCCTTCGGGCACTTGGCCACGATGCGCTTCACATCCGGCAGGAAACCCATGTCGAGCATCCGGTCCACCTCGTCCAGCACGAGGATGTCGATCTTCTCCAGCGAGCAGTTGCGCTGCTCCAGGTGGTCGAGCAGGCGGCCGGGCGTGGCGGCGAGGATGTCCATGCCGCGCTTGAGGTCCTCCAGCTGCTTGCCGTAGCCGACGCCGCCATAGACGATCGTCACGCGCAGGTCGGTGAACTTGGCGAATTTCTGGAACGCCTCCTCGACCTGCAGCGCGAGTTCACGCGTGGGCTCGAGGATGAGGCAGCGCAGTTCGCCGTGGCCGGACAGGCGCTGGATGATTGGCAGCGCGAACGCCGCGGTCTTGCCCGTGCCGGTCTGGGCGGAACCGATCAGGTCGCGCCCCGCGAGGATCAATGGGATTGCCTGCGCCTGGATCGGCGTCGGCTCGACATAGCCCATCTCCTGCACGCCAAACGCCAGGGCGTCCGAGAGGCCGAGCTTGGTAAACGCCGTGTCCATCTTCGGCACGTCGACCGGCACCACCGGTTTCACCGGGTCGCGGCGCGGATGGTCGTAGGTCTTGTCGATCACCGGACGCTCGCGTTTGCCCCCTTGGGCAGAATCGAAGGGCGCAGCACCCGGGCCGCTCCGGCCGCCGCCGCCCGAGCGCGAGTGCAGGCCGCGCCCGCCGCCCGAACGCGGGCCATCATGCCTGCCCTGTGCAGAGTCGGCGGACCGCCCTTGGGCGGACGCGGAGGGCCGGCCCTGAGCGGAGTCGGAGGGCTCGTCCCGCGGATCGCGGGGCTGGCCGCGGTACTTGTCGCCATGGGATCCTCCACCGGTGCCGCGTCCACGCCGGCCACGGGAGGAATCAGGGGAGTCGTGGCGGGCCTCGCCCCGGTGAGACGAGGCGTGCGGCTTCGCGTGGGAGGCAGGTTTGCCGGCCTCGGCGTGGGCGGACTTGGTGGGGCGCGAAGGCGAAATGGTAGCGCGCAGCTTCGCCAGGAATTTCTTCAGCATGACAGGTGTTTAAAGGAGGTACGATTTCGCCTTTTGACCGCCTTTGCAACCCCCGAACTGGCATCGGCGCCAAAACCGGGTAAGGTCGGTCATGCTCGAACTCCGCCACCTTCAATTGCGCGTGGGCGACTTGGCCCGCAGCGTCGATTTTTATGCCCGCCAGCTTGGCTTTGTCTTGGTTCGGGAAAATCCCGGCCGGGCCGAACTCGCCGTGGAATCCGGCGGTCCTGTGCTCCTCACCCTCGTCGAGGACCACACCGCCCCGCCCGCCCCGGCGGATGCCGCCGGCCTCTTTCATGGCGCGTTGCTGCTGCACGGCCGGGCCGCGCTCGGGAGCTGGCTGCGGCGCGCCGCCGACGCCGGGGTTCAGTTCGACGGGTTCTCCGACCATGGCGTGAGCGAGGCGATCTACTTCACCGATCCCGATGGCAACGGCCTGGAGTTCTACGCCGACCGTCCGCCCGAAACCTGGCCGCGACGCGACGGCGAACTCGCGATGTCCACGCTGCCGCTCGATCTGCCCGGCCTGCTCGCCGCCGGCGCCAAGGCTTCGCCCGCTCCACCGCTGGCGGGCGCCCGCTGGGGTCATCTCCACTTGCGGGTCACCGATCTCGAGCGCAGCGACGCCTTTTATCGGTCCGCGCTCGGCGTGAACGTCACGCAGCGTTCCTATCCCGGCGCGCGTTTCCTCGCCGCCGACGGCTACCACCACCACCTCGGGCTCAATACGTGGGGCCGACCGCGGCAGCCCCGCCCGGCCTCGGCCCTCGGGCTGGCCGAGGCGACCTTCGCGCGCCACGGCCTCACCGCGGAGCAACGCGTGAATGATCCCGACGGTATTTCCCTGAGACTGGTGGCCGTGTGAAGGTCTTCCCCTTTGCGGCCCGTCCGTCCTTGGACCGTCCGAGTCCTGAAGAACAAGCGTCCCGGTCCGGCGCCTTAGCGCTTGGCTTGCCCGTCCGCACCCCGCAAACTTTACCCGCGCATGAATAATGAGATCCGCTGGTTCGCCCGCCTCGGCATCGACCAGGCCCTTTTCAACCGCGCGCAAATCCTCCAGTTCCGCTCCGCCCTCGGTGATGGCACCGGCCTGGCCGATTTTGCGCAGGCCTTGATTGACCAGGACATCGTCAAGGACGTCGATACCCTCGAAAAACTGGCCAACCTCGCGGTCGCCAAGGCCAAGGCCGGGCCGCCCGCAAGCGATCCGTTCGATGCGGCCGAGGAAGAGCCCGAGCCGGCGCCCGCACCCGCCCCGCCGGGCAAAACGCAGGAGGCCGCCAAGAGTGCCCCGGCGGTGGTAGGCCCCGCCCCGAAGTTTGCCTTCGAAACGATCGGCACGATGGACGATGCGACGCTCGACACCGGCCTGCGCGAGCTGTTGAAGGCCACCGGACGCTTCGGCGCCAGCGACCTTCACCTCTCGACCGGCACCCGCCCGTTCATCCGCAAGGATCGCGAAATTTCCTTCATCTCCGATTACGCGCTCAAGCCCGAGGATGCCCTGCGTCTCAACACCGCCCTGTTGTCCGAGGGACAGAAAAAATCCTATCTGGAGCACAAGGACTTTGACTACGCCCTGGCGCTCAGCGCCACCGACCGCTACCGCGTCAACCTGATGTTTCACAAGAACGGCGCCGCCGGCGCCTACCGCCTCGTCCCCGAGAAGGTGCGCACGATGGCCGACCTCGGCTACACCGCCCACCTCGAGACGATCAAGAAGCTTCTCTCCTACCACAACGGCCTCATCCTCATCACCGGCCCCGTCGGCTCCGGCAAGACCACCACCCTCGCGTCGATGGTCGCCTATCTCAACGAGACCCGCACCGACCACATCATCACCGTCGAGGACCCCATCGAGGTCGTGCAGCCCGCGAAGGGCTGCAATGTCACCCAGCGCGAGGTCGGCCCGCACACGAAGTCGTTCGCCTCCGCGCTCAAGGGCGCCCTCCGCGAGGACCCGGACATCATCGTCATCGGCGAACTGCGCGACCTCGAGACGATCGAGATGGCCGTGAGCGCCAGCGAGACCGGCCACCTCGTCATCGGCACCATGCACACGAGCGACGCCGCCACCACGCTCAACCGCATGCTCGATGTGTTTCCACCCGCGCAGCAGACCCAGATCCGCGCCAGCGTGGCCGAGAGCCTGCGCGGCGTCATCTGCCAGCGCCTGCTCCCCGCGGCCAAGGGCGGCCTCGTGCTCGCCTGCGAGATCCTCGTCAACAACACCGCCATCGCGGCCCTGATCCGTGAGGGCAAGACCACCGGTCTGCGCAACACCATGGAAACCGGCGTGAAGGAGGGCATGTGCCTGATGGACAACGTCGTCTTCCAGCTCCACCGGGAGGGCAAGATCGCCTCCGGCACCGCCCTCGCCAATATCACCAACCGCGTCCTGCGCGCGAAGATCACCTGACATGGCCGCCATCGACGCCCTCCTCCGCACCATGCTCGAAAAGGGCGGGTCCGACCTGCACCTCACGGTTGGCCTGCCGCCCAAGATCCGCGCCTCAGGTGCCCTTCAGCCGCTGACCCCCGATCCCATCGATGCCGCCACCATGGCCAATCTGCTCAAGGAGATCGTCCCCGAGCGGCGCTGGAAGGAATACCTCGAGCGCAAGGACCTCGACCTCGCGCACGAGATCCCCGGCGTCGCGCGCTTCCGCGGCAACTACCTCTATAATCACTGGGGCCAGGCCGCCGTCTTCCGCCAGATTCCCGCCAAGATCCTGTCGTTCGACGAGCTCAAGCTCCCCGAGGCGCTGAAGAAGCTCTGCCACCTCAACGAAGGCCTCGTCGTCGTCACCGGCCCCACCGGCTCCGGCAAGTCGACCACGCTCGCCGCGATGATCGACTACATCAACACGAACCTCTGCAAGCACATCATCACGATCGAGGACCCGATCGAGTTCGTGCACCCGGTGAAGAAGAGCGTGATCGTCCACCGCGAGGTCGGCGAACACACCGAGTCCTTCGCCGCCGCGCTCAAGGGCGCCATGCGCCACGACCCCGACATCCTGCTGGTCGGCGAAATGCGCGAGCTCGAGACCATCAAGCTCGCCCTCGGCTGCGCCTCCATGGGCATGCTCGTCTTCGGCACGCTCCACACCAACAACGCCCCGAAGACGATCGACCGCATCATCAACGCCTTCCCCTCCGACCAGCAGAACCAGGTGCGCGTCATGCTCGCCGGCTGCCTCGCCGGCGTCGTCGCCCAGCTCCTCTGCAAGCGCATCCCCAAGGGCCGCTGCGCGGTCCACGAGATCCTCCTCCAGCACGAGGCCCTGCCCAACACCATCCGCAGCGGCCAGATCGGCAACATCAAGTCCATCATCGAGAGCGGCGGCGGCGACGGCATGGTCACGATGGACACCAGCCTGATGAACCGCGTGAAGGACGGCACCATCGAGGCCAAGGAAGCCTACATGAAGGCCGCCAACAAGGCGACCTTCGCGCCGATGCTCAAGCCGGGCGACCTCGACGCGGGGCATTGAGCCGGCCCGCCAGTCCTGATCTTTCTCTTTCCTCTTTATCTTCATCCTTCTCCCGGACTGGGGCTCGAACCGTCCTGACGAAAGAGAAAGAGGAAAGAGAAAGATTCCTAACGCCGCCGCACCCAGCCGGCGTCCTTCGCCCAGAGGACCAGACAGATGCCGGCGACAAACCCGCCCGCGTGCGCCCACCAGGCTACCCCGCCGGCCGCGTTCGTTCCGCTGAGCAGCGCGCCCACGCCGTTGTAGGCCTGCAGCACGAACCAGAGCACCAGGAACAAGACGGCCGGCACGGGCACGAGCGGCACGACCCACGGCACGAGCGCGACCACCCACGCCGTCGGGAATAGCACCAGGTACGCCCCGAGCACCCCCGAGATTGCGCCGCTCGCCCCGACCATCGGCAGCACCGAGCCGGGCTCGACGGCGATCTGTAGCGCCGCCGCCGCCAGTCCGGCCGCGACGTAGAAAAACAGGAAAGTGAACGACCCGAGCCGGTCCTCGACGTTGCCGCCGAAGATCCAGAGGAACCACAGGTTGCCCAGCACGTGCGCGAGGCCGCCGTGCAGGAACATGTGCGTCAGCAGCGTGAGCCACTGCTGCTCGTCCGCGTAATGCGCAACCAGCCGGCCGGGCACCAGCGCGTACTGCGACAGGAACGATTCCAGCACCCGGCCGCCACCGGTCAGCGACAGCCACACTTCCCAGCCAAAGACGGCCAGGTTCGCCATGACCAGGAGGCCGGTCATCACCGGCGCGCGCCGCTGGCGGGCGGTGTCGTGGAGTGGGATCATGCGCGGTAGAAAATCGCCAAATCGCCGTCTGCCAAATCCCAAAGCGCCCGGGCATACCCGCGGGAAATCGTTCTTCGTTCTCGTTCTCAACACTCCGTGCAAAATGGTTGGGTCCGGCCCGCACCATCGAACGAGAACGGGAACGAGCAACGGTAAGCGGGCCGAAATGCTAAGGCGCGCTTGCACGACCGCTCCGCTCCCGTCTCACTTTTCTCCCTGCCGATGCCCGCCGCCGCCCGCCAACTTCCCCCCACCTCCGCGCCCCAGCAGCGCGCTTGGCGCCAGCGTCTCCGGTCGGTCATCCGCGATGCCGGGTTCACCGAGCCTTCCTCCCGTGACGCCCAGCCGCTCCGTGACGATGGTCCATTCTGGGAACTCGAGCCCACTCCCCTCGTCATTGGCGATGCCGAGTGGTCGCTGCTCTCCGCCGGGCTCCGCCAGCGCGCGCGTTTCGTCAATGCCCTGCTCGTCGACCTCTACGACCGTCAGGAAGTCCTGAAGCAGGGCCTCGTCCCGCCCGATGTCATTCTCGGCGACCCCTACTATCGCCGCCCCTGCCTGCGGCTCGAGCCGGGCCGCGACCTGCCCGCGACCCTCCTGCGCTTCGACCTCATGAAATCCGCCGCGGGCTGGCACATCGCCCAGACGCGCGCCAACACGCCGGTCGGCCTCAGCTATGCGGTGCAAAACCGCCGGTTCATGACCCAGGAGGCCGCCGAGCTCTACCGCCGGCTGCCGGACTACCACAGCATCATCAATTTTCCGCTCCAGCTCCTCGACACGCTCCGCCGGCTGGCGCCGCGCGGCACCGACACGCCCGCCATCGTGATGCTGACCGCCGGGCCCCACGATCCCTTCTACACGGAGCACAGCTTCCTCGCCCGCAAGATGGGCCTGTCGCTCGCGCGCGGCGACGACCTTCTGGTCCTGGACAACCGCGTCTACTTCAAGACCATCGCCGGCCTCGAGCGCGTCGATGTAATCTACCGCCGCCTCAACGACGCCCATATCGACCCGGTCGTCTTCGATACCGACCGCGAGACCGCGGGCGTGCCCGGCCTGCTCCAGTGCATCCGCGCCGGCAACGTGACCGTCGCGAACGCCATCGGCGCCGGCGTGGCCGAGAGCCGGGCCCTCGACGCGTGGCTGCCTCGCCTCATGCGTTTCTACCTCGGCGAGAAACCGCTGCTGCCCTCGCTCCCCACCTACACCTGCGGCGACAACGACCAGCTGGATTTCATCCTCGATCACCGCAGCGGCCTCCGCATCCGTCCCGCGCACGATCCCCGGCTTGGCGATCCGCGCCTGCACCGCCCGGCGCCGGTCCTGCTCGACGAGCACGGCCTCGCCAAGGAGGTCCGCGAAAATCCCTTCGCCTACGTCGCCCAGACCATGGTGCCGTCGCTGCCCATCGATCCGGCTGTCAGGAACTCTCCTCCCTTTCAGCTCAGCGCCTTCGTCCTCGGCCAGGGCCGCGAGTTCTTTGTGCTGCCCGGCGGGCTCGTCCACCTCGGCGCCGGGCCCCCGCCCGTGGACCGCGTGGGCGCGACCGCCGATGCGCTTGTGCTCCGCGGCGACGACGCCACCACCTGCGAATTCCCGCCCGAGACCGCCGAGGCGGATGAACCCGCGCCCCACGCGCTGCGCCACACCCTCGGTTCGCGCACGGCCGAGACACTCTTCTGGCTCGGCCGGTACGTCGAGCGCGCCGAGACCACCGCGCGGATGCTGACGATCATCGACGACGTTGCCCTCGAGGAAATCCCCGCGCGCGAGCGCCGCCGCTGGACCCCGCTCTGGCAGGGCCTGCTCGAGGCCACGGGCAACTCCAGCCGGCGCATTACCACCCGCGAGCGCCCCGAGGCCGCGCTCGCCGGCGACCTCACCTGGCGCATGACGCTCGACTCGCGGCACGCCAGCTCGATCTATTCCTCCGTGGAGAGCGCCATTTTCAACGCGCGCAAGCTCCGCGACTACGTGAGCCCGGAGGCCTGGACCGTGCTGCACGGGCTGCTCGAGCGCCTCGAGGCCCTGCGCCGGCACGGCGAAAGGGTGAAGCCGCCGAATGCCCGCGCGCAGACCGCGGCGGCCGTCACCGCCGTCCTCGAGGACGTGAATGCGTTCCTCGCCACCGCCGAGCGCACCATGCTCCACGACTCCGGCTGGCATTTCCTACGCATCGGCCTGCACCTCGAGCGCGCGATCATGACCTGCGGCGCGCTCCGGCATGTGCTCGCGTCCACCGCCGGTCCCGCCCCCGATCCCCGCGCCGCGCGCGACAACCCCGAGCTGTCGGCGCTGCTGCGCATGCTCGGTTCGCAGGATGCCTACCGCCGCCTCTACCAGACGCGCAGCCGGCCCCGCCATGTCGCGGATTTTTTCCTGCGGCAGCCCGCCGCGCCGCGCAGCCTGTTCCACAATCTCACCCGCATCGCGGAGGCCCTGCATGCCATCGATGCCGCGCCGGACGAGGCCGCCCCGGTCGAGGCCGCCATCGCCGGCCTTCTGCGCAAACTCCGCGAGCTCGACCCGGCGCACGACTTCAAGGCGGAACCCGGCGCAGCCAAGTCCCTCGGTGAATTCCTCTCCACCCTGCTGCGCGACCTGGGATCGTTCCATCCGCTGCTGAGCGATCACTACTTCAGCCATCAGGCCCGCGTGACCGGAAACACCGCCGAGCCCAAGCTGGCGTCGGCCTGAAGGGGGCGAGGGGGAGCCGGGCAGTCGAGAGTCGAGAGCTCTGCCAGCAAGCCCCGGCCAACCCGAAGCGCACAGTCGCTTAGCCGGAACGATTCAATTGAACCGCAGCGATTGATGTAGCAGCCGAGGTAACGAGGCTGGGTTTGGCGACTCACCTCAAACCAGCCTCCTCACGTCGGCTGCTACGAGCGACTGCATGGTTACGGCTTAGGCCCGCTGTTTTCCAGCTCTCGACTCTCCGCTCTGGACTCTCGACTGGCTGCTCTGGACTGCCCGCGGCCCCCTCACGCATCCGGCTCATGCCGCTGCTCGGGCAGCACGCCACTGATGTGCCAGCCGTCAGCCTCACGGGTGAGCTGATACCGGTAATCCGCCGATTTGCCGCCCGCCCCGAAGACCCGTACCGGGAGCGTGGCGGTCTCGCCGTCATCCATCGGCAGGCCGGGCTCGTCGCGTTCATTGTGGGCAATGAAAGGATAACTGTGGGTCACCATCGCCGAGAATTCCTTGAGCGTGAAATGGGCCCGCAGCGGCCGGGCCGCGAAGGTGTAGGCCCGGGCGAAATCACCCGCCCGGAAGGCCGCCAGCTGCCCGTCCACCACGCCGACCAGCTCCTTGCGCACGTCCGCCTTGCTGTAATGCATCGCCTCGGCCTCGGCGGCCCGCCCACCGGGCGCGGCCAGCAGCAGGCAAAGGACGATCAGCGGGCGCATGGAATCACCATGCACCAGCCATCGCCCGGCGCAATCCCGCGCTCACATTCCGCCGCAGCCGGCATACAGCACCAGCCCGGTTTTCTCTTTCGGAACTAGAACGAAGGACGAGAAAGATTAAGTAGCCCGAGATGGGAAAACTCCGCCGTTCTCACGCCATCGGCTCCCGCCCGCCTCCTTCGGCCTTGGCGCGGGCGCCCGCATCGGCCAGGGTGCACCCCGTGCCGACACTCGTCCTCCTCGCCCCGCTGCTCTTCGCCTTCGAGGTATGGCAGCTCGTGATCAGCGAGCGCTACCTTGGCATCAAGCAGATCGAACATGACATCGACCCGCGCACCCTCGGCCCCGGCGAGGCCACGGCTTTTTTTTGGAGCACCGGCATCCTGCTCTCGTGGGCCTGGATGACCGCCCTGCTGTTCGAGCCCATGGGCCGGGTGCAGGCCGTCTGCATGCTGGCGGTCTCCGGCGTGGGCTTTGTCCTGCGGCGGAATTGCGGGCTCAAGCGCGTCCTCGTCATCCTCACCGTCGAGGGCGCGATCCGGGTGGGCATGCTGATGTCGCTGATGGGCATGGCCTGGCGCAGCCTCTAAATCGGGGCGGGTAGTTAAGGCAGGAGCCTGCTTGCAGGCGATTTTACCTCGGTCCACGCTGCTCGTCGCCTGCAAGCAGGCCTACAATGGAATGAACGGCCTCGACCGGCCCGTTTTCCGTGGCTGGCGCAGTGCGTAGAACTACACCGTCACGCGCGTAGTTGTACCGATGAAAATCCCCGGGGGCATTTGGTACGATGTCGGGCATGAAAGCTTCCACCCGCCTCCTCGCCCTCCCCCTCCTGGCCGTGGCCGCCCTTTTCCTCAGCGCCTGCCAGAGCGCCTCGTTCGAGCGCACCGACACCCTGGCCTTCGCCTCCGTGCCGGCCGTCCTCCAGGCCAATCCCGATATTCTCGGCGGTTTCGTGGGCCGCGAAGCGCTCGGTGCCGGCTCCGCCCCCCGCGACCTCGGCAGCAACACCCGCCTCCAGCGCGCCGAGCTCGACCAGCGCGCGTACCTGATCTGGAAGCATTCCCAGAAGTCCTGATCCGCCCCGGGTTTATGACCATGAAAACGCGCCTTCTGACCGCCTTGGGTGCGCTCCTGCTGTTTCTGCCCGTCGCGCGCGCCCTGCCCTCCGCCCCGGAGATCAAGACCGCCTTTGACGCGATCGACGCTGACCACAACGGCGTCATCAGCCTCGACGAATGGGAGAAGGCCTCCTTCGCCCTCTTTCATGCCGCGGACAAGAACAACGACAATGTCCTCGACGCGTCCGAGCTCGCCGGCACGAACATCACGCAGGACACCTTCGCCCTCGCCGACGAGAACCACGACGGACGCCTGAGCATCGCGGAGTTCATGCGCCTGCGCCGCGCCATCTTCACCGCCGCCGACATCGATCGCAGCGGCGGCCTCTCGTTCGTCGAGTTTGAGCTGCTCACGCTCCTGGCCCAGACCGGCTGGACCGACCGGAATCACAACGGCCGCATCGAGCCCTCCGAGCTCAAGGCCGCCCTCGTCCAAGCCTTCGGCCAGCTCGACCTCGACCACGACGGCTTCCTTTCCCCAGCGGAAACCGCCTACATGAGCCCGGAGCAGTTCAAGCTCTGCGACGAAAACAAGGACGGCAAGCTGACGCAGGACGAGTTCGTCCGCGGCTACCTCACCGCCCTCGGCGCCATTTAGCGCGGCCTGGCCCGAAGTCCGGTCGTTGTACCGCTGTAGGAGCGGCTTTATGCCGCGACGATTGGGCCTGCCGGGTGACTCATCGCGGCATATAGCCGCTCCTACATCCAATCATCGGCCAATTGCTACGCAACCCGATGTCCGCGCGGCTCGACACCGGATGCGCTGGCGTTTTCAGTCCGTCCCAGGCCTTCCGCCTCGCGCTTCGCCCTCCTGCTTCATTTTCCCATGGGTTTTCCGGAAATCACCCGTCTCTCCCCCAATCGCGATGCCACCCCGCCGCATGAAAGGCTCGGGGTCCTGTTCCATCATAGCGTGACGTCGTTCGACGACACCATCGCGCTCATGCTGAGGCCCGCGAGCAAGGTAAGCTACCACTGCCTGATCGGCGTCGATGGCACCCGCTGCACCCTGGTGCCGGACAAACAGATCGCTTGGCACGCCGGCGCGTCATCCTTTCTGGGTCGCACCCGCTGCAACGATTTCCTCCTCGGCGTCGCCTTCGCCGGTGACACGAATCACGCGCCCCTGACCGACGCGCAGGTCGCCTCCGCCCTCGAATGGCTCGCCGCACGCTGGACCGGGCACGGCTGGACTCCGGACCGCATGACCGACCACCGCCAGGTTTCGCCCGGCCGCAAGGACGACCTGAATCCGATCGAATGGATCCGGCTGCACGCCGCTATCGCCGGGAAATTCGGGAGTGGGTCAGTTTGAGGAATCTTGGCAGGCCGCGAGCCTGCTCGCGCTCTCATCGCGCCTGCAAGCAGGCGGCCTACGAGGCAAACGGACCCACGACCGGAAATTCGGATAGGTTGATCGCGGAAATGCGAAAGCGCTGAGGCGATCCATCCTGCCCCGGAAAAATTCCGCGTTTCCGCGATCCCATCAGTCATTCCGCGTTTCGTATTTCGCCTTGAGAAATCCACCGCCGCCTCGCACAAACTCTCCGCCGCCCGCGTGTCGCGCAGGAGCCTTGCCGAAGGCGGAGGCACCCCTCCCATGCTTCCCGCCGACACGCCCAAATTGCCCAAATGGCCTTTCCTCGCCGGTGACGCCGCGTTGCTCGGCCTCGCCTGGTTCATCGCCAGCGAGAGCCGCAATCCATTCATCGGCACGCCGTTTGTCGTCATCGTGAGCTGCGTGGCGCTCGGCGCCTTGCTGGCGGTCGTGCCCTTTCTCACCGACTATGCCCGAAAGCAGGATGAGGCACTCGACGAACGCCAGCGCGCGCTCGACGCGCTCTCCCGCACCGTCGCCGCCTCCGCCGAGCAGATCAGCATCGCCGCCAGCGGCCTGCACGAGATCACCACGCTGGCCCAGCGCAACCTCCAGGCCGCGGAACAGCTGCCCGACAAACTGCAGGAAAAAATCGCCGGGATCAAAAACCAGCTCACCAGCGCCCGTGACAGCGAACGCGAGGAATTGAAAAAGGAGCTCGCCCGGCTCCGCGCCTCCGAGGGCGAGCGGCTCCAGTCCGCCGCCGACAAGCTCGCCCAGGTCGTCGCCGAACTGACCCGGCTCGAGGCCGCCACGCAAAAACTCCTCGCCGCCCGCCCTGAGCCCATCGCGCCGGCCAGCCCCGCGCCTGCCGAAAGGGCCAGCCCGGCTCCGCCCCCGGAATCCTCCGGCGCGCCCGTCATGGAAAGCACACCGCCACCCCGGCGGATCCGCAAGCCCCGCACCGAGTCAGCTGCCGGCCCAGCCGGGACGCCCTTGGCGGACACCGTGATCACCCCGCTGGAATCTCCTCTCCCGAGCCCGCTGTTGGAAGAGCCTCCACCCCTCGCCGCCGCGATTCCGGAAATCGTGCCCGTGGCCCCCGACTCTGTTCCCCCCATTGAGGTGCCCGCCGCCGCGCCCGCCGCGGTTGCAGCCGCGGACGCACCGGTCCCGTCACCGGCCGCAACGGACACGCCGGCGCCCGAGGCGGCCCAGGCCGGTGAACCGGCGAAGCCGGAGCGCAAGCGCGCCCCCCGGAAACCCAAATCCGATCTTCCCGCCGCGGAAATTCCCGCGCTGGAAAGCTCCCCGCCGGCCCCCGCTCCTTCGCCCCCGGAGGAACCCACCCTCGGACTCGAGGCTGCGCCCGACAGCTCCCCACCGGAATTGACCGAAAGTCCGGCTCCCGTCGAGCGCGTGGTCTCGTCGGATGGCGCCACGCGCCTGCTGGTCACTGCCTACATCGGCATCGGCAACCGCCTTTTCATCCGCGGCGCGGGCCCCGGCCTGACCTGGAACAAGGGCCTGCCCCTGCAATTCGTCTCGATCGGCAAATGGCGCTGGGAAACCAGCGACGCCACCACCCCGGTGCAGTACAAGCTCTACAAGAACGACGACATCGAGTCCGCGTCCGTGGGACTGCAGACGCTTGATCCCGGCCAGCAGCAGGAAGTGACGGCCACCTTCCCGTGAACGCCGGCGTGCAGCTCGTTTCCGACCTTGGCCAGGTCGCGATAACCGTCAGCGACGTCGCCCGCGCCAAACCATTTTATCACGGCGTGCTCGGCCTCAAACACCTGTTCGCCGCCGGGCCGGGCCTCGCCTTCCTCTCCGCCGGCAACGTCCGCCGCATGTTCACCCTCCCGCAGGGCGCCGGGGCCGCCGGTAAAAATTCGATCCTCTATTTCCGCGTGTCCGGGTTGGAATCGGCCTACCCGGCATTGCTCGCCCGCGGCGCCACCGGCGAACAGGCACCCCAGCTCACGGCGAAGCTGCCGGACCACGAGCTGTGGATGGCGTTCGTGCGGGATCCGGATGGAAACCTGGTCGGACTGATGGAGGAGCGCCGTTAGCGGACGGGAAAGTCCGGCCGGAATGAAACCACCGCGACCTCACGGCATGAGTCCGGCTGCGCCGGGTCCATACAGTTGAACGTAGCGGCCGACGTGAGGAGCCTGGTTTGAGGTGAGTCACCAAACCCAGCCTCGTTACCTTGGCTGCTACACCGATCACTGCGGTTCAACTGCATCGCTCCGGCTGGGACAAGCTCGGGTGTATCTCGGCCAGCCCTAATAATGCGGCGGACGCTCGTCAGTCGGAGCCGTGTCGCTGTCACCGACTTGGGCGGGCGCCAGCCGTTCCCGCGTTCTCTGCAGCTCCTTGCGCAGGCGCGCTAGGTCCCCGGCGAACTCCAGCATCGCCTTGTCCTGCTCCACCACGTGGCGCTCGAGGTAGGCGATCTTCTCCTCGAGTTGTTTAACGCTTTCGTTCAACGGAAGGGGTTGGGCCCGCGCCCGGCTTGATCTTCAGGCTCTCCAGCTCGGGCAGCACCACATGCTGGTAGCAGTCGGGACAGACCGAGTGGCTGAATTCGCTGCCCGTCCGCTCATTGATGTAACCCTCGATCTGCTGCCAGTAATTATGGTCGTCGCGGATCTTTTTGCAGTAGGAACAGATCGGCAGCATCTCCTCGAGCTGCTTCACCTGCGTCGCATAGCGGAGGATGCGCTCGGCCACGCGCAGCCGGTTCCACAGCTCGTCGAAATTCAGCGGCTTGGTCAGGAAATCGTCTACGCCCGCGTCGGCCGCCTCGCGCTGGTTGTCCGCGGTGGCGTCATTGCCCGTGAGCAGGATGAAATAGGTGTACTCGGCCCCGGGCCGCGCCCGGACGCGCCGGCAAAGCTCGAGGCCGTCCAGCTTCGGCATCAGCCAGTCGCTGACCACGACCCGCACGGGCTCCTTCTCCAATAGCTCCAGTGCCTGCTCGCCGTCCGCCGCCTCGATCGCCTCATGCCCCAGCCGGCGCAAGGCCTGACGGAGCACCGCCCGGGCCACGGCATCGTCTTCGACAGCGAGGATTCTCATGGTGTGCTAACGTGAAGCGCGTTTCCCCTCGCGCGCAACTGGGAACGCACGACCTCCCCTTTGACCCGGCCGACCCGCAACCCCGGCCGCGCCGCCTCCGGTTTGGGTAGCGGTACGTTTTGATGGCTTCCAGTTTGCAGTCCCGGCTTCAGCCGGTCCGGAATTCCGGCTGAAGCCGGGACTACAAACACAAAACGTACCACTACGCCGGGTTGCCCCCGGGCGGCACCTCAGCGATTCAGCAATGAACGCAGTTCGGCCGGGTCCGTCACCGGGGCCTGGCAGGCATACTCTTCGCAGACATAAGCGGCGGCCCGTCCACCCAGCGGCCGCATTTCCCCCAGCCACGGCGCGCGAGTGCCCAGCCATTGCCGGTCGGTGTCACCGGTGATCGCGAGCATCGTCCGGCGCGGTCCCGGTTTTTCCTGCAACACGGCAGCCAGCGCGCAAAATTCCGGGCTCCGGGGTTCGCCGACCAGCACCACATGCCGCGGGGCCCCGAGCGCGAGTTCCAAGGCGCAGAGCATCTGCGGCATCGCCTGTGGTGCGCCGGCCCATTGCGCCCGGAAGGCCTCCAGCGTGCGTCGCGCCCGGTCAGCGTAGGCCAACCCGGCCGGCTGGCCCGCCACCGGCTGCTCGAAAACCGCCCCCAGTCGCAGTAAATTCATCGCGGCCACCGAGCTCGGCGCGGGCTCGGCCCCGTCATAATCCTCCTTCAGCCGCAGCACGATGCTCGCATCGCCCGCCGCGGAATTGAAATAACCGCCACCGGCTTCGTCCCAGAAAACCGCGTCCATCGTCTGCTGCAGCCGCTCCGCCCATTGCAGCCAGCGCAGCTCGAAGGAGGCTTCGTAAAGGTCGAGCAGCCCCTGGATGAGAAACGCATAATCCTCCGCGAAGCCCTCGGCCGCACCCCGGCCTTCCCGGTAGCTGCGATAAAGCACTCCGCGCTGGGCATCGTAAAGCTCCCGCTGGAGAAACTCCGCCGCGCGAATCGCCGATTGTAGGAGCCTGCTTGCAGGCGATTTTTTTGCCCCTTCATCGCCCGCCGGCAGGCTCCCGCCCTCGAGCACGCCGTGCCCGCGCGCCAGCGCCGAGATCATCAGGCCGTTCCACGCCGTGATGATCTTGTCGTCGAGCAGTGGACGCGGGCGTGCCGCGCGCGCCGTGCGCAGTTGCTCCAGCGCCGCCACCAGGCGGTCGCTGGCCTGTTCGGGCGTGAGCCCGACGGTCCGGGCGGCCACCGCGAGCGGGCCGCGCTGAGCAAGGATGTTCTTCCCTGTGAACTCGCCCTGCGGATCCGCCTCGGCCGGGACGTTGCCGTTTTCCGCCACGCCGAAATGCGCGCAGACCAGCGGCGCATCCGCCCCGAGCGCCGCGTCGATTTCCGCCTTCGTCCAGACATAAAAGGCCCCTTCCGCATGCTTGCTCTCGCCCGCCCCGCGCCCCTCGCCCTCGCCACCCGGATTCGCCGCTGGCAGCGGCGAGTCCGCATCCTCCGCCGAATAGAAACCGCCGGCCGGGCTCGTGAGATCGCGCCGCACGTAGCCGAAAATATCCCGCGCCAGCCACGCAAAGCGCTCGTCGCCGGTCGCCTGCCGCGCGTCGAGGGCGTTGAGCGCGATCTGCGCCTGGTCGTAGAGCATCTTCTCGAAATGCGGCACGAACCAGGCGCCGTCCACGGAGTAGCGGTGAAAGCCCCCGCCGACGTGGTCATGAATGCCGCCCTGCGCCATTTTCTGCAGCGTGTGCGCGGCCATCTTCACCGCCTCGGCGCCCAGCGCCGAGTCCGGGCCCTGCAGCGCGGCGCAGCGGAAAAGGAAGTTGAGGTTGGACGCCCGCGGAAATTTCGGCGCCCCGCCAAAGCCGCCCTGCTCCGCGTCGAACGACTCGTAGAAATGCTGAAAGCATTTCTCGAACGCCGCCGAGCCGCTCTCCAGCAGCTGCGCCGCATCCGGCATGGCGACAGCCGAACCGGCGTCGCCGGCCCTGGACTCCAGCTGGGTCCGCAGGAGGCCGATCACGCGGTCGCCCTCGGCCACCAGCTTGTCCCGCTCCTCCCGCCAGCCGCGGGCAATGGCCCGCAGGATGGCCGGAAATCCCGCCCGGCCGTGCCGGTCCTCCGGCGGAAAATAGGTGCCGCCGTAAAACGGCTTCAACTCTGGCGTGAGCCACGCGCTCAGCGGCCAGCCCCCGTGACCGGTCGTCGCCTGCACATAGGTCATGTAGACGTGGTCGACGTCCGGCCGTTCCTCGCGGTCGACCTTCACGGGCACGAAGTGCTCGTTGAGCAGGGCCGCGATGCCGGGATCCTCAAACGACTCGTGCGCCATCACGTGGCACCAGTGGCAGGTCGAATACCCGACCGAGAGGAAGATCGGCTTCTGCTCCGCGCGCGCCTTCGCAAACGCCCGCTCGCCCCAGGGCAGCCAGTCCACGGGGTTGTCCGCATGCTGGAGCAGGTAGGGCGACTTTTCGTGCGCGAGGGCGTTCATCAGTAATAAGGGGTAAGAGCGTAAGGTTTAAGCTGTAAGCAAGCGGACGGGCGCTGAACCGCAACCACCGGCCTAAAACTTACGCTCTTAACCCTTAAAACTTGCCCCCTACTCTCCCAGCACCCAGCTGAAGATCAGCGGCGCACAGATCGTCGCGTCGCTCTCGACGATGAACTTGGGCGTCGACGCGCCGAGTTTCCCCCAGGTGATCTTCTCGTTCGGCACGGCCCCGGAATAACTGCCGTAGCTCGTGGTCGAGTCGCTGATCTGGCAGAAGTAGCCCCAGAGCGGCACGCCCGTGCGCTGCAGGTCCTGGTGCAACATCGGCACCACGCAGATCGGAAAGTCGCCCGCGATGCCGCCGCCGATCTGGAAGAAGCCGATCGAGCCCTCGCCGTTGCGCAGGAGCTTCGCGCTCTTGGTGTACCATTCGGCCAGCTCCATCATGTACTCGATGCCGGTGCGGACGGTGTGCACGTTCTTCACGTCGCCGCTGATGACATGGCCGGCGAACATGTTGCCCAGCGTCGCGTCCTCCCAGCCGGGGACGATCATCGGCAGGTTCTTCTCGCACGCCGCCAGCATCCAGGAATTCTTCGGGTCGATCTGGTAGCTCTTCTTCAGCTTCCCGCCGCGGAGAATCTTGTACATGAACTCGTGCGGAAAAAAGCGCTCGCCCGCCCGGTCGGCCGCCACCCATTCCTCCAGCACCACCTTCTCGATCCGGCGCATGGCCTCCATCTCGGGGATGCAGGTGTCCGTCACGCGGTTCATGTGCCGGTCCAGCAGCTTCTGCTCATCCTCGGCGGTGAGGTGACGATAATGCGGCACGCGCTCGTAGTAGTCGTGCGCCACCAGGTTGAAGATGTCCTCCTCGAGGTTCGCCCCGGTGCAGACGATGGCGTGGACCTTGTCCTTCCGGATCATCTCCGCGAGGCTGATGCCGAGCTCGGCCGTGGACATCGCGCCGGCGAGAGTGACGAGCATCTTGCCGCCGGCCTGCAGGTGCGACTCGTAGCCCTTGGCGGCGTCCAGCAGGGACGCGGCGTTGAAGTGACGGTAGTTTTTCGCGATGAACCTCGAAACCGGGCCCTTCGACCTGGCGATGGCGGCATTGATGTCTTCGGGACGTTTCGAGACGCGTTTGGCTTTCATGGTGCAGCAGCGACTAAGAAAACGCCGCGGTGATTTGGCCACAAAAAACACCGGGCCGCGAAAAGATCCGGGGTAGCCGGTGCGCCGCCGCCGAATCGTCACGCCGCCGAATCCTCGGGTACCGGCCTGATTTCATATCCGATCTTTCCGTTCTCGTTCTTCGTCCTCTTTCCAGCTCTCCCTCCGAATACCAAGCCGGGAACGAGGAACGATTTTGAAACAACCGCAGCGCGCCATTGACGCCGCCCCCCCGGATGGGGTTTGCTTGCCGGTTTCCATGCTCACGATCGCCGATGTCTCGAAGTCCTACGGCACACGCACGCTGTTCAGCGAGGTGTCGCTGTTCATCGCGCGCACCGACCGCTACGGGCTGGTCGGGCCGAACGGCGCGGGCAAGTCCACCCTCTTCAATCTCATCCTCGGCGAGGAAAAGGCCGACACCGGCACCATCGAGTGGGAGCGCGGCGCGGACTTCGGCTTCCTCCCGCAGGAAAGCGCCCCGGCCGGCGACGAGACCATCCTGCACATCGCCACCAGCGGGAAAAAGCTCGAGCCCGACGAGCACGACTACGACATCGACTACACGCTCGAGCCCCGCGCGAAGAAGATCCTCGCCGGCCTCGGCTTCAAGGAGGGTGACGCCGACAAGCTCGCCAAGACGTTCTCCGGCGGCTGGGTCATGCGCGCACACCTCGCCCGCCTCCTCGTGGCCGAGCCCGCGCTGCTGCTCCTCGACGAGCCGACCAATCACCTCGATCTCGAGGCGCTGCTCTGGTTCCAGGAGTACCTCACACGTTATCCCGGCGGCCTCGTCGTCATCTCCCACGACCGCGCCTTCCTCAACGCCCTCTGCACCGGCATGCTCGAGCTGCGCGCCGGCACGCTCCATTACTACCACGGCAACTACGACACGTTCCTCAAGGAGAAGGAGGACCGCAAGGCCCAGCAGGCCTCCGCGTTCAAGAACCAGCAGCGCGAGATCGCCCACCTGCAAAAATTCGTGGACCGCTTCGGTGCCAAGGCCTCGATGGCCTCCCGCGCCAAGTCCAAGGAAAAGCAGATCGAGCGCCTGCAGGAGGTCGCCGTCGAGGAACCCGTCGAGGAGCTGAAGCGGATCAACTTCAAGTTCCCGCAGCCCCCGCGCTCCGGCCTCAAGGTCATCGAGCTCGAGCACGTGCAGCAGGCCTACGGCGACCATGTCGTCTACCGCGATCTGAACTTCACCGCCGAGCGCGGCCAGAAAATCGTCCTCGTCGGCCCCAACGGCGCCGGCAAGTCGACGCTCCTGAAGATCCTCGCCGACGTCATCCCCATCCAAGGTGGTGTACGGGAACTCGGCAGCAACGTCGTGACCGGCTACTTCGCCCAGAACCGCCTCGATAACCTTCACGCCGACGCCACCGTGTTCGAGAACGTGATGGAGCTGCGCACGAACGAGAACCAGCTCACCGAGCAGCAGGCCCGCGCCATCCTCGGCGCCTTCCTCTTCCGCAAGGACGACGTGCACAAGCCCGTCTCGGTCCTCTCCGGCGGCGAAAAATCCCGCCTCGCCCTCGCCCGCCTCCTCGTGAAGCCGCCCAACCTTCTGCTGATGGACGAGCCGACAACCCACCTCGACATCGCGTCGATCGACGCCCTCATCGGGGCGCTGAAGAACTACGAGGGCACGTTCATCTTCATCAGCCACGACGTGCATTTCATCCGCGCCCTCGCCGAGACCGTGCTCCACGTCCACAGCGGCCGGCTCACGCCCTACGCCGGCAACTACGACTACTACCTGGAAAAATCCAAGGCCGGCGATGCCCGCGCGGCCCTGACCGCCGGGTTCACCGACGCCCGCCCGGTCCAGCAAAAGGCCGCCCCCGCCAAGGCGGCGCCCGCGCCCGCCGCCCGGAAACCGAGTGCAAACGAGATTCGGAAATTCCGCGAGCAGGTCGGCCAGCTCGAGAAGAAGGTCGTCGAGCTCGAGACCAAGCAGGCCGACATCACCGCCGCCCTCGAGGCACCGGAGACCTACGCGGACAAGGGCAAGTTCCACCACCTCAACCTCGAGCTCACCGCCGTCGTCGACCAGATCAACGCCGCCACCGCCGCATGGGAGGAAGCGGCGACGAAGCTCGCGGAGATGGAGAAATAAATTTCCCCGCTCGTTGTCCCGCCTTTAGCCGGAGCGCTGCGGCCGGATCACCGCGATCAATGTAGTGGCCGAGGTAACGAGGCCGGGTTGGTTGAATCGCCTCCATCCAGCCTCCTTACGTCGGCTGCTACGCCTGCCGGATGGATCCGGATGGGTCATGCCAACCTCCGCTGGATTTTGCACTTTCGCCTTCTGGCCAATGCATGCGAGTAGACACAGGTGGCCGCCGACCTCCGGGCGGCGGATTCCGAGTGTCGGATTCCAAGTGGCCGCTGTGCCACACCGCCGCCCGGAGGTCGGCGGCCACCTTGGGCGACAATAAGTCCAAAACCAACGGGACGTTGGTATCAGTCCTACCCGATCACCTCGTCGATGAGGTCCGCTGCCGTGGCCGTGGCCTCGTCAACGGCGATCGCCTTCCCGAGGATCGCCTTGGCCTCGGCCAGCGTCGCCTCGTCGCTCGCGTGGATCACGCAGAGCGGTGAGCCGGCCTCGACCCGCTCGCCGATTTTCACAAGGGCGCTCACGCCAACGGCGTGGTCGATTTTGTCCTCGGCCTTGGCGCGGCCGGCCCCGAGACGGAGCGAGGCGAGGGCCACGCCAAGCGCATCGACATCGCGGACCTGGCCGGCCTGCGGAGCGGCCAGGGCAAATCTCAGCTTTGCCTGCGGCAGGCGAGCGGAGTCATCGGCGACGCGGGCGTCCCCACCCTGCGCGGCGATCAGGTCGCGGAATTTGGCCAGCGCCGATCCGTTTGCGATCGTCACCTCAAGCTGCTTTCGCGCGGCCTCCTTCGTCGCCGAGACTTTTGCCAGCAACAGCATCTGCTCGCCGAGCGCGTAGGTGACCTCCATGGTGTCCGCCGGACCGTTGCCCTTCAGGCATTCGATCGACTCGGCCACTTCCAGCGCATTGCCCACCGTGCGACCAAGGGGCTGGTCCATCGCCGTCAGCACCGCGCGCGTTGGCTTGCCCATCGCGGTCGCCACCGACACGAGCGCCTGGGCCAGCTCCCTCGCCCGCGCCTTTTCCGGCATGAACGCGCCGCGGCCGAACTTCACGTCCAGCACCAGCACGTCGATGCCCTCGGCCAGTTTCTTCGAGAGGATGCTCGCACAGATCAGCGGGATGCTTTCCACCGTGCCCGTCACGTCCCGCAGCGCGTAGAGCTTCTTGTCCGCCGGCGCGAGCTCGGCGGTCTGGCCGATGAGCGCGAGGCCGATCTTCTCCAGCTGGGCGCGATACTCGGCCAGCGTGAGGTTCACCCGGAACCCCGGGATGGACTCCAGCTTGTCCAGCGTGCCGCCGGTGTGGCCCAGTCCACGGCCGCTGATCATCGGGACGGCCACGCCGCACGCCGCCACCATCGGCGCGAGGTGCAGCGAAACCTTGTCTCCCACCCCGCCGGTCGAGTGCTTGTCGGCCTTCGGCAGGTTGATGCCGGCAAGGTCCGCCACGATGCCGGAGCGCATCATCGCGTCGGTCAGCATCGCCGTCTCCGCCGTGTCCATGCCGCGGAGAAACACGGCCATCAGCATCGCGCTCAGCTGGTAATCCGCCCACGAGCCGTCCGTGGCGCCGCGCACGAACGCCGCGATCTCGTCGCGCGTCAGCGCGTGGCCGTCGCGTTTGCGCGCGATGACATGCTGGGGAAAATAACCGGGGATCACGCCCGCAGCCAACCACGCCTGCGCACCTCCCGCAAAGCCTCAATTCCAGTCCGGCCTCCCGGCATTTTGTCACCTAATAGGTGACAAAATGTCTGGGACGGGCGCGCGAGGACGTTGCAGCACGAGCATCGTACCGCTGCCGGCGAAGAACTCGTAGTCCACTTTCGCCACCGTGCTCATGATGCCGGCTTCCTCCAGCTCGCGGCGCAGCCGGGCCAGACCGGGATAGGTCCGTCCGTCGGTGCCGCAGAGCGGATGAAGGCGCACCTCGCCGGCGCTCACGCGCACGAGCTCCCGGCAGGCAGCCAGGTGCCAGGCGAAGTCGAACTTCCGCGCGTAGACGAAGAGCAGGTGCGCGCAGAGCACGAGGTCGAACGCCCCGTCGAAGAACGGCAGCCGGGGCAGCGCGCCGCCCACGTAGCGGTTGTGGAGGAAGCCCGACTCGTAGTCGGCGAGGAACCGCTGCGCCGCCAGCCGGCGGTCGGCCTCCGCGGCGTCGATGCTGGGAAACGAGCGGAACCGCAGCAGGTGCGGCTTCGCCCGCATCTGGGCCAGCATGTGCGCGTAGTCGAGCTGCACGTGCGTGGCGAGCGCGTCGGGCGTGCAGCCGTAGAGCGGGTCGACCGCCACGGCTTCCAGGCCGCGCCGGGCGGCCTCGGCGGTGAAGGACGCGGGACCGGCCGCGACGTCGAGCACCGCGCGGCCGCGCAGCTCCGCGAGGTCGAGGGCGAAAAACTGGCTGTACTCGGCCAGCGTGCGGCCGAAGAAGGAGACTGAGGGCAATTCGATTTCAGTGGGAGCGGTGGAGATCATGGCATGGCGGGAAAAAGGGAGGGCGGAAGGAAACGGGCACAAAAAAACCCGACTCGGCAGGAGTCGGGCTCGACGGAAGGGAAACAGGCGGCCAGGCCGCCTTGCGCCATCGGCGCATCACCATCGTCGGGCCGCCCCGCGCCAGACAGCGCGTTTGGCAACCGTCACGCAGACGGAGACGATCGCACGATGCTGGACGGGAAAATTCATCACGCGATGTGATGCGTCCTCCACGCCCGGCGTGCAAGTGGATTTTTCCCGCGCCCAAAACCGCGAAGGCTGCTTCAGGCCGCGTTCAAATCCGTGATTCGTTCCATTTTCATTCCGCGTGCAGCAGAATCGCGTTGTTGGAGACGCGACCTCGCGGTCGCGTCCGGACAGCAACCTTTTTGCGCCAAGACTTCGCAGGGCAGGCCGGGAGGTCGCTGCTCCTGCTGGATTGCCGCAGCGTCCCATCAGTGCGACCCAAAGCCGCTCCCGCCTGCGGCCCCTATTCCTTCCGGGCGCCGAAGACGGCGCGGGCCATTTCCATGGGTGCACGGGTGAAATTCCTGATGCCCGCCGGGGCAGCGGCGGGGGGCGGCGGCGGGGGCAGCTCGCTCAGCGTCTTCTCCCGCATCGAAAGCTGGATCTCGCGGTCGCGCACCTGTTCCTCCCGGCGCTTCACCGCCCGGTGGTGCTCCTGCATCGCGAGGCGGTCGTCCTTGAAGTTCGCCCGCTCCGCCTCGAGCAGCTCAGTCGCGCGCTGGAGCTTCGCCCACGCCTCGCGCAGTGCGGCATCGTCGGTGAACGGCGAGGGGGAGGACGGACGCGTGCTCGCGCTGAACCAAAGCACCCGGTCGGCCTCGAGCTGGGCCTGGATCTTCCGCAACCGCTCCTCGTAGGCGCGAAGGTTTTCCTCCTGCGAACGGAACAAGTCGAGGTCCTCGTGCCAGCGGCGGCGCTCCTGGGCGAAGCGCGTCGATTCCTCGCGGAACCGCGCCGTCTCTTCCGCGAGGCGGTCCTCTTCCGCCGCCAGGCGCTCGCGCCAGGCGATGATCTCGGCGTGCCCGGCAGCAGGCTCCGGCGCCATCACCGCCGCAGGCGTGGATTTCTCGCGATTCTGGCGCTCATGCTCCAGTTGCGAGCGCTCGCTCGCGATCGCGGCCCGGGTCTCGGACAGGGCCCGCGCCTTTTCGTCAATCGCGGCCTGCGTGGCCGCGGCCAGCTCGCGCTCCGTGCGGAGCTCGGCGAGTTCCGCCTGCAGGCGGCCGGCATCGGCGTTCTGCCCGAGCAGCGTCTTGAGCTCGGCCTCCAACGCGTCCTTTTCATGCTGCAGCCGCTCGACGCGCGCCTCGAGCACGGCCTTGTCCTTGGACACGCGCAACAGGTCGGCCCCGGGCTCGCGGGTATGCACACCGAGCGGATGGGCGCTCCGGCCGGCCCCGGAAAGATTTTCCAGCATGGACTCGACCTGCGCCAGGTCCTCCGGCGTGACGCTCTCCGGTTCGCCGAGGGATTCCAGCCGCAGCAGCGTCCGGACCCGCCGCAGCATGACCCGCGGCTCCTCCTGGGCGGCGAGCACATCGGCCACGCCGAGGCGGATGCCCTGGACCACGAGCGGGAGCTCAAGCCGCGAAACCAGCAGCAGCACGGGCACGGTCGGCTGGATTTTCTTGAGCATGTCGACAAACACAAAGCCGGGCGCGCCGGAGAGCTCGTGATCGATGACGGCGAGGTCGTACCATTCGCCACGCGCATTGTCCGCGGCCGATTCCGCAGTGGCGAAGGCCCGCACGTCGAAACCGGCGTCGGCGAACAACAGCACAAGATGGCGGCGCACCCGGGCGTCACCATGCACAACGAGGATTTTTTTGACGAGGTTCATGGGAATTTGGATCGCAGGACTCTTGACTGTTTTTGACTGCGCTCAGTGTAGACCGCGCGGTGCTTCCTCCGCCATAGCCCGGGCCGGCTTTTACCGGGTGTTTACCAGCGCGGCCCCGGTTTCGGAAAATTTTTACCCCGTTTCCGGGAAGGGGCTCACCCCAGGCGATAAAGGGGACAGGATCATGCCGTTGATTCTTCCCTGCGCGGGTCAGAGAGGGAAATTGTTCGATCACTCCATGCAGGAGCCAGCTGGCAGGCGATGAGCGTAGCGGAAGGCTTCCCGTTCCGCGGTGGAGCCCGGAAGCGGCTCCGTTACGAATCGCCTGCCAGCTGGCTCCTGCAATTTATTGACTCCGGCTCAGGAGCGGAAAAGCACGTCCTCGCGATTGAACATCCGCACCGCCAGCGCGAGCGCGACGCCCGCATAGGCGCAGGTGGATCCGAAAATCAGCGCGATGTAATTCCAATGCCAGACGCCCGAGAGCATTTCCTTGCAGACGAGCGAGAGATTCAGGATCGGAACCAGCGCGAGCCGGCTGTTGAGCTCGATCCCCGGGAGCAGCCCGACGGCCACGGGCAGGAGGACGACAAAGGCGAGCGGCGTGAGGTAGGTCTGCGCCTCCTTGCTGCTTTTCGCGCAGAGCGCGATCGTCAGGAGCAGCGCGGAGAACAGCACCGCCACCGGCAGGACCATCGCCAGCACTCCCGCCAGGCCGAGCGGATCGAGCGGCGGCAGCGCCCCCCGCACGGTGGCGCCGATGCCTGCGCCCGCGAGCGCCATGGTCAGCGCCATGGAAAGGAGCGAAAGCCCGATCGCGCACAGCGAGCTGGTGAGGACCGTGAAAAACTTGCCCAGCACGATGTCGACCCGCGCCACCGGGCTGCACAGCAGGGTTTCCATCGTCCCGCGCTCCTTCTCGCCCGCCGTGAGGTCGATCGCCGGATAAACCGCCCCGGTGAAGCACAGCATGATGATGAGATAAGGCACGAGGCCGCCGATGGCGTTGCCCCCGACCTTCTCGGGCGGCGCGACATTTTCCCGCTGCACCGCGAATGGCGTCACGAGCGACGCCGGCAGGCCGTGCGCGGCCAGCGAGGCGGTGACGGCCTTTTCCCGCACGTCGCGGAAAAACGCCTCGATCTCGCCCACCGCGAAGCCCGATTTCAACTCTCCCTGGTAGTGCAGGATCACCACCGGCCGGGCGGCGCCGGCCCCCAGCCCGGCGTCGAATCCCGGCGGGATCTGCACCGCCGCGCGGATTTTCTTGTCGGAGATGAGCTGCCGGTAGCCGGCGGCCTCGGACACAATCCTGAAGCGGGGCGACTGCCGCAGCGCCGCGACCGTCCGCGGCGAATCCGCGCCGCCGAGCAGCATCACGACGGGAATTTCCTCGCGGGCGCTGGCGTAGGCGCGGGAGCCGATGCGGCTGACCGCGTACACCAGGACGGGCACAACGAGCAGCGGAATGATGATCATCGACAGCAGCGTCCGCCGGTCGCGCAGCGAGTCCCTCAGCTCCTTGCCATAAACGGTGGCGATGTTTTTTCCGTTCATGCGACGGCCTCCGTGCCGGCGATCCTGACGAAGATCTCCTCCATGTCCTGCTCTCCCGTGCGGGCGCGCAGCCCCGCGAGCGTGTCCTCGGCGAGCAGGCGTCCGCCGTGGATGATGCCGATGGTGTCGCAGAGTTTCTCCACCTCGCTCATGACGTGGGTCGAATAGATGACCGTCTTGCCGCGGGCCCGGCACTCGCGCACAAAGCGCACGACCGACCGCGCCGCCATCACGTCGAGCCCGAGGGTGGGCTCGTCAAAGATCATCACGGCGGGATCGTGGATCAGCGTGCGCGCGATGGAGGTCTTCTGCTTCATCCCCGTGGAAAATTTTTCGCAACGGCGGTCGAGAAACTCGTGGAGGTCGAGCTCGTCGGCCAGGCGCTGGATGCGGGCCGCGATCTCGGCGTCGGGGAGACCGTTGAGCCGCCCGAAATACGCGATGGTCTCCCGCGCGGTGAGGCGGCCGTAGAGCGCGGTGCTGGTGGCGAGAAAGCCGACGTTCGCCCGGACCCGGGCCGGCTCCGCCACGACGTCAAAGCCCGCCACCGTCGCCGTCCCCGAGGTTGGCTGGAGCAGCGTGGCCAACAGGCGCAGCGCTGTCGTCTTGCCCGCCCCATTGGCCCCGAGCAGCCCGTAGATCCGGCCGGGCTCCACCCGGAACGAAAGATCCTCGACCGCCCTGATTTCTCCGCGCTTTTTGTCCCGGAAGGTCTTGGTGAGTGAGCGGGCCTCGATCATGGGCGAGTTTTCACGCCCGGCCGCTGGGAACGGCAGCCGGCGGCGGGGTTGGATTCCATGCGCCGAGGCTACGGCGCAGGGCCCGGCCGAGGCAACCCTTCGGCATCGCGGATGAGCCGCAGGATATCATTCCAATCGTGTTTCGCGCAGCGGCGCAGCGAAAAGCCGGGAGGCCCGAGCCTAGTGTCAGCTAATCGTTGACACTGGGATCGGTCGGGCGGGCCCCATGGTTCCATGAAGGAGACAATGCATTCTCTCCGCTTTGCGCCGCGGCGTCTCTGCGCGAAACATTGCACCTGCTTCCGCCCTCGGGCGGCTTGTCAGCACCTTGGAGCCAGCCTAGCTTGGGCCCATGAAACCCCTTGTCGTTGTCGTCGGCAGCTTCGTGCAGGATCTCTGCTGGCAGTGCGCCGAGTTTCCCCGGGCCGGCGAGACCGTCATCGGCACCTTCGTCACGGGCCCGGGCGGCAAGGGCTCCAACCAGGCCGTGGCCGCGGGCCGGGCGGGT
This sequence comes from uncultured Opitutia bacterium, assembly GCA_903827245.1. Lineage (GTDB taxonomy): Bacteria > Verrucomicrobiota > Verrucomicrobiia > Opitutales > Opitutaceae > CAIUWA01. The sequence continues at coordinate 58,888 of CAIKHO010000079.1, forward strand.
GCGCGCACGCTGTTCATCGGCGCGGTGGGGCGTGATGTCTTCGCCGACGCGGTCCGGAAATTCTATCGCGCCGAGGGCATCGGCGCCCGATTCATCGAAAAGCCCCGGCAGGCCACCGGCTCCGCCGCCATCCTCGTCAACGCCGCCGCGCAGAACGAGATCGTCGTCGCCCTCGGCGCCAGCGCGCACCTGCTGCCACGCGACATCGACGGCGCCCTGATCCGCGGCGCAAAGGTCGTCGTCTGCCAGCACGAGGCCAATCTCCCGGTCAACGCCCACGTTTTCCGCCTCGCCCGCAAGGCGGGCGCCGTGACCGTGCTGAATCCCGCCCCGATGCGGCCCGACTTCGATCCGTCGATCCTCGCGCTGACCGACGTGCTGATTCCCAACGAGACCGAGTTTGTGGCGCTGGTGAACCTGCTGCGGCCGGTTCCGGGCGGCACCTTCACCGAGACCGCGCTGCACGCCATGAGCCACGGCGAGCTGCACGGGCTTTGCCAGGACCTCGGCGTGGCCACCGTCATCGTCACGCTCGGCAAACGCGGCTGCCTTGTCTCCACGCGCCGCGGACCCACGTTCATCGCGGCCCACGCCGGGATCAAGGTCGTCGACACCACCGGGGCGGGCGACGCGTTTGTCGGCGGCTTTGCCGCCGGGTTCGTGCAGTCCGGCGGCGACATCGTGGCCGCCGCCCGGCACGGCAACGCCGTCGCCGCGCTATCGGTCACGAAATACGGCACTGCGCCGGCGATGCCGACGAAGGCGGAAATCGCGCGCTTCCTGCGCCGGTCTGCCGCCTGAACCGGATTCACGCGGTTGAAAGCTGAAGGTTGAAAGTCCGGGCTCCGAGCCCAACCGCCTGCCTTACTCCGCGGCTTTGCGACTCTGCGCGAAACCGGCTTGGTCGGATCGATCCCAAATTGTACCATTACCAGCCCGGACGGTGTCCGGCAAAAATCCTGTCATGCCCACCTTTACCGCCCGGATTGAAAAACACTGGATCATGCGCGCCGTGACCGTGCCCGCCGCCGTCATGCGGGAGCTCGGCGGCGGAACTCGCATTCCGGTCGTCGCCCGGTATGCGGGTGAGACGGTGGCGACGACCGTGATGCCGGCGGGGCGGGGACGCGGCCGGCTCACCGTGCTCATGGACATCTTGCGGCCGGCCAAGCTGGACGCGGGCGACCGGATCGAGGTCACGCTCGCGCGCTCGACCGATCCGCGCGAGCCGGTGGTGCCGGCGGATCTGCGGCATGCGCTGCAATTCCGGCCGCGCGCCCGCGAAGAGTTTGAGAACGGGCCGCCTTCCCAACGCCGCTGGATCGTCAGGTATATCGAGGAAACCCGGAGCCCCGAAACGCGGCAGCGCCATCTGGAGCTGGTGCTCGAACGCCTGGCGGAACGCACCGCGCGGCGCCCGCGCAAACCGGGCTAGGCGTGTTTTCAAACCCCGCCAATCGTTCAGAGTTGGAGATGCGACCTCCCAGTCGCGTCTCCATCACGCTTTGAAAACACCCCCTGGAGCAGATTCGATTTAGTCAGACGCAATCGGTAGGCCGCCTGCTTGCAGGCGCTTTGGAGCACCCGGGCGCGAGCAAGCTCGCGGCCGATCAGCCAGTTCGATTTCCCTCGGTGCCTTGTGCGTCCAATAAAACCGAAAATGTTCTAGCCTGCGCTGCCGGTTTCGTCGGGGCAAAAAAGAGGCGGCCCTCTGTTCCACGAGAGGGCCGCCAAGGACATATGTCGCTATTTTCCAACTTCCACGCTGGAAAAATGATTAGAGCCGCCGGTGAAGCGTTCTCCAGACGGCGATGGTACCCGGTTCCGGCGCACGAAACCCCGTCATGCGCAAAAAGCGATCTGCGCGAAAAACGGGATTAAGCATGAGTGGAATAGGAGTCGCCGAGATGGTGGAACGAACTTCCGCACAGCAGCACGGAACTACCTTGTTATTGTGCAACCCCCGTACCAATGCCGATTAACAGAAAGTATACAAACGCCGATAAAGCGTGAACGAAACGTATATCAGGCCGTTATCCGGGCAAAACAACGGTGCACATAAAAAAACACTCCATCCGTCCCTATGGTTATCCGACAATTCGTTTCGCGCTACGATCCATCGCTGACCAGTCGGTAGCCGATGCCCGATTCCGTTTGGAAATACTTCGGCGCGTCCGGCTCTTCCTCCAGTTTGCGGCGCAGGCGCATCATGAAGACCCGGAGATAGTGCGTCTGCCTTTCCGCCTTTGGCCCCCACAGGTCGTTCAGAATCTGGCGGTGCGTCAGCACCTTGTCGCGGTGGGAAACGAGCAGCCGCAGGAGCGCGTATTCCTTGGCGGTAAGTTTCACCACTTGGCCACCTTTCGTCACGCGCCGCCGCTCGAGGTCCATGACGATCGCCCCAAACTGGATCACACTGCCCACCTCCGCGGGTTTTGTGCGCCGGAGGAGTGCGCGCAGGCGCGCCAGTAGTTCACCGCCCGCAAAGGGTTTGGTTAGGTAGTCGTCGGCTCCCGCGTCGAGCCCGGCAATCTTGCTGCCCTCCTGGCCAAAGACCGACAGGATCAGGACCGGCGTCGTGCTCCATTCGCGCAGCCGCTTCAGGACCTCGACACCGTTCATGTCAGGCAGTCCCAAGTCCAAAATGATCGCATCCGGGTGCGAGTGAACCACCTCGGCCAGCCCGGCGTGGCCGGTGTCGGCCTCGCAGACCTCGTAGCCCGCATCCTCGAGGGTAAAGCAGAGAAGCCGGCGAATCTGCATTTCGTCGTCCACCACCAGCACCTTGGGCTTGGCCGCATCCCCGTTCATTCGTTCGGCACAGTACCGTGCAACATGTGGGGCAGGTAAACCGTAAACCTCGCCCCGCCCCCGGGATTGTCGTCCGCCACCACTTCACCTCCCTGGGCCAGCACGAACCCGCGCACAATCGAGAGGCCCAGGCCCAGACCGCCGGCCCGCGCCTCGCTGCCGCGGCAAAATTTATGAAACACATGCTCGCGCATTTCCGCCGGGATGCCCGGGCCGCGGTCCGCCACCGCGATGAAGACCCGCCCGCTCCCGTCATCGAGGCCGGCCGTGATCGTCAGCGGGCTGCCCGCCGGCGTGTGCCGCACGCCGTTGAGCAGGAGGTTGGCCAGGACATGCTCCATCAGCGGGGCGTCGGCCATGAAGAGCGGCATGTCGTCGGGGATTTCCGTCTTCAGCGGCCGCCCGGCCAGGGCCTCACCGAGTCCGCGACGGGCCGCGCTGATGAGGTCCCGCACGTCGCACCAGTCGGGCTGGGGCTGGACCGCGCCCGATTCCAGCCGGGTCTGGTCGAGCAAGTTGGCCACAAGATGATCCAGCCGGCTGGTCGCCATGCGGATTTCGGCGACCAGGCTGGCGCGCCTGGCCCCATCGTCCCCGCCGAGGTTCTCGGCCGCCGAGCGCAGCACTGCCAGGGGCGTGCGCAATTCGTGCGAAACGCTGTCGAGCAGCGTACGATGCAGCCGGTTCGACTCGGCCAGCAGTTTTTCCCGCTCGCCGGCGGCGCGCAATTGCTCGCGCTCCACCAGCAGCGCGATCTGCGCGGCAAATCCCTCCAGCAGTTCCCGCTGCTCCGTCGTCGTCAGGGCCGCCTCCGGGGGCAGGCAGACCGCAAACACCCCGAGACACACGCCCGCCCGCAGCATGGGCAGGTGCAATCCCGCTGCCGTGGCCGACACCTCCGTGAAACGTCCGGCCTCCCGTCCATTGCGCCAGACCCATTCAGCCACCCGGCGCTCTTTATCGCGGAGATGAAAAGAACCCGCAGGATGCGCGGCCAACCCGCCCTTTTCCCCCGCCAGCAACGCCGCGGTCCGGGCGCTGAAGAGCTCATCCGCCTGCCGCAAGGCCGCGTCCACCGCCTCGTCGAGGGTCCGGGCCCCGGCCATCGCCCGCGTGAGATGGAACAGGGCGGTCGCCCGCTGTTCGCGTTGCTGCTCCTCGCGCTGCTGGGAGCGAATCCGCGCCGTGAGCTGCCCCGCAGTCAACGCCACGACGAAATAGATGCCCAGCAGCAGCGCATCGTCGAAATCGAGCACCGAAAACGACAGGTGCGGCGGAATGAAAACATAGTTCCAGACCACGGCACTGACAATCGCAGCGAAGAGGACCGGCCCGCGCCCCACCCGCAGGCAGAGCGCAATCACCACCAGGAGGTACACATGCCCGAGCGCATGATAGGTGAACGGGGCAAACGAACCGGCCACGGTCACGGCCGCGATGACGGCCAGAACCTCGAGGTATTCACGAAGTGGCGAAAGGCCGCGCGGCGACCAGTCAATTCCCTTGGACCGCCTGCTCACCGGCAGCCCTCCAGCCGGACGTCCAAAAGGGCGGTGCAGGCGTCGGGGTGGAAACACCCGGCCAGCGTTTGCCGGTGTCGATCGTGAGGCATGGGGAGGGCGGACTTACCGCAGCAACCGTACCACTTTCCGCCGCCGAACTCCATCTCGGCCTGCGCCCGGATGGAAACAAGGGGAAATCGGACGATGGGCCCGGCTTGCGCCGCGCACCCGCGACAGAGGAGCGCGGCGCCGGGCGGGGCCAAAAATTAATCCGGCGTGCTTGGCATCACGCCTGCTTAAGCTGAGGCCTTCCACGCCCAAGGCTTCCACCTTGGGGTTCCACCGTAATTCCAACGTAAGTGTTATGCACATCCTTCCACGTGTGTTAGGGAAACTGGCCGCCTGCACTGTTCTCGGCCTGCTGTTCAACCTCGCAGCTTTGGCCGAAGAGGCGAAGCCCGCCCCCGCCCCCGCTCCCACCCCCACGCTCGAGCAGCGCGTCGCCGGCCTTGAAGCCTACCTGACGAACAGCGATCCGACCGCGCCGCTCAAGGACGCGAAGGGCAACATCCCCGCCGGCCTCACCACGCCCGCCGTGGGCACGCCCGGACCGGGGCACAACGCCTGGATGATGACGAGTGCGGCGCTCGTGCTCTTCATGACGCTGCCCGGCCTCGCGCTGTTCTACGGCGGCCTGGTGCGCACCAAGAACGTGCTGTCTGTGATGGCCCAGTGCCTCGGCCTCGCCGGCCTCGTCACCATCCTCTGGTGGGCCTTCGGCTACAGCCTGGTGTTCGGCAAGAGCTTCAACAGCCCATTCCTCGGCGGCTCGGAGTTCTTCTTCCTGAAGGGCGTCGATAGCCTGCCCAACACGGATTACTCCTACTGGGTGTCGCAGAATGTCTTCTCGATGTACCAGCTGATGTTCGCGATCATCACGCCCGCGCTCATCGTCGGCGCCATTGCCGAGCGCATGAAGTTCACCGCGGTGATCCTGTTCGTCACGGTGTGGATGTTCGTGGTTTACTTCCCGCTTGCCCACATGGTCTGGGGCGCCACCGGCTACATGAACGGCGTGTTCAACGCCGGTGCCTCGATCAAGGCGATCGACTTCGCCGGCGGCACCGTGGTGCACATGTCGTCGGGCTGGTCCGCGCTGCTGCTGTGCCTGATCATCGGGCCCCGCCTCGGCTTCGGCAAGACCCCGATGCCCCCGCACAGCCTCGTGCTCTGCATGGTCGGCACCGGCATGCTCTGGGTCGGCTGGTACGGCTTCAACGCCGGCTCGGCCGTCGCCTCCGACGTGATCGCCGCCAACGCGTTCACCACCACGACCCTCGCCACCGCGGTCGCCTCCTTCACCTGGGCTGCCCTTGAGTTCATCATTCGCAAGAAGGCCAGCGTGCTCGGCTTCTGCTCCGGCGCCGTCGCCGGCCTCGTCGTCGTCACGCCCTGCTGCGGCTTCATCGACAGCACTTCCGCCATGTGGGTCGGCCTCCTCGCCGGCGCCGTGCCGTTCTTCGCCTGCACCAAGCTCAAGCCCTTCTTCGGCTATGACGACGCCCTCGACACCTTCGGCGTCCACGCCGTCGGCGGCACGCTCGGCGCCTTCATCACGGGCATCTTCGCGACGACCGCCGTCAACGGCAACCTCAGCACGAACCTGAAGGATATCGTCGGCAAGACCCTCTGGCTCGAGCAGCTCAAGGCCATCGGCCTCACGCTCGTCCTCTCCCTCGTCTCCACCCTCGTCATCGCCTACGCCGTCAAGGCGCTTGTCGGCCTGCGCCCGACTCCCGACGGCGAACAGGAAGGCCTCGATCTCACCGATCACGGCGAGGAAGGCTACATCTACGAGTCCAAGTCCTGAGTCTTGGCAACCGCTACCACCGTTACCATGAAACTCATCATTGCCATCATCAAGCCCTTCAAGCTGGAGGAGGTCAAAACCGCGCTCGGCGGCATCGGCGTCAGCGGCATGACCGTGTCCGAGGTCAAGGGCTTCGGCCGCCAGAAGGGCCACACGGAGATCTACCGCGGCAGCGAATACACGGTCGATTTCCTGCCGAAGATCCAGCTCGAGGTCGTCGTGAGCGACGAACTCGCCGCGAAAGTCATCGGGACCATCGTCGCCAGCGCCCAGACCGGCAAAATCGGCGATGGCAAGGTCTTCGTCCTCCCCGTCACCGACGCGGTGCGCATCCGCACCGGCGAAACCGGGGACCAGGCCGTGTGATTATAAAAAGTTAGCACTTCTAACCGAGTGCTTGGGTAAGAATAGCATAGTGGAGTTATCGCAGCCCCCTTTTTGTGGAAAGGGGGCTGCATCCATTTTTGGGGCCGAGGAACGCGCCTTGGGACTGATCCGGACTCGGTCGCGGATCATGCCGGACTGAAAGGTGGCCGCCGACCTCCCGCCGTCGCTCTTGCTAGGGCGGGCTGCAATGGATTCGCGAGGGCACTGTAGTCTTGGCGAAGGTGGCCGGGCGGCGGTGGAGGCGGCGCTTGACGAAGCCCGGGCGCAGTCAAGCTGCGCCCCGATGTAAAACCACATTGCGCGCTAGCTAATCGTGCCCGGAGGTCACGGTCCACCTCGATCCAACTGCCTGAGTCCGCCGGAGCTTTGCCTCAGGCACCGACCGGGTGCCAGGTGGTCTTGAACTCGAGCGTGTCGCGGATCGCCTCGAGGCCTTGCGCCGTGTCAGCCAGCCAGTCGGTCGCGTCCGGATCGACGAAATGCGTTCGCTTCACGCTGTCGGCCGCACCCAGTTCGAGGGCCTTCCGGTCCGCCGCGCCCACCGCGCCGACGATCGCCCGCAGGTGCGTGTGCGTCGCAAACGTCGGCACCAGCTCCTTGCGAAAGCCCGTGAGGAGGTTGACCACGCCACCCGGCAGGTCGCTCGTCGCGAGCATTTCACCCAGGAGGATCGAGGGATAGGGGAATTTCTCCGAGACCAGCGCCACCACCGTGTTGCCACTGACGATGGCCGGGGCGACCAGGGAAATCAGGCCGAGCAGCGGCGGCACGTCAGGCGCGATCACGCCGATCACGCCCATCGGTTCCGTCACGGTAAAATTAAAATAAGGCGCGGCCACCGGGTTGACGCTGCCGAGCACCTGCTCGTATTTGTCCGCCCAGCCGGCGTAGTAGATGAGGCGGTCGACCGCGGCATCGACGCCCCTGGCGGCATCGGCCTGGACGGCGCCAAACATGGTCAGCGACCCGATCAGCTCCGCCCGGCGCGCCTCGAGCATTTCAGCCAGGCGATAGAGGATCTGGCCGCGGTTGTAAGCCGTGCGCTTCGCCCAGCCCGGGCCGGCCTTGGCGGCGGCCTCGACGGCGTTGCGCAGGTCCTTGCGCGTGCACTGCGGGATATTGCCGAAAAAATTGCCCGCGGCGTCCTGGAGCGGAAACACCCGCGCGCTCTCGGAGCGGATGAACGCGCCGCCAACATAAACCTTCGGGGTCTTGGTGATGGGAAGTCGGGTCATGGCTTAAAATCGTTGTCGTTCTTCGTTCTCATTCTCGTTCTCGACTTCATCCCGCTGCTCCGAACAAGAGAGAACGAGAACGATTACGAGAAAGAGAACGATTGCTTCAGGTCAGCTTTGCATAGTCCAGCAGGCCCTGGCGGCCGCCTTCGCGGCCGAAGCCGCTTTCCTTGTAGCCGCCGAAGGGCGAGGCCGGGTCGAACTTGTTGAAGGTGTTGGCCCAGATCACGCCGGCCTTCAGCTCCGTCGACATCTTCAGGATGCGCGAGCCCTTGTCGGTCCACACCCCGGCGCTGAGGCCGAAGGCGGTGTTGTTGGCCTTCTCGACCGCCTCGTCCACCGTGCGGAACGTCAGGATGCTGAGCACCGGGCCGAAGATCTCCTCGCGCGCGATGCGGTGGCTCATGGTCACGTCCGAGAACAGCGTCGGCCGGAAATAAAATCCCTTCTCCGGCAGGCGGCATGGCGGCTGGTACAGCTCCGCGCCCTCCTTCACCCCGCTGTCCACCAGCTCCCGGATCTTCTCCAGCTGGTCCTTCGAGTTGATCGCGCCGAGGTCGGTGTTCTTGTCGAGCGGATCGCCCACGCGCAGCACCTTGATGCGGTTCTTGAGCTTGGCGAGGACCGCGTCGGCCACGGGCTCGTGTACCAGCAGGCGCGAGCCCGCGCAGCACACGTGGCCCTGGTTGAAGAAGATGCCGTTGACGATGCCCTCGACCGCCTGGTCGAGCGGCGCGTCGTCAAAGACGATGTTCGCCGCCTTGCCGCCGAGTTCCATCGTCATCTTCTTCCCGCTGCCGGCCAGCGAGCGCATGATGATCTTGCCGACCTCGGTGGAGCCGGTGAACGCGACCTTCGCGGCCAGCGGGTGCGCCATGACCGCGGCACCGGTGGCGCCGGCGCCCGTGACGAAATTGACGACACCGGGCGGCAGGCCCGCATCCTGGAGGATCTCGGCGAACTTGAGCGCGGTGATCGAGGTTGTCTCGGCGGGCTTCAGGACGACGCAATTGCCCATTGCCAGTGCCGGCGCGATCTTCCACGCCAGCATCAGCAGCGGGAAATTCCACGGAATCACCTGGCCCACCACGCCCAGCGGGGCGACCCGCCGGCCCGCGGCCACATACTCCAGCTTGTCCGCCCAGCCGGCGTGGTAGAAGAAGTGCGCGGCGCACATCGGCACATCGAAGTCGCGCGATTCCTTGATCGGCTTGCCGCCGTCCATCGTCTCGGCCACCGCAAACTCCCGGGCGCGGTCCTGCAACAGGCGGGCGATGCGGAAGAGGTACTTCGCGCGCTCGCGGCCGGACGTCCGGCTCCAGACCTTTTCATACGCCCGGTGCGCCGCGCGGTAGGCCGCGTCCACGTCGGCCGCCCCGGCCAGCGCGATTTTAGCCAGCTTCTGCTCGTTGGCCGGATTGATGGTATCGAAGTATTTCCCGCCGCGCGGCGCGACGAACTCGCCGTCGATGAACAGGTCGTACCGCGGCTTAAGCTTGGGATCGGCCGTCTCGGGCGCGGGATCGTACTGCCAGAGGTCGCCAAAGATGAGCCCGGGTGCAGAACGACCCCGGCGACCGGCGGTTTTCTTTTGAGGAGCTGAAATGGCCATGAAGAATTGGATTTACAGGAGGGAACTGAGGAAACGGAGGGTGAATGAAAACCGGGTGCAGGCTTGCTTCGTTACCTTCGTTTCCTCCTGTAAGAATCAGTAGGATTCGGCGGCTTCGCTGAAATAATAGGGCGCCTGGTACGCACCGGTCTTTTCCTTCTCGATCTGGCGGACGAGGTCATTGAGCACCGAGCTGGCGCCGAAGCGGTAGCGGCTCTTGTTCAGCCACGCGTCGCCGAGGGTCTCCTTCACCGCGATCAGGAAGGTAAGCGCCTGCTTCGCCGTGCGGATGCCGCCCGCGGGCTTCATCGCGATGGCCGTGCCGGTGTCGAGATAGAAGTCCCGGATCGCCTCGATCATCACCTGGTTGTTGCCCAGCGTGGCGTTGAGCGAGGTCTTGCCCGTGCTCGTCTTGATGAAGTCGCCCTCGCGGATGACCTCCATCGCGAGGAAGGACGCGGCGCGGATGTTGTCGTAGGTCTCGAGCTCGCTGACCTCGAGGATGACCTTGAGCGTCGCGGCGCCGCAGGCCTCGACCACCGCGGAAATCTCGTCCTGCACCTCGGCGAACTCGCCCTCGAGGAAGGCGCCGCGATTGATGACCATGTCGATCTCGTCGGCGCCGTCGGCCACCGCCGCGCGCACCTCGCCGAGCCGGGTCTTGAGCGGCGCCTGGCCGGAAGGGAAAGCGGTCGCCACCGAGGCCACCTTCACGCTGGTGCCGCCCACATGCTTCTTCGCATGGCGGACCATCGACGGGTAAACGCACACCGCGGCGACCGGCGGAACGCCCGGGTCCTCGTGCGGCCGCAGGGCCTTGCGGCAGAGCGAGGCGACCTTGCCGGGGGTGTCCTTGCCCTCAAGCGTCGTGAGGTCGACCATGGAGATCGCCATCTTCAGTCCCCAGAGCTTCGCCGCCTTCTTGATGCTGCGGGTCGTATACTTGGCGACGCGCTCCTCAACCCCGACGGAATCGACCGGGCCGATTTCGTCGAACAGCTTTCGGAAGGACGCTGACTGCCCGGCATTCATGAGGTCGCACACCATGCCCCTCCATACGCCTGAAAACAAACGAAAACTCGCCCGCGACCCGCGCAAGCGGACTTGCCCCGGATGCGCCGGACCGGTTTCTTCGCGATGGCCAACCCCGCCTTGACGTCCACCCCATCGTTCCTGTTATGAAAAATATCCTCCTCGGCCTCCTGTCCCTGCTTGTTCTCCCCCTCGTCGGCCTCCGAGCCGCCGACTCCGCGAACGACAAGATCGTCGCCGCCGTGCGCGCGGCCGACGACGAGCGTGTCGCCGCCATCATGGCCGCCGATCGCGCCCGGCTGACCGCCATCTTTTCCGACGGACTCCATTACGCTCACGCCAGCGGCAAGATCGACACCAAGGCCAGCTACACCGAGGCCCTGGTCTCCCATGCCACCGTCTACGACACCTACGATTACACCACGCGCGATTTCGTGCCCGCCGCGCCCGGGGTCGTGCTCATGATCGGCCGCGTGCTCATCCACTCGCGCAACGGCGCCGAGAAGGTTGAGAACGACCTCAACTACCTCGCCGTCTGGCGCGAGGAAAACGGCAAGTGGCGCTTCTTCGCATGGCAGGCCTGCAAGAACCCGCCGGCTGTCGCGACGCCGGCAAAGTAAGCCCGGGCGGGATGGAGATGCGAGGTCCCCGTCGCGTCGGACGGCGACCCTGCTTCGCCAAGACTTCGCATGGCAGGCCGGGAGGTCGCCGCCCCAACAATCCCAACCCATTCAGCCCAAGCTTTGCTGCGCTCGAGGTTGGCCTGACTGGGCCGCGACGATTTTTGAGACGTTGCCTAGTCCGGTTTCTTCCGCTCCAGGTTCAGCCATCCCACTTCCTGCGGGGTAAGCCCGACCTTCAGCGACTCGAACGAAGCCGCCATCTGCGCGATGGTCCGGGGCCCGATCAGGGCAAAGGCCGGGAACGGCTGGTGCAGCACGTAGGCGACGGCGATGCTGGTGGGCGACACGCCTTTTTTCTCCGCCAGTTGCCGGGCGCGTTGGACGCGCTGATCGTTATCCTCCGCTCCCCAGTACCGAACGAGGTCTTGGTCGGCCGGCTTGCCGGTCCGGTCGGAAAAAAGGCCGCGCGCCTGGCTCGACCAGGCGAAGAGCGGAATCTGCGTTTTCTTCAGCCATTTCCGCGAAACGGCATCGCCCGCGCTCAGGCAGCCGGGCCATTGCGCCGCGACCATGCGGGCCAGGCTGAACTGGTTGCTCAGCGCGGTGAAGCCCTGCAGGCCCTTGCGCTGCGCATAGCGGTTGGCGGCGGCGACCCGCCCGAGCGTCCAGTTGGAGGCGCCGAAAATCCTGATGCGCCCGGCCTGCACGTGCCCGTTGAGCACGTCGATGAACTCGCCCACCGGCACGGCCGGGTTGTCGCGGTGCAGGAAATAAATGTCCACGTGCCCCGTCTGGAGCCGTCCGAGTGATTCCTCGAGTTGCTGCGTGAGATAGTCCGGGGTGCACCATGGCGTGTGCCCGCCTTTGCCGATAAGGACTACCTGCTCGCGCCCACCGCGGTGCTTGAGCCAGTGGCCAAGGAATTTTTCCGTCAGGCCGTCGCCATAGATATGGGCGGTATCGAAGGTGTTGCCGCCCCGCTCGACGTAATCGTCAAAGAGCGCGACCGCCTGCGGCATGGTGCGCTGGTAGTCCGTGCCGAGCACCAGCCGCGATACCGGCAAGGCGACGCCCGCCACGGGTGCATATCTCATCGGTGCGTCCGCCCGCTTCGCGAGCGGGCGGCGGGCAATGGTCTGCGTGTCGCCCTCGGGTTTTTCTCCCTCGTAAACGAGCCCGATCGCGGCCCGCCACGCATCGAGCGCCGCCATGTTGCCGAGCGTGTCCGCCAGCGGCATCTCCGCCACTTCGCGGGCCCCGCGCGCCACGGCCGCGGCGAATGCATCCGCCTCCAGGGCATAGACCCCCGCGTCGTTTTCCACCGTGATCTCCTCCGGCGCCGCCGCGCCCGCCTTGTGGAGGTAGAGCTTCGAGGGTCCACCATCGCGATGCAGGATCCAGGGCGCGGGCACATGCAGCCAGCCGGCCGTGCCGTAGATGCGCGCGGCGTTGTCCTGCTGCAACCCGATGCCGCAGGCGAGCTGCGCCACGAGCCCATCGGCGAATTTCAATGTCGCGGCGGCATAGCTGTCCGTCCCCTCGGCCGGGTGCAGGAAGCCGGCGCCGGAAACGCCGACCGGATCGGCGAACGGCCACGCCTCGCCCGGGCCGGCCGCGGGCCGCGAGGCCGCGCCGGCCATGAGGCGGGCGAACGACATCGGATAGCAGCCCACATCCAGGATGCCGCCGCCGCCGAACTTGTCGGCCCACTTGCGGTGCCCCGGCGCATAGACCGCGGCAAAGCCGAAGGTCGCCTGCACGAGTCCGATCGTGCCGAGGGCCCCGCTGCGCACCACCTCAAGGATCTTCGCGGTCTGGGGATGAAAGCGGTACATGAAGCCCTCCATCAGCAGTACCCCGTGCACGCGGCAGGATTCCACCGCCACCATCGCCTCGGCATGATTGAGACCGAGCGGTTTCTCACAGAGCACATGCTTGCCCGCCTCCGCCGCCCGGATCACCCATGCCGCATGGTCGGGATGGGGTGTCGCGATATAGACCGCCTGCACCGCTGGGTCGGCCAGCAGCGCCTCGTAGCTGCCGTGGGCCGCGCCGCCGTGCTCCGCGGCGAACGCCGCCGCCTTTTCCGCGCTGCGGCTGCCGATGGCGGCCAGCTGGCCGGTCTTCGAGCGTTTCAGCGCGCGGGCAAAAATGCCGGCGATGCGGCCGGCGCCGAGGATGCCCCAGTTGAGGGAGGTGTTCATGGAAAAAGCGGGATCGAGGGCTGAGGTGATCGGAAACCTCCCCGACGCTGCGGAACTTTCCGCCCGCCGCAAGCAGGCGATGGGCGCAGAGGGCGCGGAGATCGATCCTTGTTTCTGAATTCCGAATCTCTGCGTTTTCCGCGCCCCTACGTGAAATTCCGGGTTCCGAGCCCAACTTCCTGTCTTACTCCGCCGCATTGCGCCTCTGCGCGAAACCGGCTTGGAAGGATTGATCCCGCGCTTCGCCCGTCCTTGCTTCCGGGCGGCCCCCCGGCTGAAGCTCGGGCATGCTGACCAAGGAAGCGATCCAACGGCTGCGCTCGATGCGTGAGAAGAAGCACCGCGAGGCGCTGGGGCTTTTTGTCGTCGAGGGCGAGAAGGTCGTCGCAGAGCTGCTCGCGGCGCAGTTCCCGTTCGTCGAGATCTACGTGACGCCGAAGTGGAGCGCCGTGGTCGCCGCGCTCAGCGCCCAGCCCGCCAAACGCAAGGCCGGGACGGCGAAAACGGCGCCGGCGGAAAAGCCGGTGTTCCATGAGATCACCCCCGAGGACATGGAACGCGTCAGTCACTTTCCCGCCCCCTCGGGCGTGCTGGCGGTGGGCCGGATTGCGCGCGAGCCGCTGGCGGCGGGTGGGCTTGACCGTGGGCTCACGCTCGCGCTCGACGGCGTGCAGGACGCCGGCAACGTCGGCACGCTCCTGCGCATCGCGGACTGGTTCGGGCTCGACCGGGTGGTCTGCTCGCCGGACTGCGCCGACCTCTTCAACCAAAAGGTGATCAACGCCAGCATGGGCTCCTTCGCCCGCGTGCGCATGCACACCGCCCCGCTCGCCACGGCCCTCGCCGGGTTGAAGGTGCCGGTGCTCGGCTGCGACCTCAGCGGCAGCGACGTGCACGCCGTGACCGCGCTGAAGGACGCCGTGATCGTGATCGGCAGCGAGGGCCAGGGCCTGTCGGCGGCGGTGAAGCCGCTGGTGACGAAATTCGTGACCATCCCGCGCCATGGCGGCGCCGAGTCGCTGAACGCGGCCGTTGCAGCCGCCATCGTGTGCGACAACCTCCGCCGCGTGCGAGGCTGAGGTTACTTTTCCTTGCTGCCGCCGCTCCGCTTGCCGCCGCCACCGCCGCTATGGAGCAGCGTCCCGGCGAGCACGCCGACGGCGAACATCCCGAAGAAGATGATCGCGGCCGGGGCCTCGATCTTGTCCTTGGAGGCCACCGGGAACGCGAACTTGATGCTGCCCGTGTTGTTCATGCCCACGTAGAGCATGACGAAAAGGATGGCCAGGAAGGCGATGGATTTGAGGACGGCTTTGAAGCTCATGGGCGCACGGATGAAGGGAACGGTGCGAGGCTTAGGGTGCCGTTCCCTCCGGCGCAAATGCAATCCGGTCCGACGACGGGCTGGACGCCCGGCCGGGAACGCGGATAGTCGCGGCAGGCATGATTCGCGCGTTTCAATGGGACCTCGCCCGCCAGGTCGAAAGGCTCGACCGGCTGCTCGCCCTCCTCCCCCGCTACGCCGACTGGGGTTACCAAGAGCTTTACCTGCATCTCGAGGATGCCGTCGAGTATCCCAGCCTGCCGGGCGTCGCGCGCGCGGATGCCTACACCTACCGGGAATTCGAGCTTCTGGTCAGTGCCGCCGGGCGAGCCGGGATCAAGGTCGTGCCGATCATCAACCTGCTCGGGCACACCCAGTACCTCATCAAGGTGCCGGCGCTGCGCGATCTCAACGAACTGCGGGCCGCGGATGGCTCGGCGCTGGAGCGCGGCCAGATCTGCCCGCTGCACCCGCGCACCCTGGAGGTCGCGGGGAAACTGCTGCGCGACATCGCGCCGTTCTGCACCGCGGGCAAGGTGCATGTCGGACTCGACGAATCGTTTCACCTCGGCCGGCACCCACTGAGCCGCGCCGACATCGTGCGCCGCGGGCTGGCGGCCCATTTCGCCGGGTACGCCGGCCGGTTGCACGCGCTCGCGGACGGACTCGGGCTGCGCATGGGCCTGTGGGCCGACATGCTGTATTACATTCCCGAGGCCATCCCGCTGCTGCCGCGCGATGTCATTGCGTACGACTGGTACTATTACCCGTTCAAACGCACCCCGCGGGTGGAGCTGTTCAACTTTGCGGAGCGCGACCTCGCGGCACCGCTCCGCCGACGCGGGATCGAATACTGGGGCTGCCCGATGAACGGCGCGTTCCGCCACGAGCCGCTGCCCATTTTCGGTGAGCGGCTGGCCAACATCCGGTCGTGGTGGGACCGCTGCCGGCACACTGGCGCGGGCGGGATGCTCGTCACCTCGTGGGAGCCGCAGCGCCTCGCCTTCGAGCTCACCACCCTGGTCGATGCCGCCGCCGCGGGCCTGTGGCTCGATGCCGGCCGGAATGACGCCGCCACGATGCTCGCGCGGGGGTTTGCGCGCGCCTTCGACTCGAAAAATCCGCGGACGCTCGCGCGGCTGGCCCTCGCCGCGGACGCCCACGCCTTCACCGGCTATGCCCGCTGGGAGCTCAATGAGCGCTGGGAGGCCGGCGCCACACGCGAAGCGCCCGCGCCCTACGAACGCGACTTCGGGTTTTTTGACCGGCTCGCCCGCCGCACCCGCGAGCTTCCCGCTCCGCTGGAGGCCAGCGCGGCCTTCGGCCGGTATCTGGCGGCACGCGATGTTTTTGTCCGCCGCGCCGCGGCCGGAGTTTTCCAGTTGCGCCGCCTGCAGTCCCGCAGTCCGGCGGCCCAAATGGAATACAACCGTCTCCGGCGAAAACTGCAGGCCGAGGCCGAAGGGTTTTCCTCCGCCATCGGGGGCGGTGGCCTTGCCGCTCAAGCCATGTGGGCGCGCACGCGAAAACAGAATCGCCCGAATCCCAACCGGGTCGTCCTCCGGCAGGACGCCGCCCGGCTGAAATCGTGGCGGCACTGGCTCGGACGGGTCGCCAAAAAACATGAACGGATCATGGCCGCGTCGCCCGTTTGCGGCGCCTGGCAGCTGCAATTCGTGGTGCACAATTTCGCGCCGGCCCTGCAAAAGGTCGTCGTCGAGCAGCGGCGACCCAACGGTACGTGGACCGTCCTCCAGTCGCGTTTCACGATCGAATTCCGAGCCGCGGCCGCCCGGCCGAGGACGAATCTGCAGCGGGAATTCAGCGTGCCGGTTGATTCAGCCGCTTGCCCGCTGCGGATCGCAGTCCGTGGAATCGGCCAGGTTAAGATCAGCCGGGTCGAACTGACGAACGGCGTCGCCCGACTGCGGCCCCGCGGCTGGCCGGCAGCCCGCAAAAGAATACTCGGCCGGGCCGCGCCGGGCCGTGGGTTCCCGGAGCTCGATCTCGTCAATAATCAGGGCGTCCTGCCGCTTGCCTTCCCTCTCCCACCCGCATCTTCATGATGCCTGCCATCCGCCATGAAGGAGCTCGCTGTCATCGTCCGTCATCTCACCACCCAGGGCGCCCAGGGTGCCGTGCTGGCCACTCTGGTGACCGTCGAGGGCTCTTCCTATCGTCGGCCGGGCGCCCGCCTGCTGCTGACCGCGAATGACCAGCGGCTGGGTTCAATCAGCGGCGGCTGCCTGGAGGAGGATGTCCTGGTCCGCGCGCGGGCCGTCGCCCAGAGCGGGCGCGCCGAGGTGGTGGTTTACGACACCTCCTCTGAGAACGACCTCGTCTGGGGCGTCGGCCTCGGCTGTCACGGCGTCGTGCAGGTCCTGCTGGAAAAACTTCCCGCCCAACCGGCGTGGCTCGCCACCCTGACCGCCAACCTCGCGGCCCGCCGCCCGACCGCGCTGTCCGTTGTCTGGCGCGCCACCGACCCCGGCCTGCTTGGCACCCATCTCGCGCCCACGCTCTCCAGCCTGCCGGCAGACACCGGGATCTTTCGGCAGACGGTTGAGCCGCCGATCTCGCTCGTGGTCTTCGGCGCGGGCGATGACGCGCAACCTCTCGTGCGCCTCGCCAAGGAGATCGGCTGGCACGTGACCGTGGCCGATCCCCGGGCCGCGTTCGCCACCGCAGCGCGTTTTCCCTCGGCTGATGCCCTCGTGGTCGGACCCGCCGCCGGACTCGTCGCGCGGGTCGGACTCGGCCCGGGCGCGCTCGCCGTGGTGATGACCCATCACTACGTGCACGACGTGCCCCTGCTGCGCGCCCTGTTGACCCGGCCGCTGGTCTACCTCGGGCTGCTGGGCCCGAAAAAACGGGCCGAGAAAATCATCACCGATCTGGCGGCCGAGGGTTTCGTCCTGACGGCCGCCATGCGCGCCGGGCTGCATGCGCCCGTCGGGCTCGACCTCGGCGCCGAGACCCCGGAGGAAGTCGCACTGGCGATTCTCGCGGAGATGCAGGCCGCCCTCACCCGCCGCGACGCCCGCCCGCTCCGCGAACGCCTGCGACCGATCCATGAGTGAACGGAATTCAGAAGACGGGGGACAGGGGATAGGCGACAACTCGGCGCCCGCATCCCCGGTCACCTGTCTCCAGTCACCTGTCTCTCGTCCCTCGTCCCCTGAATTCCGCTTCGGCGCCGTGATTCTCGCGGCCGGCGCATCAACCCGGATGGGAACGCCCAAGCAGCTGCTCACGGTCAAGGGGCAGCCCATGATCGTGCGGACGGTGGAGGCCGCGCTGGCTTCGCCCGCGTGGCCCGTGATCGTCGTGCTCGGGGCGCAGGCGGAGAAGATCCGGCCCGTCCTTGCGCGCCTGCCGGTGCTCATCGCCGAGAATCCCGCCTGGGCGGAAGGGATGGCCGCCTCGATCCGCGCCGGCATGACAACCCTGCGACAGTTCTCGCGCTCGCTTGACGGGGTGCTCGTCGCTCTCTGCGACCAGCCGGAATTTTCCGCCGGGATCATTGCCCAGCTCCTCGCCGCCCAGCGGAACTGCGGTCGCGGCATCGTAGCAGCCCATTACCATGGCCGGAACGGCGCGCCGGCCCTCTTTCTCCGCGAGCATTTTCCCACGCTGGCGGCGCTCACCGGCGAGGAGGGCGCCCGCGCCCTGCTCAACGGCCCCGCCGAACAAGTTGCGGCCGTCGACCTGCCGGAACTCGCCTTCGACCTCGATACGCTCAGCGACTATGAACGCTGGCAGCGGGAAAGCCGAACGCAGTAAGGTCTCGTCCTTCGTTGCTGGATGCCATCAATCCGCCCTCGGGTCTTCCGGTAGTAGTACAGTTTGATGTCGCCGGGGTCGCCGACCCCGGCCCGGCCTCAGCGAGGCCGGCTACAGCTTCACCCAGGAAACGGGAACCAAACGCAAACTGTACCACTACCGGTTTTCCCGTGGAAGGAAGCGGTTGACCCGGCCCGCTGAAGGCAGATTCTTGCAGCCATGACAGTTCAAGGGACGCAGCAATCGAATCGCCTTTTGACCACTTACGAAAAGCAGGTGAGAAGCAGGCGGTTGAGGATTATCCTTTGGTCGATTATTGCGATTATCTACTCCTGTTTGCTTTTCGCGGACCTTACCGGGCCTAAAGGCGGCGAAAAATCCTGTTCCCCTTGGCTGCACGCAACGCAGGCGGGGCTTGCCCTAATTGTCATCTGGATGGAAATCTTTCGGTCCAAACCGAAGACGGGCTCTGAAAATTTGCCCATCCCCGTCTGTCATTAGGACACCACCGAATTTTTGCATGGGAGGAAGGGCGGAGCGGTGCGAGGGAGCACTGGTTCCGCCGCGGGTGGTCCGCACTTATCGCACCAGCCGCGCCTGCAGGGCCTGCGCCCGCTGGAAGGCTGCTTCGATCGAGGCGTCGCGCACGGTGAAGTGGCCCATCTTGCGGCCCGGGCGGGGCTCGGTCTTGCCGTAAAGGTGGAGCTTGGCGCGGGACGCGGCGAGTATGACCTCCCAGGCCGGGACGGCGGTCGCGCGGCCGTCCTGCCACTGCCAGGCGTCGCCGAGGATGTTCACCATCACGGTGGGCTCGCGGACCGAGACGCCGCCGAGCGGCAGGCCGCAGACCGCGCGCACATGCTGCTCGAACTGGCTCGTCTCGCAGCCGTCGATAGACCAGTGCCCGGAGTTGTGCGGCCGGGGCGCGAGCTCGTTCACGAGGAGCTCGCCGTCCGCCGTCAGGAAAAATTCCACCGCGAGCAGGCCGACCACGCCAAGGCGCGCGGCAATGTCTGCCGCCCAGCGCTGGGCCGCGGTCGCCGCGGATTCCGGAATGCGCGCCGGCACGAGGGAAAAATCCAGGATGTGGTGCGTGTGGATGTTCTCTGCGATCGGGAAGGCGCGCGTTTCCCCGGCGGAGCTGCGCGCGACGATCGCCGAAAGTTCGCAGCGGAAACGGCACCACCGCTCGACGACACAGCGCCGGCCGCGAAAGGTCGCCGCGGCCTTGGCCACGTCGGCCTCGGTCTCGAGTTTCATCTGGCCCTTGCCATCGTAGCCGAAGTCGGCGGTCTTGATCACGCACGGCAGCCCCACCGCCGCGACGGCCGGGGCGATGTCGCCGTCCAGCGCCTCGGCATACGCGATGTGCGGGATGCCGTTGGCCTTGAGCCAGGCCTTCTCCCGTTGCCGGTTCTGGCAGACGTGCAGCACCTGCGCCCCCGGATGCAGCGGCGCGAGGCGGGCAACCGCCGCGAGTGGCCCGGAGGGAATGTTTTCGAACTCGTACGTCACCACGTCGCAGCCGCCCGCAAATTTCTCGAGGGCCGCGGTGTCCTCATAGGAGGCGCTGGTCGCGAGGTCCGCCACTGCGGCGGCCGGGCTGCCGGCCTGCGGCTCGAAGACGTGCACGCGATAGCCCAGCGTGTGCGCCGCCTGGGCGAACATCCGGCCGAGCTGGCCGCCGCCGAGTACGCCGATGGTCTTGCCTGGCGGGATCACGGCAGCTTGGCCGCCAGCACCTTGGCGGTCTGCGCGGCGCGAAAATTGCGCCAGGCGCGGCGCGTGCCCGCGTCGCTTTGCGCGAGCAGCGACGCGGCGAAGAGCCCGGCATTGATCGCTCCGGCCCTGCCCACCGCGAACGTCGCGACCGGCACGCCGGCCGGCATCTGGGCGATCGACAGCAGCGAATCCAGCCCCTTGAGCGCCTTCGACTCCACCGGCACGCCCAGGACCGGCAGCGTCGTGAGCGAGGCCGTCATGCCGGGCAGGTGCGCCGCACCCCCGGCGCCGGCGATGATGACCTTCAGGCCGCGGCGCTCCGCTGACTCCGCATAGGCCACCATGAGCTTCGGCGTGCGGTGCGCCGAGACCACGCGCCTTTCGAACGGCACGCCGAGCGAGGCGAGCGTCTCCGCCGCATGCCGCATCGTCTCCCAGTCGGAAGTGCTGCCCATGATGATGCCGACCAGAGGTTTTGCCATTGAGGCCTGAGGCCAAACGCGGGAAGCGCCCGGGGCAAGCCAAACCTCGGCCCGGTCTGTCCCGATCGGTAGGGCGGTGACTCCGCTCACCGCCGGGCACAAGGACAGAGTTGCTGCGGAGCCAGCGGCTTCGGCCAGGCTCCGGGGATATTCCCGGCGCGGAGCGGAGTTCGCGCCCTACCACGCCGGCTGCGTTCTGGCATCAAGCTCAGGCCCGACTGCCACGACGAAGCACTTTTCAGTCTCAGAGAAACAACCACCCGCTCAGGGCGAGGATCGGCAGGAGGATGGGCAGACTGTACTTGATGATGTAGCCGAAAAAGCTCGGGCAGTGCACGCCGGCGTCGTGGGCGATGGATTTCACCATGAAGTTGGGGCCGTTGCCGATGTACGTCATGGCGCCGAAGAACACCGCGCCGAGGCTCACGCCCACGACGTAAAGCGGCTGCTGCACCAGCAGCACGCCGACTGTGGCGGCCGGGTCGCCGTGCACGGCCGCGAACGCCGCCGGGTTGGCTGCCATCGCGGTCGTCTGGGCGAGCTGGAGGAAATTCACGTAGGTCGGGGCGTTGTCCAGGACCGATGATAGCGCACCGCTGGAGAAATAATAATGCAGCGGCCGGACGAAGCCGAACTCCTGGCCGTGCAGCTCGAGATAGCCGAGCGCGGGCATCATGGTCGCGAAGATCCCGATGAAGAGAAACGCCACTTCCTTGATCGGCCCGAAGCTGAACGCGTTCTCCTCGTGTACCTGCTTCGGTGTCAGCCGGTAGCTCGCGGCCGCGGCGGCGAGCATCACCAGCTCACGCAGGAAGTATTTCTCCGGCACGAAGACCGCGCCGATGATCGCGAGCAGGAACAGCACGTTGACCATGCCGTCGAAACGCCAGGTCTCGGCGTGCTGCGTGACGTCCGTCTGCAGCTTGCGGGGCATGTGCTTGAAGCTGCGGGCGTCGAACACGTAGAACGCCGCGAGGATGGCGGCCACGGTTAGCAGCCACTGCAGGATGACATGCTCGATGAGCCAGAAGAAGGGCACGCCGCTCAGGTAGCCGAGGAATAGCGGCGGGTCGCCGATCGGCGTCAGCGCGCCGCCGACATTCGAGACGATGAAGATGAAAAAGACGACGTGGTAGGAGCTGATGCGGATCTTGTTCATCCGGATCCACGGCCGGATGAGCACCATGGAAGCCCCGGTGGTGCCGATGACATTGGCCACGACGGCCCCGATCGTGAGGAACACGAGGTTGGCCACCGGCGTCGCCTCACCCTTGACCTTGATGTGGATGCCGCCCGCCACGACGAACAGCGACCCGACCAGGCAGATGAACGAAAAATACTCGGCGGCCGTGTGGGCCACGACCGTGCCGCCGCCGGGGATCCGGGCCAAATAGTAGAGGGCGACGAGCGCCGCCAGGCCCATCGCCACCAGCGGGTAATATTTGTCCCACAGGTGCTTCACGCCGGCCGGCGAGAGCGGCATCGTCGCGATCAGCAGCAGGAGCAGCCCGAAGGGAAGGATGAGAATGGCCGGGATGTCCGTGACGGCAAAAACGGTCGGAAAAAACATGATGAAACAAAACCCGTCAGGCCGCCGCGGCTTTCAGCCTGCCGCCGGCAGGCGCAACGGGGCGGCCTGGGGAGTGATTGAGGAGGAGCAGGAGTGGAGCCCAAAAAAAGCCGGCGACGCATTCGCATCACCGGCCTGAAGTTAAAAAGAGGCCCGGTCAGATCGCTGCGTCGTCACTCTCGCCCGTGCGGATGCGAATGACGGACTGGAGCGCCTGGACGAAGATCTTGCCGTCCCCGATTTTCCCGGTCTTGGCGGCCGTGCTGATGGCCGCGACCGCCTTGGCGACAACCGCGTCGCTGACAGCGACCTCGATCTTCACCTTGGGGACAAAATCGACCGTGTATTCGCTGCCGCGGTAGACCTCGGCGTGGCCTTTCTGGCGGCCGAAGCCTTTGACTTCGCTGACGGTCATTCCCTCGATACCGGCCTCGGACAGCGCCGATTTCACTTCCTCGAGCTTGAACGGCTTGATGATGGCAACAATGAGTTTCATGAATTTGAAAAGTTGGTTCTGATCACATGATTTTAACTGGCTGCGGATGCAGGCTCAGGACGCGGAGGCCTTGAGCTTGCGGCGCAGATCGGCGAACAGCACCCAACCGTAGCCGGCTAGGGTGCCGGCGGAAACCAGCCATTGTGTGCCATCTGCGAAAAGCAGCGGGCAGACCAGCTGGACAAGCAGGAGTGCGACCAAGAGGTAGGCGATGCGGGCGCCGGAGCCCGGCATGAGCGACCAGGCGCTCTTGAAGGCTCCGTCCTTCTGGCGCTTTTCATTGTGGCGGAGGGCGGCGTTTTGCGCGAGGCCGAATCCGTAGCCGATCAGGGCACCGGCAGCGAGGGCCGCAAGGGCCCGGAAAAATTCCATCAGGTAGGTTTCCATGAAGAGTCTAAGTTTGGGTTTTCAGCAGTCGGGCTGCGCGGGGAATGGACCCCGCACAGCCATTGGATATCAAAGGAGGCCGTTCCGGATTGCCCGGATCAGGACTTCATCATCGGAGTTTCGGACTGCTTGTCCATGACCATGCCGGCATAGCCGGGCACGCCCATCTCGGGGACATCCAAGCCCTCGATCTCCACCTCGAGCGACACGCGGTTGCCCACAGTGAACTCGGCGATGTAGTAAACGATGACGGAAAGGACCGACAGCGTGACGAGGCAGGTCGTGACGCCGATGAGCTCGGCCCAGAACTGGTTCATGCCACCGCCGTAGAAGACACCGGCCACATTGCCTGCGACGCCGTTGAAGCCGTCGCCATAGGTGCCGTCGGCCAGGAGGCCGATCGAGAGACAGCCCCAGGCGCCGTTCACACCGTGGACGGAGATCGCGCCAACCGCGTCATCGATCCGAACCCGATCGAAGAAGAACACCGCCTCGACGACGAGGATGCCGGAGACAATGCCGATGATGGCCGCGCCGCCCGCACTGACGAAGGCGCAGGGGGCGGTGATCGCCACGAGGCCCGCGAGCATGCCGTTGCACATCATGGACGGGTCAGGCTTCTTGGTCTTGAACCACCACATGTAGAGCGTGGTCGCCAGCGCGGCCGTGGCCGAGGCGATCATGGTGTTTACCGCGACCACCGCGATGCGGAAGTCGGTGCCCGCGAGCGTGGAGCCGGGGTTGAAGCCGAACCAGCCGAACGCGAGGATGAATGTGCCGAGCATCACCATCGGGATGCTGTGCGGCGTGATGGGATGGACCAGCTTGCCGTTCTTGTCGTACTTGCCGTAACGGGGCCCGATGAGGATCGCGAAGATCAGGGCGATCACGCCGCCCTGCATGTGCACCACCGAGGAGCCGGCAAAGTCGAGGTGACCGTGGCCGAGGCCGAAGTTCGTGCCGAGCTGGGAGAGCCAGCCGCCGCCCCACACCCAGTTGCCGAAGAGCGGGTACATGATGGTGCCGATGCAGCAGCCATAGATCATGAAGGCGGAGAATTTCCAGCGTTCGGCGGCGGCGCCGGTCGGGATGGTTGCCGTGGTGTCCATGAACACCATCTGGAAGAGGAAGAGGGCGAAGGCCGCGGTATCATAACCCGCGCCCTGTAGCATAAAGCCCTTCCAGCCCAGGATGCCGAAGGGTTTGCCGAAGATCGTCCAGGTGATCTCGTGGTTCAACCCCGCATAGCCGCCCATGGTGCCGATGGCCCCGAGGCCGCCGAACATGAAGGCGAAGCCGCAGACGTAGAAGCCCAGCATGCCCATGGGATAAATCATGAAATTCATCGCCATGGTGTGGCTGGCATTCTTCGCCCGGCACAGACCCGTTTCAACGAGCGCGAAGCCCGCCTGCATGAACATGACGAGGAAGCCCGTGATCAGGGTCCACATGAAGTTCACCGCGACGCGGTTGTGGCCGACGTTGTCGGCCAGCTTCACCGCCAGCGGCTCAGAAGCGGCCTGCTTGGTGTAATCGTCGAACGCCTTCTTGGCGTCGTCGTAGGCCTTGACCTTGTCCTTGTCCTTCTTGTCGTCGGCGCTCAACTCGGCGGGCGCGGTGACGATAAAGCCCGGGACGTCGGAAGCCACGCCCGTGGCGGTACCCGCAGGATCGGGTTTGGGATCGTCCGCCAAAAGTTTCGGCAGACCTAGGCTACAGGACAGCGCCAGCCCGATCAGGGCCACGCGCAACCATCTCAAACCGGTGTATCGGGTTGTCATAGTGGAATTGTGCCCATCCCCTGGGCAGTGCTTGGGTTTACTGACTTTGGTTATGAAGTAACGGGACCCTGAATCCGTGTGGGCGAATCCAAGACACCGGGCTCGTCCATCAAAAACCCGGGCGGAAAACCGTCCGAATATCGGTGGAAGGACCGGCACCACTTGAGCAGGCACTGTGCCAACGGTCGGACAAGAGCCGGTCATGCCTGACAATGGCCGGCCGGATGCACGGAGGAATTTACTCCTAGACGCTCTCTGCCAAACCATTGCAGGTTCTTAAAAACCTGTCGGCGGCTCGAGCCAGCGCAATGTTCGGGGCCGACCAGCGGTTTTTCTCCAAGTCGGCAACCGGACTAAAAATCCAGTGCCTTCAGGTCGCCAATCTTCACGTCGAAGCGATCCTTGTAGGGCTTGACCCGCTTGAAGTCGCTCCAGCCAATCTCGGCGTCGCCACCCATCTTGAAGAAGAAGGCCACCCGCGCGCTGCCGTTGACCTTGATGACCGCCGGTTGCGTGGTGAATTTCGGGTCGAGGGACTGAAAACTGATATCGAGGCCGAAGTTCGTGACCTTCGCCGCGCCCATCGCCATGCGAAAGGTTTCCTTCAGCCCCGCGGTGAGTCCCTGCAGTTCGCGGCGGTCCTTGCTCACCACGACGGACACCCCGATCTTGTCGAGCGGGATGCGGCGATAGGCCTCCTTGCGCAGGGGCACGTCGTAACGGACTTTGTCCGCGGTCTCTTCGGCCACGGCGGCATGCTCGAAATCAAAATAGTCCGCGAGCGGCTTCTCATTGGTGCGCTTCAACTCCCGGCTCTTTTGCCGCT
Source organism: uncultured Opitutia bacterium (assembly GCA_903827245.1). GTDB lineage: Bacteria > Verrucomicrobiota > Verrucomicrobiia > Opitutales > Opitutaceae > CAIUWA01. Next base: position 84,535 of record CAIKHO010000079.1, read on the forward strand.
GCCAGGCCTTGAGCTGGTCCGGCCCCGGGGTCTTGCCGCCGATTTCCAGGAGCTGCCATTGCAGGTCATCCGGTTGCGAGGGATCGTAGCGCTCGACCCGTTCCTCCACCGGCTTGGAGCCGTTCCGGACGTGCAGGTGCCGGGTGTAGGCCCAGTGGTCCTCATCCGCGATCCACTTCTTGATCGCCTCATCGAGGAGCGGCGGCGTGGCCGTCCGGCCGGGCACGGCCAGCAAAGGGAAAAGGGCGATGATCAGCCATCGGTGGAACGAACGACGCATGGAGGGTTGGGAGACCTTACACCGGAAAAAAGTTCCGGCAAGTCCGGCCGAGGAATGCCCCTTGGAAAGGTTTGCGCAGAGGCGCGGGGGCGCTGAGCGGAAGATGGGCTAGGAATCCGGACCGCGGCCACATCACGGATTCAATTTCCCTGCGATTTTCACCCGTAGGGCGTTTTCTCCGCGTCCCTGCGCCTCTGCGCGAAACCATTTCTTCGGCCGCCCACCAATAGAGCGGACCCTACATGCGGCAGATCAACAGCTCGCGCTCATAAACCATTTCCTTCGGCAACCGGTCGTGCAGGTCGAAAAAAAGCTGCTCGTGGTCCATGATCTCGGTCCGCCAGGCCGTCCGGTCGAAAGCCTGGAGTCCGTCAAACGCCGCGGCCGGAAAATCCAGCCCGGTCCAGTCCAGGTCCCCATGGCGTGGCACCCAGCCGATGGGTGTCTCGCGCCCCAGCGCCCGCCCGCGGGCGCGATCGACGATCCATTTCAGGATTCGCATGTTTTCGCCGAAGCCGGGCCAGATGAATTTCCCCGCGGCGTCCTTCCGGAACCAGTTCACGTGGAAAATGCGCGGGGTCTCGCTGAGTTTCTTCTGCATCAGGATCCAATGGTGGAAATAATCCCCCATGTGGTAGCCGCAGAACGGCAGCATCGCCATCGGGTCGCGCCGCACCTTGCCAACGGTCCCCGTGGCGGCGGCCGTCATTTCCGAGCCCATCGTCGCACCGATGTAGACGCCCGCGCTCCAGTTGAACGCCTGGTAGACAAGCGGCATGGTGGTCGCCCGCCGCCCGCCAAAGATGATCGCGCTGATCGGCACCCCCTCGGGCTTCTCCCAGTCCGGGTCCATCGTCGGGCACTGCGCCGCAGGCGCCGTGAAGCGCGAATTCGGGTGCGCGGCCTTCGCCCCGGTGGCCTTCGCGATGGCCGGGGTCCAGGGCTGTCCCTGCCAGTCGAGGCATTCGGCCGGCGGCTCGTCCGTCATGCCCTCCCACCAGACGCCGCCACCGGGCGTGAGGGCGACGTTGGTGAAGATCGTGTTCTTCGCCAGCGTGGCCATCGCGTTCGGGTTGGTCTTCACCGAGGTCCCCGGCGCGACCCCGAAAAAACCCGCCTCGGGATTGATGGCGTGCAGGCGCCCCTGCGCATCGGGCTTCAGCCACGCAATGTCGTCACCGACGGTCCAGACCTTCCAGCCCTTTTTCCGGAACGAGGCGGGCGGCACGATCATGGCGAAATTGGTCTTGCCGCACGCGCTGGGGAACGCCGCGGCCACGTAAGTTTTCTCCCCAGCGGGATTCTCGACGCCGAGGATGAGCATGTGCTCCGCCATCCAGCCCTCGTCGCGCGCCAAGTTGGAGGCGATGCGGAGCGCGAAGCATTTTTTCCCGAGCAGGGCGTTGCCGCCGTAGCCCGAGCCGTAGCTCCAGATTTCCCGCGTCTCGGGGAAATGCACGACGTACTTCTCGGGATTGCAGGGCCAGGGCACGTCCTTCTGTCCCGGCTCCAGTGGCGCGCCGACCGAATGCAGGCCGGGCACCACGCGTTTTTCGCCCTTGTCGATCTCGGCGTAGACCGGCCCGCCGATGCGGGCCATGATCCGCATGTTGACAACCGCATACAGCGAATCGGTCAGCTGCACGCCGATCTGCGCCATGGGCGAGCCGACCGGGCCCATGCTGTAGGGCAGCACGTACATGGTGCGCCCCCGCATGCAGCCGGAGAAGAGCCCGCGGAGCTTCCGGCGCATCTCGAAGGGGTTCATCCAGTTGTTGGTCGGGCCCGCCGACTCGCGGGAAAGCGCGCAGATGAACGTGCGGTCCTCGACCCGCGCGACATCACCCGGGTCGCTGCGCGCATAGTAGCAGCCCGGCCAGAGTTTTTCGTTCAGCTTGATGAACGTGCCGCCCGCGACGAGCTGCGCGCAGAACGCCGCGTTTTCCTCCGGCGAGCCATCGACCCAGTGGATGCGGTCGGGCTGGCAGAGCGCCGCCATCTTCTCGATCCACCGCACGAGGTGCGTGTTTTTGCTCAGCGGCCGGGCCGGGTTGCGCGTCTTCATGGAGGGGGATTAAAACCCGGGGGTGAAGGCCGTGCCACGCATAAATGGCCGGCTTATCCGCAAAAACCGGGCCAACGGGCAGTGGTATAATTTCGCGCAGAGACGCAAAGCCGCAGGAGAAAGGCAATTTTCACACGGAGGCACGAAGGACACGGGGCCGCCGATGATTGATCTCTGCGTCCTCCGTGCCTCCGCGTGCGCTTCCGGGTTCCGCACCCAACCTCCTGCCTTGCTCCGCGGCTTTGCGTCTCTGCGCGAAACCAGCCCGGAAGGATTGATCCGCCACGGTGCTACTACGGGCCAATGCGCAGGCTCGCGGTCGGGCCTAATTCCCGCTTCGCTGTCCGACGTGAACAAGCTCTGCATCTTCGGCGGCACCACCGTCTGCAGCTACGCCTTCTGGGCGCTCGGCGACGCCCTCGGCTTCAGTTTCTTCGGCTCCTTCATGCTCAGCGGCGTGGGCAGCGTTGTCGGCGTCTACCTCGGCTGGAAGCTCGCGCAAAAGTTGCAGCAGTAAACGCGGCGGCCTGGAGAGCAGGGCGGAGTTCACCCCCCCCCGCTCCGGACCTGGTCACTTCATCGGCTCGACGTGCACTGACACATCGGTGATTGCGTGCGAAACCGAGGCCAGCAGCGCGTCCTTCACCGCGTGCGCGATGTCGTGGCCCGCGCGCACGCTGAGGTCGCCGTCCACCCGCACCTGGATGTCCACCAGGTGGCTGAGCCCGCTCTTGCGCACCCGCACCTTGTCGAGCGCCAGCACGCCCGGCACGGCCAGCGCGATCCCGCGCACTTCCCGCTCGAAGCGTTCCGGGGCCGCCGTGTCCATCACGTCGCCCAGCGCCTTGCCCGCCATGCCAACGCCGTTGAAGGCGATGATCACGCAGGCGAACAGCGCCGCCCAGTCGTCCGCCGTCTCAAAGCCCTTGCCGCCCATCAGCGCGATGGCGATGCCAACAAACATGGCCGCCGAGGTCATCGCGTCGGCCCAGTGGTGCTGCGCCTCGATGTCGAGCCCGATGCTCCCCGCTTCCGCGCCCGCCGTGCCGAGGCGGTGCGAGAACCACATCTTCACCACGACCACGAAGGCCAGCAGCGGCAACGTCCACCACTTCGGCCCCTGGTGCGGCGTGATGATCTCGTACACTGCGTGCTGCCCCACCCACCCGGCCATCGCGAAGACAAACACGGCCACCGCCAGCCCGGCCAGCGGCTCAGCCTTGCCATGGCCGTAGGGATGGTCCGCGTCCGGCGGCCGCGCCGCGACGCGGAATCCCGCCCACACCAGCAGCGAGGAAAGGATGTCGAGCGTCGACTCCGCGCCGTCCGCGATCAGCGCGTAGGTGTGGCCGAAAATCCCGCCCGCAAACTTCGCCGCCGCCAGCACCGCGTTTAGCGCGATGCCACGCAGCACCAGCCGCGCGCTCGCGCGGGCGCGGCGCTCGGTCTCGGCGTGGTGGCTGGGGAGCTCGGTCGGCACACCCGCGACGTTGAGCCGCGGGACCGCCGACCTCAACGCACGAGTTGACCCGCCGCGCCCGCTGCGCAGGCTGGCGCAACTTCCCATGGCCGCCTCGAGCCGCACCTTGATCGCCACCGACCCGGTGAAACAGTTCTCGGTCTTCGCCGAGAACCGGGTCGGCCGCCTGTACGACCTCATCGGGTTGCTGAAGGACCACAACGTCCACGTCATCGCCATCACGGTGCTCGACACGACCGACAGCGCGATCCTCCGCCTGATCGTCGACGATCCCGGCAAGGCCCGCGAGCTGATGGTGAACAACGATTTTCCGTACACGGAGACCGACGTGCTCGCGATCGAGATCACCGACGAGTCCGACCTGAAGGGCGTCCTCGCCGCGTTGTTCGAGGCCGAGATCAACCTCCATTATGTCTACAGCTTCATCAAGCGCCCCGAGGGCCGCCATGCACTGGTGATCAATGTCGAGGATGCCGACGTGGCCGCGCAGGCCCTGGGCCATCGCGGCTACAAGGTGCTCACACAAAACGACATTTCGCGCTGAGGCGGGGCGTTGTTCTCCACTCGCGCAGGATCCAAGGACGTTCCCGGCGGCGAGCGGAATCGCCGCCCTGCCGGCAAACCAGCGGCCGGATCAGTTCTGCACCGCGCCCATCTTCTCGCCTTCGAGCAGATAGATGCCGGACAGGTAGCCGTTCTCGAACATCGCGCCGATCTTCAGCTCGCCGTAAAAGGCGATCGGCACGTCCATGAGCGGGGTCACTCCATGGCTCATCTTGACCACGATCCATTCGTTGATGTTCGGCACCGTGCCGTAACAGCACATCATTGGATCCTTCAGCAGCAGGAATTCCGTCACGAGGCCCTTCTCCATCTTCACCGGCATCATGAAGCCGGTCACGATCACCTTGCGGCCGCTCCAGCTCTTCACCTCGGCCGGAATCTGTTCCTCGCCCGTCGGCGGCACTGCCTTGGGATCGACCGCCGGGTCGAACGCAGGGGGAATGAATTTATAGGATCCGAGCCGGTCAAAACCGAGTTTGAGATAACCTTCGACCACTTCCGGCGGACCCTTGGTGGCTTCCGCAACCAGCGCTTTCATCGCGGCCGGCGCCGGGGCCGCAGCCACGGCGGGGTCCGCGGCCATGGCGTTCTGTCCCGACAGCAAGGAGGCCAAGATCACGGACCAAAGAAGTGAAGGGCGGGGATTCATCGGAGAGGAACCATAGGCATGACGCGGCAGAGGTCAAAAAGTTTGATTGATCCCCGGATTTTTTCCTCCCGTCGCAATCTCAGCCTCCACAAGACAGTTGCATCAGCGGATTGAAACAACCGTGGAGAGCAAGGGTTGGCCGGGCTCGGTCGGAGACAATTTCACGCAGAGGCACAGGGAACGCAGAGCAAGGCATCCGAATCGATCTCTGCGCCCTCCGCGCCTCTGCGTGAAATTCCGGATTCGGAGCCCAACACGCTGCCTTACTCCGCGGCTTTGGGCCTCTGCGCGAAACCGGCCTGGTAGGATTGATCGCAAACGCAATACGACCCAGTGGTCGGTCGTGTTGTGTTTTGCCGTCTTGATCCTAATTTCCAGCGCGAAGCTGTAGCCGGCCTCGTTGAGGCCGGCCCGGGGTCACCGACCCCGGCTACAACCAAGGCGGACGCAGATGCCCACGGATTTCCGGTTCACGAAACCGGCGCCAGCGTCTCGGCCACCGGGGTGCGATAGGCCTTGAAGGCCGGCACGACTCCGCCGAGGGCGCAGAGGGCGATCATGGCCAGGGGACAGATCCACAGCACCGGATGCGGCGCGAACACCTCGAGCACGACGCCCGTCTGCGTGCGGATGATGCCCGCCACCCCGGCAAACAAGGCCAGATAAATCGCATAGCCCGCCACCGCGCCGAGCGCGCCGATGCAGGCCGCCTCCGCCACGACCGCGCCAAAGATCGTGCGCCGCCGCGCGCCGAGCGCGCGCAGGATGGCCAGGTCGCGCTGGCGGGCACTCATCGAGTTGTAGATGCTCGCGAGCACCGATCCCGCCGCGACCAGCGCCACCAGGTACGCCACCAGCGTGAGCACCTGGTCGAACCAGGAGATTTTCTGGAACAGCTCGGCGATGATCGCGCCCACGGGATAGGCCAGGGTGAGGCGGTTGCCCTGCTTGTTGTACAGCATGTCGAGCATGAAGCCCGCGGTGGGCGCGCGCAGTTGCAGCAGCACCGCGCTCACGTCGGTGGCCGCCCGGGGATCATGCCCGCTCATCGTCTGCAGGCCGTGCAGCGGGATCCAGATCACGCGGTCCACCGGCGTGTTGGTCGGCTTGAGCACTCCGGTCACCGTGTAGGTTTCGGCGTGCTGGTTCTTCTCGTCGTAGACCAGTCCATGGAAGGGATGGAACGTGTCGCCCACCTTCAGGCCGAGCCGCTCCGCCGCAAAGCTGCCGGCGACCGCCTCCTTGGCGTCGGGGTCGAAGATCTTTCCCCCGGCCTCCAGGGTGTATTTTTTCCCGGGCGCGTATTCCACGGTCTGGAACAGCTCCGGCAGCGTGCCCACGAGCCGGTAACCGCGCAGGTTGTCGCCGACCGCGATCGGGATCGCCGCCTTCACCGCGGGGTGGCGCTTGATCATCTCGTAATCGGCGTAGGGCAGGTTGCCCGGTGAGGCCTCGAGGTGGAAGATGGCGTTGAGCACCAACTGCAGCTTCGAGCCGCGCGCACCGAGCACGGCGTCGAAGCCGGTCGTCGTCTGCGTGAACGCCGCCTGGGATTGCGTCTTCACCATCCAGACGCACATCAGCAGTCCGCTCGCCAGCGCGATGCTGCCGGCCGTGATGACGGTCGAGAGAGCGTGCTGGCGCAGGGAGCGGTAGATGATGAGGGGAAGGGTCATGGCGCGGGGCGAAGCTCCAAATTCCAACCTCCAAGCTCCAGTGAAATACCAAGCTGAAAAACCTCAGCCCACCGTCGCGAGTTACCCTTGGAAATTGGATTTTGGAGCTTCATTGGAGCTTGGAGATTGGAATTTGGAGCTTCAGGCGCCGTCAGGCGCCTTTCGCCGCGTTGATCTCCGCGAAATCCCTCCGCTGCTCGAACTGCGAGAGCACGCCCTCGTCGTGGCTGACGAGCAGCAAGGCCGCGCCGTTTTCGCGGCAGACCTCGCGGATGAGCGCGAGCGATTCGCCCGCGTGCTTGTGGTCGAGGTTGCCCGTCGGCTCGTCGGCCAGCACGAGCTTCGGCCGGTTCGCCAGCGCCCGCGCCACCGCCACGCGCTGCTGCTGCCCGGTCGAAAGCTGCCGCGGAAAATGGTCCAGCCGGTGGCCCAGCCCCACCCGCCCGAGCAGGTCGCGCGCGTGGGCCCGGTCCGCCCCGGGCCCGAACGACATGCCCAGCACCACGTTCTCCAGCACCGTGTAGCCTTGGAGCAGGTTGAAGGTCTGGAAGATGTAGCCGATCTTTTCCGCCCGCAGCCGGTCGCGCCGGGGTTCGCCCAGCGCAGTCATCTCGGTGCCATCGATCGCCACCCGGCCGGAATCCGCCGCCAGGATGCCCGCGATCAGGTTCAGGAACGTCGTCTTGCCCGACCCACTCTCTCCGCGCAGCGCGAGCTGCGCGCCCGCCGCCAGCCCGAAGGCGGATACCCGCACGATCTCCACCCGGCCTCCTTCCGGCGAGGGATACGATTTCAGCAGGTCGGAGACGGCGAGCATGAGCGGTTAGGATGACATGACGTTGCCCGTTGACCAATCGTTTCGCGAAAAAAATCCGGTGGCTTCCTTGCCACCATCGGGCCGGCGGTCATCCTGTTGATCCCTCCCGCGGACCGCATCCCTTCCCATGCACTACACCCACCTCGGCCGCTCTGGCCTGCGCGTCTCCCGGCTCTGCCTCGGCACCATGAACTTCGGCACGCACACCGCCGAGGCCGACGCCTTTGCGATCATGGACCGGGCCGTCGAGCTTGGGATCAACTTCTTCGACACCTCCAACACCTATGGCCGGAGCGTGTCGCTCGGCCTGACCGAGTCTATCATCGGCCGCTGGCTCGCCCAAGGCGGCGGGCGCCGCGAGTATGTGGTGCTCGCGACCAAGGTCTACGGCCAGATGTCCGGCCAGCTCCCGGATCCCAACCTCGACCGCGGCCTGTCGGCGCGGAAGATCATCCGCGGTTGCGAGGACAGCCTGCGCCGCCTGCAGACGGACCGTATCGATCTTTACCAGATGCACCACGTCGACCGCACCTGCCCGGTCGAGGAATGGCTCGACGCCATGGAGACGCTCAGGCGCCAGGGCAAAATCTACTATGTCGGCTCCAGCAATTTCGCGGGTTGGGACATCGCCGCCGCCGCGGCCACGGCGCAGCACACCCGCCAGGCCGGGCTCGTGAGCGAGCAGAGCGTGTACAGTCTTGCCAACCGCACCGTCGAGCTCGAGGTGCTGCCGGCCTGCCGCCATTTTGGCCTCGGGGTGATTCCCTGGAGCCCGCTGGGCGGCGGACTGCTGGGCGGGGTGCTCGCCAAGGCCGCGGCCGGCCGGCGCGCCACCGCCGACATGGAGCAAAAGGTCGCCCGGATGCGCCCGCAGCTCGAGGCTTACGAAAAGCTCTGCCGCGAGCGGGATGAAAAGCCGGCCGACATCGCCCTCGCATGGCTGCTGGCGAATCCCGCCGTCACCGCCCCCATCATCGGGCCGCGCACCCTGGAACACCTCACCGGCGCGCTGCGGGCGCTCGAGGTCAAGCTGGGCGACGACGTGATGAAAAAACTCGACGCCATTTTTCCCGGCCCGGGCGAGGCCCCGGTGGCGTACGCGTGGTGAGCGATACGAAGCGGCATTTTCCCGCGTCCGGCGCCGGCCGCCGCGCGTAACAAGACCATGCCTTCCGTCCCGGCCCCGACCAAGCGTTCCTTCTGGCAGCGCCGCCTGGCCGACCCGGTCCGCGCGCTGTTTTTGCAAGGGGTCGCGCCGGACCGGGTCGCGCTCACCTTCGCCATCGGCACCGCCTGTTCGCTGCTGCCTTTCCTCGGTTTCACGTCGCTGCTCAACCTCGGGGTCGGCCTCTGGCTGCGGCTGAACCAACCGATCCTGCAGACGCTGAACCAGATCCTCGGTCCCGTGCAGCTCGTCCTGATCATCGCCTACGTGCGGGTCGGCGAAAAAATCTGGCAGGCCGCGCCGATGCCCATCTCCGTCCCGCTCATCGTGCGGGCCTTCAAGGCCGACCCGTGGGCCTTCCTGCAACGCTTCGGCTGGACCGGCGTGCACGCCGCCACCGCGTGGGCGCTCAGCGTGCCGCTGATCATCGCGGGGATTTATTATCCGTTGCGGCCCGTGCTGCGGAAATTTGCGGCGCGGTAAGCCGTCAATGCGGCCCGGGCCATCAGCGCCAGACGCCCTCAATGAACACGTAGCCTTCGCCCCGCCGTTCCCAGCGCGGTGCCACCCACACGGCATTTACCCGCGGCGGCAGTTCCCAGTGGCCCTTCACCCATTCGTGACGCCCGCCGCGCCACACCCAGTAGCCTTCAATCCAGACGTGGCGCGCCGAGGGCCGCTCCCGTTCCACCACCACTTCCCGGATCACCGGCGGCGGGGCAACCTTCACGACGACAACCTCGGTCCTCGGGGCGGGCACCTCCCTCACCACCACCGTTTCACGCGGAGGAGCGACTTCGACCACCGTGACCGGCGGACGCGGACGCCGCGGGGCCTGCTCCACCACGCATCCCGTCCATCCGATGAGCAATCCGCCCAGTGCGGCGAGCCGCACGACATCAAGAATGACCGGACGGAGACGGGAAAAACGCGAACCAGCTGGGATTGAGTTCATGGGACCATAGACGGCGATTTCGCCATGAAGTTGCGACGGTAATCATCAAAAACCCGTCAATTCAGGGCGAAAAAAACGGCGCGGAAAACTCCGCGCCGTCGGGCTTCACGTGGGCCGCAGGTGCTCAGCGCCAGTAGCCCTCGACGAAAACAAAACCGTCGCCGCGGCGGTCCCAGCGCGGCGCGACCCAGACCGAACGCCCGCGCGGCGGCAGCTCCCAATGGCTCGAGATCCACACCTGGCGTCCGCCCTGCCAGGCCCAGTAGCCCTCGATCAGGACATGGTGCGACGAAGGCCGCGCGACGATCACTTCATGGCGCGGCGGCGGCGGCGCTTCGCGGACGACAATGACTTCCCGCGAGGGCCGCTCGACCACCACTTCCCGCGGCGGCGGCGCGCCGATCCCGATCGAAACGCCCACGTCACGCCAGAAACCGTCGATGAGCACATACCCGTTGCCCCGGTGCTCCCAGCGCGGCTCCACCCAGACGGCGTGCTCGCGGGGCGGCAATTCCCAGTGGCCGCCAATCCAGACATGGCGTCCGGCGCGCCAGCCCCAGAATCCCGAAATCCAAATATGCGCCGGGGACGGCCGCTCGACAATGATCTCACGGTTGGGCGGTGGCGGCGGCACCTCGACCACCACCGTGTTGTCCGGCGCGGGAGCCGACTCGGCCGCGGACGCCAGCGGGGCCGCATCCTGCCAAAATCCCTCCACGAGCACGAATCCCTTGCCCTTGGCTTCCCAGTGCGGCTGCACCCAGCTGGCATTCGGCACGGGCGGCAGTTCCCAGTGGGCGGACACCCAGACATAGGCCCCCTCCTGCCAGCGCCAGTGGCCGGGAACCCATGCGTGCTGCGGCGAGGGCTGGTCCTCCGGGATTTCCTGCGCGACGGCCGGTTGCAGGGGTTTGTCGACGATCGGCGCCGGCGACATGCCTGGTGCATCCGGTACGGACGCCGTCTGGGCCAGGCTCAGGGACGGTGCGAGCAGGGCCAAGACAAGGCCGAGACCCAAGAGTTGGGCGGCGCACAACGCGATGCGAAGCGAGAGTCGGGTGGGAAAAGATGTGGAAGACATGACCGCTTAGACGCGATCACCCGGCGAAAGTTTTGGTTATTCGCGGATTTTCGTGGGTCTCAGAGGGAAGGCGCCTGGGGCGCGGTTCGCCTCCGGACTCACCGCGTCGGAGGGCTGAGTGGAAGGAGGGGAAGGATTGCTTGGGAAGGAAGAGTGCCGGGTTGAGCCTGCCCGC
>CAIKHO010000080.1 GCA_903827245.1 uncultured Opitutia bacterium
CCTTTGTGCTGCAACTCGATGTTTCGCCAAGTAAACTGCCATAGCAGCGCCCGATGCCGGTGGAGCTGTTTCACAATCGCAATGGGGTTGATGAGTGTCCGCCAAGATTCTTTCTGATAGAGCAGCATGAAATCCAACGGCCATCAGAGTGCTCCATTTTCGGCCCGTCAACCTCACATTTTTCCAAGCAGCCTGAACTCAACTTCAATTGTCACTGCAAATTCAACGGCGCTGAGATAACTCCGGTAAAGATTCGTTCACAGCTACTACAGAGGGCATCCCCGCTAAAGTTCTCCGTCATCCGCTCGCGTGCTCGCCCCCCGAGATACTCTCTGCTCATGGGGTCATTGCTCATGCGGAACAGCCCTTGTGCCAAGGCCTGCGGATCTTCCGCCGGTACTAGCCAGCCGTAGGACGGGTCCACGACCAGCTCTGAACTTCCGTCGACCGCCGAAGCAACAACCGACCTTCCCAACGTCATCGCCTCCATCACCGCGTTGGGTGTGCCCTCGTAGCGCGAGGGTTGGACATAAATGTCCATTTTTTCCAACAGGGGCCGCGTTTCCGCACGTTCGCCCGCCAACCAAACCCGGCGCTCGAGCCCGAGCCGCTTTGCTTGCGCCACCAACGCCGCGCGTTCCGGACCCTCTCCGACCAGCAACACGTGACAATCCTTCAGCGTGGACGCGATTCCGGCAAATGCCTCCAAGAGTACGTCGTAGCCTTTTTGGCGATGCAGTCTTCCGAGAGAGCCAATTACCGTCTTCCCTTCCAACTGAGGAAAGCCGAGCTCAGACCAATTCGTACGAGGCTTATCCGGCCCCGGCCCGACGGGTTCAATTGGGTCCACCGCATTTGCCACGAAGACGCAGCGCCGGAGGTCCACACCCTCATTCACCACCGCCCATCCGATCGCGTTGCGGCTGTTCGTTACTGTAAGATCGGTGAGCCCCGCGGTAAGTCGCAGCACCAGCTTCTGCGCCCTCGAGTAATTGATGTTCCGCGCCTGAAGGCAGGTGATCACGGGAATTCCCCCGACCATCGCGGCAACGACCCGGCCGAAAAGCGTGCTCACGAACAAAACGGTCACCAATACATCGCAGCCGTCGCGCCACAGCGCCCAGCCGACTTCCAAGAGCCCGCATCCGCTAAGCACCTTCACCTTGCCAATCACTTTAAGCTCAACCCCACCAGCCGCCAGAGCTTCACGATACACCGGGTGGGCGAGGTCGTTCAGGCAATAAACCACGACGCGATGTCCGCGGCCCGCCAACCCGCACGCCATTTGGCGGACGTGCTTTTGCGCCCCGCCGATCGCCAGGCTGTCAATCATGATTGCGACCTTCATCTTGGAGCGAGCAACAGGCCATCCAGCAATCCCGCCCATTTCGGCATCACGCGCCTCGCGGTAAATTCCCCGGCTCGCGCCGCCGCCTCCCGCCCGAGTTCTTTGCACCGCGCGGGATTTCCGATCAACCGCTCCAAACATCCCGCCAACTCTACCCGTCCACCCGCGACCACCAACTCGCCACCATGCCCATTCAAAATCTCCTGCGGCCCTGTCGGGCAATCGCTTGCCACGACGCAGCATCCCGCCGCCATCGCCTCGCACAGCGCCATGGGAAACGCTTCGTGACGCGACGGCAGAACAAAAATCGCCGTTTCACGCAGTCGCGCGGCCACGTCCGGGACCTGCCCCAGCAGCCGCACGCGTTCCTCCAGCCTTGCGAATCGAATCTGCGCCGTCAGCGCCGCGCGCTCCGGCCCCTCGCCGGCGATTTCCACCGTCCACTCCGGCACTCTCGTCGCAATCTGCCCGAACGCATCGATCAAAATATCGAATCCCTTCTGCGGAACGAGTCGGCCGACCGCCATCACGACCTTGCGTCGCTCCGCGCCTGAGAAGTCGCCGATCTCAATCTGCGCGGGATACGGCAGGGTCACAAAATTACCTGACATGCGGGCGGCCAACCACTCGGTAATCCTCTTCGTCGGACTCACGACCGCCGTGGCCCGGCGATACGTCAAACGCCTCAACCTCTCCCACACCGCGCCCAATGGATTCATCCACGGGGCCAAATGCTCCGTCGCCACCACCGGAATTCCTGTGCCGGTCAACGCCAGCAGCACGGCCACGTTGAGCTTGTCGATGAACGAAATCACTACGTCCGGCCGCAGCTCTTTCAGCTCCCGCCGCAACCGCATGAGCCGAGTCAGTTGCGATGGACTCCACCACGCGTTCCGCTCGCCAATCAAATTCAGCCGGCGAACTTCGATCCCGGGCGGCACGTCGTAGTCGCGAATTGCCGGATCGCTGCGCAACACCACGATCACAACGTCCGCTCCGTGTTCGCTCCACCAGCGCGCCATGGTCACCAGCACCCGCTCCGAGCCTCCGCCGCCGAGGAGCGACGTCACCAGCACAATTCGTTTTCTCTTTTCCATCGACGCGCTCATGGGCTCCACTGCTGCGCCGCAACGTCCGGTGGCACCGCACCCGGGAATTTCTCATCGCGCCAAGCGAAAATCCCCGTCTGCTCCACAGCCCCTTCCAGCAAAATCCGCGTCGCCGCCGTCCAGCCCCGGAAAACTTTACGCTCGCGCCGCCCTGCCCGCATCCGCACGGCCGCGCTCGCGCGAATCATCTTCCAACGCTGCTTCGGTCGCGCGCGATAAATCACGAGCGGATCGCTGAGGTTCGCGTAATTAAACCCACCGTGAAAAAAGCCCCGCATCCATAGATCGTAGTCTTCCCCAAGTCTCAGCCCGGCCTCATAGCCGCCCGTCGTTTCCAAAAATCGGCGCCGCATCATCACCGTCGGATGCACAAACGGGCAGGCGTACCAGCGCCGCCGTTCCAGCGCCTCGTGTGTTTCCGGCAACGTCACCGACCGCAGATACCTTCCTCGTCCGTCGACAAAGTGCGCCGCGCCGCCGAGTACGTCGATGTCGGCGTGGTCGGAAAAAAAATCGACTTGGCGCGCCAGCCGCCCGGGCAGCGCGAAATCATCCGCATCCATGATCGCTACGAACGGCGCGCTACTATCCCGCCACGCCCGATTCATCGCCGCGGCGGCGCCGACGTTGGCCCGCTTCGCCAACACGCGCACGCGCGCATCGTCCCTCGCGTGGACGGCCGCGATCTCGCCGGTGGCGTCCACCGAACCGTCGTCCACCACCAGCAGCTCCCAGTCCGAAAACGTCTGCGCTCGCACGCTCTCAATCGCCCGGCCGATCGTCTCGGCGGCTTGGTAGGCGGGCATGATGACTGCAATCTTCGGCATACTCGAAATGGCGAGCGCGACACCTGCCTAAACGCCTGACAACGTCAAAGAAAACCTTGCTTTCGCACCTGTCACTTCCCGCGCGACGGATGACTTTTCGGAGTAGACTAAAACCCCCACCGCCCGTACTGCTCTCGCATGGCAGGCTGTGCGCGCGAATTTCGGCTCTGGGTCCCGTTCATTTTCTTAAGCGGCACCATCGCCGCTGTCCTCACGTGGGGAGCTAGCCGCGGATTCGATTTCACCGACGAGGGCACGTACTACCTTAGTTTCGCCCATCCCGAAGAAGTGCCGGACGTTCATACGTCCTATCACCTCATCGGACGGATAATTTTCGCGATCGCCGCGCATAACATAGTCGCCACGCGACTGCTCACTGAGCTCCTCATTTTCCTCAGCGCCGCAATTTTCATTCAAGGTCTGCGACGCTGGGAGCTTGCCTTCGGCCACCCCGCAGACGTGGGTTCATGGCTTCCGGCTATTGGCGCCGCGACGGCGGCAGCCCTCGGCCTCGGGTTCGCCACATCGCCCGTTGCGCCTTCCTACAATCACCTCAACGCGATTCTGCTCTACGCTGCCAGCGGCCTGATTCTCGCTTGCGCGAGCGAGGACACCCTTACGTCCGACAGCCGCCGACGGTTTTTCCTGTTCGCTACCCTCACGGGTCTGCTGGTGGCAGTCGAATTTTTCGTGAAGTTCAGCACGAGCGTGCTGCTGGCGGCTGCGGGCGGAAGTTTTTTGCTATTGGCCAGTCGAGTCTCGGCCCTGCGTAAACTCCAGTTGCTTGGCCTGACCGCTTTGGCCGCGATCGTCGCCGCCGCCCTTTTCTTCCTCTGCGTCCAGGATTTCTCGGGTTGGCTCGATCGCAGCGCCGGTCTGCGGTCGGCGCTGACGTCCAACACCTTTCTCGATTCATATTTCGGACGCTATTGGCGCGAATTTTCCTCCGAACTCTTAGCCATGCTCTGGCTGTACGAGCCCGTCCTCGATGCGGTGGCCGCGGTCGCGGGCTTTCTATTCCTGCTGCGATGGTGGCCTCGCGTTCAACGCTGGTTCGGAGCGATCGCGGGCGCGGCATTGATCGGCACGCTGGCGACGTTTGCGTGGTTCACCCACGCGTTCACCAGCGGCGGCGCCGCGCGCAACGAATTTTATGTGGCGACCCTCGCCGTCGTCGGACTGGCGTTTGGGCTCTCGCTCATTGTCGTGAAACGAAACGAGTGGCAGCCGATCTCGCCGCTGCTGAGCGTTCGCACGGTCCTACTCGCGGTTTTTCTCCTGCTCTTACCGGTCTTCGGCGCGATCGGGACGACCAACGTCATCACGACCAATCTGTTTTATCAGATCGGGCCGGGGTTTGTCGTCATCGTCCTCTGCCTGCGCGGTCTGGACCGTTGCTGGCACGGCGCCTGGGCGACTTCGCTGGGGACGATCCTCCTGTGCGCCGTGGCGCTGGGCCAATTCAATCACGGTTTTATCGAAATTCCGTACCGCCTGCCGGCTGGACTCCAGGCCCAAACCGAGCCCACTGCGATCGGCAGCCCGGTTTCCACGCTGCGGCTCGATCCAGCGTCGCACGAATTCATCGACGCCGCCCGGACCCAACTCACGCAGTTCGGCTTCAGGCCGGGCGACGACCTCTTCGCTTTTTTTAATTTTCCGGGATTCGTCTTCGCGATGGGCGGAGTTTCGCCGGGACATCCATGGTATTTCGCCGGCGACGAAATCTCGCTCGAGGACGACGCGAGGCGGCTTACCACTGTCACGCTCGCCCGTCGCCAACGGGCCTTCATCGTCATCAATGGAAAAGTCGACGAATTCCTCTCCCGACTAAAAACCGCCGGCATAAACTTCCCCGCTGACTACGAGCATTGCGGACCCGCGCTCGAAAACCCGCTCACTCATGAGACGGTGGAAATATGGTGCCCAAGAGTTCGTCTGGCCCCGATCTCGCGATAGTCCGGCCGTCCCGTGATCGAGCGTCCCGCGGCCTGAGCGGGCAGTTTATAGGTAGGTCGCGTTATCCTTAACGCGCCAGTTCGGCTCCGCTCTCCTCGTGAGCAAAGTCGCAGCGGCGGGTTAAGGATAACCCGCCCTACCTTCGGGCCGATCGAACCTCAAACCTCACAGCCGCATTTTCAGTTTTTTGAAACCGGCCCAGCAGAACGCCAGCATGATGATGAGCGGGTCCCGAAAACTGGGCCAGGTGGAGGGTTAGTCTTTGGCTTGGTTTGATGTGCTGACTTCGGTGGTGGTTGGCAATCCTAAGCGGAGGGACGGACCGGCTTGGCGGTCCGTCCTGGAGCTTGGGATTGGCAAAGAGTTCCCCGCGACGAAGCGTTGCGGAGAGAGATAGCCGAGCGAGCTGTGCGGCCGCTCGGCGTTGTAGTCCTGGCGGAAGTCTTCGATGACGACACGGGCCTCAGTGAGGGTCCAGAGCTGCTCGCGGGTGAGGCATTCGTCGCGGAAGCGGGAGTGGAATGATTCGACGAAGCCGTTCTCCCAAGGACTAGCCGGTGTGATGTAGATGGTCTTGATGTCCTGCTCTGCTAGCCAGCGCTGGAGTTCCTTGGCG
>CAIKHO010000081.1 GCA_903827245.1 uncultured Opitutia bacterium
CTTCCGGAGCACGCCGTGGGCGGTGCTGCCGGCGAGGAGATCGTAGAGGGCCGTGTGGCCGTGCGAACCCATGACGATGTAGGTCGCATCGAGGGCGTTGGCCTGGTCGATGATGTGGGGCACGGGGGAGCCGTAGTATTGGGTGGTCTCGACCACGACGAGCTGGTCCTGCAGTTTTTTCTGCAGGCGCTTGAGCTGCTGCGCGGCGGCCTTTTCGCCGGCGGCGGCAATCTCCGCGATGTTCTCGACCATGGGGCCGAAATCGCTGGTGATCAACGGGGGCGGCACACTGTGGAGCAGGACGACCCGGCCGCTGACCGCCTTGGCGAGGCTGACCGCCGTCTCGCAAACCCGGGCGGTGACCGGAGAAAAATCAACAGGGGCGAGGATGGTTCTCATAATGCACCAAGGGTACCCCAGGCCGGCGGAGGGTTCCGCGCAAATCTTGCCGGACACCGTGCGAATATTGCCGTCCGAAAAAAACCACCCATTCATCCGGGGAAAGCCAGCCATCCGGTTGCCGGTGTGGTGCCATTTTGCGCCGGGACGCAGCGATGTTACGTTTCAATCAAGTCGGCTTTCGATTCATTCCGACTGTTGTACCGCAAACCACGGAATTTCTGGCCACAGATTCCACGGATAAAACCCAAATGTCAGAAGTGCCCGGATCCGATCCATCTGTGCCATCCGTGAAATCTGTGGCCAAAAATCCGGGATCGATCGCAGTATCCGGATCCGATCGCTCTCTGCGTCCTCCGTGCCTCGGCGTGAAAATCCGGGTTCCGAGCCCGACCTCCTGCTTGCCCCGCCGCTTTGCGACTCGGCGCGAAACCGGCCGGGAAGGATTGATACCAAACTGCACCACGACCGGGCTGGCCGTGCGGTCGCTTCGGGCCGCGCCTCACCCTTTGTTTTTGGAGCCGAAGCGGCCGAACCTCAGCGCGAGCGTGGGCAGAACCAGGAGATTAAGGGTGGCGGAAGTGAGCAGTCCACCGAGGATCACCAGGGCCATCGGCCCCTCGATTTCCCGGCCGGCTTCGCCGCTGCCGAGGGCCAGCGGCAGCAGGCCCAGGGCCGTGACCGACGCGGTCATGACGATCGGGATGAGCCGTTCCGAGGCCCCGCGCACCGCCGTCTCGAGGTTCCACGTGCAGCCTTCCACGTCCACCAGGTGGTCGTAGTGCGAGATGAGCATGATGGCGTTGCGGGTCGTGATCCCGAACAGCGTGACGAATCCAACCTCCGCACCCATCGTCAGGCTGGCGACGGGCTGGTCCCCGCTGTAGTTGAAATTGAAAAACAACCGGAGCAGCGACAGCGGATCCGTGCCGGCGCCGAGCAGCCCGGTGACGTACACCGCGAGTACCCCGCCGGCGAGCGCCAGCGGGAGATTGGCGAGCACCAGCAGCAGGTTGCGCCAGTGCCCGAGCACCACCGACAGCAGCAGCAGGATGCCCACGAAAGCGATGGCGCCGTGGAGCAGCAGTTCCCGGGTGGCGGCGCGGTCCGCTTCCGCGGCGCCCGCGTATTCCAGATAGACGCCGGTCGGCAGGGTGACCTTCTTCGCGATCTGATCGCGCGCCTCGGCCACGAATGACTGGATGTCGCGGCCGACCGGGGTGCAGGTGACGGTCTGGAGCCGGCGGCCGCCGTCGTGAAAGATAGATACACGGCCGGACGACAGGTACACGTCGGCGAGCTCGCGCAGCGGGACCACGGCCCCGGAGGGACTCTTGAGCAGGAGCTGGCCCACGTCGTCAGGTTCGCGGCGGCTCACTTCATCGAGCACCACCGTAAGGTCGATCGTCTGGCTCTCGCGGTAAACCTGGGCGACCACTTCGCCCTCGTAGGCGGCCTGCACCGCCTCGAGGACCTCGACGGGGCGGAAGCCCAGCTGGGTAAGGCGCTCGGCCCGGAGGCGGACGCCGATGCGCGGCGCCAGCGACGGGGTCTTCACCGCGGCGTCCCCGGCGCCGGGGACGGCGGCGAGGACCGTCTTGATCTCGTCGGCCTTGGCGTCGAGCACGTCGAGATTGTCGCCGAACAGGTTGATCACGACGGGCGCTTTTTCTCCGGTGAGCGTTTCGTTGATCCGGTCGCCGAGGAAGGTGACGACCTCCTTGCTGATGCCGGGCACGTCGTCGAGGATCGCATGGATCTGGTCCTCGACCTGGGCCTGAACCCGTCCGGACAGTCCGGGCTTCAGCTCGACGTGAAACTCGCTCTTGTGCGGCCCCCAGGTGTCCTCGCCCTGCTCGGCGCGGCCGACCTGCTGCTCGACGGTGGCGATGTTCGGGTTGGCGAGGAGGGCCTCGGAGATATGCCGGCCGACGCGCAGGGTCTCGGCGAGGGATGACCCGGCGGTGGTGGAGACGCCGAGCACGAAATGCCCCTCGCGGAACTCCGGCAGCAGGTCGCCGCCGAGCTGCGGCAGCCGCAGGAGAATGAGTACGCAGAGCAACGCCACGGACACCACCACGCGCACGGGGTGGCCGTTGACCCAGAGGAGGACCCGCTCATAGCCATGCCGCAACGCCCGCTGCAGGCGGGGCGGCTCGTGATCGTCGGCCCCGCGCGGGAAAAAGAGCAGCGTGAGCGCCGGCGTGATCGTCAGGGCCACGCCCAGCGACACCAGGATCGCGAGGATGTAACTCCGCGCGAGCGGCGCGAAGAAACTGCCCGACAGGCCGCTGAGCGTGAGCACGGGCAGGAAGACGAGCGCGACGATGAACGTCGCATAGACGATGGCGCTCCGCACCTCGACGGACGCGTCGAGGATGACGCCGAGGGCGGGACGCGGGCTGGCCAGCCCCTGATTCTCGCGCAGGCGGCGCAGGATGTTCTCGACGTCGATGATGGCGTCGTCGACCACCTCGCCGAGGGCGATGGCGAGGCCGCCGAGCGTGATGGTGTTGAGGGTGACGCCGAAGCGGTCGAGCACGACGATCGCACCGAGGAGGGACAGCGGGATGGCGGTGATCGAGATGAAGGCCGTGCGAAAATTCCACAGCATGAGACAGAGGACGCACGAGACCAGGATCGCGCCCAGCAGCAGGGAATGGCTGATGTTCTCGAGGGAAGCCGTGATAAAGGTCGCGGGCCGGTGGAGCGCCGGATAAAGCGTGATCCCCTGGCGCGCCAATTCCGGTTTCAGGTCCTCGAGCGCCGCCTCCAGATCCTTCGTCACCTCCATGGTGTTGGCGCCGTACTGGCTCGCCGTGGTCATGAGGATCCCGGGCTTGCCCATGATGAGGGCGTCGCCGAATTTCGGCGCCGGGCCCTCGGCCACGGTGGCGACATCGCGGAGCCGCACGGGCACGCCGTTCGCGCTCGTCACCACGACGATGTTCCCGAGCGCGGCGGGCGTGAGCGTCTGGCCGTCGGTCTCCAGCACGATGCGCTGGTTGGGCGTGTCGATGAAACCGGCGCCGCGCACGCCGCTGGCGAGCCGCGCGGCAGCCAGCACGTCGGTGAGCGCGAGTTGGTGCGCCACAAGCAGGTCGGGATGCACCTGGACCTGCCACTGGCGCACTTCGCCGCCGAACACGTTGCAATGGGCCACGCCCGGCACGGACAGCACGCGCGGGAGGACCGTCCAATCGGCGAACGTCCGCAGCTCCATCGGCGTGAGCTTGTCGCTCACCAGGCCGAACTTGAGCAGGTCCATCGTGGCCGAGGTGAGCGGCGACATCTTGGGGGCGCCGACCCCCGCGGGCAGGACGCCGGCGGTTTCACTGAGTTTCTCCGCGAGCGTCTGCCGGGCCTGGAAGACGTCGGTGCCCTCCTTGAAGACGACGGTGATGATGGACAGGCCCTGGATGGTCTCGGAGCGGAGCGACTCCTCGTTGCCCAGGCCGTTGATCGCGGCCTCGACGGGACGCGTCACCATCGTTTCCACCTGCTCGGGCGTGAGGCCGGGCGCCTCGGTCTGGACCGTCACCTCCGGCGGCACGAAATCGGGAAACACGTCGAGTTTCGCGTTCGCCGCCGTGTAGATCCCATAGCCGATCAGCAGGCAGGCCAGTGTGAGGACGATGCCGCGGAAACGCAGCGAGAAATGGACGATGGCCTGGAGCATGGCGCGGTTATTCGTCCCCGCCGCCCGCCGAACCCAGCACCTCGGTTGCGAGCAGTTGCTGCGCGCCGGTTACGACCACCTGGTCCTTTTCCTCCACGCCCTCGATCACGGCGAGTCCGGCCGGCAGGGAGACCCCGGTCGTGACGAGCCGGCGCTCGAAGCCGCCCTCCTTGGTCTTCACGTAGATGAACACGCCGCCCTCATGGCGGACGAAGGCGCTGCGCGGCAGCACCAGCGCCTTTTGCGGGTCGCCGGGGACGGTCACCTCGGCGGTCAGGGCCGTGCCGGGGGCCAGCGGGGTGGTACGCCAGACCGCGAGGTAACCCTGGCCCTGCGCCTGCGGGTCGGCGAGGGGCGCGGGGCCGAGCAGCTCGACGTCGCTCAGCATCCCGGCACCGGTCAGAGGGCCCACGCGGGCGGCGGCCGGCGGCTGGGCCGGAGCGTCGCCCGGCAGCAGGTCGATGCGAACCAGCGCGGCCTCACCGAGGGTGAGGGCGCGGATGAGTGGCGAAAGATCGGACCGTTCCGCGAGGGCCCGGCCCCATGACGTGACGAGCCGGGCGCGGGCGGCATCGAGTTGCGCGCGGTCGCGCAGGCTTGCGGCCTCGGCGGTCTCGACGGCCTGGAGCGAGGCATTTTCCCCGGTGTCGTGGAGCGCCTTGGTGCGCGCGAATTCCTTGTCCGAGGCGTCGGCGGCGGCCCGGGCCACCTTGATGTCACCGATCGCGGCGACGAGCGGCGAGGCGTCGAGGACGCGGCCATAGCCCTTGACCACCGGCTTGACCTCGACGGTTTCCGGGGCGGCGTAGGTCAGCCCGGCGGCGGCGAGTTTCCGGGTGATGCCGCTGCTGCCGGCGCTGATGTCGAGATCGGGAGACTTTTCCGCCGGCTTGTCCGCGGCGCGGTGCTGGAGGGCCAGCCAGGTGGCGCCGCCGCCTAGGACGAGACCGGCCAGCAGGACGAAGAGATTTTTTTTCATGGCGATGGCAGGGAGGTGAGCGCCCGGCTGGGGACGACGAGCGGGTCGAGTTTGGCGAAAGGCACCTGCAGGGCGTCCTCGAGCTGGCCGGCGGCCGTGGCGGCCTGCGCCTGCGCGTCGAGCAGGGCGAGTTCGCCGGCGGCGAGCTCAAGGCCCGCGGATGCGAGCTCGAGCTGGTCGGCGTTCCCGGCCGCGAGCCGGGATTGCAGCCGGTCCTGCTGGAGCTTGAGCTCGGCCTGGATGCGGGCGAGGTGGCCGAGGTTGACGGCGGCGGCTTCCTGGGCGGCGGCGGCTCCGTCGATGTCGGCGATGACCTGCGCCTGCAGGGCGACGAACTCCGCCGCGGCCTGCTGGCGGCGGGCCTCGGCCTCGGCGATCGGCCCCTCGTTGTGATTGAAGACCGGCAGTTCCAGCGTGAGGCCGAGCGTCCACTTGTCGGCGCCCTGGTCGTACTGGTAGCCGGGGCCGAGGTGAAGATCGGGATATTGTTTCGCCACTTCGCCGGCGAGCGCCGCCTGGCTGGACTCGTAGCGCGCGAGGGCACCGAGAACATCGGCGCGGCTCTGCAGTGAAACCCGCCGCGCCGCGGCGAGCTGCCCGGCGGAAAACGGGTTGGGGGGCGAGGGCGGATTCAGGGTGGTGCCGCGCAGCGCGTCCACCGAAACGCCGAGCACCTGGGCAATGCGCTGGCGCGTGACGGGCAGCTGGCGCTCGGCCGCGGCGAGGTCGGTCTCGGCGCGCACGCGCGCGACGCGCGGGGCGGCGAGGTCGCCAGCGGAAACGGCACCGGCCTGCAGGCGCTGTTCCAGCAGGGCGAGGATGCGCTGCTGCTGGGCGGACTGGGCCTGGAGCAGGGCGAGCTTTCTCTCCGCGGTGGCAAGGTCGATCAGCGCGCGACGCAGGTCGCTGCGCACCTGCCAGGCGGCGGCGAGGACCGCCTGGCGGGAGGATTCGGCTGTGAGCCGGGCAACATCCTGGCGCCGGTCGCGCTTGCCGGCGGTCTCAAAGAGGTAGTCGGCGCTGATGGCGGGGAGCCAGGGAGAGATGCCGGCGCCGGCATTGGTATTGTAGCCGGGAATGACGCTAAGCGTGGGATTCGGCCGTGCCGCGGCGGTCTTCAGTCCCGCGCGGGCGATTTCCCACTGGGCGCGGGCGACATCGAGGGTGGGATTATAGTAGAACGCGACCCACGAGAGCGTCTCGAAATCCCATGCGGTGAGCGGCCACGGCGCCGGTTCGCGACCGAGGTTTTGCGCGAGGTAATGGCGCAGTCCCGCGTCCTGCAGCGTGCGCGCATCCCAGGTGGCCGCGGTGGCGGCAGGCGCGAGCGGTTGGGCCGCGGGATGATAGATCGCGCACCCTCCCGACAGGCCGAGACCCGCGACCAAGGCGAGCAGGCCGGGCGGACTCAGGCGCCGGGGGAGGGAAGGTCGGGTGGGGTTCATCTGGCCGCTCAAAAAGCTGACGCGCAACGCCGTGAAGGGTTGCGCGTCAGCCGGCACTGGCAATGCAATCGTGCGTGCGCTCCAGGGAGGCGTTTACTTGCCCATCCCGTAGACGAGGACCTTGAAGCTGCCGGGCACCATTTGCGGGCGGCCCTTCGCGCCACCGCCGGCGGGCGCGGCCGCGGCGAGGTACTTGGCCGAGGCGAGGTAGATTTTGTGCGTGGCGGGATCGAGCGTCATGGTGCGCGCGCGGGGTTCGGTCGTCAGGGTCTGGACCACCGTGAGCTTGTCGGGCGAATCCTCGTGGGCGATGGTGACGGTGCCGCTGCCGCCGCTGGAGCAGAAGGCGAGCTGGGTGCCCGGATCGAAGGAGCTGGCGTCCACGCCGGCGCCGATCGGCACTGTCGAAACCACCTTGCCCGTGGTGTAGTCCATCAGGGCCATCGTGTTGCTGTCGGCGCAGCCGAGGATGAGGCGCTTGTGGGCGAGGTCGATCGCCATGCCGGAGGCGGCGGCATTGGGCATGATCGACCAGTGGTTGAGGACCGTGTGGGCCTTGGTGTCGATGACGACGACCTCGTTCTTGTCCTCGATGTTGTCGAAGATGCGGCCGAGGGAGGGATCGGCCATGGCGGTCTCGGGTTTGCCGCCGAGGTCGATCGTGGCGACGACCTTGCCGGAGTCGGCCGCGATCACGGTCGAGGAATTGCTCCCGCCGTTGAAGGTGTAGACCTCGTTCTGGCCACCCTCGTACATGATCCAGTCGGGGTTCCGGCCAGTATCGATCTTCGAGAGGGTCTTCAGGGTGGCGAGATCGACGACGCTCACGTTGTTGCCCTTGCCGTTGCTGACAAAGCCGCGGCCGAGCTTGGGGGCGATCGCGATGCCGTGGACGCCCGGGGTGTCCTCGATCTGGCCGACCACGGCGTCCGTGGTGGTGTCGACCGCGACCACGACATTGCCGTGGCTGAGGTAAAGGCGGTGTGCCGCGGAATCGACCGTGAGGTAGTCCCAGCCGCCATCACCGCCGACGGGGATTTCCTTGATGAAATGGTAGGGGCCGTCCGCGCCATGGAGCGGCGCGAGGGCAATCAGGGCGGCGGCGAGGGCGCCGGGGAAGGAAAGCTTCGTTTTCATGATGGGTTGGGTTTTCGTCAGACTGCCAGGGTGGGGAGAAACGCACCGGAATTTCCAGCGGGCCGGCGAAGGCGTCAACGCTGGGGAAATTACGGCTTTGTAATTTCATCGCCGTGCTCCCGCCATCTTGACGGGTTACCTTCACTGTTTGCATGAAAGCCGTCCTCATCCTTTTTGCCTCCTTCCTCACTCTGGCGTCCCGCCTCCCGGCCCAGAAGGCGGACGATGGCACCGTCACCGGCATTATTCTAGACAAGGCGTCGAACCAGCCGGTCCAGTATGTGGCCGTCGCCCTGAAGAAAAAGGCCGGGGGTGACACGGTGCGCAGCGCGGCGACCGACAACCGCGGGGCCTTCACCCTGGAGAGCGTCCCGTTCGGCGAGTACGAGCTGTCGTACGGCGTGATTGGCTTCGACACTCAGCAAACGCCCGCCTTCACAGTGGATACGGCGCACCGCACGCTCGATCTCGGGCGCCTGCCGATCGAGGAGGCTTCGGTGAAAATGGAGAAGGTCGAGGTCTCCACGCGCAAGGAGACCTTCTACAACTCGATCGACCGGAAGGTCTATAATGTCGGGCAGGACATCCAGAGCGCGACCGGCTCGGCCAGCGAGCTGCTGCAGAACGTGCCGTCGGTCGACGTGGACATCGAGGGCAACGTGAGCCTGCGGGGCAACGACAACGTCCTGATCCTCGTCAACGGCAAGACCTCCACGCTGATGAACTCGGCGAACCGCGGGATGGCGCTCGAGCAGATGCCGGCGGACTCGATCGAGAAGATCGAGGTGATCACCAACCCCTCCGCCAAGTACAAGCCCGACGGCACCGCCGGGATCATCAACATCACGCTGAAGAAGAAGCGCGAAACCGGTTATTCGGGCTCGGTCCGCGCGACCGTGGGCAATGACCGCCGGTACAACACCGGCGTCACCGCCAATTACAATCCCGGGAAATTCAACCTCTTCGGGACCCTCAGCGTCCGCCAGGATGACCGCGTACGCATCAACGAGGACCACCGCACCCACCTCGATCCCGCGAGCGGCCTGTTCATCACCACCGCGCAGAAAACCGTGGAGTCCACGCGCCCGCTGTCCCGCCTCGCGGAGGCCGGCGTGGACTACAGCCCGGACGAGAACAACAAGCTGAGCGCGTCGGTGAACTACAACTACCGCACGTTCTTCCGGAACGCGACCACCAGCAACCTCTCCCTCGCGCCGGGCGGCACCGCGGTCACGAGCGATTACGACCGGCTCCGCACCGACCCCGAATGGCAGAAGACCACGGAGTTCGACGCAAAGTTCGAGCACAGCTTCCCGCAGGAGGGGCGCGAGTTGAACCTCGAGCTGAACCATGACCGGCACTGGGAGCAGGAGGACAACCAGTACGCGGACGTCTACCGCACGCCCGTCACCCCGGCGACGTTCGACAGCACCTCGATCAAGCCGACCGAGACGAGCACGGAGACGACCGCGGAGTACGTGCAGCCCCTGGCCGACGATACGAAGCTGGAGACCGGCTATTCCCTGGAGCTCGACAAGAACGACATGAACTTCGGCGGCAGCTACCTTGACCCGCTGAGCGGTGCGTGGGTCGTGGACACCACCAGCACCAATCGTTTCATCTACCACGACATCATCCACGCGCTCTATGCCACCTACGGGCGGCCCATCGGCAAATTCGGCTTCCTCGCGGGCGTGCGCCTGGAGCAGACCTACATCAACACCAACCAGGTGACGGTGAACCTGAGGGACAAGAACGAGTATTTCCGCGCCTATCCCACGCTGCACCTGAGCTACAGCCTCACGGACGCCAGCCAGCTCCAGCTGAACTACAGCCACCGCATCCACCGGCCCGAAAGCGACGACCTGAACCCGTTTCCGGAATACCAGGACCCTTACAACCTGCAGGCGGGCAATCCGCACCTGAAGCCCGAGGAGACCCACTCGATCGAGGCGGGCTACCAGTACAAGAAGGACGACACGACCTACCTGGCCACGCTTTATTACCGCGACACCTACAACGGCTTCACGACCGTCACCGAATACATCAACAGCACGACCTTGCTGACGACCCACGAGAACCTGTCGGACAGCCGCTCGGGCGGGCTGGAACTGGCGGCGACCGCGAACCCCGGCAGCAAGGTTTCGCTCAATTTCAGCTCCAACGCCTTCTACAACGAAATCAATGCGAGCAACCTCGGGTTCAGCAGCACCAAGTCCGTGATCGCGTGGAATGCCAAGCTGAGCGCGAACTACCACGCCTCGAAGACCACGCTGGTGCAGTTCAACACGAACTACAACGGCCGGCGCCTGACGCCTCAGGGCTACCGGCTGCCGACCTTCGTGGCCAACATCGGGCTGAAGCACGACCTGGCGGACAAGAAGACCTCGCTGGTGCTGACCCTGTCGGACATCTTCGACTCGCAGCGCGAGCGCACGGTGATCGACACCCCCACGCTGCACGATGAGATCGTGCGCCGGCGCAGCGCGCGAATCGTCTACGCCGGGATCGTCTACAACTTCGGAAAAGCGAAAAAGAAGGCCAAGGACGACACGCTGCAGTTCGACAACCAGCCCTGAGCGGGGAATGGGCGGATGCAGGAGCCCGCTGGCAGGCGATTTCACGTAGCGGAACGGCTTCCCGTTCCGCGGCGGAGCCGGAAGCGGCTCCGCTACCGATCCGTATCATTTTCAGTCCGGCCAAGATGCGGCTTTGACATTCGTCCGCCGAACCCGTTTTGAACTGTGGGAGTGAAAGACATTCTGCCTTGGTTTGTCGCGCTAACCCGCAACCCCCGCCAAATGGGCGCGATTCTGCCGGCGACCCAGGCCCTCGCCAGCGCGATGGCCGAAACCGCGGTCAATGGGCGCTCGGGATCGAGCATCGTGGAGATCGGCGCCGGCTCGGGGAAGGTCACCGAGGCGCTGCTGCGCCACAGCCAGGGGCGGACGCGCATCCGCGCCATCGAGGCGAACGCGCACCTGGCGGAGCGCCTGCGCTTAAAATTACCCTCGGTCGACGTGGTTTCGGGCCGGTTCGAGGAGGCCACGGAAAAGATCTTTGCCGGTATGCACCAGGCGATCGTCGTTTCCTCGGTCCCCTTGTTTTCCCTGCAGGATGACAGCCGCTCGGCTTACTTTGAATCCCTCGCCGCGGCGATCAAGCGCGGGTGGGTCAGCCGTTACGTGCAATATACCTACTGGCCCGTGCTGCCCTGGGCCGCGGCGAAGACCCTGTGCGGCACCGGCCCGCGGCTGATCGCCCTGAATCTCCCGCCGGCGTGGATCTGGAGCCAGGATCATTGAGCGGGAATCCGATTGGTGCGTCCGAACGGGTAGGGCGCGGACTCCGTTCCGCGCCGGTCCAATGAATCAGGCCTGTCTGCAAAAACGAGTGGCTCCGGCTGGTTTCTGAAGACGTTCCCGGCGCGGAACGGAGTCCGCGCCCTACCACGCAGGCGCGCTGCGCCTTCCGCGAAATTACAACGCGGTAATAATCCCACGGTTGAAGCCGCCCTGCCGGCAGCGCAGGGTCGGGCTGCTTTCCCCTCGTCTCGTGGCGGCGGGAAATTAAGTTCCACTGACTCATGCGCATCCTGGTCGTAGAAGACGAACGCAAGATCGCCACGTTCATCCGCAAGGGCCTCGCGGAATCGGGCTTCAACCCGCTGGTCTGTGCCAACGGCGACGACGCCTTGCATCTGGCGACTGGCGAGCGTTTCGATGCGATCGTCCTCGATGTCATGCTCCCGGGCCGCGACGGCCTCAGCGTGCTCCGGCAGCTGCGCGAGCAGCGCAACACCGTGCCGGTGATCCTGCTCACGGCGCGCGACGGCCTGTCGGAACGCGTCGAGGGCCTCAACCTCGGCGCCGACGACTACCTGGCGAAGCCGTTCTCGATGGAGGAGCTGATCGCGCGCCTGCGGGCGGTGCGCCGGCGGCTGTCCGGCGAGGGCCTGAGCGTGCAGCAATACGAGGACCTCACGCTCAACCTCATCACCCACGAGGTCAGCCGCGCCGGACGCAAGATCGAGCTGACCGCGCGGGAATACGCGCTGCTGGAATACCTCATGCGGTCGCCCGGCCGTGTGCTCACCCGCACGCAGCTCTGCGAGCAGGTCTGGGATTATCATTTCGACCCGGGCACCAACGTGGTCGACGTCTGCGTCCAGCGCCTGCGGCGCAAGGTCGACGACGGCCAGCCGGTGAAACTCATCCAGACGGTCCGCGGCGTCGGGTACACCCTCAAGGCCGGCGCATGAAGCGGTGGCCGCTCCGCTGGCAGATCACGCTGTGGTCGGTGCTGATCACGGCCCTCGCGCTGGTGACGTTCGGCGCGGTGGTCGCGTTCAACCTCTATTCCGAGCAGGTGGAGGTGGTGGACGCGCAGCTGGCCACGGATGCGCGGTTTGCGTTCACCACCCGGGCGCAGGGCGGCGATCATGCGCCGGTCAATCCCGACTGGCTGGCGGCACTGCCCAAGGCGGACGCCTCCCTTTTCGGATTTGTGCTCGGCCCGGTCACGGGCGATCGCGCCGCGCTTGAGGCCCATCCGGAAACGCTGAGGCAGGCCCTGCCGCAATGGCCGCCGGCCCGCCGGAAATTCACCCGGCGGGTGGAGGGGAAGAACCTTCGTTTCGGGGTCTTCACCGAGGGTGGTACCCGGCTCGTGCTGGCGGCGTCGCTGGGGCCCGTGGAGGAAAGTGTGGGCGACCTGCTGGGCGCCTACCAGATCGCGCTGCCGGCCGTGCTGCTGGTCGTGGCCGGCGGCAGCTGGTGGATCGCCCGGCGCGCACTCGTGCCGGTCACGAACATCACCGCCGCTGCGGCCTCGATCACCGCCGACCGTCTCGACCAGCGGCTGCCCGCCCCGGCCGCCGAGGATGAAATCGGCCGCCATATCCGCGTGCTCAACGGGATGTTCGACCGGCTCCAGCGCAGCTTTGAGCAGGCCAATCGTTTCACGGCCGACGCCGCGCACGAGCTCCGCACCCCGCTCACCATCATGCGCGGCCAGATCGAGGATGCGCTTCGCACCGGTCATTTCAGCCCCGAGCAGCAGCGCCTGCTGGTCGAACTGCTCGAGGAGAACACCGGCCTGCAGAAGATTTCCGACAACCTGCTCCTCCTCGCGCGCTTCGACACCGGCCGGAGTCCGTTGGAACGGGTGCCGGTGGACCTGAGTGCGCTGATGGAGGACGCGAAGGAGGATGCCGAGCTGCTCGCATCGTCGCAGCACATCCGGATCACCGGCCGAATCGCCCCGGGCCTGCGGGTCAGCGGGGATGCGGTCATGTTGCGCCGGGTCGCGCTCAACTTGGTCGACAACGCCGTGAAGTTCAACCGCGACGGCGGCGAGCTCAGTCTCGACCTGCAAGCGGAGGCCGGCGAGGTCGTCCTCGCGGTGGCCAACACCGGCCCCGGCATCCCGCCGGACCGCCAGGGCACACTCTTCCAGCGCTTCTACCGGGCCGATACCGGACGCAACCGCGACACCGGCGGCAGCGGCCTCGGCCTCAGCCTGTGCCGCGAGATCGTCACCGCCCTCGGCGGCCGGATCGGACTCACCCGCTCCGATGGCGAACGGACGGTGTTCACCGTCCGCCTGCCGCGGCTCGAGGGCGAAGCTGGGACAGCCATGTAGGCAGTAGAGTCCTGATTTCTTTGGGTTTGGTTAAAAAATCGTTCTCGTTCTCTTTCTCGTTCCTCGTTCTCGGGTTGGTGTTCGGAGGGGAGAACGAGAAAGGGAACGAAGAACGAAAACGATAAGATCGGATCCGAAGCCGGACATCCGCCTCGGTTTCCCCTCGGATCGTCTCCTGTAAAAATTTCCGATTTCGATCCGTTGCACAGGAGGCAAACCGAGGACGGCCGAGGCTGATCCAAGCTGCCAGACCGGGTCATTCAGGCTGATGCACGCTGAAACAATTCGACAATGCCTCCATCTCGCTAAAGGCATTAAGGGACCGACGTCCCCTTTAAACCTCTCTCGTTATCACTGTGTTTGGATTTTTTGAATCACCGGAAAAGAAGATGCGCGAAGCCGCGGCCCGCTGGCTCGAGCAGGCGGCGAAGGTCTGGCACTTCCGGCGCGATGTGCTGGGTGCCGCCGACGCGCAGGAACTGAACCGCCACCGGGACGATCTCGCCGCCAAGCTGAAGGGCCGGGCCGGCGTGGATCAGCTCAAGTCCTCCATCGCGGCCCTCGAAACCGTGCTGCGGAAGACCGGCGGGTCGATCTACCCGATGAATGCGCTGACGGAGAACCTCGAGTTCTTCCTTGTCGCGGCGATCGTGATCTTCGGGATCAAGACCTACTTCCTCAAGCCGATGGTGATCCCGACGAACTCGATGTGGCCGACCTACTACGGCCTGACGGCGGAGAATTTTCCCGCCGGCACGGCTGCCCCCGGCTTGGCCGGACGGCTCTTCCGCCTGGCCGCCTACGGGGCGGTGCGCGAGGAGATCGACGCCCCGAAGGACGGCGAGGTCTCGGCCCTGGTGGGGTTCGATGCCACCGGCCAGCCGCACCCCGTGCCGGTCAAGGTCGACGGCAAATCGTGGGTGGTGTTTCCCGCCAAGCTGAACGAGTACACGTTTTTTGTGGACGACGAGCGGGTGTCACTCCGGCTGAACGAGGATTTCCATGACTACGACCAGGTGTTCACGGAGACCTACTTCGCCGACCCGGCGGCGCTGAAGGCCCAGTGGCAGCGCGCCGTGGCGCAGGGCACGGTGAAAGAGGTGCTGCTGCGGCAGGGTTCGGACCAGGTCTACCGCGCGTACCGGATGCCCCTCGGCCGCACGGTCCGGGCGGGCGAGCCGCTGGTGCGGTTCGACATGATGAAAGGGGACATGCTGGTCGTCGACTGCGTCAGCTATCATTTTGTCCGCCCGAAAGTGGGCTCAGGCTTCGTGTTTCAAACCGGGAAAATCCCGAACCTCGTCCTCGAGGGGTTTCCCGACGAGTATTTCATCAAGCGCCTCGCGGGCGTGCCGGGGGACACGCTCGAGATCAAGGAGCCGGTGCTCTACCGCAACGGAAAGCCGATCGAGGGAGCCGCGGCTTTTGACGCGAACGCCCGGCGCGAAGGCAAATATCCCGGGTACGACTACGGGATTTCCGGGCGCACCCAATACTTGCACAAGGGCGAGAGCCTGACCGTGCCGCCGCATGCCTTTCTCGCGCTTGGGGACAATTCGCCGATCAGTGAGGACGGACGCTACTGGGGCTTCGTGCCCGAGAAGGAAGTCGTCGGCCGCCCGCTCTTCATCTATTACCCCTTCACGCGCCGTTGGGGCCCGGCGAAATAAGAGTTTCGGACGCATTGCGACGGAGCCGCGACCTCCCGGCTTGCCCTTCGAAGTCTTGGCGAAGAAGGGTCGCCGCTCCAACGGGGAAATCCCTTCTCGGCGGAAGATTTGATGAAAGAAACGGCCGGACAGACGCGTTATTAATTCATGGGCCCTTGTGCCGGCCGCGCACGACGCGCGGCGGGACGAAGGAGATCCGCGATACCATGAAGCCACCACGATCCATCCGGAATACGAACGACCAGCCGTTTTTTTGCCACAGATTACACCGATCCGACTTTGCCAAGGCTTCGCCCGACAAGCGGGCACCAATAAAAATCTCCGGCATATGTGCAGATCTGTGTAATCTGTGGCAAAAAAATCCGAATCGGTCAGCTCAGACCTTCCTGCGCGGGCCACGGCGCAGTATGACGGTTTTGATTGCGGCCATCGCGATCTTCGCTGCCGTTGAATCCCGTGGCCAGTCACAGACCGCGCTGACAGCAGCAGGCGAACCAAGCCGGGCAACTTCATCGAACAACCCCAGCCGACTAACCCGCGGCGAGGCCGCACAGCGCGCCGCTGCTTTGCGTGCTGAGATCGCCCGCTGCGACGACCTGTATTTCCAAAAAGCCGCGCCGGAAATCAGCGACTTTGCCTACGACCAGCTCAAACGCGAACTGGCCGCGCTGCAGCAGGCGTTTCCAGAACTATCGGCCGGAGCGGCACCGGCCGCCGGGATCGGCGATGATCGCTCGGGGCTTTTCCCGGTCTACCGTCACCGCGAGCCCATGCTGGGCCTCGACAAGGCCTACACCGAGGCCGAGGTCCGCGCCTTCCACGCCCGGCTGGCGAAACGCCTCGGGCGCACTGACCTCGCGTATGTGATCGAACCGAAGGTCGACGGCCTTGCGGTCAGCGTGACGTACGAAAAGGGAAAGCTCGTCCGCGCCGTGACGCGTGGCAACGGCGTCGAAGGCGACGAGATCACCGCCCACGCGCGTGCGATCCGCGGCCTGCCGCAGACCCTGCAGGCGACGGACGGGGTTCATCCGGTGCCCGACGCCATCGAGTTGCGCGGCGAGATCTACGTGCCGTTCGCGGAGTTCGCGCGGGTGAACCGCGAGCGCGAGGCGGACGGTGAAACCCCCTTCGCCAACCCGCGCAATCTCGCGGCTGGCACGATGCGGCAGACGGATACGGCGGAGGTCACGCGGCGCGGACTGGCGGTGATCTTCTACGGATTCGCCGCGTGCTGGCCCGCGGCGGTGGCGCCCGTGACGCAACAGGGGCTGCATGCCGCATTGCGCGGTTGGGGACTGCCGGTTTTCCAGAAGGTCTGGGCTGCGCGGGGTGCCGGTGAAATGTGGGGGGCGGTGCAGGCGGTGGGCCGCGGGCGCGAGGGGCTGGCGTTTCCGACCGACGGGGCGGTCGTGAAGCTCGACGAGGTTGCGTTGCAACATGAGCTCGGCGCCACCGACACGGCGCCGCGCTGGGCCGTGGCCTACAAATTCGCGACCGAACGGGTCGAGACGCAGCTGCTGGCCATCACCGTGCAGGTCGGGCGCACAGGCCTGCTGACGCCCGTGGCCGAACTCGCGCCCGTGGCGCTGGCGGGATCGACGTTGACGCGCGCGACGCTGCACAATGCAGACGAGATCGCCCGGAACGATTTTCGGGTGGGCGATACCGTGTACGTGGAGAAAGCCGGCGAGGTCATTCCTGCCATCGTGGGCGTGAACCTCGCCCGGAGGCCGGCCGCCAGCCAGTCCTACCGTTTTCCTTCGGCCTGCCCGGCGTGCGGGGCCGAGGTTGCGCAGGCCGATGATGAGACAGCGCGCCGCTGTCCCA
>CAIKHO010000082.1 GCA_903827245.1 uncultured Opitutia bacterium
CGGGTGGGCTCGCGCTGCCTTCCGGCGTGCATTTCCAGCTGCCGCCCGCCGAGGGGGCGAAGAACACGGTGTTTGCCTCCCTCTGGGACCGCTACCCGAAGGAGGTTTCGCTGCAGGTGTCGGGCCGGGCGAACCACGCCTATCTCCTCATGACAGGCACGACGAACCCGATGCAGACCCAGATGGACAACGCGGAGGTGGTCGTCAGCTATTGGGACGGCACGAGCGACCGCCTGGCGTTGCGCAACCCGACGACCTGGTGGCCGATCGAGTGGGACTACTTCACCGACAACTACGCGTTCCAGGTACCCGGACCGCGGCCGCTGCGGGTGGAACTCGGCACGGGCAAGGTCTACGTGCCCGACGGGAGCACCAAGCCCGCCGGCGGGGCCGCCACCATCCTCGACCTGCCGCTCGACCCGACCAAGCAGCTCTTCTCCCTGACACTGCGGCCGCTTTCCAACGAAGTGGTGATCGGCCTGATGAGCCTGACCCTCGCACGGTAGAAGCAGGGGCGCAGCTTGACTGCGCCCTCCGGGGGCATGATTTCGCGCAGAGGCGCCGTGACGCAGAGAACAAGCATCGGCCTTCGGGATTCCCTTCTCCTTGGCTCCCGCTCTGCGCCATGGCGCCTCTGCGCGAAACCATGCCGGTGTGATCGGACCCCGCACGGAGAGGCAAACCGGCGAATGACCGCACAACTTTCGCCCCCCCGCATGCGTCGAGCGTGGGTTACCCGTCCGCGGCCCCGATAATTTCGCTCCCTATTAAATCCATGAATCCTGCATCCCGACTGATTCCCTTCCTCGCCCTGGTGGCGTTTGCCCTTCCGTCCACTTCCCCTGCGGCCGAGACCAGCGTCGCCAAGTTCCAATTCGGCGCCGGCGCGGTGGCGCCGGGCTACACCCAGGTCCTCCCGGACATGGTCTTCAGCAAGGAGCGAGGCTTTGGGTTCGAGGCGGGCGCCACGCTGGCGTCGATCGAGCATCCCGGCAGCGATCCGCTCCACGACCACGGCATCACGAGCGACAAGCCGTTTTACTTTTCCGCGCATGTGGCGGAGGAGGGTAACTACCGCGTGACCGTGACCCTCGGCGACAAGGCGGCCGAGTCCACCACTACGATCAAGGCCGAGCTGCGCCGCCTCATGGTGGAGAAGATCCACACCGAGCCGGGCAAGTTCGCCACGGTGAGCTTCATTGTGAACACCCGCACGCCGAAGATCGCGGCGGTGGGCGACATCAAAGCGGGCGTCGTCAACCTCAAGGCCCCGCGCGAGAGCATCCAGGAAGGCTGGGGCTGGGACGACCTCATCACCCTCGAGTTCAACAACAGCCGTCCCGCGGTCTGCGCGGTCGAGATCACCAAGGTCGACGTGCCGACGGTGTTTGTCATCGGCGACTCCACCGTGTGCGACCAGTCGCGCGAGCCTTTCAACAGCTGGGGCCAGATGCTGCCGAATTTCTTCCAGCCCGACATCGCGATTGCCAACCACGGCGAGTCCGGCGAGACCTACCGCGACTCGATCGGCCGGCGGCGGCTGGACAAGATGCTGAGCGTGATGAAGCCCGGCGACTACATGATCATGCAGTTCGGACACAACGACCAGAAGCAGATCGGCAAGGGCAACAGCGGCCCGTTCACAACGTACAAGGACGAGATCAAGGTGCACGTCGACGCGGTCCGGGCCCACGGCGGGACGTCGGTGATCGTGTCGCCGATGGAGCGCCGCAATTACAACCCCGACGGTAGCTTCAAGCCGACGCTGTCCGACTACGCCGAGGCCTCGCGCCAGGCGGCGAAGGAGCTGGGCGTCGCGTTCATCGACCTCAACGCGAAGAGCATCCTCTTCTACCAGGCGCTGGGCCAGGACAAGGCCTACCTCGCCTTCGCCGGCACGGGCCTGCAGCGCGACGCGACCCACCACGACAACTACGGCAGCTACGAGCTGGCGCAGATCATCGTGCAGGGCATCAAGGACAACAACCTCCCGCTCGCGAAGCACATCAAGGCCGACTTCAAGGCCTACAATCCATCGAAGCCGGACCCGGTCGACAACTTCGTGATGCCGCCGAGCCCGCAGTTCACAAACCAGCGCCCGCTCGGGGACTGAGGTTTATTTTTTTGCCACCGATTGCACGGATGGGCACAGATGGGGATCTCCCGATCTCTTATTTGTGCCGTCTGTGCCATCAGTGGCAAAAACCCCTCCCCAAAAATGTCCCGTTGCCTGACCCTCGTCATCGTAGTCTTCACCGGCTTGGTTTCATTGGCCCGCGCCGACTCCTATCTTTTCACCTACTTCACGAAAAACGGCGAGGACGGCCTGCACCTCGCGTGGAGCCGGGACGGCTACAAGTGGGAACCGCTCAACGGCGGCAAGAGCTACCTCGAGCCGAAGGTCGGCCAGTCGAAGCTCATGCGCGACCCGTGCATCGTGCGCGGGCCCGACGGCATCTTCCGCATGGTTTGGACCTCAGGCTGGAATGAGAACAACATCGGCTACGCATCTTCGAAGGATCTGGTCCACTGGTCCGAGGAAAAGGAAATCCCTGTCATGGCCCACGAGCCCACCGTGCGTAATTCCTGGGCACCGGAAATCCATTACGACCCGAAGAGGGAAGAGTTCATTATCTTCTGGGCCTCGACCATCCCGGGCCGGTTCGCGAGCACGGCCGGCTCCTCGGAGGACGCCTACAACCATCGCATTTATTTCACGACGACAAAGGACTTCACGGCCTTCGCGCCGACGAAGCTGTTCTTCGACCCGGGCTTCAGCGTCATCGACGCGACGTTTCTCCACGCGAACGGGCGCCATTACCTCATCGTGAAGGACGAGACGGTGAACCCGCCGAAGAAGTACCTGCAGATCGCCACGAGCGACGACGTGCAGGGGCCGTTCTCCGCGCTGTCCGCGCCGTTCACCCCGGAAGGCCTGTGGGTGGAAGGCCCGACCGCGATCAAGATCGGCGACGAATACCTGGTCTACTTCGACGCCTACCAGAAGAAACACTACGGCGCCCTGCGCTCCCGCGACCTCAAGACGTGGGAGGACGTGACGGCGAAGATGAGCTTCCCCGACGAAGGCACGCCCGTCCGCATGCGTCACGGCACAGTGATCGCCGTGCCGGACGCGATCGTGGCGGAATTACGCAAAGCGACGCCGTGAGCTGCGGAAATATCCTTGGTGGGGCGGCGATCTCCCGGTCGCGTCTCCATCGTCGGCTCTGGTTTGCCGTAGGCTGGCGGGTGGATCCCGCACTTTCGGGATGAACGGGCAACGGGAGCGACCAAAACACGCCGCGGCGGGTCACCTTGCCCCCGCCGGAGCGTCGTGCTGCATTGCGCCGGCCGGCGGCTCTTTCTGCGTGCAGCCGCCGGCGTTTCCTGCCAAGACTAAATCTCCCCTTCACCCCATGCATCTCCTGCTTCGTCCCCTGATCATCGGCTGCCTCGCCGTCCTCGGCCTCATGCCCGCCCGGGCTGCCGATGCCCCGGCTGCACCCGTGGCTCCTCCCGCACCGTCGTCGTTCAAGTTCGACTTCGGCGGCCAGGCCGCGCCCGGCTACACGGCGGTGAAGCCGACCACGGTTTATTCCAAGGAGTCGGGCTTTGGCTTTGACCTCGGCACCACGCCGACCGCCGTCGGGCAGGCGGGCGGCGACCCGCTGCGCGATGGTTTTGTGACGAGCGACAAGCCGTTCTTCTTCTCGGTGAATGTACCCGAGGGCAATTACCGGGTCACCGTGACCCTCGGCGATGCGCAGGCCGACTCGGTCACGACGATCAAGTCCGAGTCGCGCCGGCTCATGCTGGAGCGTGTGCGCACCCCGGCGGGGAAATTCGAGACGCGCACGTTCATCGCCAATGTCCGCAACGCCAAGGTGCCGCCCCCGCCGCTGAATGCGCCGGGCAACGACCACGTCGAGCTCAACAACCGCGAGGACGGCCCCAACGGGCTCGTGCTGCACTGGGACGACAAGCTCACGCTCGAGTTCAGCGACACGCACCCGAGCATCGGCGCAGTCACAATCGACAAGGTTGACGACCTGCCGACGGTGTTTGTGATCGGCGACTCGACCGTGACGGACCAGCCGCGCGAGCCCACGACGAGCTGGGGCCAGATGCTCCCGCGGTTCTTCAAGCCCCAGGTCGCCGTCGCCAACCACGCCGAGTCCGGCGAGACGATGAAGTCGTTCCTCACCGAGCTGCGCTTCGACAAGGTGATGAGCCTGATCAAAAAGGGTGACTACCTCATCATGCAGTTCGGCCACAACGACAGCAAAGCGAACTGGCCGCAGACCTACGTGGAGGCCAACACCACCTACAAGTCCTACCTGAAGACCTTCATCGCCGAGGCCCGTCGCCGCGGCGTCACGCCGATCATCGTGAACCCGATGCAGCGCCACAATTTCGACGGCGCCAAGGTGCGGAACAGCCACGGCGATTATCCCGAGGCCGTGCGCCAGGTGGCAAAGGAGGAAGGCGTGGCCTTCATCGACCTCACCGCCATGAGCATCACGTTCATGGAGGCGCTGGGCCCGGAGAAATCCTTGGTGGCCCAGAGCGGCGGCCGCGACGCCACGCACCACAGCGCCTACGGCGCGTACGAGCTGGCGAAGTGCATCGTGCAGGGAATCAAGGACAACAAGCTCGACCTCGCGAAATACATCGTGGACGACTTCGGCACCTTCGACCCGGCACATCCGGATGATCCGGCCAAGTTTGATGTTCCGGTCAGCCCGGGCCGCGCCACGCAGGCGCCGCGCGGGAATTGAGGGCCGCGCGGCGCGGGGTAATTGGGAGTTGGGAATTTGTAATTGGTAAACTCGATCACGCCCCCGACTCCGACTCCAGATTCCAAATTACCAACTACCAATTCCAAACTCCCATTCCCCCATGCCTACCCCCTCCCTGAAATCCATCTACACCGGCCTCCTGCTCCTCTGCGGGCTGGCCCTGCCCCTGCCGGCGCAACCGGCCCAACCTGCCGTCCAGACTGTCGCTCCGCCACCCCCGCCGCCGCCGGCTCCCCCGGTGGTGCTCGACCCGAAGCTGCCGACGATCTTCGTGGCCAGCGACTCCACCGCCGCCCGCGGAAGCGACACCGGCATCCAGGGCTGGGGCGTGCCCTTCGCGGATTATTTCGACCCGGCAAAGATGAATGTCTTCAACGGCGCCCGCGGCGGCCGCAGCAGCCGCACCTTCATCACCGACGGCTCGTGGGAGCAGATCATCAGCCGGGTCAAGACGGGCGACTTTGTCCTCATCCAGTTCGGCCACAATGACGGCGGGGCGATCAACGACGAGCCGCCACCCCCGCTCCGTGCCCGTGGTTCGCTTCCGGGCATCGGCGAGGAGACGAAGGAAATCGACAACGTCCTGACCAAGAAGCACGAGGTCGTGCACACCTACGGCTGGTACATGCGGAGCATGGTGGCCGAAGTCCGGGCGAAGGGTGCGACACCGATCCTGCTCACCGTCACCGTCCGCAACAACTGGAAGGACGGCAAGATCGAGCGCGGGCTTGGCCAGTATGTTCCCTGGACGAAGGAAATCGCGCAGGCCGGCAACGTGGCGTTGGTCGACCTGACCAATATCGCCGCCGACGAGTACGAGCGGATCGGCCAGGCCGAGACCGCCAAGCTCTACCAGCCCGACCGCACGCACTCGAACAAGGATGGCGCGGACCTCAACGCCGCCAAGGTGGTGTCCGGCCTGAAGGCCCTGCGTGGCGTGCAGTTCGCGCAGTATCTCTCGCCCAAGGGCGCGGCCGTGCCCGCCGCGGCGGCCGATCGGGTCGCCAGCGCCGCGCGTCCCCGCATGCCGCGGCCCGAGCCGGCCGACCCCAAGCTGCCTTCGCTCTTCCTCATCGGCGATTCCACCGTCCGTAATGGCGCCGGCGACGGCCAGGGCCTCGGCGCCGAGGGCCAGTGGGGCTGGGGCGAGCCGATCGTG
Source organism: uncultured Opitutia bacterium (assembly GCA_903827245.1). Taxonomy (GTDB): domain Bacteria; phylum Verrucomicrobiota; class Verrucomicrobiia; order Opitutales; family Opitutaceae; genus CAIUWA01. The sequence continues at coordinate 5,959 of CAIKHO010000082.1, forward strand.
GCTTATTTCGATCCCGCCAAGGTCAACGTGGTGAACTGCGCCGTGGGTGGACTCAGCAGCCGCACCTACCTCACGCAGGGCCACTGGGACCGGGTCATGGGCATGCTCAAGCCGGGCGATGTCGTGCTCATGCAGTTCGGCCACAACGACGACTACGCGCTCAACGACGAGCCGCCCGGGCCGCTCCGGGCGCGCGGCACGCTCAAAGGCATCGGCGAGGAGACGAAGGAAATCGACAACGTCATGACGAAAAAGCACGAGGTCGTGCACACTTACGGCTGGTACCTGCGGAAGTTCATCGCCGACGCCCGCGCGAAGGGCGCCACGCCCATCGTCTGCTCGCTCATCCCGCGGAAAATCTGGACGGACGACGGGAAAATCAAGCGCGGCAAGGACGACTACGCCGGCTGGGCCGCGCAGGTGGCTGCCGCGGAGCACACGGGCTTCATCGACCTCAATGAGTCGATCGCCCGCCGCTACGACGAACTCGGCCATGACGCCGTGATGAAACTCTTTCCCCAGGTCACGCCGGACGAGCACACCCATCCCAATCGGGCCGGGGCCGAGCTCAATGCGTCGTTCGTCATCGGCGGGCTCAAGGCCCTGCAGGAAGATCCGGTTGCGCCCTATTTTTCCGAAAAAGCGAAGGGAGTCGCGGTTGTCACCCTCGGCTCGCGCTGATGGCGGCGGCGGCAAAGTCGTGGAATTTTTTGACCGACTTCCCGGAGAATTCACGCGATGACGTAGCTGCCCGGGGACACGAGGCTGGCCTGGCTTAGCCAAGGCCCGGCCCCGTACCCTCGGTAGCTTCCTTCAATCCGGCAGAAATGGACCGCCCCGCCATGATTTCCCAACCCACCCGCCGCCTGCGCCAGGCGGTGGCGCTGGCCTTTGTCCTGGCCGGCCCGGTCCTTGCGGCCGCCGACGCGCCTGCCGGGCGCGTGGTCGACCTTCCGCCGCTGACCGTTTCGGAACCGCTCAACGGCCCACCGTGGCGTTACCTGGAGGCGCCCGGCTTCGAGGTCCTTTCCCGCAGTTCGGATGAAGCCACCCAACACCTCGTGCGGGAAATGCACCGTCTCAACGAATATCTCCGCGTGATGCTGCCGGATGAGCTGCAGGCCAGGCCGGCCGTCCCGTCCATCGTCGTCATCTACAGCGAGGAAACCAAGCCGGTGGTGTCGCAGGAGGTCGTCGCCGAGCTGCTCGCGGGCCAGGTCGGGAAAAAGCGGAACGCAGAGAAAAACGTGCGCTACCGCTCGATGCCCAACATGCAGCTCAACGACAAGGATGCCATGGCCTTCTTTTTCATCCTGGAGGAAAAGAATTTCACGAACTCCCGGCTTGTGCTGACCCCCGATTTTGTCCGCAACGTGATCGAGAAACGGCGGCCGTCCCCGCCGCCCTGGTTCATCGAGGGCATCCTCGGCCTGTACGACACGGCCGATTTCACGCAGAGCCCGGTCGTCTTCACCGCCCTCCCCTGGCTGACGCCGGCCGAGACGAAGAAGCTGAAGCAGGATGCGGATTACCCGCGCGCGCTGCTGTCGATGCCGGAGCTTTTCTCCGCCGCTCGGCCGCCGCGGGGGCAGGATCCCGAGCAGTACCGCCAGCTCCGGCGCGCCCAGGCCGTCCTTTTCATCCGTTGGGCGCTCGATGGCGACCGCGCCCGGAGCGAGGCCTTGTGGAAGTATGTGGTGCGGGCGAGCGCGGGGCCGGCCGGCGAGGAAGTGTTCCAGGAATGCTTCGGCCTCGGTTATGTCGATGTGCAGGAACGGCTGGGCGACTACCTGACCCTCGCCGTGGACCAGCCGATGAAGCTGACGCCTGCGGCGGGGACGCCCCTGCCGCCGCTGGTGCCGCGCCTGGCGACGGACCTTGAAATTGCCCGGATCAAGGGTGACTGGGAGCGCCTTGAGATCGGCTATGTGGGGACGCGTTACCCGCAGCTGACCGAGAAGTACGTCGAGCAGGCCCGCCGGACGCTCCGGCGGGCGTACGACAAGGGCGAGCGCGATCCCCGCCTGCTGGCCGTGCTCGGGCTGTGCGAATGCGATGCGGGTAACGACGCCCTGGCGCGCCCGTTTCTCGAGGCTGCGGTGCGGGGCGGGGTGCTGCGGCCGCGCGCCGACTACGAACTCGCCCGCCTGCGCTACGCCGAGGCCCAGACCGCCCCCGCCGCTCCCGGCGGCCGGTTCAGCGGGGCCCAGGCCACTGCGGTGCTCGAGTCCCTCGCGGACGCCAGCCGCCAGCCGCCCCCGCTCCTCGAGATTTACGCGCTGGCCGGCGAAGTGTGGAGCCGGAGCAACGTGGCCCTCTCCCGGCTGAATCTCTCCGTGCTGGAGCAAGGGATCGCCTATTTTCCGCGCAATCCCCAGCTGGTCTACCAGGCGGCGTGGCTGAATGCCCGCCAGGGATTCAAGGCCGAGGCCGAGGCGCTCATCGAGCGCGGACTGAAGGCCGAACCCGACCCCGCCAGCCAGTCCTACTTCGAACTCCTGCGCTCCGCACTCAATTCCCCGGAGGGAAAACCCTCCTCATTGCCGGGAGGTGGACCGTGAACCGCCGCCTGGCCGCATCGGCGTTGCTGGCCGCGCTCCTGCTCCGGCCGGCACCGGCGCGCGCCGATGCGCCGACTGCGGGGGAGATCGCCGCGCTGCTCCGGCCCGACCGGATCCTGCAGGTGGCGCTGGCCCCGGACGGGCACCACCTGGCCTACACCGTGCACGACGAGGGAAAGACCGTGATCTTCATCATCGACGTGGACGACCCGGCGAAGCGGGCCGTGGTCCCGCTGGCCTATGACGAGGTGATGCGTGACTCGGGGGACCACGAGAAAACCCCCGCGCATGTGCCCTTTTTCCGCTGGTCCGGATCTGGCCGGCTCGTCTTTTCCGCGGAGCGGCCCGCCCTCGACGTCGTCGATGTCCGGAGAAAAAACGCGCCTGCCAACACGACCGCGGTCTATGCGGTCGATGCCGACGGCAAGCACGTCCTGATGCTGGCCGATGAAGACACCTTCGCCGTGGAGACGATGCGCGGCAACGACCCGGTCAGCCTGCCGCGGGAACCTCGCGTGGTCGACCTCGCGGCGGACGACCCGGACAGCGTCCTCGTCGAGGCCGTGCGCCCGGCGCTCCGCGTCCCGGGCAATCCCAACGCCACGGTGGGACAGCTGGCCACGGGGCTGTTCAAGGTGAATGTCCATACCGGCAAATTCCAGAAACTGTACGAACGCGACGTCAACGGCTCGGTCCTCTACGACCGGCAGGGCAATGCGCGCATCCTGCTTTCGGCGCCGATCGACCAGAAGGTGCAATCGTTCTTCTACCTGCCCCCGCCCGCGGGGCAGGCCGACGGCAAGGGGCTGGGCCAGCTGCTGGGCGACGACATCTCCCCGGAGAATTACCTCGGGACGCGCACCTTCCCCGTGGGTTTCGATCCTGATCCGAACATTGTCTATGTCGCCTCCAACGCCGGGCGCGACACCTACGGCCTTTATGCGGTCGACCTGCGCGCGCGGCGGCGCACCGGGTTCGCCGTCGAGGTCCCGGGCTTCGATGTGGCCGGGTTTCAGGCCCCGTTTTCGGACTCGGACCTCGTGTTCGACCGCAGCCGCGGAAAGCTGGTGGGTGTCAGGATCAACGGGCTTGAGGCGTCCACGCAATGGCTCGACCCGGACCTCGCGCAAGTGCAGGCGGCGCTCGACGGCAAGCTCTCCGGCCGCAGCGCGCGCATCGTCGACTGGGACGACGCGCGTGCCCGCTTTCTCGTGCTCACCTCCGGCGGGGCCGACCCCGGGCGTTACTACATCTACCAGCGGGAACAGGATCGGCTCGTGCAATTCATCCGGTGCGCCCCCTGGATCGACCTGGACAAGGCCAATCCCGGAACCTCGTTCGCCTTCGACACCCCGGAGGGTGTGCACCTCACGGGCTACCTGACGCTCCCGCGGGCGCCGCTCATCACTCCGCCACCGCTGCTGGTGTACTGCCACGCCGGCCCTTGGCAGCGCGACGACCCGGGATTCAACCGCGACGCGCAGGTGCTGGCCGGCATGGGCTTTGTCGTGCTGCAGGTGAACTACCGCGGCTCCGCCGGCTTCGGCACGCAGTTTCGCGAGGCCATCCGCCAGGATCTCGACCGCATCCCGCTTGCGGACATCCGCGCGGCGATCTCCTGGGCGTCCGCGGGACACAAGATCGACCGGAAGCGGGTCGCGCTGCTGGGCGAGGGCTTCGGCGGATATCTCGCCCTGCGCGCGCTCCAGCTTTACCCGGATGAATTTCGCTGCGCGGTCACGATCAATGCGCCGACAGACCTGGAGCTGTGGTGCGAGAAGCCGGAGAGCAAACAGGAGCAGGAGGATGACATGGAGGCCTCCGCCACCTCCATGCGACAGATGCAGCGCTACTTTCGCAGCATGAACTCGCGGGGAGGCGCCCGGCCTCCAGCCCAGCCGCCCGAGATGGCGGTCGCGCCCGTGAATTTTTCCAGCGAGTTCCGCCGCTGGTACTTTGGCGGGGACAGCGCGCGGCTGGCGGCCCTTTCGCCGGCCCGTCATCCGGAATTGCTCACCAAGCCCCTGCTCCTGATCCAGGATCCCGAGGACAAGTACGTGTCGGCCGGCCAGGCCTCGGCCCTGCGCACGGCGATGGCCCGCGCCGGCGCGACGCCGGACTACCTGGAAATCACCAGCGAGTTCGCGCGCGGCCTGCCCGGCGCCCGCACGCGGGTCTTCACCGCGATGGAGGACTTCTTCAACCTGAACCTTTACGATTTCAACGTGAAGATCGGCGAGACGAAGGTGCAGAAGTAAGCCGGAAAGTCCGCCAGGTTTCGCACTTTATGCACAGGTGGCCCCCGACCTCCGGGCGGCTGAGATGCCACTCCGCCGCCCGGAGGTCGGCGGCCACCTGGCGAGACACACTCCCTAAAACCTAGCGCATCGCCCGCCGGGCCGCTTCCAGTCCGTCCTGCGCCTCGGTCAGGCGGGGATCAAGCCGCAGCGCTTCCTGAAAATGGGACGCCGCCTCCCGTGGCTGTCCCGCCTGCAGCAACGCGTCGCCGAGGTTCAAGTGCGCGGCTGCATCGTCCGGCTTGAGCCGCAGCACCGCCTCGTCGTGGCGGATGGCCTCTGGCAGGCGCCCAAGATGGGCCAGTACGAGGCCGAGATTGTAATGGGGCTCGATGTCGTCCGGCTTGAGGCGCAGTGCCTGTTCGAAGTGGGCGACGCTTTCCTCGATGCGCCCGGTCGAGAGCAGCGCGTTGCCCAGGTTGTTTTCCACCTTGGGCAGATCGGGTTTGAGCCGCACGGCGCGCTCGTAAACGGGAATCGCTTCCGTCATCCGGTTTTGCAGCACGAACGCGTCGCCGAGATGGGTCAGGCTCTCGACGTCATCCGGCTTGGCCTGCACGAGATCCTGCAGCAGCGGGATGGCTTCCGCCGGGTGGTGGGTGCGGAGCAGGGCCAGACTGAGATTGTACATCACCTCGGGTTTTTCCGGGTGAAACCGCTGGGCGATCAAAAGGTGTTCGATCGCCTCGGCACTGCGGCCGGTCTTGACCAGCAGGCCCCCGAGGTTGCCCTGGATCAGCCAGGCGTCGGGATTCCGGGCGAGCGTATGCCGGTAGAGCGTTTCCTCATCGCGGTACATCCGGCTTTGCCGCCAGGTCAGGACCCCGAGCAGGGCCAGCACGGCGAGACCCAGCCCGCGCGTGGCGGGTTCGCCCAGCCACCGTTTCAATCCGGCTCCGCCCGCAGCCGCCAGGACGATCACCCCGGCGCACGCCATGTACTGGAGGTGGTCCGCCACGAAGGAGAACACGAACAGGTAGACGTTCAAAAATCCGAGGATCGGGAGCAGCGTCCCGATGAAGAACAGCGCTGCGGCCAGCGGCCCGCGCGAACGCCGGCGCAGCAGCCAGAGTGCGGCGAGCGCGGCCAGCACCGCCGCGGGCCAGAGGAACTGCGCGGCGTCGGCCTGGCTGATCGACCAGCGCGGGTAGATGAAGACCAAGTCCGCTGGCCAGACGATTTTCCCGAGGTAGAACCAAACGGCCCGCCCGGCGATCAGCGTGCGCTCGATGACGTTGAACGCAAAGTCGGAACCCTGTGCCCCAATCACCGTGGATTCGATCCACGCGACGAACAGCCCATTGGCCGCGCCGAGGACGAAGAAGGGAAGCAAAGGCGTCCAGTCCCGCCGCCACGACAGGCGGCCGCGCTGCCACCAGAACACCACCAGCATTGCGCCGGGCAGGGTGGCCGCCGTCGTCTTGCTCAGCAACGCGAGGACAAACAAGCCGATGGCCGCCGCGTACGATCGCCACCTCCGCTCCTCGTCGAAGCGGAGATAAACCAGTGCGGCACCCAGAACGAAGAACCCGGAGAGCGTGTTCTTGAGCTCGGTCATCCATGCGACCGATTCGACCATCACCGGGTGCAGCGCGAAAACGCCGGCCGCGAAAGCTGCGCCCGGAATCCGCAGCCGGCGCAGGATCAGCCACAGCAGGACGGCATTCAGCGCGTGCATGCCGATGTTGACCAGGTGATAGCCCGTTGCGGTATCCCCGAACAGCGGGTACTCGAGCCACGTGAATGTGTGCAGCAGCGGATAATACTGCTGCACGGCACCGACCTCGAACCAGATGCGCGCGAGACCGTGCCACGAGCGCAGCTCGGGGGGCGTGACGTGTGCGTCGTCGTCCCAGACAAACCCCGCGTGCCACGCCGGCTGGTACGCGAGGAAGACTGCGGCGACGAGGGCGAACAGAAAATACCATTCCCAGCGGGACAAGGAAGCCGGAGGCAGAACCGTGGCGGGTCGCGGGACAGGGGCTGCCGGAACGGGCGAGGGCAGACCTCCGGTCGAAGCGGGTCGGGAACGATGATTGCGACGGGCCATGGCGACGGGGTGGGCGGGCGGCGCCAATACGGACCCACGGTGCCGGAAGACGTCAATGGCGTAGCTGGGCTGCAGCCGGGCCTCGGCGAGGCCGGATCCAGCTTGGAGGGGAAAGCAGAATCAATGACGGTAAAACGTACCTTATCGTAGATTCGGCCGTGGGTTAATTTGCCGATGATTGGATGTAGGAGCGGCTTTACGCCGCGATGCATCGCTCTGCGGGCCCAACCGATCGCGGCGTAAAGCCGCTCCTACATTTTCAAACTGATATGCCACCCGGGATTCCGCCACCTTGACCCAACCTCCAGCCGGCGCATCCTGCGAGAAGCTCCCGAAAGCCCCGGTCGTGACGCCATGCGTGCCATTTTCCTCATAGCCACTCTGGCCGTCACCACCGGTCATGGTGCCGACCCGGCGCCGCCGGCTCCCGCGGGCCAGCCGACCAAGCATGGCGCGTTTGTCTTCTCACTGCTGCCGAAATCCTTTCAACGAAAGCCCTCGCTCGATTTTCATGTCATCACGGAGATGTCGGTCGACGGGAAAAAGGTCCCCGCGCCGACGCCAGCGCACCCGGTCTACTATGTCGGCCAGCCGGGCCAGTATGTGCAGCTGGGACGGGAGCACACCGACGGCGAAGCACCGCCCCCCGTGGCGGAATTGCAGCGGGTGATGGAGCAGGCGCTCGCGGCCAACGGCTACCTCACCGGCTCGCCGCCCGCGAGGCCTCCGGGCCTCGTCGTGATCTTCAACTACGGCTCCTTCGCGCGGTTCTCGACGGACTTTGAGGACGCCGAGAACGAGGCGGCGGCCGAGCAGTCCTACCAAAACGTCCTGGTCAACGCCAAGCCGGGCGCCCCGCCGCCGCCGTCGCCCACCGCGCCGTCGGGCGGGAGCAAGGGGCCTGACGAACTGATGCCCTTCGTCATGGCCGACATTTCGAAACGGCAGGACGTCGTCGAGCGTGCCATCCTGGTCGGCGGCGCCAAATTCGGGAAGGAACTCAACGACGCGATCACGCAGGAGATCCATTACCAAGGGGCCGGGGGCGGCAACCTCGGTCCCCCGGAGGACGACCCCGGCAGTCCGTTCAATCGCTTTCGCAACCGCAACGACCAGCTCATGCAGCTGGTGGAGGACGCCTTCGACAGCTGTTATTTCGTCACGGCCACGGCCTATGACTACGCCGCCATGGCCCAGGGCCGCCGGGTGATCCTCTGGCGGACAAAGATGACCGTGAATGCCACCGGCATTTCGATGAAGGAGTCGTTGCCTTCCCTGATCTTGACCGCCGGGCCGTACCTTGGCCGTGACATGACCGAAGCCGTGACGGTCACCCGGCGGATCTCGCGCGACGGCAAGGTGGAGATCGGCCCGCTGCAGGTCGTGCCGGAAGGCGCGCCGCCGGCCTCCACCGCGAAGCCGGCCGACACGAAGGCTGGTGCGCCAGGTTCGTAGTCCCGGCTTCAGCCGGTCTCAGATTCCGGTAGTGGGTCCATTTGCCTCGTAGGCCGCCTGCTTGCAGGCGTTCTGAGAGCGCAAGCCGGGCGTCCGTAAGGAACGCCCCTACCGGGGACGATACGGGCACTCGCAAAATAAGCGATTGCCCGGCCCTGGGCGGATGGCATGTTGGCCGAGCCCCCAGGTTTACCCCGGTCGACGTGTTGCGCGCCGCGCCCACTTTCCTCCGTCGGACCTGCGCAAATTCCCAAATCAAATACGCATTCGCCCCCTTTTAGTTTTGACGGCAAGAGAGGATAATAGCGCTGCGTTTTGCCCCATCCCCAACCCCTGCCTCGCATCATGAAGCGTTACCTCGCCCTCTCGTTCTCGTTCATCGCCTGCGTGGCCGCCGTGACGGCCGCCCGGGCCGCGGAACCGGCCCTCGCCACGTCCACCACGCCCTTCCCGGTCGGCATCCATGTGAACGCGTCCCAGGACGTCGGCGAGATGAAGCCGATCTGGAAGTTCTTTGGTGCCGACGAGCCCAATTACGCCTACATGAAGGACGGCAAGAAACTCCTGGGCGAACTTGGCCAGTTGCGATCGGACGACATGTTCTTCCGCGCGCACAACATGCTGAACACGGGCGACGGCACGCCGGCCTACAAGTGGGGCAGCACGAATGTCTACACCGAGGACACCGCGGGGCGGCCCATTTACGACTGGACCATCGTCGACCGCATCGTCGACACCTATCGCGCGCACGGCGTGCGGCCCTACATGGAGATCGGCTTCATGCCGGAGGCGATGTCGAGCCATCCCGAGCCCTACCACCATGAATGGCGCCCCGGCGGCGGCACCGGCTCGATCAGCTCGGGCTGGGCCTATCCGCCCAAGGATTACGCCAAATGGGGCGAACTGGCCTACCAGTGGACGAAGCATTGCGTCGAGCGCTACGGCCGGGCCGAGGTCGAGCAATGGTACTGGGAGGTCTGGAACGAGGCCAACGGCGCCGGCTACTGGCACGGCACCGTCGAGGAATTCTGCAAGCTTCACGACTACGCCGTGGCCGGCGTGCTGCGCGCCCTCCCGACCGCGCGGGTCGGTGGGCCCGACGTCGCCGGTGCCGGGGGCAAGTTCATGCAGGATTTCCTCGCCCATGTCGCCCGCGGCAAGAATTACGTGACCGGCGAGGCCGGCACCAAGACCGATTTCGTCTCCTTCCACGCCAAGGGCTCGCCCGGGTTCGTCGACGGTCATGTGCGCCTCGGCATCGCCAACCAGCTGCGCACCGCCGACGCCGGCTTCGCGCTCATCGCGGCCGTGCCCGAGCTGAAGGACAAGCCCATCGTCATCGGTGAGTCGGACCCCGACGGTTGCGCCGCCTGCCAGGGGCCGCAGCTCGGCTATCGCAACACCACGATGTTCTCCAGCTACCAGGCCGCGGTCTTCGCGCGCAAGTACGTGCTGGCCGACCGGCGCGGGGTGAACCTCGCGGGCGCGCTCACCTGGTCCTTCGAGTTCGAGGACCAGCCCTTCTTCGCCGGGCAGCGGACCATGGCGAACAACGGCATCGACCTGCCCGTGTTCAACGTCTTCCGCATGTTCAGCAAGATGGGCGGCCGGCGCGTGGCGACCACGAGCACCGGCGAGGTGCCGCTCGACGCCATCATGAAGGACGGCGTCCGCGGCGCGCCCGATGTCGCGGCGATCTCCAGCCTCGAGCCGCACAAGCTCGCCATCATGGTCTGGCATTACCACGACGATGACGTCCCTGGCCCGGACGCCGCGGTGGAGCTCGCGCTCGACCACCTGCCCGCGGAGGTCGCCAACGCGCACGTCACCCACTACCGCATCGACGAGACGCACAGCAATTCCTTCACCATCTGGAAGAAGTTTGGCTCCCCGACCTCGCCCAACGAGGCGCAGTACGCCCAGATGGAAAAGGCCGGCCACCTCGCCCAGCTCGACGATCCCGCCCCGGTGAAGATCGAGAATGGCGCGGCCACGCTGAAATTCGCCCTCCCGCGCCAGGCGGTTTCGCTGCTCGTGCTGGAGTGGTGAGGTTGCTCAGCCGCCGGGCGAGCACGATGCCGGGATCACCGGCATTCTGGCGGGTTTCATAATCGCGGAGTTCCTGGAACCAGGCCACCGCCTGCTGGCGCGCCTTGGCCGGCGGTTGCAGCTTCGCCTTCGTCGGCGGCATTTCCTCGTTTGCCAGGCGCTCCAGCACGAGGTCCCATCGGCGACCGTCCTTCACCACCGCCGCCATCGACGAATAGGACGTAAGATCGAGGTCCGCCTCGGTCTTGTCCCGGCCGTGGCAGGTCACGCAGTAGGCCTGCAGGAACGGATGGACCGTGGAGCCAAAACGATTGTCGAGCCGCAGGAGCGCCACATCCGCCGCCCGCGTGGAACAGGCCAACGCAGCGAGCGCGGACAGGGCGAGGATGAAAGGCGCGGGGGTTCGCATCTTCGGCGGGCAACGGGGCAAACTGGGGAGACGACTAGGCGGGTGGACAGCCGTCGTCAACAGAGGTCATGCCCGATGCCAGGATATCTGGCCACCGGGGGCGTCATTTCAGGGGCGAAATGTAGCCGGCCTCGTTGAGGCCGGGCCGGGGTCAACGACCCCGGCCACAGCCCAAGCTCCGTCGATGCAGGAATCCGTGGCGAAAAACCTCCGACCGTATTCACCCTGAATGCAGGGCAACCCATGGCTTTCTTTGAGCAAATGCCGGGGAAGATGTTTTTGCCACAGATGGCACTGATTTCACAAATGGGCCCGGGCAGTTCTGACGCCTGAATATTTGTACCGATCCGTGTAATCTGCGGCTGAAAATTCGTCCGCCTCGTCTTCTTAAAAGCCGGGTTTGAAAACACGCCTGGGTTCATATTCCATGGCTTACCCCAAGCCCCATGTCTGTGTTCTCTTCCATGTCTCGTGTCCGCCCTTGCATCGCGGGGCTCTGTCTACTGCTCGTTCCGGCCATGTCCGCGATGGAGTTGTCCATTGACGCCAGCGCGCCCACCCCGCCGCCGGTGCCATTGCCTTTCGCCGTCGGTGGCAAGTCGCCTGCGGGCCATGAACTTTCGGCCAACAGCCGCTATCTCACCCTCGACCGACAGCCTTGGTTTCCGGTGATGGGCGAGATTCATTACTCGCGCTACCCGGCGGCGGAATGGGAGACGGAAATCCTGAAGATGAAGGCCGGCGGCATCAACGTGGTCTCGACCTACGTCTTCTGGCTCCACCACGAGGAGACCGAGGGGAAGTTCGACTGGTCGGGCCAGCGCGACCTGCGGCAGTTCGTTTCCCTCTGCGCGAAGCACGGGCTGTACGTCTGGGTGCGGATCGGGCCGTGGGACCACGGCGAGGCGCGCAACGGCGGGTTTCCCGACTGGGTGGTCAAGCTCGGCCAGACGCGCACCAACGCCCCGGACTACCTCGCGCACGTGAAGACGTTCTACGGCGAGATCGGCCGGCAGCTGAAGGGCCTCTTCTGGCAGGACGGCGGCCCCATCGCCGGCGTCCAGATCGAGAACGAATACCACCCCGGCAAGGGCGGCATCGAGCATATGCAGACCCTCCTGCAGCTGGCTCATGAGGCCGGGATTGACGCCCCGTTCTACACGGCGACGGGCTGGGACAACGCGACGATTCCCACCACGGGCTTCCTCCCGGTGTTCGGCGGGTACACCGAGCAGTTCTGGAGCGCCAGCCTCACGGAGCTCCCGCCCAACCAGAACTTCTTTTTCACCGCCATCCGCGCCGAGGACAATGTGATGGGCGACCTCACGCCGAAGAATCCCGGCTACAACGCGAAGTACGACGGCTTCCCCTTCCTCACCGCCGAGATGGGCGGCGGCATGTCCATCGCCTACCACCGCCGACCCGTCATGTACGCCGACGACTCCACCGCCGCCGCACTCGTGAAGGTCGGCGCGGGCATCACCGGCCTTGGCTATTACATGTACCACGGCGGCACGAACCCCGCCGGGCTCACCTCGTTGCAGGAAACCCAGTCCGTCTGGAACGGCTACAACGACATGGAGGCCAAGTCCTACGACTTCCAGGCGCCGCTCCGCGAGTTCGGCCAGTACAACGGCTCATACCGCACGATGCGCGTGCTCCATCTTTTCCTCCACGACTTCGGCGGGCCGCTCGCGACGATGCCCGCTTATTTCCCGGCCCAGATGCCGAAGAACCGCGACGACACCACGACCCCGAGGGTCACCGCGCGGACGGACGGACACAGCGGTTTCATTTTCATCAACAACTACCAGCGCCTGCACCCGCTCGGTCCCAAGGCGGACTTCCAGGTCGCATTGAAACTCCGGTCCGGCACGCTCCACATGCCCCGCCAGCCAATCGTGATTCCCGCCGGCGCCTACACGCACTGGCCGGTAAACTTCGATGTCGGCGGTGTCACGATGCAGTACGCCACCGCGGAGCTGCTTTGCAAAATCGACGATCCGGACACGCTGGTCTTTTCCGCCTGGACCGGGCTGGCGGCGGAGTTTGCGTTCGCAACCGCCCGGGGCGACACCGTGGCGGCGCCCCATGCCAAAGTCACCCGTGAAGGTGGGATCACGTACGTCAGCGGGATCACGCCGGGCACGGACGTGGCGATTGAGGTCAATCATCCAGGTGGAAAGCACACCCGGATCCTCGTGCTGCCGCGCGGCCAGGCGCTGTCGCTCGCGAAAGAGAATCTCGCCGGCCGCGACCGGCTCGTCGTGTCGCCGGGGGACATTTATTTCGACGGCAACCGGGTCCACGTGTCCTCGCGCGACACCGCCAGCCTGCAAGTCGGCGTCTTCCCGGCGCTGGCGCAGCCGGGAGGATCTTTCCGTGCGGCGGACCGCGACGGTATTTTCCAGCAATATGTCCCGGCCCGCAAAATGGCCGTGGCGCCGGTGGCCGTGGAAGCGAAGGCCGAAAAACCCGCTGCACCCTCCGTCCCGGTCCGGATGAACCCCAACCCCAAGCGTAACGTGGCTCTGGAGCCGGAAGACGCGGACTTCGACCGCGCGGCGGAGTGGAGCCTGCAGGTGCCTCCGGAGGTGCTGGACGGTTCGCGCACCTTCCTGGAGATTTCCTACGTGGGTGACGCGGCCCGTCTCTATGCTGGCGCGCGCTTCGACAACGACAACTTCTACAAGGGGACGGCGTGGGAGATCGCCCTGTGGCGTTTCAAGCCGGAGGAGCTGCGCCGCGGCCTCGACCTGAAGATCCTCCCGCTGCGGGCGGACGCACCCATCTACCTCGCCGCCGGCGCGCGACCCGAGTTCCCGGGCGGCGCGGACGTGATCCGGCTCAACGAGGTGCGGATTGTGCGCGAGTACGAGGCGGTGCTCGATGCGGGGCGGTGAGCAAGAATACCATGAATTACCCGGCCGCATTCGGCTCTTTCTCTTTCCTCTTTATCTTACTCTTTCTCCTGCCGGCAAGACGCTGACGAAAGATAAAGAGGAAAGTGAAAGATTTCTGATGGGCACAATCCGTTTTCAGGCATCTCCGGCTGCTCTCCTGCGCCCGGGCGTCCGCAAGGACCGCCCCTACGGCTTGTGGTTGGCCCTGCTGGCCATCATCGCAAGCGCAGCGTCCGCTGCCAACGCGGAGCCGGCGTGGATCGGTACCTCGCCGCACGCCGGCGATTTCACCCTCGTGCGCGAGGGCCGCGCCGCGGACCTGCTGGTTGCGCCCGATGACTTCAAGGGGGTGTCGATCGCCGCGCGCGATCTCGCCGCCGACATTGCGGAAGTCACGGGCGCGACCGCTGCGGTGCGCTCATCTGCGGCAGGTTTGTCCGCGCAGGCGGTCATCATCGGCACGCTGGGCAAGAATCCGGCGATCGACGCCTTGGTTGCTGCGGGCAAGCTCGACGTGAGCGTCCTGCGCGGACAGTGGGAATCCTTTCTTATCGCGACCGTGCCGAATCCCCTGCCGGGCGTCAGCCTTGGTCTCGTGATCGCCGGCAGCGACCGGCGCGGCACGGCGTATGGCGTCTACGAACTCTCCCAGGCGATCGGCGTGTCGCCGTGGCACTGGTGGACGGATGTCGCGCCGGAGAAGAAGTCCGCGCTGTTCGTCGGCGCCGGCACGCGCCGTTTCGGGCCGCCGTCGGTGAAATACCGCGGCATTTTCCTGAACGACGAGGACTGGGGCCTCGTGCCATGGGCATCGAAGACCTTCGAGCCCGAGGCCGGCAACGTCGGGCCGAAAACCTACGCCAAGCTCTTCGAGCTGATGCTCCGCCTGAAGGCCAACACGGTGTGGCCGGCGATGCACCCGGGCACGAAACCATTCAACGATTTCCCGGCGAACAAGCAGGTGGCTGACGACTACGGCATCGTGATGGGCTCGTCCCACGCCGAGCCGATGCTGCGCAATAACGTCGGCGAATGGACCGCCCCGCCCGAGACCTACAATTACATTACGAACCGCGACGGCGTGTTGAAGTACTGGGAGGACCGCGTCGCGGCCAACGGCCGTTACGAGAACCTCTATACCCTCGGGATGCGCGGCATCCACGACTCGAACATGCAGGGGCCGAAGACCGACCCGGAGCGCATTCAGACGCTGCAGCGGATCTTCGCCGACCAGCGCGCGCTGCTGGCGAAGTACGTCCGGCCCGACGTGGAGCAGGTGCCGCAGATGTTCTGCGTCTACAAGGAGGTGCTCGGCCTCTACCGGCAGGGCCTGAAGGTACCGGATGACGTCACCATCGTCTGGCCCGACGACAACTTCGGCTACATCCGCAACTTCGCGACTGACGAAGAGCGCCGGCGCGCCGGCGGATTCGGGATCTATTATCATCTCTCGTACCTGGGCGCGCCGTTATCCTACCTCTGGCTCTACACCACGCCGCCCGCGCTGGTGTGGGAGGAGATGACCAAGGCGTACGACTACGGCGCTCACACGATCTGGATCGCCAATGTCGGCGATCTGAAGCCGTCCGAAATCGGCACGGAGTTTTTTCTGCAGCTGGCGTGGGACATCAATCGCTGGAACCGCGACAACCTGACGGAGTATCTCACCGGCTGGGCCACACGTGAATTTGGCGCGGAGCACGCCGCGGAGATCGCGGATGTCATGCGCGATTACTACCGGCTCAACTATCAGCGCAAACCCGAGCACCTGCAGTGGTGGATGCCCGGCCAGCCGCCCAAGCCGAGCCCGCTGACCGCCACGGAGACGCGGGAACGGCTGGCGGCTTTTGCTCAATTACGCGCCCAGGCCGACCACCTCATCGACCGGCTGCCCCCGGCCAAGCGCGACGCGTTCTACGAGCTGGTCGATTATCCGGTGCGCGGGTCGGCGCTGGCCAACGAGCGCTATTTCAAGGGCGAGCAGTCCGCACTCGTGGCGGCGTCCGATCCGGCGCTGGCGATCCGGCTGGCAAATGAGGCCCGCGAGGCCGACCGGTTGCTGATGGCGGACGCCGCCTACTACAACGGGCAGCTCGCGGGCGGCAAATGGCGGGGCATGGTTTATCTCGAGCCCGCGGACAACCAGTGGCGCAGCATGCGCATTTCGACCTGGGCTCCGCCGCAGTTCACGTCCGCGTCCCAGCCTGCTCCAGCTTCCCGTGGCGCCATCGCGATCGAGGCGGGGCATTTCTCCCGCACGGTGGCCGCCAAGGGCGCGACTTGGGCCGTGATCCCGGGCCTCGGCCGCACCGGTGACTCGGTGGCCGTCTTCCCCGTGACCATGGCCAGCGTGGCGCTCGATCGCGTCGCGACCGATTCACCCCGGCTCGATTACCCCGTGAAATTTCCCGCGGCCGGAGAATTCACGGTCAACGTGAACCTCATTCCCACCCAGCCCATCGTGACGGCGAACGGCCTGCGCTTCGCCGCCGCGCTGGACGACCAGCCCCCGCAACTGGTGGTCCTGAACGTCAAGGACGGCAGCGCCGACTGGGCCCAGGGCGTCCTGAATTCGACGCGCGTGGTGTCCTTCAAGCTCACGGTCCCTTCCGCTGGGGTGCACACCCTGCGGATCTACGGCGTGGATCCCGGTGTCGTGCTGGACAAGATCGTCATCGACCTCGGCGGTCTGCAGCCCAGTTACCTCGGGCCGCCCGAAACGGATGCGGCGCCATGAGCTGGCCGGCGACCTCGGGTCGCGGGTCGGACAGCGACCGGGAGGTCGCCGCTCCAACTTGGAGCGGCAGTGCTCACTGTGCCTTTGGCAAGGATGCTGCCCGCCTCCGCTCCTTTTCTCCATTCGCTTCGTTACCTTCTGTTCAGCCTGATTGAGGCCAAGTCCGATCCACCGAATATTTACAGGAGGCAAACCGAGAGGAATCCGAGGCCGGGTTTTAAACCCTCTTCCGCCCCCCGGATCGCCTCCTGTAAAAATTCCGAAAGGATGGACCGGGCATCCCCATCTTCCTGTCTCGCCGTCGAGACCTCTGTATCCTTGCTGAGACTTGGGATTCCCTCTGAAATCACCTCACCCCTTCGAAGTCATGCCCCTCCCAAAATTGCCCGGCCTCGCCGGAATGCTCGCGTGTTCGCTCGCGGTCCATGCGTTGGCGGCCGATGCCATCACGCGCATCACGATTGACGCCGCCACCCCCGGTCATGCCGTCAGCCCGCTGCTGCACGGAATTTTCTTCGAAGACATCAACTACGGCGCCGATGGCGGCCTCTACGCCGAGCTGGTGCAGAACCGCTCCTTTGAGCACGACGAGCATATGTTCTCCTGGTCGACCGTCAGCCGCGGCGGTGCCCACGGCATCGTCACGATGGAGTCGGCGGACCCGCTCAACGCGAAGAACACGCATTACGCCCGGCTCGTGGTCAGCGCGCCGGGCAGGGGCTTCGGCGTGGCCAACGAGGGTTTCGGTGGCATCGCGCTGAAGCAGGCGGAGAACTACCTCTTCAGCGTCCGCGCCCGCGGGACCGCGCCGCTGCATGTGGTGCTTGAGGACGAGACGGGCCGGCCGCTCGGCGACGCCAGTTTTCCCGCGCCCGGTCCGCAGTGGCGCGAGCTCGACGCCACGATCCGCAGCGCGGCCGCCGCCCCCCACGCCCGCTTGGTTGTGCTCGCGACCGCCCCCGGCAGCTCCGACCTGGATGTTGTCTCGCTCTTCCCTGAGCATACCTGGAAGAACCGCCGCAACGGCCTGCGCGCCGACCTCGTGCAGATGCTCGCGGACATGCACCCGGCCTTCATGCGGTTTCCCGGCGGCTGCATTGTCGAGGGCAAGGACCTGACCAACCGTTACCAGTGGAAGGACACCATCGGCGACATCGCCGCGCGCCCGCAGAACTGGAACCGCTGGCAGGATGCCGTCCGCAGCACCGCGCCGGAGTACTATCAGACCTACGGCCTCGGCTTCCTGGAATTTTTCCAGCTCTGCGAGGACATCGGCGCCGAGCCGCTGCCGATCCTCAACTGTGGCATGGCCTGCCAGTTCCAGAGCAAGCAGCTCGTGCCCCTCGCGGACATCGACCCGTTCGTGCAGGACGCGCTTGATCTCATCGAGTTCGCCAACGGATCCGTGACGAGCGAGTGGGGCGCCAAGCGCGCCGCCCTTGGCCACCCTGAGCCGTTCAACCTGAAGATGGTCGGCGTCGGCAACGAGCAGTGGGGCGAGGAGTATTTCGAGCGGTACCCGATCTTCTACAAGGCGATCAAGGCGAAGTACCCCGACATCAAGATCGTCACCGGTGCGGGCCCGGGCGTCGACGCCGGCGACCTCGCCCGCTACAAGCTCGCCTGGGACAAGTTCAAGAGCGGCACGCCCGCCGATATCGTGGACGAGCATTTCTACCGCTCACCCCAGTGGTTCCTCGACAACGTGAACCGTTACGACACCCAGGACCGCAACGGCCCGAAGATTTTCGCCGGCGAGTTCGCCGCGCACGACGGCGTGGCCAAACGCAACAACCTGCGCGCGGCTATTGCCGAGGCCGCCATCATGACCGGCTTCGTGCGCAACAGCGATGTCGTCACCATGACCTCCTACGCGCCGCTTTTCGCCAAGGCCGGCGCCTGGCAGTGGAATCCCGACCTGATCTGGTTCGATAACACCCGTGTCTACGGCTCGCCCTCCTACTACGTGCAGCAGCTCTTCAGCCTCAACCGGCCCGACGTCGTGCTGCCGGTGAAGCTCGATCCCGTCGCCGTTTCCGCCGATCCGGCGCAGAGGTCCGCGCCGGCACTGTACGTTGTCGCCGGCCTCGACCAGAAGACCGGCGAGACGATCCTCGACGTCGTGAACCCATCCGACCACGAGGTTGCGGCCGAAATCGCCCAGCAGGGCGCAGCCCGGGCCGCGGCGTCAGTCCGCCTCACCGTGCTGACGTCGACGAGTGCAAACGACGAGAACACCTTTGAGGCTCCGACAAAGGTCGCTCCACGTGAGGAAACCCTGAAAATCTCCGGCGCGATCTTCCCCCACAGCTTCCCGGCCAACTCGCTGACGATCCTTCGCATCAAGTCCGGCAACTAAACGTATTCATTGTTTTGCCCTCGGCTTTAACTCGGATCGCCTCCTGTAAAATTTTCGATCCCCGATCCGTTGCACAGGAGACAAGCCAAGGTCGACCCAAGTTGTAACGTAAAGCTTTCAGCCCCGGATCATACGGGCTTCACCTTCATCTCATGACTACCCTTCCGCTCTCCCGTCGCGATTTCATGAAAAACTCCGCCGTGGCCGCCGCGGCCATACAGCTTCCGGCGGTGCTCGCTGCCGCGACTGCATCCGCTGCGTCAACCTCGTCCACTGCGGACGCAGGGAACGCGGTCGACCTGCACTGGCTCGAGGGCGGCACGCCCGCCGTGTTGCCGGGCACGACGTGGGGCATGCCGTGGCCGCGCGGGCGTCTCCCGAAAGACTCCGCCTTTGCCGTCCGCACCGCGGCGGGCGAACCGGTCCCGGCGCAAAGCTGGCCGCTCGCTACCTGGCCGGATGGTTCCCTCAAGTGGAGCGGGCACGCCCTCGCCGCCGCCACCGGTGGGGCCGAGCGCCTGCAGATCGCTCCCGGCACCCCTTCGGCTCCGGCGAAAGCGGTGACCGTGGCCGAGGCTCCCGGGACCTTCACCATCGACACGGGTGTCATCACCTGCCGCATCGCGCGGAGCGGCCCGGCGATCATCGAGTCCATCATCCGCGACGGCCAAGAAATCGCGCGCGAAGGCCGCCTGGTCTGCCTGCGGCAGGACCGCACGGACTTCGCCGCGCAGGGCATCCTGAGGCAGGAGACGTTCACGGGGGCGATTACGACCGCGGTGGTCGAGCAGTCCGGCCCGGTGCGCGCAGTCATCCGGCTCGAAGGCAAGCACGGGGGCCCCGGCGGCCGGGCGTGGCTGCCGTTCACTGTGCGGCTTTATTTCCACGCGGGCGGCGACGCGGTGCGCGTGGCGCACACGTTCATCTTCGACGGCGAGCAGTCGCAGGATTTCATCCAGGGCATTGGCGTGCGCTTCGCCGTGCCGCTGCGTGATGAACTCCACAATCGCCACGTGCGCTTCATGGGCGAGGGGAGCGGCGTCTGGGGCGAGTCGGTTCACAATCTCCCCGGCTGGGCCGGTCGGTTCGGCTTTGCCTACGCGGATCTGTTTCCGGCCCAGCTGGACGGGCAACCGGTCATGCCGCTCGCGCAGTTCGACGCGAACAGCCGTGCACAGTTCGAGACCGTGGCGGTTTGGAATGACTTCACGCTCTTCCAGTCCTCGGCCGACCATTTCGACGTCCGCAAGCGCACCAAGGCCAACAGCAGCTGGGTCAAGTCCGGCCACGGCCGACGTTCCTCGGGCCTTGTTTATGTCGGTGGCGTCTCGGGCGGCCTCGCCCTCGGGCGGAGGCATTTCTGGGAAATGCACCCGACGCAGATCGACGTGACCGATGCGGCCAGCGACGTCGCCGGCCTCACGCTCTGGCTCTGGTCGCCCGATGCGCCGCCGATGGACCTCCGTCATTACAGTGATCACGCGCAAGGGCTCGAGATCAACTACGAGGACTGGGAGGAAGGCCACAGCACGCCGCTCGGTGTGAGCCGCACCAATGAGCTCGTGCTCTGGGCCCTGCCCGCCACGCCGCCGCGCGCCCGCCTGGTGGAACTGGCCGCGGCCATGCGCAATCCACCGCAGATCGTCTGTCCGCCCGCGCATTACCATGGGGCCGGCGTCTTCGGACGCTGGAGCCTGCCGAACCGCTCGACCCCGGACCGGGCGCGGCTCGAGGACGAACTCCTCCGCGTGGTCGCCTTCTACCAGAAGGAGGTCGAGCAGCAGCAGTGGTACGGCTTCTGGCATTATGGCGACATCATGCACACCTACGACGCGCACCGGCACACCTGGCGCTACGACGTCGGCGGCTACGCGTGGGCCAACTCGGAAATGGTCCCGGACATGTGGCTCTGGTACAGCTTCCTGCGCAGCGGCCGGGCGGACATTTTTCGGATGGCCGAGGCGATGACGCGGCACACGAGCGAGGTGGACATGTACAAGCTCGGGCCGTTCGCACCGCTCGGGTCGCGGCACAACGTCAATCACTGGGGCTGCGGCGCCAAGGAGGCGCGCATCAGCATGGCCGGGCTCAAGCGCTTCTATTATTACCTCACCGCCGACGAACGCGTGGGCGACCTCATGCGGATGACGGTCAATGCGGACTTCAAGACCGTGGAGATCGATCCCCTGCGCAAGCTGGGCCTGCCGCCGAATCCGTATCCCACGCACGCGCGCAGCGGTCCGGACTGGTTCGCCTTCGCCAGCAACTGGATGACGGAGTGGGAGCGCACGGGCGACACAAAGTGGCGCGACAAGATTATCGCCGGCATGGACAGCCTCGCTGCGATGCCCAACGGCATGCTGTCCGGGCCGAACTTCGCCTACGACCCGGCGAGCGGAAAGCTTTTCGACATCCACGACATCGAGAAGGCGAACTGGCTCATGATGGGTGTCTTTGGCGGGTCGGAGACGGCGTTCGAGTTGCAGCAGCTCATCGATCATCCCGCGTGGGATCGCGCGTGGCTCCAGTGCTGCGAGCTGTGGAACGACACGGAGGAGGCGCGCGAGAAGGTGACCGGGCGGAAGTTCGCCACGGGCATTTATCCCGTCTGGTACTCGCGGTTCACCGCCTACGCGGCCTTCCGCCGCGGCGACGCCGCGCTCGCCGCCCGGGCGTGGAAGGAATTCCTCCACGGCATCAACCGGATCGACATCCGCCGCATGCCGATCGCGCCGCAGCGCGTCGAGGGCCCGGCCGTGCTCAATCCCATCGACGAGCTGCCCTGGCTTGAGACCAACCACGCCTCGCAGTGGTCGCTCAACCTGATCGAGAACCTGGAGCTGATCGGCGATCACCTGCCGGAACTGGACGGACCATGGCTCGAAACATGAGCCGGCTCAATGTGGGGGCGTCCCTTGCGGACGCCCTGGTTTTCGGTGCCGAAGCGGGCGTCCGCAAGGGACGCCTCTATGCGATGAAAGCTTGAAACGTTTCGGAAAGCTTCTGTTGGGCTGCGTCTTCGCGCTGTTGGGCACGGCCATGGTTTTTGCCGCCGCGCCCGGTGCAGGCCCGGCCAATCCGTGGTTTCATCCGCCGGATCCGTCGTATTTCGAGCAGGGCCGGTATGTCTATGAGCGAAACTGCCTCATCTGTCATGGGGCATACGGCCGGGGCGATGGCGAGCTCGTGCAGAACTGGCCGATCCATCCGCGAAACTTCACCAAAGCCGTGTTCAAGTACCGTTCGACGCCCTATGGCAAGCTGCCGATCAACGCGGACCTCGAGCGTACCATCCGTCACGGAGTATCAGGCACGCCCATGCCGGTCTTCAGCCAGCTGCGGGATCAGGACGTCCGGGCTGTCATTGAGTACATCAAGACCTTGGCTCCCGAGTGGAAGAATCCCGACAACTACTCGGCGCCGATCGATTTGCCCGCGCCGCCGGCGTGGTTCAACGATCCGGCCGTCCGCGCGGAACACATTCTTGAAGGACGGACGCAATTCTTCACGACCTGCATTCCCTGCCATGGCGAGAAGGCTGACGGCAACGGCATTGCCGCCCCTGGGCTGGTCGACAGCTCCGGCCAGCCGATTCATCCCGCCGATTTGCGTCAGCCGCTGCGCTCAGGTGCGACACTGCAGGACGCCTGGCGCACCATCGCCGTCGGCATCAACGGCACCCCGATGGTGGGGTTCGACGGCGCGCTGCCGCCCGCCCGCATCTGGGATCTGGTCGCCTACGTCGAAAGCATAAAGGTTGCGGCTCCTTGAAGCGGCGCCTCGATCCAACTGCGAGGATCGTCCGTCCGAGCGTCAGGGATTGTGCCCCGGCCTTGAAATTTTCGAATGACCGCCGAACCGCGAAGTAAAAGAGAGACGCGGCATTTCCATCCTTCGCACTTTCCTGCTTCCGCGTTTCCGCGATCAACGCTGTCGCGGATGTGAAGTCATTCCTTCGGCGTGAGCGCGGTGTAGAACTGGATCACGTAGTAGGTGGCCGGGGTTTTCCCGATGTTGCGCATGTTCTCGTTTTCGTTCGCCGCGTAGAAGATCATCGAGCCGGCGGGGGCGACCTGGATCCTGCCGTCGATGTTTATCTCAAGCGTGCCTTCCTTGATGATGACGAGTTCCTCCTGCGGATGGCGGTGCAGGGGGCCCGTGTTCTCGCCGGGATTAAGCGTGGAGATGTGACAATGGAACTTGTCCAGCGTGGGCGTCGGGGCCTCGAAGACCGCGCAGCGCTGGCCGGTTTTCGTGGGCGTGAAAACGAGCTTCTGCCAGTCGATGACCTGCGAAAGCATCTTGGCGGGCGGAGTGGCGGCGGTACCGGGAGTTTGGGCGGGGAGCATGGAGGCAAGGACAACAAACGCAGCGAGGCAGGCGAGTGATTTCATGGGGTGGGGGAAATGAGGACAGCGGCGTCAGGCTGGCAGCGAAGGCGGTCCAAGTCCCTCAAAAAAAATGGCTCACGCAGGTCATCATAAATTTCATCCTTGGATCGATCTCGGTCTGCGTCCTGTGCAACGGATCGGAGGTTTTACATGAGGCGATCCGAGTGAAACCGAGACGGAAGGCCCAGCCTTCTTACGTCGCGGCGGCGGGATTTCGGATGGATCCGGGCGGTGGGGCAACACCCCATGGTGCGGGCGGGCCGGACGGATTAGGATGCGGCAGTGAAAAACAGCGGATTCTTTTTCGAAGAAGGAGTCAGACAGCACCGGCGGCGGACGGTGCGTCGGCTGAAGCCAATCGCACGACGAAAGAAACCCCCATGCTAGGAACCATTTTGCTGGTGCTGCTCATCTTGTTCGTGCTCGGCGCGCTGCCCACTTGGCCGCACAGCCGGAGCTGGGGCTACGGCCCGAGCGGTGGCTTGGGCCTCTGTCTGGTCATTCTGGTCGTCCTGATGGTGACCCAGCGAATTTGAACCGAACCGCGCCTCCGCGCGCCGGTCCATGCCGGGCAAACTCCAGATTATCTTTCGGCGTTTTTTCCCTTGGACACCGAAAAAGTCCTCAACCCAACCCCGTCATGGCACATCTCATTCTTGCAATCTTCCTGATCGTTTTCGGCCTGAATATCCTCGTCGGGCTCACGATTCCCACGTGGATCCTGGGCGCGCTCGCCTTGGCCGCGGGCATCCTCCTCGTCACGGAGCGTTTCGGTTTCGGCCGGACCAAGTGAGCCGAGTCGCTGGTTATCGAAAATTACCCGGAGTATAGCTGGCAATGACGTGAAGTAGTGCCGTGCTTTAGCCCGCACTCCCGAGTGCCGGCAGACGCGGGCTGAAGCGCTGCGCGCCCCGGCATTCGTCACCTCTTCAGGCAATTTTCAGTAATTCGCGCCACTCGCCCCCCCGTCCTTGCCCCTCGGCCCCGGCGACCGCCGGGGCCGTCTTCGGCATTGCCCGCGCCGCGGGCGGCGGCACACTGGGCCGTCTTATGGGACGTCAATGGCTCCACGCCAAACGCGCGATCGTCAACCTGAAGAAGGGCCAGACGGTCGGCAAAATCGTCAAGGAAATCACCGTCGCCGCCAAACTCGGCGGGGGCGACCCGGCCGGCAACGCCCGGCTCTTCGCCGTGCTGGAAAAGGCCCGCAAGGCGAGCGTGACGCGCGACGCCATCGAGCGCGCCATCGCCAAGGGCGCCGGCACCGGCGGGGACAAGGCCGCGCTCGAGCACGTGGTCTTCGAGGGCTACGCGCCCCACAAGGTGCCCGTGATCGTCGAGGTGTACACCGACAATCACCAGCGCACCGCGCCCGAGATGCGCGTGCTCTTCAAGAAGGGCCATCTCGGCGGCGCCGGCAGCAACAAATTCCTCTTCGAGCACGTCGGCCTCGTCGAGGCGCACCACCCGGACGCCACCGCGGACCTGGAGGCGACGGCCATCGAGGCGGGTGCGAACGACTTCGAGGCGCTCACGCACCTGCAGAATGACGACATCCCCGAGGGCCACGCCGGCGCGCGTTTCGTCACCGAGCGCACCGCCGTGCACGCCGTCTCGACCTGGCTCAAGCAGCACGGCTGGTCCGTGGTCACGAGCGAGCTCGGCTACATCGCGAAAACCTTCCCCGAGCTGGATGACACGGCGCGCGCCGAGGTCGGCGAGTTTCTCCAGGCGCTCGAGGACCACGACGATGTCCAGCGCGTCTGGGCCGCGGTAAAGTGAGTCGTCGGTGCTCGTCGTAGGGGCGTCGCTTGACGACGCCCGGTCCGGAGGGCGCACGCAAGGTGCGCCTCTGCGCGAAATCATTCCGTTGCCGGCTGCATTGATTCAAGTCCGGCATCAATGATGCCTAAAAGAGTATTTCCGCGATCAGCCCGCTCGCGATAAGCTGGATGAATGAAAAACGGCGATTCCTTCACCAGCCGCCCCCGCGTGTCCGCCATAGCCTTGGCGACGGCGGATTCCTCGACCACCCCCGCCCTCGACCGGACGCAGGCCGCCTCGGCGGCGCAGTTTGACCGCCAGAGCGACCGCTACGGCAAGTCCCACATCCTGGCGGACACGCAGGATGTCGCGGCCGCGTTGCAGGGCGTCCCGGTTCCGCCGGGCGGGACCGCACTCGACGTCGCCACGGGCGGAGGTCACACGGCACTGTGCCTCGCCCGGCTTGGCTGGCGGGTGACGGCCGGCGACATCGCTCCGCGCATGCTGGAAAACGCCCGCCGGCTGGTGGAGGAGGCGGGCCGGTCGCTGGAAACAAAACTATTTCCCGCCGAGACCATGCCATTCGGCGACGGGTCGTTCGACCTCGTGGCTGCGCGCGTGGCCCCGCATCATTTCAGCTCGCCGGAGAAATTTGTCGGCGAGGTCGCGAGGGTGCTCAAGCCCGGCGGACGTTTCCTGCTGATCGACGGCAGCGTGCCCGACGACGATCCCGCCACCGAGGCGTGGCTGCACGAGGTTGAGAAGTGGCGCGACCCGAGTCACGGGCGTTTCCTCTCCCGCGCTGCTTGGGAAACGCTCGTTCGGGCCCGCGGCCTAGGGGTCGAGCGGTCGGAATTGAATCCACTGAAACAGCCCGACCTCCAGTGGTATTTCGAGACCGCGGACACCCCACCTGAAAATCGCAAGAAAGTCCTCGCGGCGGTGCGCACGGTGCCGCCGAGGGTTCGTGCCGCCCTGAAACTGGGCGAGGAGGACGGCCGCATCGTCTGGTGGTGGCCGCGGCTGACGCTGCTCGCTCGCAGGAGCGCGTGAGGTTGGGGGTCGAAAAGCCTGAATCGAGAGACCAGGGTCAAGAGTCGGGAGGATCAAGGCCGACAAACGATCGGATGGATCGCTGGCTGAAGGACTTTCCTGCTCTTGACTCTGGACTCCCGTCTCTCGACTCGATCCACCTCAATTCGCCGCCGGCATCAGCGCGAACTCGTGCGGCCTGGGCGTGGCGACGCGGCGGGCCTGCTCGACCAGACGGGTCGACTCGGCGACCGACTCGGCCTCGTGAATCTTGATGGTGCCGTAGCGTTCGACTTCCCGGAGCGTGCTGGCGGCGGGCGGGTTGATCTTGAAACGCTCCAAGCGCCTTTCCAGATACGGCTTCATTTGCTCGAGCGTGATGGGGTGCGCGAGATCGGGGGCGGACTGGTGTTCGACGTGCGCCAGGCTGCGCAGCATGGTGGAGACGAGCTTGGTGCGCTGATTCATCAGGTGCAGGACCTCGATCGCCTGCTGGTACTCCGGGGTCTTGGTCTCCTCCGCGAGGTTCACGCCGCTGGCGAGCTCGTCGGCGGTGTAGGTCTTGATCTCCACGCCGTCGATGCTGAGCACATAGCGGCCGGGCTTGAGCTTCGCGATCTGCAGTACCTCCTGGTTCAGCTGTGCATTCACCGGCACCCAGTCGAGCGCCGGGAGACAATCGGGGTCGATGGGAAATGGCAGGGCCCGCTCCGACCAGGTGAACGCGAGACCGGGACCCTGGGCCCGCACGTTGCTGGCGGTGCTGCGGACGGCGGACACCACCTTGGCGGTGCCGGCGTCGATCGACAGGCGGGCCACGTCGGCGGACGCCCCTTGCGCCTGCAGGAAAAGGTAGGCGAGCGCGAGATGGCCGGCCGGGCCGGGATGAATGCGGTCGGGCCCGACCATGGTGAACTTCGGGTCCTTGGCCTGCCGCGCCTGTGTGAAGCGGTTCATCGGCCCGTAGAAATCGATCACGGCGCAACCGGTCTCGGCGCCGAGCTTTTGCACGAAGGCCGCGCATTCGCCGAGCGCGTCGTTCACGCCCGTCTGCTTCGGCGCCGCCATCTCGGCGGTCTGGTCGAAGATCGACGGCGTGATGAGGATCACGCGCACCCCGGCCTTCTGCAGCGCGGCGACCAGGTCGCGCTGGTTCTGCTGGTAGCTGGCGAGCGCAGCCCGGCGCTTTTCCAGGACCTCGGGCGTGGCGGGGACATCCTTGTAGAGATCCCGCTCGACGTCATTCATGCCGAACATGATCGAGGCCACGGTGGGCTGCTTGGAAAGGATATCCCAATTGAGCCGCTGCAGGCCGCCGGCGGCCCGGTCGCCCGAGATGCCGCAGTTGAAGACATCGATCGCGGCGCCGGGCAGGCGGGTGAGATAATAGAGCTCGATCCACTCATGGTACGTGCCGCTGTGCGTGATGCTGTCACCGATGACGCACCAGCGGTCCTTGTTGCGAAACCCGACGGAGGGTATCGCGGCCGGCGCTGCCGGGGCGGCAGCCGCAGCGGGACCGGCGGAGGGGACGGGCGCATCGGCCGCGAAAGCGGCGGGGAGCGCCAGGCGGCCTGGCAGGACGAGGCTGAGGAAGACGACGAATGTGCGGAATTTCATGGGGTAAAAGATGCGCGCCGGAGAACCCGGTTGGCTGAAGGCTGACGGATCGGTGCCCGTCCGCCAATCCTCTTTGATCGCGGAAACGCGGAAGCGCGAAATCCCGAGTGAAATTCCTGCCGCGGCTGCTTTTGATGATGGAACGCATTGGCCCAACGCATTGCCCGCCCCGAGCCGGAGCCCATGCAGTAACGGATGAATTCGCCTATGAATCACGCGAAACTGAACGCCCCTACGTTCAACTGTATGATCGCGGCTTAGCCTACCGAAGGGGTGTGGCTCCGTTGACGAGCAAGTGGGGCGGAGCGTTTCAGCGCGTTGAGCCAACGCGCTCCACCCACGGCAAATGTAAAAGGAGGCACGGCTGGATTTCCGGTCTTTCCGCCCCACCGCGTTTCCGCGATCAGCCTCCTCCCGGATCAGAGCTTGTCGCTGTCAATGCGCGCGTCGCGGTGGGCATCGGGCAGACCGGCGCCGGCGCGCAGGTCGAAGCCCTCGACGCCTTTCAGTACGAAGGTGGGCGTGCCGGCCGCGTGCTGGAATTTCACGTGGTCGAAATCGGCGCCGGCGACGTCGTTGAGAATGACCGTCGGGCGCAGGTCGCCCTTCGCGTAGCGCAACTCGACGTGGTCCAGGGCGAGACCCTTCACGTGCTGCGCAAAAAGGCCGTAGGAGGGGATGGTGCCGAAGCGGGAGGGCTCGGGATATTCCTCTGCAAAGTCGGGGATCTCGCGCGCGGCCTGCTCGGCCGTGCCGCCGCCCTCGAATTCAATGAGGATGTGGCTCAGTGCGACATCCTCAATGGCATGGCCGGCCAGGCCGACGATGAGCACGCCGCTCTGGCTGGAGACGTTGTGCGCGATCACATTGTCGATCTTGATGCGGCGGGCCGCGCCGACGGTGATTGGGTCGGGGCCGCGGAGGCGGGCGCCGAGGCGGATGAAGATCGGCGCGTTTACGATGTCGCGCATGGTGAGGTTGGACACGGTGACGTCCTCGAGCAGGCCGCCGTCCACTTCCTCAAGGGCGAGGCCGCGGCAGTACTCGAACACGCAGTTCGAGATGGTGAGGTTGTGGAAGCCGCCGTTGCCCTCGGTGCCGCACTTGATGCGGCCGGTGGGGCCGCCGGGCCGGCCGCTGCGTTTCCGGGTGCCGTCGAGCAGCGTGCCCTCGTCGAAGCCGCTGACCTGGCAGTTGGTGATGGTGACATTCTCGGTGGGACGGTTGTAGCCGAGGCCGAAGCTGCTCTTCGGGCAGATGCCGTCGTCGTTGGGGGAATTGACGGTGCAGTTGGCGACGCGGACGTTCTGGCAGCAGTCGAAGTCGATGCCGTCGCGGTTGGTGTCGATCTTGAGGTTGTCGCAGGTCCAGTTGTCGACCGCGGTGGCGAGGATGGCGAAATGGCCGCCGTGGAAGATGGTGAAGTCACGGAAGATGACATTGCGGCAGTTTTTCAACGCGATGGACTTGTTGCCGACGCCAGCCGGCAGGGAATCGCGCGCGTTGGGGTAGCCGAAGGGAGTGGCCGGGCTGACCGCCCCGCCGGTGCCACCGGCCCCGGGGGCCCGGGCGGCGACATTGACAGGCGGCGTCACGACCGGGCGCGGCTCGCCCGGCAGCGGATCCTTGCGGCCGCCTCCGCGGCTCAGGCCCCGACCGAAGATCCGGCCCGGTCCGAGGATGGAGATGTTCTCGAGGTTTTCGCCCCAGATCAGGCTGTTGTGCCAGTGGGTATGGCCGAAGTCCTGGTACTTGTCCCATTGGTTTGGCTCGGGCTCGTCGTAGCCACCTGGTGTGCCCTCGGGCGGTGCGTCGGCGGCGAGCAGCGTGGCGCCCTGCTCGAGATAGAGGCTGATGTTGCTCTTAAGGTGGATCGAGTAGCTGGCGTACGTGCCGGCGGGAAAATAAACTGTGCCGCCGCCTGCGGCGGCCGCGGCGTCGATGGCCTTGTTGATCGCGGCGGTGTCGAGCGTCGTGCCGTCGCCGGCGGCGCCGAAGGTGCGGACGTTGAAATTGCTCCTACTCATGTGGCTGGTGTAGGCGATGTAGGTCACATCATCCTGATCCTTGGTCGTTATCGGGTTGGCCAAGGGCTGTGCCGAAGCCGATGCGGCGATCAGGGGAAGACCAGCGCATGTGGCGATGGCCAGGAGATGACGGAAGCGGGGAAGCAGAAGTGAAGACATGGAACGCGGGGTTGGGCCCGAGGGGCGGGAGGGATTTCTATTGGGAGTAAACGGATGGACCGTCAAATGGTTACCCCGATGGATCTTCGCCTCGTTGCCGGATAGGTCACCTCTTAAGAGGAGTTTCGCGCAGAGGCGCAGGGACGCTGAGATCGAAACCGAAGCGCAGATGCCCGGAAGACCGGAAAACCTGAAGGCCTGATTTCCGACCATCGGGGCCTTCTCGATCCTTCACTGCGTCCCTGCGCCTCCGCGCGAAATTATCAGCGCTCCCGCAGTCTCGCGCCTTGCGCCGTAGCGGGCCGGCCATTCTGCTTTGAACTGCATGGCTCCCACGCTCCTCGTCCTCGCCGCCGGCATGGGTTCGCGCTATGGCGGACTGAAGCAGATCGACCCGGTTGGCCCGTCGGGCGAGACAGTGCTGGACTACGCGGTGTACGACGCGTTGCGCGCCGGTTTCGGCCGCGTGGCGTTTGTGATCCGGCGCGAGTTCGAGGCCATGTTTCGCGAGAAGATCGGCGCCCGCTATGCCGGGCGGGTCGAAGTCGACTACGTCTTCCAGTCGCTCGAAGCCCTGCCGGCCGGCTCCACCCCGCCGCCCGGCCGCGAGAAACCATGGGGCACGGGCCATGCCGTCTGGTGTGCGCGCGAGGTGGTACGGGCGCCGTTCGCCGTCATCAACGCCGACGATTTCTACGGGGCGGACGCGTTCCAGCGGCTCGCCGGATTCCTGCGCGAAACCCCGCCGCCCGGTGCCGGCGCACAGTTTTGCATGGCCGGTTTCCGTCTCGCGCAGACGCTTTCCGAGCACGGCGCCGTGGCGCGGGGCGTGTGCACGGCCGGGGCGGACGGCTGGCTGCAGTCGATCGTCGAGCAAACCGGCATCCTGCCGGCGGAGGTCGGCCCGGGGAAAAAATATTCCGGCGACGAGACCGTCTCGATGAACTGCTGGGGCTTCACGCCCGCACTTTTCGCCGGGCTCGACGCGCAGTTCCGCGAATTTCTCGCGGCACGGGGCGGTGACGTGAAGGCGGAGTTCTATCTGCCGGCGGCTGTGTCCGCGATGATCGTGCGCGGCGAGGCGGCGGTCAGGGTCCTTCCGGTGAACAGCACATGGTTCGGTGTGACGTACCGCGAGGACAAGCCCCGCGTGCAGGCGGCGCTGGCCGCGCTGGTGCAGGCGGGGGTTTATCCCGGGAAGCTTTTCTGAAGCAGAGTTTGGCCACGAAAAGGCACAAAATTCCCGGCGGTTGGAAATACCCCTCCGGCACAAAGGCAATTCCAGCGTTCAGTCGCTCGGATCGGCCCCGGTTCGCCTCCTGTGAGAATGGTTCGGATCGGAGGATTTTACGGGAGCCGATCCGAGGGAAACCGAGGATGGGCGGATCGGTGATCCCGCTCCTGAAACAATTTTTTAAAACCTCCGCAATCTATCTGAGACTGATTCCATCCCGCCACGGGTAAAACCGCGTTTCGCGGCCGAAGCATGGGAATTTTTTGTGCCTTTTTGCGACCAAACCGGATTGAATGCCCCGATGAAGTTCTCCCGCCCCGCCTCTGATGTTTTTGCGCCCGACGGCACCCCGCCCGGCCTCGCGCTGGCGCGCACCACGCACCTCTGCGTCGGGGCGCACCAGGATGACATCGAGATCATGGCGCAGGCGGGCATTGCGGAGTGCTTCGGGAAAGCCGACAGGTTTTTCACCGGCGTGGTCGTGACCGACGGGGCCGGCTCGCCGCGGACGGGACGCTACGCGGCCATGAGCGACGGGGAGATGCAGGCGGTGCGCCGCGAGGAGCAGCGCCAGGCCGCCGCGCTGGGAAAATACAACCTGCAGCTCCAGCTCGCGCATCCCAGCTCCGAGGTGAAGACGCCCGGGTCTCCGGGCGTGCAGGCCGATCTCGCGGCGATTTTCGGCGGTTGCCGGCCGGGGGTCGTTTACCTGCACAATCCCGCCGACAAGCACGATACCCATGTGGCCCTGGTCCTGCGCTGCTTGGCGGCCCTGCGTGCGCTGCCGCGGGAGCGGCGCCCCGCGAGCGTGCTGGGCTGCGAGGTCTGGCGCGACCTCGACTGGCTGGTCGATGCCGACAAGGTCGCGCTCGATGCCGGGCAGAATCCCGGCCTGGCCGCGGCCCTCCTGAAGGTCTTCGACTCCCAGATCAGCGGTGGTAAACGCTACGACCTCGCCGCGCTCGGCCGCCGTGCGGCCCACGCCACGTTTCACGCGTCGCACGCTACGGACCGCCTTACGGCCGTGACGTGGGCGATCGACCTCACTCCGCTCGTGGTGGACGAAACCCTGTCCGTGCGCGACTTCACCCTGGCCCATATCGCCCGCCTGCAGGCCGACGTGGCCGCACGCCTCGCCCGACTCGGCGCCTGAGACAGCTGATTGCTCCCTGCGCCCCTGTGCTCAACGCCCAAGCCCAACCGTAGTGTCAACTATTAGTTGACACTACGGTTGGGCGGTTGCGGTACGGGCGGGAGGAGTTTGGGTTGGGACGCTGTGCGGGATGGGGCTGGCCAAGCTTGGTGGAGCGGCAATGGATCCTGTGGCCATAGAAACGTTGCCTCGACGCGGCGGTGGGGTAGCCTGCGTGCTCGTGCCATGCTAAGTGTCTCCGTCGAACTCCTGATCCTGGCCCTTCTGGTGCTGGCGAACGGCCTGCTCGCCATGGCGGAGACGGCGATCGTGTCCGCGCGCAAGGCCCGGCTCCGCGAGCTCGCGGCTGCCGGCGATGTCGGCGCCGCCCAGGCCCTGGCGCTGGCGGACCAGCCGGCACGGTTCCTCGCGCTGGTGGAGTTCTGGCTCACCCTGAGCAGCATGATCGCGGGCGTTCTCGCCGGGGCCGGCCTCGCGTCGCAATTTTCCGAATGGCTGGGACAATTTCCGGTGCTGGCGCCCCACGCGGGCTGGATGGCGGTCGTGGCCGTCACGCTTGGCCTGACCTTCTTCATGCTGCTCTTCGGCGAGCTCGTGCCGAAGCGCATCGGCCTGGCGCACCCGGAGAAGACCGCCGCGCTGCTGGCCGGGACGATGCGCGGCCTGGCGTGGCTGGCGGCGCCCCTGCTGCGGGGATTCGAGCTTGGCACCGAGGCACTCGTGAAACTGATCCGCCTCCGCACGCGCCCGGTGGCGGAGAGCGTGGGGGAGGATGAGGTGCGCGCACTGATCGAGCAGGGCCTGCATGCGGGCGTGTTCCAGCGCGCCGAGCAGCAGATGGTCGAGGGTGTGCTTGCGCTGGACCAGCTGGCGGTGACGGCGCTGATGACGCCCCGGCCCAAGATCGTGTTCCTGAACCTCGACGACTCCGACGAGGTCAACTGGCGCAAGATTGTCACGAGCGGCCACTCCTATTTCCCGGTCTACCAGTCGAACCGCGACCAGGTGGTCGGCATGGTCGCGGTGAAGGCGCTCTGGGCGCACTCGGCCATCGGGCTGCCGACCACACTGAAGAACCTGCTGGTGCCGCCGCTGGTGGTCCCGGAGAAGTTCAACGCGATCCAGCTCCTCGAGCAGTTCAAGAAATCCGCCAAGCACATCGCGGTCGTGACCGACGAGTTCGGCGCGGTGCAGGGGCTGGTGACGCTGATCGACGTGATGGAGGCGATCGTCGGCGACCTGCCCGAGCCGGGACAGCGCAACCAGCCCGAGGCCAAGCGCCGCGACGACGGCTCGTGGCTGATCGACGCGACGCTATCGACCAGCGATTTGAAGTCGCTCCTCGGCCTCAGCGCGGACCTCCCGCACGAGGACGAGGCGGACTTCCAGACGCTCGGCGGCTACGTGGTGACGCAATTCGGCCGCATCCCGATGGCGGGCGACCACTTCGACTGGGCGGGATGGCGCTTTGAGGTGATCGACATGGACCGCCGCCGGGTGGACAAGGTGCTGGTGTCGAAGACGCCGCCTCCGGCCGCCGCCGAGAAGGCCGCGTCCTGATGGAGGATGGGGCTGCCGCCGCCGGGGCGGCTGGCCGGTCCGATTCTTGCGAACAAAATGTGGGCAAAAACCCTTTGCCAATCCACGCGCCGGCGCTGACGTTGCAGGCATGTCCCAGGACCCGTCATGCAAGACCCCTTCACCGGCCAGCCGACCCGACTTGGCGGACAGCGCCTCCCGGGTGCAGCCGAGCGAGACGCTCTTCAAGACGATCACGAGCGACGACTGGCGGCGCTCGCTCGCCTTGGCGCGGCAGCAGCCGAATGCGGTCTCCGCGCAGATTCGGACCGTGATCTCGTCCTCCTCGCCGGGGACGAAGTAAGCCTGCTGGAGTCCGCGGGCGGCCCGTGGCCGGCGCTGGGCGACGCGATCCGCGCCCTGCGGTCCTGCCTTCCGCTGCGGCTGCTGGACGACTTCGGGTTCCCGGCCGCGGCGGAGAATTCGCTGGAGGAGGCGAACCCGCGCCTGCGGCGCATCGGCGGCGGGGTGGAGGCCTGGGCCTTCGAGTCGCCGGAGGACGGGTCCATCTACAAGTTTTACCTCCCGCGCGAGGGCAAGCGCATCGGCAGCGCGTTCGGTTTCCGGCGGGGCGACGAGACGCAGCTGCTGGCCGAGGCCGAGCTGGGGGATTATCGGGCGCTGCTGGAAAAACTGCTGCTCATCCATGCCCTTGGCGGCATGGCCACGGAAGTGGTGGCAGTGACGCCCGAGGGCATCCTTGTGGCGAAGCAGGTGCCCGGTGAACCGCTGCCGCAGGGCGACGACATGTCGCGCTTGCTGCCGGCGGGCCTGATCGAGATTCCCTCGCGCTTCCTCCGGGCCAATCGCGACCACCCGCGGCTTTTTTTCCTGGGGCGGGGCAGGGAAGCGCAGCCCTTCTTGGTGGCCGACCTGCATGCCCGCAACTTCGTGCGCGGGATCGACGGTGGCTTGCACGTGATCGACCTGGTGGCGGCGCCCTGGCCGCCGGAGAACGAGGGGGAAAGGGCGGACTGGATTGCGCGGAAACGCCTCGATCCCCACGCCCCGGCGTTGCCCGGAGCGCGGGACGACGAACTGTAACGGAAGGAAATCGCGGAAACGCGGAGGGGCGGAAGCATGGAATTTCCGGAGCCCGAGGCGAGGCGTCCCGGTATTTCCGCTTTTTCGCGCTTCGGCGATCTCTCCGGGGAAATAAAAACGCCGCCCGGGGCCGGGCGGCGTTCAAGAAAGAATGCGGGATGATCCCGCGGGGCTCAGCTCTTTTGCTCGGCGAGGACCTTGAGGATCTCCTCGGCCTGCGTCTTGGTGGTGCCCTTGTAATCCGTGTAGATGATCTTGCCGTCCTTGATCAGGTAGGCGGAGCGGTGAGCCACCACGGCGGCCGGCACGCCGAAGGCATTGATCACGGTCTTGTCGGTGTCGGCGATAAGCGTGAAGGGCAGGTGGTATTTGTCCTTGAACGCCTTTTGCGCCTCGATGCCGTCGACGCTGACGCCGATGACGGCCATGCCTTTCTTGGTCAGCTCCTCATACGAGTCGCGGAGGGAGCAGCCCTGCGCGGTGCAACCCGGAGTGTCGGCCTTCGGGTAGAAATAAACCAGTGTGTAGGGTTGTTTCTTGTAGACGTCGGCGAGGCTGAGCTTGGCGCCGGTTTCGGTGACGCCCGTGACCTCGGGGGCCTTGTCGCCGACCTTGATGGGATCGGCCTTGGCGAAGGAGAACAACATGGCGAAGAGGGCGCTGAGGGTGAGGAGGGGGCGGGATTTCATGGCCGCCCAACGTGGAGTTTCATCGCTCGTGGCGCAAGTCCTCGATGCAAAATTTGCCATGAAATGCCTTTCCGGGCGGCGGCCGGCGGCGCGTTGGACCGGGCGGACTTTGCGCCCGACAACCCCTCTGGATTTTCCCGGAACCTGCGGAAGGCGGCGCACTCTAAGAGTGCCACCTTGGTCACCGCCGAATCCCCGAATTTAAGCCTTTGCGCCATTGCCCGGATGGGTGATTTTCATGCCGCGGACGGCTCCCACACCCTTCCGTCCGGCCGGACGGGATAACGATTATAATGGCCGGCCGATTGTGCCTGCTTGCGCTCTGTCCGGGTTTCCTCCAACCAGCTTCTAACCATGTCAATTGTTTCGCTTCTTAGTTCGGTCCTGCGGCGGCCCGCTTTTGCCCGTTTGGCCCTTCTCGGCATGGCGCCCCTGGCGCTGGTGGCTCAAAGCAACACCCCTTCCTCGGCCGACGGGTTTGACCCGAACGTCAACGGCATCGTGTATGCGCTGGCGATCCAGACCGATGGTAAGATCTTGGTGGGCGGGAATTTCACGTCGCTTCAGCCCAACGGCGCGGGCACGCCCGTCACCCGCAACAACCTGGCCCGCGTCAATCCCGACGGCACCCTCGATTCCACCTTCAATCCAAACGTCAACAGCCAGGTCAACGCGGTGGCGGTGCAGGCGGACGGCAAGATCGTGATCGGCGGCGTGTTCACCTCGGTCGGCGGGGCGTCGCGCAACGGCCTGGCCCGGCTTAATGCCGATGGCTCGCTCGACAGCTCGATCAATCTCACCTTCGCCAACTCCGGCTCCCCTTCTTCCCCGGTGGTCAATGCGCTGGCGATCCAGTCCGATGGCAAGATTCTGGTCGGCGGTGCGTTCACGGCGGTGATTCCCGCCGGCTCGGCCACCGCGACCCTGCGCAATCGCGCGGCCCGGTTCAATGCGGACGGCTCGCTCGACACCACCTTCGACCCGAATGCCAACAGCACCGTCTTCGCACTGAGCGTGCAGTATGACGGCCGGATTCTCATCGGCGGCGCGTTCACCACGCTGCAGCCCAAAGGCGCGTCCGTGGCGACGGCCCGCAATCACATTGCCCGGTTCAATGCGGATGGCTCGCTCGACACCACCTTCGACCCGAACGCCAATGCGACCGTCAGCGTGATCACGACGCAGCCGGATGGCTCGATTTTGCTCGGCGGCTTTTTCACCGGGTTCGCGCCCAATGGCGCGGTTTCCGCGATCACGCGCAACCGGGCCGCCCGCCTGAACATCGACGGCACGGTGGACACCAGTTTCGACGCAAATTTGGGCTCCAACGTCACTGCGATCGCCGTCCAGGACGACGGCGGGATCCTCCTCGGCGGTGTGTTCGTCACCGTCGGTGGCAACAGCCTCAGCTACTGTGTCCGGGTCGGCTCGTCCGGATTGCTGGACCAGTTCTTTGACGCCGGCGCCAACCAGGTGGTCAACGCGTTTGCCGTACAAGCCGATGGCCGGATCATCATCGGCGGCAATTTCTCCCAAGTGAAGCCCCTGAAGTCGTCGGCGGCCATCCGCAACCATCTCGCGCGGTTGAACAGTGATGGCACCCCGGATGTCAGCTTCGACCCCAGCACGGCCGGCCGCGTGAGCGCGATGGCCAGCCAGCCCGACGGCAGGATCGTGTTCGGCGGTTCCTTTTCCAGCGTCGCCGGCGTGGCGCGCAACGGCATCGCCCGCAGCAACGCTGACGGCTCCCTCGACGGCACCTTCGATCCCAACGTCAACGGCATCGTCAGCGCGATTGCGATCCAGTCCGACGGCAAGATCGTCATCGGCGGCCAGTTCACGAGCGTGGGCGGCGTGACGCGCAATAACGTTGCCCGGCTCAACGCCGACGGCAGTCTCGACCAGGTCTTTGATCCCAATGCCAACGACGTGGTCACGGCCATTGCGATCCAGTCCGATGGCAAGGTCATCATCGGCGGCAACTTCGCGGGCCTGCAGCCCAACGGCTCCACCACGGTCTACGCCACCAGCACCCTGGCGCGCCTTAACACCGACGGCACGCTCGACACCACCTTCGCCGTGTTCTTCAACGGCAATGTCCTCGGATTGAAGATCCTCTCCGACGGTCGCATCCTCGTAGCCGGTAACTTCATCGCGCTGAGGGTCGGCGGGGGCGGTTATTCCACCACCCAGAGTTACATCGTGCGACTCAGCACCACCGGCCTGGCCGACACCACGTTCAGCCCCGGGCCCAACAACCGGATCGAGTCGTTCGTGGTCCAGGCCGACGGCAAAATCGTGGTGGGCGGCATCTTCACGACGTTCCAGCCGAACGGCGCGGCCACGGCCAACGCTATTACACGCAACCACATCGCCCGCTTGAACGCGGACGGCACGGTTGATCCGACCTACGATCCGAGCGCCAACAACGAGGTCCGCGACCTCGCCCTGCAGGCGGACGGCAAGGTCTTGATCGGCGGCATTTTCTCCGCCCTGCAGCCGAATGGCTCCACCACCGCGATCAATCGCAGCTACCTCGCGCGGGTGAATACCGACGGCACCATCGACACCGCGTTCGACGCCCTGCCGGGTGCGGCGGTCAACGCCATGCTGGTGCAGGCGGACGGCCGCGTCCTCCTCGGCGGCGCCTTCACCTCGCTGGTGTCGCTCAGCACATCGGTCGTCAACCCGCGCAACCACTTGGCCCGGGTCAACACCGACGGCACGCTTGATGCCACATTCGATCCGTCCATCAGCAGCAATCTATCGGGCACCGTGGTCAAGGCCCTGGCCGTCCAGACTGATGGCAAGATTCTGCTGGGCGGAAGTTTTGCCAACTTGGGCGGCGCCTCGAGCGGCAACTTCGTCCGTTTCAACTCCGACGGGTCGCTGGACACCTCCTTTGCCCCGGCCGTGGACGGCCCGGTCACCGCGATCGGGGTTCAGACCAACAAGGGCGCCATCGTCACGCAGGGCAACACCTTCGCCTGGCTCAACAGCAACGGGCTCCCGCGCACGGCCTTCATTCCCAGCTCCAATGCCCAGCTGGTCGGCCAGGTCTCGGCTGTCGCGACGCAGGCCGACGGCAGCGTTTTGCTCGGCGGTTCCTTCACGAACCTGTCGGGTGCGACCAGCAGCAACCTGGTCCGCTTCAAGCCGGATGGAACTCTCGACACCGGCTTCAACCCGTCGCCCAGCGGCCGGGTGAATGCCATCGTCGTGCAGGCGGACGGCAAGATTGTCGTCGGCGGTTCCTTCGCCGCCGTGGGTACCACCGTGCGCAACAACATTGTCCGGCTGAACTCCGATGGCACGATCGACACGACCTACGACCCGAATACCAACGACGTCGTGAACGCGCTCGTGCTGCGGCCCGACGGCCGGATCCTGGTGGCGGGCGGATTCACCTCCTTCGACCCCAACGGGTCGGCCACGGTGATCGCGCGCTCCCGGCTGGCCCTGCTGAACACGGACGGCACCGTCGACGGCAATTTTTATCCCGCGACCAATGACGTGGTCCTCGCCCTGGCGGTGCAGGCCGACGGCAAGATCCTGATCGGCGGCTCGTTCACCGCGGTCCAGTCGAACACCACGATCATCTCGTCCGCCGCTGTGACGCGCAATCGCGTCGCCCGGCTGAACTCCGACGGCACGCTCGACACCGGCTTCGACCCGAATGCCAACAGCGTTGTGGCCACCATTGTGGTGCAGCCCGACGGCAACATCCTGCTCGGCGGCTTCTTTACCACCATCGGTGGCTGGACCCGCGAATTTATTGCCCGCGTTCTGCCCAACGGG
Source organism: uncultured Opitutia bacterium (assembly GCA_903827245.1). Lineage (GTDB taxonomy): Bacteria > Verrucomicrobiota > Verrucomicrobiia > Opitutales > Opitutaceae > CAIUWA01. The sequence continues at coordinate 45,268 of CAIKHO010000082.1, forward strand.
GGCAACGACCCCGCCTTTAATCCGGGCGCCAACGGCCAGGTCACCCGTATCGTCCTTCAGCCCAACAACCAGATTCTCGTCGGTGGCTCCTTTTCCAATGTGGCCGGCACGACGCGCAACAATCTGGCGCGGCTCAACAGCAACGGCCTGATCGACGCCACCTTCGATCCCAACGTGAACAGTGAGGTCGACGCCGTGGTCCTGCTCCCGGATGGGGGCATTCTCATCGGCGGTATTTTCAGCGGCTTGCAGCCCTACGGCGTGATCCTGGCCGGCGGCACCTTCAGCCACGCCAGCGGCTCCGCGATCAGCAACCTCGTGCTCTTCAATGAGGACGGCAACGCCAACGCCGCCTTCCAGCCCAATCCCAACGGCCCGGTCAATGCGATCGTCGTGCAGCCGGACGGACGCCTGCTTATCGGCGGTGCGTTCACCAGCATCGCGGGAACCGCCCGCAACCGCCTCGCGCGTTTCAACGCCGACGGGTCGCTCGATACCGCCTTCAATCCCAACGTCAGCGACCAGGTCAACGCCCTGACCTTGCAGAGCGACGGCCGGATCCTGGTCGGCGGTGCGTTCACGAGCATCGGCGGCACCGCCCGCAACCGCCTGGCGCGGCTGAATACCGATGGTTCGGTCGACGGCTCCTTCAATCCCAATGCCAGCGATGTCGTCACCGCCTTGCTTGTCCAGGCCGACGGCAGCGTGGTGGTCGGTGGCGCGTTCACGAGCATCGGTGGCACGGTGCGCAATCGCGTCGCCCGCCTTACCTCCGGTGGCAGTGTAGACGGCTCCTTCAATCCCAACGCCAATGGCGCGGTCAATGCCCTCGCCTTGCAGGCGGATGGCCGGATCGTGATCGGTGGCGCCTTTACCAATGTGGCCGGTGCCGCCCGCAACCGCCTGGCGCGCGTCAATGCGGACGGTTCGCTCGACGCCAGCTTCGATCCGTCGGCGGACGACGTGGTGTACGCGCTGACCCTCCAGTCCGATGGCAAGCCGGTGGTCGGCGGCGCCTTCGCCCGGGTTGGCGGCCTGGCCCGCTACCGTTTCAGCCGTCTTTCCGCCACGGGGGCGTCCACGCAGTCCGTGACCCTCGGCAGCGACCAGACGACGCTGACCTGGACGCGCGGCGGCAACGGTCCCGAACTCACCTGGGTGACGTTTGAGCTGTCGACCGACCTCCAGACCTGGACCGCTCTCGGCCAGGCCGGTCGGGTCGGAACCACGGCCAACTGGCAGCTGGCCGGTGCGGCCCTGCCGACGAACGCGACATTCTTCGTGCGCGCCCGGGGTTCACTCCCGGCCTCGCAATACAGTTCGGCCGGCTTGGTCGAGTCGGTGCGGAAATTTTTCCCGCGGCCGCTCTTCTCCAATGCCACGGCCAGCGGCAGCACGGGCTCGTCGTTCTTCTATGCGGTCACCGCCGGCAATTCGCCCGGAAGTTTCAGCGCCACGGGGCTTCCGGCGGGGCTGAGCATCAATGCGCTCACAGGTATCATCTCTGGCACACCGACCCAGACCGGCACGTTCAATGTCGCGCTGAGCGCCACCAATGGCGCCGGCACGAGTGCCGGCACGCTCACGCTCGTCATCGGCGCATCCTCGGGGAGCTCCGGCGGCACGGTCCCCCACATGGTCAATGTTTCCATCCGTGCCAGCGTGACGAGCGGCCATCCGATCTTCCTTGGGTTTGTCATCTCCGGCACCGAGTCGAAGACCGTGCTGCTGCGGGGCGTGGGCCCGACCTTGAGCGCCTATGGGGTCACGGGTCCGCTGCCCGTTCCGCGCCTGCTGCTCTTCAACGCCAGCGGCACCTTGCTGCTGGAGAATGATGGCTGGGCCAGCAACAGCGGTCTGTCGGCGGCGTTCACGAGTGTCGGCGCGTTTCCGTTTGCCGCGGGCAGCGCCGATACCGCTGCGATCGCGACCCTCCCGCCCGGCGCCTACACGATGCAGGTGGTGGACGGCAGCGGGGCCGGTGGCATCGCCTTGGCCGAGGTCTACGATGCGAACACCAGCCAGTCCGCCACGGCGTCCCGGTTCGGCAACATGTCCGCCCGCGGTCCTTCCTCCGGCAGCGCCAATCCCCTCATCGCCGGCTTCGTGGTCGCCGGGAACACCTCCAAGCGCCTGCTGGTGCGCGGGGTGGGACCTGGTCTCGCCGCCTACGGCGTCACGGATGCCTTGAGCGACTCGGTCGTCGGGGTTTACGACAACCAGGGAAACTTGATTGCCAAGAACGACGACTGGGGCACGCCCATCACCATCGTGGCGAGCCAGACAGCGGCCAGCCCCGCGACGATCGCGGCGGTGGCGCTCACCGCCGGTGCGTTTGCCCTCACCACCGGGGGTCTGGACTCTTCCGTGATCGTTACGCTCCCGCCCGGCCTCTACACGGTGCAAGTGAACGGGGTCAACGGCGCCACGGGTTCCGCCCTCGCCGAGCTCTACGAGCTGCCTTGAGCGGCCGAAGGCCGGAAGTCCAGAGGACCGGAAAGCCAGAAGATCGGAATCCACCGCCCTCTCGCCTTTCTGGCCTTCCGGCTTTCTCACCGTATCCCCCATGCCTTCGCTTGCGGATCAGGTTGTCATCATCACCGGGGCTTCGTCCGGCCTCGGCGAGGCCACGGCGCGCCGGTTGGTCCGCGGTGGGGCGCGGTTGGTTATTTCCGCCCGCCGGGCCGGGCGGCTGGAGGCCTTGGCCCGTGAACTCGATCCGTCGGGCGCACGCGTGCTGGCAGTCGCGGGTGACGTGACCCTTGAAACCGACCGGCTCAGGCTGGTTGCGGCGGCGCGGGAAAAATTCGGACGCATCGATGCGCTGGTGAACAACGCCGGCTACGGCACGCGCGGCCCGGTGGAGCGGGTGCCGGTCGAGCTCATCCGCCGGAATTTCGAGACCAACCTGTTTTCCCTCATCGCGCTCACCCAGCTCGTCATCCCGGTCATGCGGGAACAGCCGCCCGGCCCGGCCCGGGGCCGCATCGTCAACATCGGCTCGGTGGCCGGTCGCATCGCGCGCCCGTTGTCCTCGGTCTACGACTCCACCAAGCACGCCCTCGAGGCCATCACCGACGGGCTGCGGGGCGAGTTGAAGGTCTTCGGCCTCGATGTGGTGCTGATCCGGCCGGGGTTCATCCGCACCGAATTCATCGCGGCGGCCGACCAGGCCTCGGCCGCAACGATGGAAAACGCCGGGCCGTACGCCCCCTATTTCGAGGGTTACCAGCGCGGCCACGAACGCCTGCGGCTGGTCGCGGGCACGGGCGACGACATCGCGCGGCTCGTGGAACGGGCGCTCACGGCCGCGCACCCTCGTTCACATTACTCGGCCCCTGCCCATGCAAAGCTATTCCTCCTGCTCAAGTGGCTGCTGCCTGCTCGCGCCGTGGATTATTTCGTGCGACTGAAGAAATAAACCGGCACTCGGATCGGCCTCGGCCTTCCTCCTGTGCAACGGATCGGAAGCTTCACCGGAGGCAACCCGAGGGAAAACCGAGGGTGGAAAATTGGAGGGCTGGATGGGCCGAATTTCTGGCTTTCTGATCTTCCGGACCTCGTGCCCGGTAGGGCCACTCCGTTCCGCGCCGGGCCCCAGGAAATTCCCGGCGGCGAGCGGCCTGTCCGCCGCAGGCTCGGCGAAAGTGGAAGTCGCCGCCCTACCGGCTCTGTAAAAACGCGTGCAGTTCCGCGGCGAGCTTCGGGCCGAAGCCGGGGACCTCCGCGATGACCTCGATGCCGGCGGTGCGCAGTTGCTCGATGCTGGAGAAATGAGCCAGCAGCGCGGCGCGGCGCACCGCCCCGAGGCCCGGCAGGTCGTCGAGCACGCTCTCGCGGATTTTTTTCGAGCGCAGGTCGGCGTTGTACGTGTTGGCGAAACGGTGTGCCTCGTCGCGCAGGCGCTGCAGGAGCTGCAGCCCGGGATGGTCGAGCGGCAGTCGCAAAGGAACGCGCTCGTCCGGAAAGATGATCGTCTCATGCTTCTTCGCCAGGCCGATGATCGCGGGCGGCATGCACTCGAGGCCGACAAAGGCCTTCAGCGCCGCTCCCACCTGGCCGCGGCCGCCGTCGATCACCACCAGGTCGGGGAACGGCTTGCGCTCCTCCGCCAGCCGGCGGTAGCGGCGACCGACGACTTCCTCCATGGCGCGGAAATCATCGTTGCCGATGAAGCTCTTGATCTGGAAGCGGCGGTAATGGTCCTTGTCCGGCCGCCCGTCCGCAAAGTGCACCATCGACGCGACGACAAACGTCCCCGAGATGTGCGAGATGTCGAAGCACTCCATGGTGCTCGGCGGCCCGGCTAGGCCGAGCGCCTGCTGCAGGGCGCGGAGCGCCTCGTCGTTCCCGGCCGGCCGCGTGGGATCGGTGCGTTCGAACCGGCGGGTCTTCGCGAGCGTTTCCTCCAGGGCAAACACGACATCGCGCAGCTCCGCCGCCTTTTCAAAGGCCTGCTTCGCCGCCGCGGCCGTCATCTCGGCGCGCAGCGTCTCCAGCCACTCGCGGGACTTGCCTTCGAGGAACGCGCAGGCCTCGTCCACCCGGCGGCGGTAGTCCTCCGTGCTGACGGCTTCGGGGAAACTGTAGAGCTCCCGCCGCACGTCGTCGTAGAGCTGCCACGTGCCGTCGGGCAGTTTCCGCGGCGTGGTGTCGTTGAGCAGGATGCCGAACTGCCGCCGCATCTGGGCGAGTGTCTTGCGCAGGAGCCCGCTGTGCGCGAACGGCCCGAAGTAGCGCGAGCGGTCGTCCTTCTTCACCCGCGTCAGCCGGAAGCGCGGCATCTCCTCGGCCGGGTCCACCCGCACGAGCAGGAAGCGCTTGTCATCCGTGAAGTCCGTGTTGTACCGCGGTCGCCACTGCTTGATCAGCTTGCCCTCGAGCAGGAGGGCCTCGGGCTCGGACTTCACCTCGATCGTGTCGAAGCTGGCGATCATCTCGATCAGCGCGCGGATTTTCGGCTGCTGCCGGGTGGTGAAAGCCCGTGAGGGCTGGAAATACGAGGAGACGCGCCGTTTCAGGCTCTTGGCCTTCCCCACGTAGATGATGCGTCCGAGCCGGTCCTTCATGAGATAGACCCCCGGACGGTCAGGCAGGCGCCGGACCTGTTCCTTGAGGGTGGAGGGGTTGCTCATGGCTCGGACGGTAGATAAACGCCCCGCCTGAAAAGTCCGCAAGGGCAGAAGGCAAGAGGATCGGAAGTCCGGAAAGCCGGAGGTCGGTGCCTCTGATCCTCGGGGTTTCCGGCCCTCGGGCCTTCTGGTCTTCGTTTTCGCATATTCCTGCGCCGGCTGGCATTTTGGCGGAATTACCCTATTTTCCGGGCTGCCAGTATGGTCTCCTCCTCCAGCTCCCGGCCCGTCTCCCGCCCCGTCCGCTATGAATTACTGACCTTGGGCGACGAATTGCTGCTGGGCCTGACGGCCAATGGCCATCTCACCTTCATCGGCGCGCAACTCGGCCGCCGGGGCGTCATGCTCCAGCGCAATGTGACCATCACCGACGAAGCTGACGCCATCGAGCGGCAGTTCCGGGAGAGCTGGGCCGCGGCGGATGTCATCATCACCACCGGCGGACTCGGCCCGACCTGCGATGACCGCACGCGCGAGGTGCTGGCCACGGTGCTCGGGCAGAAGCTCGTGTTCGATCCGGCCACGGAGAAGGCCATTGTCGAGCGCTTCGTGCAGTTCGGCCGCACACCCACCGCCAACAACCTCAAGCAGGCCTACCGCTTCGAGCGCGGCGAGGTGATTCCGAACGCCAACGGCACCGCGCCTGGCCTCTGGGTCGAGCAGGGCGGCAAGGTGCTCTGCATGCTGCCCGGGCCACCCAATGAATTGCAGCCCATGTTCACCGAGCAGGTCATTCCGCGGCTCGCGGCCCGCGGCCTCCTCCTCGAGCGCGAGGCCTATGTGCAGATCCGCAGCGCCGGGGTGGGCGAGTCGCTGCTCGAGACCAAGCTCCAGCCCATTTTCGACCGCCATGGCGACGCCCTCAGCATCGCCTTCTGCGCGCACCAGGGGCAGGTGGACTGCCGCCTGAGTTCCCCCAGCGGGAAGCTTTCCCACGCCGAGATCGAGTCCGTCGCGGCCGAGTGCGCGCGGCTGCTCGGCGAGGACTTCCTCTGTTACGGGCACGACTCGATGGCGAAGGTCTGTGCCGACCTTCTCCGCGCCCAGGAGAAGAAGCTGGCGGTCGCCGAGACCGCGACCGGCGGTCTGCTGGCGAATGCATTCACCGCGGTGGGCGGGGCGTGCAAGTTTTTCGCGGGCGGGGTGGTCTGCTGCTCCAACGACGCCAAGATGCAGCTTCTCGATGTGCCCGAGTGCCTGCTGTTGCAGCACGGCGCCGTCAGCGCCGAAGGTGCGGTGGCGATGGCGACGGGCGCCGCGGAGACGCTGGGGGCGGATTATGCGCTGGCCGTGACCGGCTTTGCCGGGGCGGGCGCTGCGGAGGGTGCAGGGGGCAATCCGGTCGGCACCATGTACATCGCGCTGCATGCGCCGCACGGCGTGTGGTCAAAGAAGCTCAGCTACCCCGGTCCACGCGGCACCGTGAAGCTGCGTGCCGTGAACGCCGCGCTGGACTGGCTCCGCCGTGAACTCTACCGCGCCCAGACCGGCCAAGCGCTCCCGGAACGTCGCTCGGGAGTGATGCAGTAGCTGCCGTGTAGCGGCGAATGGCGGGTGAAGGTGGCTCCGCCGCTGCGGTGGAAGCTCCAAGCTTTAAACGGCCGGCAGGGCTTCTCGAAAATTAGGTCGTTGAAGTTTCCCTGGAGCTTGGAGGATGGAATTTGGTGCTTTGCCTCACCCGCCCAGCAGATTCCTCAGCGCCGCCAGATACTTCTCCTGCGTGCGCGCAATCACCTCTGCCGGGATCCTCGGCGCGGGGGGCTGTTGGTTCCACTTCAGCGCGAGAAGGTGATCGCGGACGAATTGCTTGTCGTAGCTCGGGGGCGACTGGTTGGGCGCGTACTGGTCCGCGGGCCAGTAACGCGAAGAATCGGGTGTCAGCACCTCGTCGATGAGGAACAACGTGCCGGCGGCGTCCGTGCCGAACTCGAATTTCGTGTCGGCCAGGATCATGCCGGCCTGCTTGGCGCGGTCGTGGCCAAGCCGGTAGAGCGCGAGGCTGGTGGCCTTGACCTTTTCGTAGAGCGCGGCCCCGACGGCGGCGGCACCCTGGGCATCGTTGATCGGCGCGTCGTGCTCGCCCTTCGGGGCCTTGGTGGTGGGGGTGAAGATCGGTTCGGGCAGGCGGTCGGCCTGGCGCAGGCCGGCCGGGAGCCTGATCCCGCAGACCTCGCCCGTTTTCTGATACGAATTCCAACCGCTGCCGACCAGGTAGCCGCGCACGACGCACTCGATGGTGAGGGGCTTGAGTTTTTTCACGATCATGCTGCGGAGCTGGAGGTCGCGGTCCTTGATGCCCCGGCGCGCGAATTCGCCGGCTTGGTCGGGCAGGAGGTGGCCGGGGATGAGACCCGCGGTCTGCGTGAACCACCAGTTGCTCATTTGGGTGAGGATGGCGCCCTTGCCGGGGATGCCGTCGGGCAGGATGACATCGAAGGCGGAGAGCCGGTCGGTGGCGGTGAGCAGGAGGGCGTCGCCCAGGTCGAAGATCTCGCGGACCTTCCCCGACGCGATGCGCGGGAACGGCAGGCCGTCGATGGACGTCACGGCGGACTTGGGCAGAGCAGCGGCGATTTCGGCGTAAGTCATGGGGAGAGGGAGAGTGAAAGTGGTAGTGAGAGTGAAAGGAAATATGAAAATGAATGACCGCCGGCCCGTGTTGCATCATCCGGGCGCCCTCACTTTCGACCCCATGTTCACTCTTATTTTCACCTTGCCCGGGCCCCGGTGCGCCCTACCGTGCCGAGTTCCGCGGTTAGTCCCCATCGTCTAGCCCGGTCAGGACGCCTCCCTTTCACGGAGAGAACCGGGGTTCGAATCCCCGTGGGGACGCCAGC
>CAIKHO010000083.1 GCA_903827245.1 uncultured Opitutia bacterium
CACCGCGCTTCGGCCCGAAAACGCCGCGGGCCGCGCCGCTCGCGGCGCGGAAACTCTCCGCGACGCCTGAGTTCACAGCGAAAATCACAAAAAAGGGGGCAAGCTCTATCAAAACGGGGCGTTTTTCAGCAGCCTGCTAGGAGAGGGAGCTGAGACTGAAACGCTTGATGGCGTTAATGACGGCAGCGCTGTCGCGGTGGACGAAGAAGTGATCGCCGTCAAAGCCCTGCGCTTGAAACGCTCCCGTAGTGTTCGGCTGCCACCGCGCGAGGTCATCGACCGAGACAATGGGATCCTGAACGCCTCCGAACGCGGCTAATGGACAGGACAAGGGCGGCGCGGGGATGTGGCGGTAGTTCTCGTAGAGTCGAATATCCGCACGCAGCACCCCCAAGACCAGATCTAGCAGTTCGGGGTGGGCAAGCACGGCGGGGGGGATGCCGTTGTAGCGATCACGCAATTCAGCGATGAGAGCTGCGTCGGGGAGGTCGCCAATGAGAGGCGCGGAATTGGGCAGATCCGGGGAACGCGCGCCCGATACAACCAAGGCGGAGGGCCCCGGCGTGGGGTGATGTTGCAGGGCGCGAGCAAAGGCGAAGGCGACGATCGCACCGAGACTGTGCCCGAAGAAGGCGTAGGGCGGGCGAAGTTTGGGGGCGACTTCCATGGCTAGGGCGGCGAGGAGAGCTGGAAAAGAGGTGAATGCCGGCTCGCGCAGCCGGGTTTCACGGCCAGGAAGGCGCACGGCCCACACCTCGATTTCGGGGCCCAGGGGAGCGGCCCAAGGAAAATAGACAGAGGCACCGCCACCGGCGTAGGGGAAGGCGTAGAGACGCATGAGCGCCGATGGATTCGGTCGCGGGCAATGGAGCCACGAAGTAGCAGAAGTCGGAGGCATGCGAAAAAAAGCGGCGGCCCAAGAGGCCGCCGCGACCGTCGACGATCCAGCGGTTAGAACTTCAACTGCGTGCCCGACATGATCTGATAGGCGGTGCGCTCGATGCCGGGCGCCATTTGGTTGTCGTGGACAATATTAAAGCCCAAGGTCATCGCGATGCCGGGAGTGACCTGACCCTTGAGGCCGACGTAACCGTTGTAGACGTAGTAGTCGCGGGTATCAATGGCACCGAAGTAGAAGGCCCGCTGCTCGATGCTGAGCGCCGGCGTGAAGCTGTAACTCGCGGTCTCATAGACACCATACCCGTAGTGAGTGTCGGTCGAGCCGACGAATTGCTTGGAGCCTTGGGAGAAGCCCAGGCCAGGCGCCACCAGGAAGAAGGCCTTGCGAGTCTTGACGAACGTATATCCGGCGCCGAAGAGCTGCTCGAAGCGGTGGTCGATCTTTTTCGGCTTGTCGATCATGTAGGTCGAGCGGGAGACGAAACGAACTTTGTCCGTGAAGATGTGATCGTATTGGAACCCGATCGTCGTGTTGTCGACTGACTCAGGGCCAGGCCGGCTGCGGCTCCAGTTATAGGAGCCGGTGAGGGAGGCGATATCTTCCTTGGCGGCGCGCTCGATCATGAGGTTTACGCCGTAAGTTGCACTGGAGCCCACGCCGAGGTCGGGGGCCGCACCGGAAATATAGCTATAGTTGAATTGGAGTCCACGCGTCCATACCGGCTTGGAAGGATCAACCGGAGGTGTGCCAGCGGAGGGAACGACCGGGGAAATGGGTGCAGCGGCGGCAGCCGCTGCTGCAGCCGCCGCTGCAGGGGTGACTGAATCTGCCGCGTGCCGCGACTTTACGGCGCTGGCGTCGATGGTCAGGACACCGAGGACCGAGTCCTTGACGACAATCTTTCCGTTGGCCTCGGAGGTAACGTCACCGACCAAGGTGGTACCGTTCGTCAAGGTAATGGTATCGGCCGTGGCGCAGGAGAATAGTGCAGCGAAAGCAAATCCGGCGACGTACGGCTGGGCGGGGAGTTTCATCACGGGAGGTCTAGACGGCGCGAACGGTTTTTTCAAATCAAATCAACACTTGACCCGAAACAGCTGATACCAACGTCCGCTAGCTTTTAGACTTTAGGCTGGAACGGAAAAGTTTGCTGCGGCCGAGAGCCAGCCGTGGATCAAGCCGGCGACTTTGGCGGGGGCGGACCAATCGCGGGCGATGGCGATGAGATGTTCTTCGAGCCGGTGGAGGGTCGGGTAGAGGCGGTTGGCGGTCCGCGCCTTGAGCAGGCCGCCGAAGCGCTCCACGGGGTTGAGTTCGGGGCTGTACGGCGGCAAGGGCAGCAGGCGCATGGTCAACGACGATCTGAATCCGGCAACGACGACAATCTGATTTCGACATTGTCGTTGAGGGGTGCCGCAACGCGGCACCTGGGGTGAAGGTGCGACGTCCCTACGTGAGGTGAGTGGTTCATG
>CAIKHO010000084.1 GCA_903827245.1 uncultured Opitutia bacterium
GCCGTGATCGCGATGTTGATGAACATCATCGCCAGTGCGGGCAAAAAAAGGAGATGGATGAACGCAATCCCGAGGATGCAGGCCGCACCCAGGAAGCTGCAAAGGTAGAGCAGGGGAGCGAAACGGGGATTGGCGGGAAACGGGTTGAGGAGCATGGACCCCAGGCTCCTAGTTGGTTGGCAGTGTGATAAGGTGCGGGTGTTCGACCGTCATGTCGCCTGGTCCAAGTCGGTTCGGCCTTGGAGAAGTGGCGGACGGATGAGTCGGGCGGTGCGTTTTGATGTAGCCGGGGTCGGCGACCCCGGCCCGGCCTCTGCGAGGCCGGCTGCAGTTTCGCCACGAAAATGAGCGTAAAGATGGCAAAACGTATCGTTGCCCATGGGGGCGTTTTGCATTCGTCCAGCCGACGGAGTTTAAAAATGGAAGTGCAAGGCGCGTGATTTCCCGTTTGGTTTCACCCCCCGTGAAAACCCCCGCGAAATTCCTTCTTCCGTTCCTGTGCCTCGCCAGTCTGTCCGCACAGGATCGTCCCTGGCAAAAGCTCAGCAATCCGACGGCGGCCGAACTGGCCAAAAACTTTGCCGTCCCGCCGTCCGCCTACAGCTCCCAGGTCACCTGGGGCTGGAACGGCGTGATGACCCGCGAGGTCATCGCCCGTGACCTCGACAAGCTGCTGTCGATGAACATCCACGCCGCCTGGGTCGAGCCCGGGCGCAATCCCGAGGCGGCCTACCTTTCCCCGGCGTATTTCGAAAACGTCAAGATCGCCGTCGAGGAGGCGAAGAAGCGCGACATGCACCTCTGGTTCGACGACGACGGCGGTTATCCGTCGGGCTTCGCCGGCGGCAAGTTCACGGTGGAACGGCCCGACCTCGACATGAAGGCCCTGGCCGCGACCGAGCAGGTGCCGGTCGCGCCCGGCGAGGCGTTCTCGCGTCCGGTGGATGACAAGGCGATCTGCGCCCTGAGCTTGAACCTCGACACCGGCGCCGCACAGGTGATCGAGCCCAAGTCCGGCCGCATCGAGTGGACCGCACCCGCCACCGGCCACTGGGCCGTCGCGCTGCCGCACTGGGCGTTTCGCTCGGGAGTAACTAAGTCCGCGAACAACAAGTCCGGCGCCAAGGATTCGGAACACTCGCTGATGGACTTCCTCGCGCCCGAGGCGAACCGACTCTTCATTAACTGGACCTTCGAGGCCTACAAGCAGGCGGTGGGCAATGAGTTCGGCAAGACCCTCCTCGGCTTCCGCGGCGACGAGGCCTCGTTTGGTTTCAATCCCTGGACGCCGGATTTCCCCGCCGAGTTCCAGAAGCGCAAGGGCTACGACGTCCGCCCCTACCTGCCGGCCGTTGCGGCAATCCAGCTCGGTCGCGGCGGTGCCCGCGGCAACACACCGCCCGTCGCGGGTAACCTCGATGAGGCGCATCGCGTGTTCGCGGACTATTGCGATGTGTGGTCGGACCTGTTCGGGCAGAACTTCTTCTCCGCCGGTGCGCAGTGGTGCGCGGCCAATGGCGTGGAGATGCAGGACCACATCGAGCACGAGGAAATCCTGACGCAGCTGGCCATTTCCAATGGTGATTTCTTCAAGTGCATGCGCGACATCCAGGTGCCGGGCATCGACGTCATCTGGCACCAGGTTTGGCACGATGTCGTGGCCGATTTCCCGAAGCTCGCCTCGTCCGCCACGCATCTGAACGGCCATCCGCTGTCCATGACCGAGTCGTTCGCAGCCATGAGTGGCAACTATCCCGCGCCGAACCTCGAGGAGGCCGGCTGGATCATCAACCACCAGATCGCGCTCGGCATCACGCATTTCGAGTTCATGTCCATGGGCGCCTCGACCCCGCGGGGCGCGGGCGGCCCCGCCGGCGCGCGCCGGGGCGGACCTCCCGCGCCGGATCCCACGCAACCCGCCGCGCCGCTCGCGCGGGGCGTCGCCACGCCCGGCTACCGTTACATCAACGATCCCAAGTTTCCGGCCGTCGCCCAGTATGTGAACCGCACCACCTACGTGCTCGCGCAGGGCCGGCCGGCCGCGGAGATCGGCGTGTACATTCCGTCCTCGAGCTTCTGGTTCGGGGGCAACGCGGCCAACCGCAGTTTCCTCGCCGCCGTCCACTCGCTGCTGGAACACCAGCGGGATGTGGATTTCGTGGATGAATACGCGCTGACCACCTCGCTCAAATTGCAGGGTGGCGCGCTGGTCAACCTCAGCGGGCAGGGCTACCGCGCGATCGTCATCCCGCCGGTCGAGGCCATTTCCCAGGCCGCGCTCGACACCCTCAAGGCCTTCGCGAAGGCTGGGGGCCGGGTCATCTTCCTCGGCGACGCACCGCGGCTGGTCATGGGACGGAATTTCCTCACGGCCAAGGGCCCCGCCGACATCGGCTGGGCCGTCGCGGAACCGTCCGGCGAGATCACCGCGAAGGTGCTCGCCGCGCTGCCCGCGCCCGAGGTCGCGATCGACCAGGCGACTCCGTGGCTCAAGTACACCCACCGCCGCCTGAAGGACGGCGACGTCTATTTCCTCTTCAACGAAGGCGAGACCCCGCTGAGCCTGAAGGCAACCCTTGCCACTGCCGGAACCGCGAAGCAGGCGCAAAGCTGGGACGGCAACACGGGAAAGATCGAGTCACTGCCGGGCGCCACGTTCGCGAACGGCAAGGCGATACTGCCGGTGGACCTGGAACCCTGGGGCACCCGGCTCATCGTCATCAGCTCCGGCCCGTCGAACTTGGCGGCCAACAATTGACCCGTTCCCGGCAGCCGACGCCGGCAAGGGCAGGCTGTAGGGTCGGGCCTTGATGCGATCGCCCGGCTCCGCTGCAGCAATGGCGGCAAGATAGGCTGAGCCAAAAGCTCATGCAGTTGAACGTAGGGGCGTCCGCAAGGGACGCCCCAACCTCAGCTTTTGGCTCAGTGGGAGGTGGCCGCGAGATTCTTGTCGAGAAAGTTAGCCACCGCCTCGTAACGGGCGGCCTCCTCGCGCCAGTAGACGCGATGGCCCGCCTTCATTTGCTCGGCGGATTCACCGACCGACATTTCAAAGAGCAGGCCGCGATCCTTGAGGATGGACGAGAGCTTGCCGACGTGGCTGCCACCCTGGCCGGACGCGTAAAAATGGAACGAAGGGATCGAGAATTTTCGGGCGGCGGCCAGAGGATCGACCGACTGGACGTAGGAGAAGGCGGCCTGCCTGCTGCCCGCGGCGGCGACCAGATCTTCCTCGCTGCGGTGGGAGCACGACAGCTGGGTCATAAAAACACCGCCGAGATCGAGTGGCGTGCTGAAGTTGACCAAGGCCTGGCAGGATCCCGGCTAGGCGGCGAGTTGGAAGGCGATCAGGCCGCCCCACGACTCGCCGAACAGGGCGGTGCGCTTGACGTCGACCCAGCCTTGCGTGTCCAGCCAGTGGAGCCCTTCCGCGAGATCCCGCACCATTCCAGTCGCGATCTGGAAATCCCCGGCGAAGGCAAAGTCGCGTCCGAGCTTTTCGGTACCTCGCTGGTTGATCCGGACCGTCGCATAGCCGCGGCTCGCGAAGTACTGGTCGACCCGGCTGAAAACGTTGCCGGCGATCGGCCCGTTGATGTTCGGACCCACGATCAAGACCACGGGCGGTTTTTCGACACCCGCCGGCAAGGTCACGCTCCCGGTAATCTTCAATCCATCGCTGGTGGTGAAGCCGAAGGGCCGGGTTGGGGCGCATTTGAGCGGATTGACGGCGGGATAGCTGATGCCGAGCGCCGAGATCTTTTTCGTCGTGAAATTCACCAGGCAAAATACCCCGGGATTGCGGCTGTTGTGGGCATAGACCAGCGCGAGTGAATTGTCGCGCGAGAAGCTCTCAAAATTGATGTCCGTGTCGGGCAGGGCCTTGGACAGCCATTGATAGGCGGCCTCCGCGTCGGCGTTCAAGAAACGCATGTGCCGCGGGTTGCCGTTGTAAACAATGGCGGCGATTTCCTTGGCTCGGCCCCAATATTGGTACTGGTCGGGATCGATCGCGCCCGGGGGCTCGATCTCCTCGGTGGCCCCGGTGGCGGGATCAAAATAGCAAAGCCGGGCGGTCGAGCTACCGCGAAAGTCCTGGATGATCAGCCGCTGCTGGTCGGGGGCGAGCCGGAACGGCAGGTAGTCGGTCAGCTTCTTCTTGGGAAAATCGATCCGCTGCCACTTGTCCGCGGCCTGCTTGCGCCAGAGCAGGAACGGCTGGTCGACCAGCTGGCCCCATCCGGCAAGGGCTTCGCCCTTCCGGTTGGTGAGCCAATAGAAGATGCCACCGGGATCCTCGACGACCTTCTTCACGTCGCCGGTGCGCAGGTTGACCCGGATAATGTCGTTGGTGTTGCCATTGTAATAGATGGCGCGAAAGAGCATCGCTTCGGGTTCGTCGGGCAGCTCGTTTTCGAGCTGAAGCTCCTGGTAGGCGGTGAGTTCAACGAGGTCGTTCACCTTGCCGGCACGGAGATCCAGGGTCTGGAACCGCCTCACCCCGGCGTCGTCCTCGATCAGGACGAGCAGCAGATCGTCGCTCTTCCACCAGAACGAGAGCACGCTGATGTCCCCGGTGCGGACGAGCGTCTTGCTGCGCTTGGACGGCAGCTCGGTCATGATGAGCGCGTAGTGCCGGTCGTCGAACAGGGTCAGCGCGCACATCTTCGAGCCGTCGGGCGAAAGCTGGGCGGAGGCAAAGGTGATCGGAGCGAAAAATTTCTCGGCGGCGGAAAGGCCGGGAGCCGCTGCCGCGGGCGCGTCGCCGGCCCTAACGCCAAGGGGCAGCAGACAGGCCGCGAGCAGGGCTAGAAGCGGTCCGCATGGGTTGCAGCGTGAAGGTCGATGCCGCGGGCTTGGATCCCCGGCGGACCAGGGGCGATCGGGGGCGGCTGGCCGGGATTTGACCGGCAGTTTCGAAGCGAGATGATAGCGGAGGGGCGAGGGGTGATAACGCATGCTGGAAACGAACGGGTTGAGGCTGGAACTGCCGGCGTGGAAAAACCGGCGCGCCAAAAAAAGCAGTCACGCTATATCATTCAAGCCTTTGTATAGATTGGGCCCCGGGGGAAATTCCTCATGCATTTGACTCGCCGCGGCCGGGTTTCGCCGCAGCTTCCACCTCGGACCTGCTTCCCGAGCCGATGACTACCTAGATTGAATGCCCTTGGCCTCACCTTCTTTGTCGGACTGTTGCTGATACTGCCGGCGGTGCTGGCGGCAAAAAGAATTCCGGCAGCGTTTCCCGGGAGCCCGCCGCCGCTGCGATGGCTGCTTGCCGCGGTGCCGCTGTGCGCGGCGATCCTGACGCTGCTGACGTGGGTGTCGGTTCTACGCAGCCCGTGGGACGACTGGAACGGGGCCCGGACGGCCCCCGCCGTCGCATGGGCCAGGGGAATGCCCCTGTATTATCCTCACGGGGTCGGTCCGGCGACGGACTTTATCCACGGCCCGATGGCCGCGGTGATGCGCCTGCCAGCGGCCTGGGCTTCGACGCCGACGGGAGCGATCATTATCGCGGACGCGATCAACGCGGCGCTGTTTTACCTGCCGGTGGTGCTTTTCGTGCTCCAGCTTGGGGCCTCTGGTTTTCTGAAGGGCGTTGCGTTGGTCATCTTCTGGGCCTTTTCGTTCGGCACCGGGAGTCTGATTTATTCGGCGTATCAGGTCCACGCCGACGCACCTGCGGTCGGGTTGGCGTTGCTGGGCTGCGTATTCGCGTCGCGACTGGCCGGCGCGCGCCCGGGCTGGTGGCCCGTTGTGCTGGCGGCTCTCTGCGCGGTGCTTTCCACGGCTTCGAAACAGAACCTGGCGCCCATCCTGGCGGTCCTTCCGGTGTACGTTTTCTTCCGCAATGGCTGGCGGCAGGCGGCGACCTTGGCGGCGCTGGAACTGCTGCTCGGGGTGCTGGTGGCGGGCGTTTGCGTCCGCGCCTTCGGGTCCGATGCGATAGTCTTCCAGATGTTCACCCTCCCGAGCCGGCATCCCTGGCATTTCCAGGAATACGGGCGGCTGCAGGCCCTGCTGGTGATTTCAGGCTATCTCATCGAGGACGCAGTGCTGCCGGCCGGCGTCCTGGTTTTTTTTGCGTTGGTGTCGTCGATCCGGCCGAAGGTCCGCGGTTCTGGTCCGGCGCCGCGGCTGGTCGACCAAGCGTGGTTTCTGCCGCTGCTGACGGCGGTGCTGCTGGTGCCCAGCGCCCTGATCGGCCGCGCGAAGGAGGGTGGCGCGGCCAACGCGCTGACACCGGCGACGTATTTCCTCGTGGTGGCGCTCGTGGCTTGGATCGCGGATTTCCGCCTACGGGATGGAGAAGCATGGACGGACTGGTCCTCTCGCCTGGTGCTCGGCAGCACGAGTCTCATGTGTGTGATGCTCACGCTGGTCTGCCTCAACCCATGGCCCAAGCTGATCGACAACTACCATGAAATCGCCGACCTCGGGCACAATCCGCAGCAAGTGGCCTACGAGTTCAGCCTGAAGCATTCCAACGCGGCCTATTTCCCGTGGAATCCGCTCTCCACCCTGATGGCGGACGGGAAATATTATCACTTCGAGTACGGCATTGGTGATTACTACCTGGCTGGAGATATTCCGCCGCCGGAGCAAATCCGTGCGCAGCTGCCCTCGGCCATGGCGTACTTAATCTATCCGCCGAAGCGGCAGTCCGAAGCGATGCGCGGGCTGCTGGGCGCGTTCAGTGCGCGGCGCGAATCGCCCGAACTGCCTCCCGGCTGGATTGTTTATACGCGGCCGTAGCCGGCACGATGGGCGGGGCGATTGAAACCACCGCGCCTACATCATGAAGACCTTGAACATCTGCATGGCGGCCAGCACCCCGACGAGCATCGAGGCGAACCAGAGCCAGCGCTTCTTGACTACGAGGCACACGCCGCCGAGGGCGATGGCGATCTGAAAGAGGGTGGTGGACATGCCCATTTCGCGGCCGCGGTCGGCCGCCGTGGCCGCCAGTGCCCGGGCGGTGTCGCGCTTGGCTTCGAGGTCCTTCGCGATCTTGGTGATGTCCTTCTTCTCGTTTTCGTAGCGATCGATCTTGGCGGTGAGTGCCGCGAGGGTCTTGGCGTCAAGCGATGAGCCCCCGGTCGTGGAGCGGTCGTGCTCCATCTCGACGATGCTCTGCTTGATGCCCTTGGCCTGGTAGTAGGCCCACTGGTCGGAGGCCTCGGCCTGGTTGAACGTTGCCTCGTTCAATTGCTTCATCGTGGTCGAGGAATAGCCGGCGCCGCGCTGGGTGGCGATGGCGGCGAGGACCGCGAGGCAGATCATCGAGAGCGAGACGTATTTCGTCCACGCGCCGCGGGCCTCCTTTTCCTTTTGGGCCTGCTGGTCGGCTTTTAACGTGGCTACGAGGGATTTGAGTTCGTTGAGATCAGTGCTCATGGATGGAGGGAATCAGCGTCAATGCTCTAGGAATAATGCGGCGGTTGTCACGCTTGGAGAAGATCGGCGGCTGTAGAAGCGGCTTTATGCCGCGATCCGGGATCATCGCGGCGTAATGCCGCTTCTGCAGCCGTTGCGCGATTGTCACGCGCGTGAGCTCGGACCGGTGGTGATTTCACTCGTCACCGGCGCGCCGGAGCGGTGATTTAGCCCGAAGCCACCCCACCACATGATTATCTCCATCGCCCGCCGCTGCCATGGGTCATCCCGGCCAATCCGCCTGGCCGCCCTCCTGCTCGGCTGTGCGCTGGCCGGCGTCGGGCGCGCGGCGGAGACGGTCTCCTCGGCGGTCACGTTTGTCTTCACGTCGGACGTCCACTACGGCCTGACGCGCGGCAGTTTCCGCGGAGTGGGCAACGTCGAGTCCCAAGTCGTCAACGCGGCGATGGTGAAAAAGATCAACGGGTTGCCCGCCACCCGGCTGCCCGACGACGGCGGCCTCCATGCCGGCCGCCCGGTGGGGCCGGTGGATTTCACCATCATCACGGGCGACTTTAGCAACCGGGAGGAACTCTACCCGGTCCACATCCAGAGCGCCTCGGTGTCCTGGGGGCAGTTTGAGCAGGGCTTCATCCATGCACTCACGCTCCGGGGTCCGGACGGGCAACCCGCGCCGCTCCTGCTGGTGCCGGGCAACCATGATGCGACCAACGCGATCGGTTCGTGGAGCAAGATGGTGCCGGACACCGATGCGACGCCGATGGCGGGGATTTACAACCGAATGATGCATCCGGCGACACCGCTAACCAAGGACACGTACTCCTACGCGACGGACAAGATCCAGTTCGCCCGCGATTTCGGCGGGGCGCACTGCATTTTCCTGACGATCTGGCCGGACAGCGTGGCCCGCGCATGGATCGAGGCCGACCTCAAGACCGTGCCCGCCACCACGCCGGTATTTCTCTTCTGTCACGACATGCCGGACATCGATGCCCGCCATCTGACGAACCCGAACGGCAAGCACGACATCAACGACAAGGACAAATTCGAAAACCTCGTGGCCGACGTCTGCGCGGACGGGCCCATGTCCGACGGCCCCACGCTGATCGAGCAGCGCGGGCTGGCCGCCCTGCTCAAGGCGCACCGGAACATCGTCGGGTATTTCCACGGGCACAGCAATTGGAACGAGTTCTACACCTGGAAGGGCCCCGACGGGGATCTCGCGCTCAACACGTTTCGCGCGGACTCCCCGATGAAGGGCAAATTCTCGGGGAAGGACGAATCCAAGCTCTCGTTCCAGGTCGTCGTCTTTGACACCGCGGCGCACACACTCACGGCGCGCGAATGCCTCTGGAACTCCAAGGGTGCGGCCGACACCGACGCCACGCCGGTGGCGTGGGGCAGCTCGGAGACGGTGAGCATCGCGGTGCGATAACCGGCTCCGCGGAGCTTCGCCCGGTAGTTTCGGGTAGGAGCCTGCTTGCAGGCGATTTCCCCTCGGGCCACGTCGCTCATCGCCTGCAAGGAGGCTCCTACAAATTCATGATCCCGCTCAGCTTCCCCGTGTGGCGGCCTCCCGCTCCCGCAGCTGGCCGCAGGCGGCATCGATGTCGGGTCCGCGCGAGCGGCGGAAATGGGCGACGAGCCCGTTCGTCCGGAGCTCGGCGGCAAACGCTTCCGCGGTGCCCTCTGCGGAGGGTTCGTACGCCACTCCGCGCAGGCTCAGGCCCGTGGGGTTGTAGCGGAGCAGGTTTATATGCATACGGCGCGGGCCGAGCACGGCGGCCAGAGTGCGGGCATGGTCCAACGAGTCATTCACGCCCTTGAGGAGACAATACTGGATCGTCACCGGGCGGCCGCGACTGGCCTGGAAACGGTCCGCGGCGGCGAGGATGTCGGCGATGGCAAAACGCTTGCCCGCGGGCAGGAGGCGGGCGCGGGTGGCGTCGTCGGGCGCGTGGAGCGAGACGGCGAGGTGGACCTTGAGCCCGGTGGCGGTGAGGGCGTCGATGCCGGGCACGATGCCGACCGTGGAAATCGTGACCTGCCGCCAGCCGAGGGCGCCGAGCGGATTCGCGGCTATGCGGTGCACGGCCTCGAGCACCGCGTCGAGGTTGAGCAGCGGCTCGCCCATACCCATGAACACGACGGTCTGGAGCCGGCGCCCGGCGGCCCGGGCCTCGCGGCGCAGCGCGAGAAATTGCTCCACCATCTCGCCGGCGGTGAGGTTGCGCTCGAACCCAGTCTTGGTCGTTGCGCAGAAATCGCAGCCCATGGCGCAACCGACCTGCGACGAAAGGCAGCCCGCTGCGCGGTCGTCGCGAAACCCGGGCATCAGCACGGTCTCGACCGTGCGCCCGTCGGCGAGCCGGAGCAGCAGCTTGGCGGTGCCGTCCTCCGCCACCTGCCGCACCGCGAGGCTGGCCGCGGCGGGAGCCAGCTCCCTACGCAGCCGTTCGGCGAGGCCATGGGGTAGTTTGAGCGAACTTTCATCGAGTCCGCCGTTTTCATAGAACGCCCGCAGCACGCGCGTCGCGTGGCTGGGCTTGAAACCCCACGCCGTGAACGTCTGCCCGAGATCGGTGGCACTGAAATCACTGAGGGCGCGGTTCACGTGGGAATCCACGCAGGGAATCCACCCGGAAGGAAGAAGTAAGAAGGAGGAGCGAAAAGTCTCGGTCTCCGGGCTGCGCCGCGATGAGGCCCCGCATGGGATGAGCCGGGCGCGGCCGGCTTACTTCGTCCAGCCGTAGCCGAGCCCGAGCAGGAAGATGTCGGAATCGCGATTGTACGTGCTCGTGACGCGATCCCACTCCAGACGGGCGATCCAGCGGTCCGAGAGATGCCGGGCAATCGTCAGGCTGACCAGCGGCGCGACCGCGGCGGGATTCTTCTGCCCGATCTTCACGCCGGTAGTGGCGGAATGTTTTTCGTCGATATTGATGTACGGGCCGAGGCCGATGCCGACCGAGGTGTTTTTATCGAAGAACGTGTTCACGGGCCAGAGCTGGAAGGCGACGCCGCTCCGGCGGATCACCTTCGGGTTGCCCTCGTAAATGTAGGCGGCCGTTGCGTCCAGATGCGGGAGCAGCCCCTGGCGGTACTCCATCGCGCCGGCCCAGGCCTTCTGGCTGAAGTAGGTGTTCACGACACTCTGGCCGCCGAAAAGCGTGAGCTGCGGCTCGGTGATATACTCCGGCTCGGGGGCTCCCTGGTTGGGCTGGTTGCCGAGCGGGCGCCGGTTGGGACCGAACCAGTAGCCGACGCCGATGGTCGCGGAGTTCACTTTGATGTCGGTCGAGGGATTGATGCGGTTGGCCATGAAACGATAGAACCAGCGGTCGTTGAGATAGCCCGTCGCGGCGAAACTGTAGATGGCGGCCGTGCCATGCACATTCGCGGTGTCGCCGCCTGGCAGCGGCTGTGTGTCATAGAAATAATAGACACCCGCCCCGAGCGAAAGGGCGATACGCTCGTCCCAGAAGGGAATGTTGCCCCACAGCTCCCAGGCATTGCCGTCGCGATGATGGCCCGTGAGGTGGCCCTCGTTGATATAGGCGATCGAGGCGGCGAAATTCTTGAAGAGGTCCTGCCGGTAGTCGACCTGCCAGGCGTTGGTGGCCTTGGCAAAGTTGGCCGAGTTCGCCACGCCGCCCAAGACGGTGAGTTCCTGCGCGCGGAGATTCAGGCCGCTGCAAACGATCATAAGGGCGGCCAGCTTCCAGATAGATGGGGTCTTCATCATAGGGTTTTGCGGACAGCAGGCGGACCTCATAAAATTGACGGACAGACATCCGCAGCGCTGGTTCGCCACGATGTTAGGGAAAATCCGATGCGACCACGATGGGGTGTTCATCGTACTTGCCCCGGGCCACTCGGGAATGACGACTCTGGTTGTAGCCGGGGTCGCCGACCAAGGGCCGGTCGCGGCGAGGCCGGCTACAGCTTCAAACCTGAAATGAAAATCAAGACGGCAAAGAATACCGACACCGGACCATACCGCTTGCGGCATCCGCCAACCTGCCGCTAGCCTCACCTTTCGTTCATCCGTCCTTCGGTCCAAAGCATGAAAATCAAATCCGCCGTTTTCGACGTCAGCGCTCCCGACCTGAAGTCATGTCCCAAATGGGCCCTGCCGGAGTTTGCCTTCATCGGGCGGTCCAACGTGGGAAAATCGTCCCTGCTCAACATGCTGGTCGAGCGGCGGGAGCTGGCGAAGGTCTCGGTGACGCCGGGCAAGACGAAGCTGATCAATTTTTTCATCATCAACGACACCTGGAGCCTCGTGGACCTGCCCGGCTATGGCTTTGCCGCGGTGGGCCAGAAGGTGAGGGACGAGTTCAACCAGGCGGTGAGCGATTACCTGGAAAAGCGGAAAAACATCTTCTGCGTGTTCGCGCTGATCGACTCCCGGCTCCCGCCCCAGCGCATCGACCTGCAGTTCGTCCAATGGCTGGGCGGCTGCGGCGTGCCTTTCGTTCTCGTGTTCACCAAGGCGGATAAGCAGTCGGTGGCCCGCTCGCAGGCGAACATCGATCTGTTCAAGCAGGCCATGGCCGAAGGTTTGGCGGAGCTCCCGCCCATCTTCCTCAGCTCGGCCAAGACGAAGGGCGGCCGGCAGGAAATCCTGAATTTCATCCAGCAGTCGCTGGCGGACCAGAACCGCACGTAACCTGGCGGAGTGGGAGGTGGAACGCGTTGACCCTAACGCGTTGCGGCGAAGCCGCTCCGATCCAGCGCGTTGGGGTCAACGCACTCCACCTTTGACAGCCCCAACTCAGGCCTTCGGCTGTTTCTCGAGCCAGCCCTGGAGGTAGGTCACGATGTCGCCCACGCGGCGCACGTGCTCGATCTCGCTGTCAGGGATCTTCAGGCCGAACGCCTCCTCGATCTCGAACATCAGCTCGACGGCCCCGAAGGAATCCACGCCGAGGTCCTCGGCCAGCCGGGTCTCCAGGGCGATCTTGCCCGGCTCGACGTCGAGCTTCTTGGAGAGAATCTCCTTCACCTTTTGTTCGATCTCTTGGTTGGTCATCGGAAAATTAGTGGGGGGCGGCAAAGACCAGGGCCACGTTACAATTGCCGAATCCGAACGAATTGGACAGGATCGTTTTGATTTTCGCCGCGCGGCCGTGAAGGGCCACGTAGTCGAGGTCACACTCGGGGTCGGGGTGGGTGAGGTTGATCGTCGGCGGGATAAATTGTTCGCGCAGCGCCTGGACGCAAGCCACGGCTTCGATCGCTCCGGCGGCACCGAGGGCATGCCCGATCATCGACTTGGTCGAAGACACCGGGATGTGGTGCGCGTCGGCGCCGAAGACGAGCTTGATCGCCTTGGTTTCCGCGGCGTCGTTGGCCTTGGTCGAGGTGGCGTGGGCGTTGATGTAATCGACCCGGCTGAGGCCCGCATCCCTCAGGGCCGAGGCCATCACGCGCGCCCCGTCCGTCCCCTGTGCGTCGGGAATCACCATGTGGTGCGCCCCGGAGTTGCTCGCATAGCCCAGCACTTCCGCGAGGATCGGGGCTCCGCGCCTCAAGGCATGCTCGCGCTCCTCGAGCACCAGCACGGCGCCGCCTTCGCCCATGACGAAGCCGTCGCGCGTCGCGTCGAAGGGACGCGACGCCTCGGCCGGCTGGCCGTTGTTCTTCGAGAGAATCCGCATCGAGCAATAGGCGGCGAAATTGAACGGGGTGAGGGGGGCCTCCACGCCGCCGGTCAGGCAGAGGTCGACCTCGCCGTGCTGGATTTTGCGGAAGGCCTCGCCGATGGCGTTGGCCCCGGAGGCACAGGCGGTGGAAATGACGAGGTTCGGTCCCTTGAACCCGTAGCGGATGCCGATCTGGCTCGCCACCGCGTTGGGGCTGATCCTTGGCACCGAGGAGGGATTGATGCGATGCAGCCCGCGGTCGAAGGCGGCCACCATCTGTTCCTCGTGAAAAAGGAGTCCGCCCAGCCCCGAGCCGATGATCACGCCGATCCGCTCGGTGTCCTCCGCCGCGACGTTGAGCCTGCTGTCGGCCAGCGCCATGTCCGCGCAGGCCAGCCCGAAATGCACGAAGCGGTCGACCCGTTTGGCCGTGTCGGCCGGCATGTAGCGGGCGGGATCGAATCCGCGGACCTGCCCCCCGATTGTCGAGGCAAACCCCGTCGTGTCGAAGGCGTCGATGGCCGAGATGCCAGAGCGGCCCTCCCGGTTGGCCCGCCAGAATTCATCCACGCCGATCCCGTTGCAGGCGATGACCCCGAGACCAGTGACTACGGTGCGACGTCCACTCATCTCGCTGATGCGGGGGCAGCCTTCTTGGAGGCCTGGGAGTGCGGCATATCCGGGTTCAATTATGGGTCGCGGCCCGGTGCTACAAGGCTATTTCCGGCCGCGACCGGGTCTCCGCGAATGGGCTGGCGGGGCAACAACGACTGCAACCGTTCGCCCCTTGAAGCGTCCTTGGTCCTTGGACGTACTATTATATGGAAGAGCCGCCAGTGCTGAAGTAATTTTGGTCACCTCCCTTCGCGTTTCATGTTTACCCCCTCCAAGATCCGCTTCGGCCGGCACCGGCTCGCGGTGGGATTGTCTCTGGTGGCGGCACCGGGACTCGCAATGGGTCTCCTTTCCTGCTGCGCCGATCGCGTGACGAACGCCGCCAAGCCACCCGCGGCTGTGGCGAGTGCTCCTGCGGTCGCAGCCACGCCGAAGGCCCCGGTGGCTCCCGCCTACACCGCCGGGCAAAAGGCGGACTTGGCGAAGGCGAACGACACCTTCGTCCGCGTCATCCAGCCTTTCGTGAAGGACAACTGCTACGATTGTCACGGCGACGGCGCGAGCAAGGGCGGCCTGGCGCTGGACGCGTATGAACGGGCGGACACCGTGCTGCAGCACCGTGCGGTTTGGGAAAAGGTCTTGTCGCGCGTGCGCACGGGCGAAATGCCGCCGCGCAACGGTCCCAAGCCGGAGACGGCTGAAGTCACCAAGGCGCTGCTGGCGATCGACGAGGTCCTCGGCACGTTCGGCGAGCGCGTCGCGGAGCCCAAGCGGATGGCGTTGCGGCGCCTCAATCGCGCCGAGTACGTCAATACCGTCCGGGACTTGCTTTACCTGCCGGACTTCAAGGGCGGCGAGGGTGTTCCCCGGGACGAAAGCGGCCACGGCTTCGACAACAACGCCGACCTGCTCACGGTCTCGCCGCTGTTGTTCGAGCAATACCTCAAGGCCGCGGACCAGGCGGTGGATCAGCTCAAAAAGAACAACCAGGCCGGCAACGCGCTGATGGTTGACGGCTACGTCAAGGAGACCTTCTACAACAAGGCTGAGTATGCCCACCAAGTCCTGGCCGTGCTGCTGCCCCGGGCCTACCGTCGTCCGGTGTCGAAGAGCGAAATCGAGCGGGTTTACCGGTTCGTCGCCCTGTCCTTCGCGCAGAATGGCGAGCAGACAAAAAACGGCCTTTACCTCGTGATCCGGGCCGTCCTGGCCGATCCCAATTTCCTGTTTCGGTCGGAACTGGATGAGAGCAGCACGGCCGACGGATTCCCGCCCGTCCCGGCCGACTACCAGCTGGCCAGCCGTCTGTCCTACTTCCTGTGGAGCTCGATGCCCGACGACGAGCTGTTCAAGCTCGCGGCCGCGGACCAGCTGCACGACCCGGAGGTTTTGCGGGCCCAGGTGCTCCGGATGCTGAAGGATCCCAAGGCCAGCGCGCTGTCCCGGAACTTTGCCGGCCAGTGGCTCTTGCTCCGCAATCTCGACCAGGCCGCACCCGACGCCGCGATGTTTCCCCAGTTTAACGCCGGCCTGCGCGAGGCCATGCGGCAGGAAACGGAACGGTTCTTCGGCACCGTAGTGGCCGAGGACCGCAGCATCATGGATTTCATCGACGGCAATTTCACCTTCGTGAACGGCCCGCTGGCGAAGCTCTACGGCATTCCCGGGGTCGACGGGCCGGAATTCCGGCGCGTGACGCTCACAGGCGACCAGCGCGGCGGCATCCTGACGCAGGCGAGCGTGCTGACAGTGACGTCCAATCCGACGCGCACCTCGCCGGTGCAGCGGGGCAAATGGATCCTCGACAACATCCTGAATCAGCCGCCGCTCGCGCCACCGGACAATGTGCCCGCGCTCGATGATTCGCACCGCCAGCTGACCGGGACGATGCGCCAGAAGCTGGCGCAGCACCGGACGAACCCGACGTGCGCCGCCTGCCACCAGTTGATGGATCCGCTGGGCCTGGCGCTGGAAAACTACGATGCGATCGGCCATTGGAGGGCAAAGGAAGGCAACGAACCCATCGACGTCTCCGCCACGATGCCCGACGGCACGGCCTTTCAGGGTGCGCCCGGGCTCAAAGGAATCCTCCGGGCACGGTCCGGGGACTTCCGCCGGTGCCTCGTCGAGAAGATGCTGATCTATGCGCTGGGCCGGGGGCTGGACTACCGCGACGTTCGCATCGTGGACCGGATCAGCGACCAAGTGGCGCAAGGCCAGGATCGTTTCTCCAGTTTGATCGTCGCGATTGCCTCGAGCGACTTGTTCCTGGGTCCGGCGGGCAAGCGCGCCGGTCCATCGGTTTCGGGCAATGACTCCGCTGACCCTTCATTCCTTCATCCGACGCCTGCCGCCCATGCCCTTCGTGCGCCCGGGCCGACCGTGACAGCCAATTGACCTGGAATCCCCACTATGAATCTTTTACTGAGCCGCCCTGTTTCCCGCCGTGCCGTCCTGAAAGGCCTCGGCGCCACCATTGCGCTGCCGTTCCTGGAGGCGATGATCCCGCGCGCGCTGTATGGCGCTGCGCTTAGGTCCGCCGCCGCACCGGCAAAAGCCTATCCCACCCGCATGGCGGCGGTCTATTTTCCGAACGGCATCACATTGCCGGAATGGAAGCCCGCCGGAGTGGGTGTGGATTACGGGTTCTCGCGCATCCTCCAGCCGCTGGCCGACTATCGCAGCGAGATCCTGGTCGTCAGCGGGCTCGCCGACCGGCACGGGGAATCCAACGGGGACGGACCCGGCGATCACGCCCGGGCCATGGCGTCCTATTTCACGGCGGCGCAGCCGTACAAGACCGCGGGGGAAAACATCCGCGCCGGCATCTCGCTTGACCAGGTGATGGCGCAGAAAATCGGCGACGCCACGCTCTTCCCCTCGCTGGAACTCGGCCTCGAGTACGGCCACCAGGCGGGCAACTGCGACTCGGGCTACGCCTGCACCTACGAGAACAACCTGGCCTGGAGCTCGCCCACGACCCCGTGCCAGAAGGCGGTCAATCCCCAGGTGGTGTTCGACCGCCTGTTCGGCGGGCAGAAGGCCGGGGACGTCTCCGAGGCCGACGGCCAGGAGGCGGTCTTCCGCCAGAGCATCCTCGATTTTGTGCAGGAGGACACGGCGCGCCTGAGCCGGCATCTGGGCAGGGAGGACCGCGACCGGATGGACCAGTACCTGACGGCGATCCGGGACGTCGAGCGGCGCCTGCAACGGCCGCCACCGGAATTATCGCCCGAGATGGCCGCGCGGCTGCACCGGCCGGCGGGCGTGCCCGAACTCTGGAGCGATCACTTCCGCCTGATGGCGGACCTGCAGGTTCTGGCCTTCCAGGGCGACCTGACCCGCGTCAGTACGCTGATCACCGGCGTCGAAGGCAGCCGGCGTGTGTTCAGCGAAATCGGCATCGCGGAGGAGCACCATGGCATTTCCCACCACAAGAACGACCCGGCGAAGATCGAGCAGATCACGCAGATCAACGTGCTGCAGATGCAGAACCTCGCGTATTTCATCGGCAAGCTGCAGGGGATTCCCGAAGGCGACGGCACGCTGCTGGACCACATGATGCTGCTCGCCAGCGGCGGCCTGAGCGACGGCAACACCCACCGCCACTACGACCTGCCCACGCTGCTGATCGGCCGGGCCAACGGCCAGTTCCGCCCCGGCCGGCACGTCGCCTACGACCCGGAGCAGAAGACCCCGATCGCGAACCTGTACCTGAACATGCTCAACGCGATGGGCATCGAGGCCAATGCGTTCGGTGACAGCACGAAGAGACTGTCCGAGGTGTCGCAGCCGGTGTGAGCGGACGTGGCCCGTGCCGGTAAAGCCAGCCGGTTCGGGCAAGGGCAGGCGTATTTCACGAACGATGCCGTTGGGCGAAAGTTCGCCCTGAACCGTGTCCAGTGCGGGCCGAAACCATAGTTGGCTGGCGGGATAATTCTGTCTGGGCAAACCAGTCCCGTCAGGGCGCACCTTGGTCGGTATCGACCGTGGCAGGCGTCCCGTTGACGCCTGGATTTCTCATTGCCTCTCCGGCGTTTTCAACAATGAGCGCCTGCCCACTCCCTTTCTTTCAGCCTATTCAAACAATCTGTCCTATGGTCGTGCCCTGACGTCTTTGTAGACCTGCGCCCAGCGCCTTCATCGGCTCGACGAAGGCGGGCGGAGATTTCCGCCCATCCCTGATCGGCGGCGCGCGGCGCGGGGGCATGAGGTCAGCTCCGGCGGGCCGCGTTGCGGATCATTTCCTCGCGGACCACGATGGCGGTTTCCTTGGGCTCCACCGCGGCGTGATGGGCCACCTGCCGGTAAGCGCGGATGAATTCGGCGCCAAAGAAAAAGATCGCGCACGAATAGTAGACCCAGATCAGCAGCGCCACCAGGGAGCCCGCCGCGCCGTAGATCGACGCGATCGTCGAGTGCCCGAGATACAGCGCGATGAGGTAGCGCCCGATCGTGAACAGCACCGCAGTCAGCGCCGCGCCCAGCCATGTTTCCTTCCAGCCGACCCGCACGTCCGGCAGGACCTTGAACATCAGGGCAAACAACCCCGTAATCACCACGAGCCCGACCACCAGGTCGGCGGCCTTCAAGAGCCCGGGAGACGCCAGCCCTGTCCCGCTGAAATAGCCCAGCGCGCCAGTCAGAAAGGTCGTCAGCGCCAGCGACACGAGCAGCACAAACCCGATCGTCAGCACCAGGGCGAAAGAGACCAGCCGGTGCAGGATCAGCACCGCCCAGCCGCTCTTGCTCGGACGGGTGCGGACGCCCCAGATGGCGTTGAGCGAATCCTGCAGCTGCGCGAACACCGTCGTGGCGCCAACCAGCACCAGCACCACGCCCGTCGCCGTGGCGAGCCAGCTGTCATTTTGCGCCTGCGCCGCCTTGCCCGCCGTGCTCACCAATTCCGCGCCCGCCGGGCCAATCAGGGCGGCCACCTGGATTTGGAGCTGGTGGCCGGCTTCCTCCTTGCCGACGAAAACCCCCGCCACGGTCGCGGCGATGATTGTGATCGGGGCGAGGGAAAAGAGCGTGCAGAAGCTGACGGCCGCGGAGTGCTTGAAGACGTTGTCAGCGTTCCATGCTCGGCCCGCCTTGAGGAAAATTGTCGGCCAACGGGCACGCATGGGTCTCCCGCACTGACCTCCGGCGTCCCGAACGGTTCACATTCCGGGCGGGCCCACAAAAGACGTCAGGGTCCGCTCGACGGGGTCGGGCTGACCCGTGGCTCACGCTTTTCCCGACCTTGGCAGGCCCTTTCAATTGGAAACACGGTGTCGCCAATAATCGGGATGGCGACTGTGGGGCTTGAACGCGAGAATGCGGATATGGTCGGGGAACAGGCGATAGTAGATCGCATACGCGAAGCGGGGCATCAGGTACCGCCGCACATCGCCCTCGATCACGCGCCACCGTTCGGATGCCGCCGCGATCACTTAAACCGCTTCGTCCACCGCATCGAAAAACTGCACTCCCAGCGTGGGAACTTTCCGCTCATAGATCTGGCCGGCTTCGGTCAATTCCGCCATGGCATCTGGATACTGGATTATACGCATCCAATCGCACGGCGGGCGGCCTTCATTGCCTCGGCATGGCTGAGACCTGCAACCGTGCCGTCTGAAAGCTGCCGGTCGCGACGCACTGCTTCACGCCCCGCGGCTGGTTCATCGGAATCAGGCAGCCCGGCGTCAGTCTCTGCCAGAGAGCCTGCACCAACGACACTTTCTCGGCGAGAGGAAGCGCCATCGCCTCGGCCGTGAGCTGCTTCGTGGACATGGTGGTTAAATGATCGCCGCCAGTCACCCTGTCAGGTGACCGGGACAGAGGTAGTGGGGTGATTTGAAAATTGCAGGGCCGCTCGCGTTTATATGGTTCAACCAAGGGGACGGGCCATTTCACAATAGATGCCGTTGGGCGAAGGTTTTGCCGGAGCCGCTCTTCAAGTACTTCTCGAAGTCGACGGCTTTGCGTTCGTCGGCAAACCCAAGGTAGCAGACCAGATTCCAAGGTTTGTGACGCTGGGTGTGCACGGATCGGCCGGCGTTGTGATCGGCGAGGCGCCTTCTCAAATCGGCGGTCTGACCGACATACCGTTGATTCCGGGCATAGGCGCTCTCGATGATGTAAACGTAATGCATCGGTGGAGGGGTGGCGTTTACTCAATGAAACGCTCATTTGACCTGCATTCTTTCAAGTTTCGGGGCCAAAATGTAGGCCGAGTGGAATGTCCTCCTTCGCCAAGGCTCCGGAGGACAACCTTCGCGGGGAGACGGTTTTGAGCGGACCGCGACGCAGGTGCGGCTACAGGCTGGCCTGCCAACCGTAGGCTTGGCGAAGGTTGGCGGAGAGGGAGGGATTCGAACGCCTCCTTCCGCTCGAAGCTAAGTCGCCTGATTAGCGCGGACTTAGTTGAGGGTTAACGTTTTCTAACACGCAGATAAGAGCAGGTAGAACGAACGAGGTGAAGCTAATAACAGGATTTTTGGCAACCTTCTGGCAACCTAAACGGATCACACCGCGCTTTCGTTGGCACAATGACCAGCATTGCCCAGGGTGCCGCGTGAAACCTAACAACCAAAAAAAAGAAGTATCGGAAATGTGAACACTGCGGCCGGCGTTTTTGCGCCGACCCACGGGTGCGCCAGCGCCAGCGCTATTGCTCACGGCCCACCTGCATCAAGGCCAGCCGAGTGGCGGCCCAGAAGAAATGGCTCCGCAAGGCCGCGAACCGGGATCATTTCAAGGGTAGTGTGAACCATCTCCGGGTGCAGGATTGGCGGACCACAAACCCCGGTTACTGGCGGAAGAAGACCCGCCTTGGCCGGTATATTCTGCGAGGCAAACTCGCCGAGATGGTGCGGGAATTTGCGTTACAAGATATGATTGACGCGCAATTTCTCCTCCTAGCGGGCCTCGTATCTCATCTCACCGGCGTTGCGTTACAAGATGAGATAGCCTCGGAGATTCGCCGACTTATCCTTCTCGGGCATGGTATCCTTAACGAGACTGCCCAAGCGCCTGCTGCGTCCCGCGAAAGCGGGCAAAGACCGTAAGCACGGCGAGTGACCGGGTGTTCTCAAATGGACGCCCAGACCCAGTTACCGCTACCGCCCGCGACCGGGCACAACCTAATCCCGGTCGCGGCTTACGTGCGAATGTCCACGGAGCACCAGCAGTATTCCACGGAGAACCAACTCGACCGTGTGAAGGAATACGCCGCCCGGCGCGGGATGGAGATTGTCCGGGTGTTCGCCGACGAGGGCAAAAGCGGTCTCAGCATGAAAGGCCGCGATAGCCTGCGCCGGATGATTGCAGAGGTGGAGGCTGGCAAAACCGAATTTAAGGCCATCCTGGCCTACGATGTCAGCCGATGGGGTCGGTTTCAGGATGCCGACGAGAGCGGTTATTATGAATACATCTGTAAGCGCGCCGGCATCGCCGTCCACTATTGCGCGGAGCAGTTTGAAAACGATGGCAGCCCGACATCGAACATCATCAAAAGCGTCAAACGCTCGATGGCCGGCGAATACAGCCGGGAGCTTTCGACGAAGGTCTTTCAGGGAGCCTGCCGGTTGATCCAAATGGGATTCAAACAGGGCGGCTCTGCCGGGTTTGGATTGCGCCGGATGCTCATCGACCAGGCCGGCCAGCCGAAGGGCGCGCTTAAGTTTGGCGAGCAGAAGAGCCTTCAGACCGACCGCGTGGTGCTGGTGCCGGGTCCAGAGGAGGAGCAGGAAATCGTCCGCGGGATCTACCGGGCGTTTCTCGACGGGAAAACCGAACGCGAAATTGCGGATGCTCTGAATGAGAAGAAAATCCTCACCGACCTCGGCCGGGCATGGACCCGAGGCACCATCCATCAAATCCTCACCAACGAGAAATACATCGGCAACAGCGTCTATCACCGCACTTCATTCAAATTGAAGCGTAAGCACATCCTGAATCCTCCTGAAATGTGGATTCGGTCGGACAAAGCGTTCCCGGCGGTAGTCGATCCGGCGCTATTCGCGCAGGCGCAGGTAGCCATCCTGGCACGAGCCAAACGCTATTCCGACGAGGAGATGCTGACCGCATTGAAGGACCTATGGACACGCCACGGGCGGGTTTCAGGACTGCTGATCGATGAGCAGGACAGTATGCCCTCCAGTGCTGCTTTCCGGCACCGCTTCGGCAGTCTGGTCCGGGCCTATCAGTTGGTCGGCTACACGCCCCGGACGGACTATGCTTTTCTGGAGATCACCCGTTGGCCCGCTGGAAATACGTCGTCAGCTTTGCCGCCGTCAGTTCGGCGACCGTGACACCGGGGAAGTGTATTTTCAGCGCCTTCATGTGCCGGTTGATCGTCGTGAGCTGGGACGCCGAAATGAGCTTCTGCTCATGCTCCCGCGTTTTTATCACGAGATAGGCGGCGACCGCCTCATCCAGTGCCTTCTGATTTTCAGGCGTGCGGTGGTTGGTCAGCGCGTAATCGACGCAGAAGGACAGCGTGCGACTACCGCCAGCCAGCCGCCGGAAAACGGCTTCGGCCTCGCGGACTTGATCCTCAGCGAGGCAGGTGGTGACGGCGCTTAGGCTCGACGCCAGTTGCAGCGCCTTGAGTTCAAGGACGCTCTTTTCGGCGGCAGCCTCCTCCTGACTCTTGAAGTTGCGGCGGATGCGGACGCCGTTGAGCTGGCCATCGACGCGGAACGAGAACACGCCGTTCCGGTTCTTAAACCGGCTGACAGCGAACATAGGTTGGACATTCATGCTTAGGTTGCCACGTCAACTTGGCAACCTAGCTTCGGGATTCTCCTCCTCAGAGGGGGAAAATGGCGGAGAGGGAGGGATTCGAACCCCCGGTTCCCTTGCGAGAACACGTGCTTTCCAAGCACGCGCATTCGACCACTCTGCCACCTCTCCGGTGTCCGGCCCGCCGGGCTTTCACGGCATTTCCTTCGGGCGAAGGGGCAAGACAAAGGGTGAAGCCCCGGCATGGGTCAACGGAAAATCTACTCCACGGCATCACGGGTGCTGTAGAACGATCATGCGCGGCAAAGATTCCAGAAAAGCATCTTGCGCGACCTTCCGCGGGTGGTACGGTCCGACGGTTTACGACTTCACTTCCACGCCTTCCGAACATGGTAACTGCGAACACCGAACTGGCTTATAACAGCAAGATTGAGGGCGAAGTCATCGTCTCGCGGGCCGATGCGGTCATTAACTGGCTCCGTACCAGCTCCATCTGGCCGATGCCCATGGGGTTGGCCTGCTGCGCGATCGAGCTTATGGGCGTGGCGGCCAGCCGGTTCGACATCGCCCGCTTCGGGGCCGAGGTCATGCGTTTTTCCCCGCGTCAGTCCGATTGCATGATCGTCGCGGGCACCGTCACCTACAAGATGGCCACGGCCGTCCGCCGCATCTACGACCAGATGGCCGAACCGAAATGGGTCATCGCCATGGGCGCCTGCGCCAGCTCCGGCGGCATGTACCGCAGCTACGCCGTGCTACAGGGCGTGGACCGCATCATTCCGGTCGACGTCTATGTCAGCGGCTGCCCCCCGCGGCCCGAAGCGTTGCTCGATGCCCTGATCAAGCTGCAGACCAAGATCAAACGGGAACCGTCGGCCAAAAACCTTCTCTCGGCCTGACGCCAGGCGTCACGTCACCCTGCCAAACGCCGCGATGTCCGCCCCCGCCGACGCCACGACCGCCCTGAAGGCCCGCTTCCCGCAGGTGACCGACCGCGCCAGCCTCGATCACCCGGCGGTCAACGTGCCGGCGGCGGATCTTCCCGTGGTGCTGCAATACCTGCGGGACGAGGTCGCCTTCGACCTGCTGGCCGACGTGACGGCGATCGACTGGGCCGAGGGGGTCTCGCCCCGTTTCACGGCCGTTTACCACCTGTTTTCGACGGTGAGCCATGCCTATCTGCGCGTGGCCGCCAATTGCGTGAGCGACGAGGCGCCCGAGGTGCCCAGCGTGACCGCACTCTGGCCGGGCGCCAACTGGCACGAGCGCGAGGTTTACGACATGTTCGGGATCAAGTTCGCCGGGCATCCCGACCTGCGCCGCATCCTCATGTGGGACGGCTATCCGCATTTCCCGCTGCGCAAGGAATTCCCGCTCGCGGGCATCGAGACGCCGCTGCCCGACCCCGACATCGTGGCCGAGACCGGGGCCAAGGCGATCGCCGCCCCGATGATGGGCGGGCCCTTCGTGGCCGCGCCGGGCGAGATCAACCTCACCGAGGCCGAGCCGCGGGCGAAGGACGAGAGCTGGAGCGAGCGGAAGGAGAAACCGGAGTGATTTTCACAGGAGGAAACAGGGAAAACAGAGCTTTATGAACGACATTCTCGGTTACCTCCGTTCCCTCCTGTAAAAAACTGATTTTCGATGGCCACTGATTTCGCATTTCCTGACACCGGCGCCAAGAGCGCGGCCGCCGTTGCCGCCCAAGAGTTCCAGACCGAGAAGATGTCCCTCTCGATGGGACCGTCGCACCCATCGACGCACGGGGTGCTGCGCATCCAGCTGGAACTCGACGGCGAGATCGTGACGAAGGCGGACCCGGTCGTCGGCTACCTGCACCGTGGGGACGAGAAGATCGCGGAGAACATGACCTACAACCAGTTCGTGCCCTACACGGACCGGCTGGATTACCTGGCGCCGCTCGCGAATAACATGGCCTACGCCATCGCGGTCGAGCGGCTGGCGAAGCTCGAAGTGCCGGCGCGCTGCCAGGCGATCCGCGTGATCACGGCGGAGATGGCGCGCATCTCCGCCCACCTGCTCGGCCTCGGCGCCTACGGCATCGATGTCGGGGCGTGGACGGTGTTCCTGTACGCGTTCACCGAGCGCGAAAAGCTCTACAAGCTCTTCGAGGAGCTCACCGGCGCCCGTTTCACGACGAGCTACACCCGCATCGGTGGCGTGGCGCGCGACGTGCCCGAGGGCTGGACGGACCGGGCGGACGCGTTTTGCGACCAGTTCCTGCCGATCCTCGAGCAGATCCTCAATCTCCTCACGCGAAACAAGATCTTCATGGACCGCACGGTCGACGTGGGCGTGATCTCGCGCGAGGACGCCATCGCCTACGGCCTGACCGGCCCGAACCTGCGCGGCTCGGGCGTCCCGCTCGACCTGCGCAAGGACAAGCCCTACAGCGGCTACGAGCAGTACGAGTTCGACGTGCCGGTCGGAGCCAAGGGCGACTGCTACGACCGCTACCTCGTGCGCGGCGAGGAAATGCGCCAGTCGGTCCGCATCATCAAGCAGGCCATCGCGAAATTCCCGGGCGGGCCGTGGTATGCGACGGACGCGAAAAAGATCTTCGCCCCGCCTAAGGACAAGATCCTGACCTCGATGGAGGAGCTGATCCAGAACTTCATGCTCGTGACGGAGGGGCCGCAAATGCCGGCCGGCGAAGTGTACTTCGAGGCGGAAAACCCGAAGGGCGCGCTCGGCTTCTATGTCGTCAGCAAGGGTGGCGGTGTGCCTTGGCGCCTGAAGATCCGCGCTCCCTCGTTTTGCAATCTCTCGATCCTCCCGAAAGTCTGCGTCGGCGCCATGGTGTCCGACGTTGTCTCTATCCTCGGCTCGCTCGACTTCGTCATGGGCGAATGCGACCGGTGACAAATTTTTGCCACAGGGACACGAGGAGTACAGAGAATGAAATTTAAAATCGAACCAATGCCGGCTTCCCTCCGTGGCCTCTGTGCCTTCGTGGCCCAAACATGAATCTCAAGTCCGCCACACTCCAAGCCATCGACGAGGTGATCACGCATTACCCGTCGAAGCGCAGCGCCACGCTGCCGCTGCTGCACCTGATCCAGGAGGATGTCGGCTACATTCCCGAGGACGCGATCCCGTGGATCGCCGCGAAACTCGAGATCCAGCCGATCAACGTATACGAGGTGGTCACGTTCTACCCGATGTTCCGGCGCAAGCCGATCGGCCGGCGCCACATCAAGGTCTGCCGCACGCTCTCCTGCGCGCTGCTCGGCGGCTACAAGACCTGCGCCGCCTTCGAGCAGGAGTTCAACACCCATCGCGGCGAGGTCTCGCCCGATGGCGAGGTGACGATCGACTTCGTCGAGTGCCTCGCCAGCTGCGGCACCGCCCCGGTCGTGCTGATCGACGACGACCTCCACGAGAAGGTCGACGGGGCCAAGGCGAAGCAACTGAGCGACCAGATCAAGCAGGAAGCCGCTACCCGCCGCTGACCCATTCGTAAATCGTAAATTCGACCTCGTAAATTTCCTCCATGCCCGCCCCCGCCCAACGCCGCCTGATCTTCGCTCATATCGATGAGCCCGGCTACACCAACGACCTCGCCTGCTACCTCAGGCACGGCGGGTACGAGGTGCTGAAGAAGGCGGTCACGCGCAAGCCGGAGGAACTCATCGACGAGGTGAAGAAATCCGGCCTCCGTGGCCGCGGCGGAGCGGGCTTTCCCTGCGGTGTGAAGTGGGGGCTGGTCGACCGCAAGAGCGGCAAGCCGATCTACCTCATCGTCAACGCCGACGAGTCCGAGCCCGGCACGTTCAAGGACCGCTACATCATGCACCAGGACCCTCACCAGTTGATCGAGGGCACCATGATCTCGTGCTTCGCGAACAACGTGAAGCAGGCCTACATCTACATCCGCGGCGAGATGCCGCACGGCGCGCGGATTCTGGAAAAGGCGATTGCCGAGGCGCGCGCGGCGAATTTTGTCGGGCCGAACATCCTTGGCACGAGCTACAGCTGCGAGATCTTCGTCCACCGCGGCGCCGGCGCCTACATCTGCGGCGAGGAGACCGGCCTGATCGAGTCGCTCGAGGGCAAGCGCGCCAACCCGCGCATCAAGCCCCCGTATTTCCCCGCCGTCCTTGGGCTCTACCAGTGCCCGACGATCGTGAACAACGTCGAGACGCTCTGCCACGTGAAGTACATCGCCGAGCACGGCGGCGAGGCCTACACGAAGATCGGCACGCCCGGGAACACCGGCACCCGCATTTTCTGCGTCTCCGGCCACGTGCAGCGCCCCGGCTACTACGAGTTCGAGGCCGGCAGGATCACCTTGGGTCAGCTGCTTAACGAGGTCTGCGGCGGCCCGCTGCCGGGCCGCACGTTCAAGGCCGTCATTCCTGGCGGCTCCTCGGCCAAGATCATGCGCTTCGGCGAGCGCTACAAGGGCAAGCGCAAGGTCGGCGCCGAGATGGTCGACTACGACTGGGGCGTCGAGGACGTCCCGATGGACTTCGATTCGCTCGCGATGATCGGCACCATGGGCGGCTCCGGCGGCGTGATCGTGATGGACGACTCCGTCAACATGGTCGAGGCGCTGGCCAACATCAACGCGTTCTACTCGCACGAGAGCTGCGGCCAGTGCACACCTTGCCGCGAGGGCGCACTCTGGATGAAAAAGATCACCACGCGCATGGTGCACGGCCACGCGCGCCCCGAGGACGCCGCGCTGCTCAAGAGCGTGGCCGACCAGATTCCCGGCCGCACGATCTGCGCCTTCGGCGAGGCCTGCTCCTGGCCGACCCAGAGCTTCATCGCGAAGTTCGGCGATGAATTTAAGCAATATCCCGAGGCCAAGAAGACCGCGAAGCCCGCCGATGCGCCGGCGCTTATTTAATTTGAACAGAAACAAACGAAGAAAACGAAGCGACAACGTACGCCTCCAACCAAGCGCCATAACTTAAGTCCATCCCTTCGTTACCTTCTGTTAAAAAACTTTCCGCAATGATCGCTCCGCCCAAACCCGAACTCGTCACCGTCAACATCGACGGCCGGGAGATCGCCGTGCCCAAGGGCACCAACGTGATCGAGGCTGCCCGCCTGGTGGGCGTCGATGTGCCGCATTATTGCTACCACCCGAAGCTGACCGTCGTCGGCAACTGCCGGATGTGCCTGATCGAAATGGGCATGCCGGCGGTCGATCCCGCCACGAAGACGCCGATCATCGATCCCGCGACAGGCAAGCAGAAGATCAACTGGATCCCGCGCCCTCAGATCGGCTGCGGTACCAATGCCTCGCCCGGCCTGCACATCCGCACGACCTCGCCACTGGTGAAGGACTGCCGCGAGGGCGTGATGGAGTTCCTCCTCATCAACCACCCGCTGGACTGCCCGATCTGCGACCAGGCCGGCGAGTGCAAGCTGCAGGAGCAGGCTACCGGGTACGGTCGCGGCTATTCTCGCTTCGTCGAGCAGAAGAACGTAAAACCCAAGCGCACACTGCTCGGGCCGCGCGTCATGCTCGACGACGAGCGCTGCGTCCTCTGCTCGCGCTGCATCCGCTTCTCCAAGGAGATTGCGCATGACGACGTGCTCGGCTTCATCGACCGTGGCAGTCATTCGACGCTGACCTGTTATCCGGGAAAGAAGCTGGAGAACAATTACTCGCTCAACACGGTCGACATCTGTCCCGTCGGTGCGCTCACCAGCACGGATTTCCGCTTCAAGATGCGCGTGTGGTTCCTCAAGCAGACCAACAGCATCGATGCCGAGTCCTCCGTCGGCGCCAACACGGTCGTCTGGTCGCGCGAGGGCGCGATCTACCGCATCACGCCGCGGCGCAACGACGACGTGAACGATACCTGGATGGCCGACACCGGCCGCGTGCTCTACAAGCAGGTCAGGGCCGACAACCGCCTCGCCGCCGTGAAGGTCGGCGGCAACGACAGTGGCCTCGACATCGCGGTCAACACCGCGGCCGAGCTTTTCAAGGCTGGGGGCGTCGTTGTCGTCGGTTCCGGCCGCAGCTCGGTCGAGGAGCAGTTTCTCACGAAGAAACTCGCCGCTGCGCTCAAAGCTTCGACCCATCTCGTTAGCCGGGTGGGGGAGGGCGACAAGCTCCTTGTCTCCGCCGACCGCAATCCGAATGTGCGCGGGGCGCTGGTCACCGGTTTGATCGCCGCACTGCCGGCTGCTGGAGACGTCGCCGCCCCATCTGCATCCGCCATCCGGATCGGCGGGCTCGCGGCCCTCGCCGCGGACATCGACTCTGGCAAGGTGAAGACCGTCGTCTCGATCGGCGAGGACCTCGCCGAGGCCGGCCTGACCGCCGCGCAGCTCGCCAAGGTCGCCATCGTTTATCTCGGCACCCACGCCAACGCCACCAGCGCTGCGGCACGCGTGGTGTTCCCGACGCTGACGATCTTCGAGAAGAGCGGCACCTTCGTGAACCAGCAGTTCCGCATCCAGAAATTCCTGAAGGCGGTTCCAGGCCCAACGGGCCTGCCCGACGACCTCGTGGTTCTTGCCAAGCTCGCTTCCGCCGCAGGCTCTTCCGTGCCTTCCGAGATCAACGCCCTCTGGAAACTCATCGCGGCGGAAATCCCCGCGCTCGGCACGATGACCTTCGCGAATCTTCCCGAGACCGGCCTACTGCTTGACGCCACGCCGTGGTCCGGCCTGCCCTTCGTCGAGGGCGAGACACTGCATTACAAGCCGGCGAAGGCGGCGCAGTTGGTAGTTGGCAGTTAGTAATTAGTACGATCCTCGCTTCGGCCATTCCGCCACTAACTACCAACTCTCAAATCCCAACTACTTTTCCGGATGGATTTCTTCTTCCAACTTCCCCTCTGGATTCAGGGCGCCGTCAAGGGCCTTGCGGTCATCGCCGTGCTCTTCCCTCTGGCGGCCGCCTGCTCGATGGCGGAGCGCAAGATTTCCGCGTGGATCCAGGGTCGGCCCGGTCCCAACCGCACCGTCGTGCCGTGGCTCGCCGGGATTCCGATCATCATCCCCTTTCTCCAGCGGCTGGGTGTATTCCAGCTCGCGGCCGACGGCGGCAAGTTCGTGTTCAAGGAGGACGTGGTCCCGGGCCACGTGAACAAGCTCTATTTCATCGCGGCGCCCATCCTCGCGATGATCCCCGCGCTTTCGACCATCACGATCGTGCCGTTCGGCGCCTACTTTGACTCGGCCGGCCAGCTCGTCCCGCTCGTGCTTGCCAATGTCGATATCGGGCTGCTCGCCGTCCTCGCGATCTCCTCGCTCGGGGTCTACTCGGTCATCCTCGCCGGCTGGGCCTCGAACTCGAAGTATCCCTTTCTCGGCAGCATCCGCGCCTCGGCGCAGCTTATCTCCTATGAGCTTTCGATGACGCTGTCCGTGCTGCCCGTTTTCCTCTGGGTCAACGCCCCCGGCGGCCAGGGCACGCTCAGCCTCTTCGCCGTCGTGCAGGCGCAGAGCGGCACGGGCTTTTTCAACGGCCTCTGGCTCGGGATCTGGATGCCGGTGTCGGCCTTCATCTTCCTCGTCGCCCTGTTCGCCGAGACCAACCGCCAGCCCTTCGACATGGCGGAATCCGAGGCCGATCTCGTCGGCGGTTTCCACACGGAGTACGGCGCGTTCAAGTGGTCGCTCTTCTTCGTTGCGGAGTACGCCCACATGATCGTCGGCTCGGGCGTCTTCACGCTGCTCTTCCTTGGTGGCTGGAACCCGCTGCCGTGGATCCCGCTCACCCGCGTGGTGCACGGGCTCAGTCACTGGATCAGCTTCGCCGGCCACCCGCTGTTCATGGGCGTGCTCGGCGTCCTGATCTTCCTCGGGAAGGTCGGGTTCTTCATCTTTTTCTTCATGTGGATCCGCTGGACACTCCCGCGTTTCCGCTACGACCAGATCATGAAGCTCGGCTGGCAGAAGCTCCTCCCGCTGGCCATTGGCAACCTTGTCTTCTACGCGCTGCTGATCGCGCTGATTCAAAAATAACTTTGGCCACGGATTACACTGATGAACACTGATATTGGAAACCGGCGGCCCGTATGATCCGGGCCCATCAGTGAAATCCGTGGCTAAAAAACTTCTTTTTTCATGGCTGTAATACCCGTCTCCCGCAAGCCGCTCACCTTCGCCGAGCGCACCTACATCCCCCAGATCCTCGGCGGGCTAAGGATCACGTTTGCGCGCATGATCAAGCCGGCCGAGACGATGGAGTACCCCGAGCAGCGTCCGGAGATCCCGAAGAACTACCGCGGCGTGCCGACCCTGGTGAAGGATCCCAACGGCCGCGAGAAGTGCGTTTCCTGCCAGCTCTGCGAGTTTGTCTGTCCGCCCAAGGCCATCCGCATCACGCCGGGCGAGATTGCGCCCGATTCCCCCACGGCCCATGTCGAGAAGGCGCCGCAGGCCTTCGACATCGACATGCTCCGCTGCATCTACTGCGGCCTGTGCCAGGAGGTCTGCCCGGAGGAGGCAATCTTCCTGCAGAACCAGTACTCGATGACCGGCCTCACGCGGGCCGAGATGGTCAACCACAAGGACCGCCTCTACGAGCTC
Source organism: uncultured Opitutia bacterium (assembly GCA_903827245.1). Lineage (GTDB taxonomy): Bacteria > Verrucomicrobiota > Verrucomicrobiia > Opitutales > Opitutaceae > CAIUWA01. The sequence continues at coordinate 30,921 of CAIKHO010000084.1, forward strand.
GGCGGCACGCTGCCCGACCAGCACCACAAGTGGGACAAGAAGAAGGCCGCCGAGGAGCACGGCAGCGCCGCCCATTGATCCGCATTGCCAGCCCGCAGGCTTCCACCCACCACCTTTCCTTTCCCGTCCCGCTCCATGGCTGATTCCCTCTTCTACATCTTCGCATTTTTCACGGTCGCCTGTGCCGTGGGCGTCGTGGCGAACCGGAACGCCGTCAACGGCGCCATGTGTCTCATGCTCTGCCTCATGGGCATCGCCGGCCTGTTCGTGCTGCTCGACGCCTACCTGCTCGCGGCCCTGCTCGTGCTCGTCTACGCCGGCGCGGTCGTCGCCTTGTTCCTCTTCATCGTCATGCTGCTCGACATGCAGGGTGGCGTGAAGCGGCCGTTCAAGAAGATGACCGCCGTCGCCAGTCTCGCCTCGCTCGGCCTGATGCTCGTCGGCGTCAGCATGCTCGGCAGCCGCGGACACCTCGCCACGCTCCCGTCCCCGGCCGCCGCCGCGGCTCCCGTCGGCGCCGTGTTGAAGAACTACGCCGAGCTGCTCTTCACCACCTATCTGCTGCCCGTGCAGGTGATGGGCTTCCTGCTGCTGATCGCGATGCTCGGCGTGATCGTGCTGAGCAAGAAGTTCGAGGGCATGGAGGATATCAAATGAACGCGGGCCTCAACGAATACCTCATCCTGAGCGGCCTGCTCTTCGCGCTGGGCTTCTTCGGTGTGCTACTGCGCAAGAACACCCTCGCGATCTTCATGTGCCTGGAACTCATGCTCGTCGCCTCGACTCTCGCGGTGGTGGCGTTCTCGCGCTTCAACGGCACCCTCGATGGCGACGTCTTCGTATTTTTCATCCTCACCGTTGCCGCCGCCGAGGTCGCGGTCGGACTCGCCATCATCGTCGCGCTTTTCCGCCGCCGCCAGACGGTCCAGGTCGAGGAGCTCAACGCGCTGAAAAACTGACGCCATCGCCATGACGCCCGTCCAGCAAGCCCTCCTCATCCTCCTCCTGCCGCTCGCCTCGGCCGCGTTCATCGCGCTGTTCCTGCGCCGGGCCGGCGGGCTGGCATCGGCCATCTCGGTCGCGGCTTGCGCCGGCCTCGCGGCCCTGTCGCTGGCGCTGGTCTTTGGCGGCGAACGTAATTTTCCCGCCTCCTGGGAGTGGCTGCGGCTGGGCGGATTCTCGCTCTCCCTCGGGTTCAAGTTCGACGACCTCGCAGCCCTCATGCTCGCAATCGTAGCGGTTGTCGGCCTCTGCGTGCATGTCTTCTCGCTCGGCTACATGCACGACGACGGCGCGAAGGCCCGCTACTTCGGCGGGCTGTCGGTCTTCATGTTCTCGATGCTCGGCATCGTCTTCGCCGACAATCTTTTCATGATGTTCATCTTCTGGGAGCTGGTCGGTTTCAGCTCCTACCTGCTGATCAATCATTATTGCGAGAAGCAGTCCGCGGCCGACGCCGCGAAGAAGGCCTTCATCGTCAACCGTGTGGGCGACTTCGGCTTCCTGCTCGGCATCGTGATGTGCTACTGGCTCAACGGCACGGTTAACCTCACCGAGCTCGCCGCCCATCACGTCTACACCACTTGGGTGCCGCTGCTCCTCTTCTGCGGCGCGGTCGGCAAGTCCGCCCAGCTGCCGCTGCACGTCTGGCTGCCCGACGCGATGGAGGGCCCGACGCCCGTCTCGGCCCTCATCCATGCCGCGACGATGGTGGCGGCCGGCATCTACATGCTCTGCCGCATCGAGCCGCTGATGACCCCGCAGGCGCTCACGGTCATCATGTGGACCGGCACTGCCACCGCGCTTTACGCCGCGCTCTGCGCCATCACGCAGCGCGACATCAAGAAGGTGCTGGCCTATTCCACGCTCTCGCAGCTCGGCTACATGGTCGCGGCGTTCGGGCTGGGTTCGCTGCTCAGCGAGCAGGGCGAGCACCGGATGCTTGTCGCCGCCGGCGTGGGCGCCGCGATGTTTCACCTGACCACCCACGCCTTCTTCAAGGCACTCATGTTCCTCGGTTCGGGCTCAGTTATCTACGGCTGCCACCACGAGCAGGATATCTTCAAGATGGGCGGCCTGAAGTCGAAGATGCCGCTCACGTTTGCCGCCTTCACCATCGGCGTGCTGGCGATCATCGGCATGCCCTACATCGCGGCAGGCTTCTTCTCGAAGGATGCGATCCTGCACCTCGCGCTGGAGAAGAACACCGCGGTCTTCGCGATCCTCGCGTTCACCGCCGTGCTCACCTCGTTTTATATGGTGCGCCTGTGGATCCTGGTCTTCCTTGGCACGCCCCGCAGTGACGAGGCTTCGCATGCGCATGAGGGCGGCTTGACGATGAAGCTGCCGCTCATCCTGCTCGCGGTGCTCTCGGTCCTCGGGGGCTACACCGCACTCTACGGGCACACCTTCGATGGTGTCTGGTCGCTGATCCCGCATGCGGAAGGCGCAACAATCCTTGTGATCAGCCTCGGGGTCATGATTGCGGGCGGCGGCACCGCCCTGATGCTCTACAAGCCGGCCGGCTCCGATGCGCTGGAGCAGAAGGCCCCCGGCCTTTTCGGCGTTCTGGTGGCGCTCAAGGAGTCCTTCGACGCGGTCTACAACTACTACGTCGCCAAGATCCAGCAGCGCTTCGCCATCCTCCTCAACTTCCTCGAGCAGGTCGCGCTGGCGGGCCTGATCATCCGTGGGTTCTCCGGCCTGGTCGGCCTGTTCGGGATCGGTGCCCGGGCGCTGCATGTCGGCAGCCTGCACGCCTACGTTTACTGGTTTCTGATCGGTGTGGTCGTCCTGTGGGCGTATGCCGCGGGGGTTTTCTGATTTTGTGATGAACTTTCACTTCGATCCACTGCTTCTGGCCATCGCGACACCGCTCGCCGTGGCGGTCGCCATCATGCTCGGGCTGCCGAAGCGGCACTCGATCCGGCTGGCCTACGTCGGCTTCGGCGTGCCGGCGCTCATCGCGCTGTGGTGCTGGGCGAATTTCCCGGCCGACGCCGGCGTGAAGTACGCGTTCTTCAACCGCTACTCCACCGGCCTCGACGGCCTCGGCATCACGCTCGCACTCGGCCTCAACGGCATCTCGATGCCGCTCTTTGTGCTCGCCGGCCTGGTCGGCCTCGCCGCCGGGCTGTACGCGATCCAGTCCACCGCCGAGCGGCTCAAGATCTACCTCATGCTGCTGCTGATCATGCAGGCCGGCTTGATGGGGGTGTTCGCCAGCGTGGATGTCTTCTTCTTCTATTTCTTCCATGAGCTCGCGCTGATCCCGACGTTCATCATGGTCGGCATCTGGGGCGGACGGGACCGCAATTACGCGGCGATGAAGATGACGATCTATCTCACCGTCGGTGCGATGCTCTCCTTGATCGGCCTCATCGCGATCTACGTGAAGAGTGGCGCGAGCGGGCAGACCTTCGACCTCATCATGCTGCGCGAGGCTCTGGCCGCCGACCCGATCGGCGTGACCACGCAGAAGCACATCTTCGGCCTGCTGATGTTCGGGTTCGGCATCCTCGTCTCACTCTGGCCGTTCCACACCTGGGCGCCGCTCGGCTACGGTGCCGCACCGAGCTCGGCAGCTATGCTGCACGCGGGTGTGCTCAAGAAATTCGGCCTCTACGGCCTCATCCAGATCGCACTGCCCCTGCTGCCGGAAGGCGCGAAGCACTGGGCCCACCTGCTGGCGCTCCTGGCGCTCGGCAATGTGCTTGTCGTCGGCCTCATCACCATCGCGCAGCGCGACCTCAAGCAGATGCTCGGCTACAGTTCGGTGATGCACATGGGCTACGCCTTCCTCGGCATCGCGAGTTTTTCCGTGCTCGGCGTCGGCGGCGTGGTCCTCCTCATGGTTGCGCACGGTCTGTCCGTGGCGCTGCTCTTCCTGCTCGCGACCAGCGTGCAACAGCGCGCGCAGACGCTCGACATGACGCAGATGGGCGGCCTCGCGTCGAAGACCCCCGTGCTCGCGGCCTTCTTTGCGGCAGCCACCCTGGCCAGCATCGGGCTGCCGGGCTTTGCCAACTTCTGGGGTGAGCTCACGATCTTCGTCGCGCTCTGGCATTACTCCGCGTGGATGACCGTCGCCGCCGTGGCGGGTGTGGTCATTTCGGCGGTCTACGGCCTGCGTTCGGTCGCCAGCGTGTTTTTCGGGCCGCCCACCGCAGCGCTTGAGGAGGTCACCGCCGCGCACCCGGTCACGGACCTTTCCTGGCGGGAAAAAATCCCCGCGCTGATCCTGCTCACCGCGCTGCTGGTCGTCGGCTTCTGGCCGAAATCCATTTCCACGCCGCTCGATTCCACCTTGGGCGCGTCCTTCCGGATGCTGGATGCGCCCCGCCTCAGCGCCGGCCGGTAAACGCTGTTCCCTGCCATGCCCATTCAACTCCTCCAGCAAGCCGCCGCCGCCAACGAATGGCTGGCCATCACGCCCGAGCTCATGCTCGCGCTGCTCGCGCTGCTGCTGCTCGTGCTTGAACTCGTGCTGCCGCGGCAGTTGCACACGCTCATCCCGGCGACCGCCATCGTCGCCCAGATCGTCATCGCGCTCGGCCTGGCCTTCAACTTCGACTCCGCGTTCACCGGCCCGGGCACGGCCTTCAACGGCCTGCTCCGGCTCACCGCCGACGGGCAGTTCCTGCGGCTCTTCTTCCTCGTCTGCTCGATCTTCGTCTGCCTGCTCGGCACGGTTTGCCTCGCGAAGCAGCGGATGCCGCGCGTCGAGTTCTACCACCTCGTGCTCATCATCACCGCCGCGATGATGCTCCTGGCGCAGTCGAACCACTTCGTGCTGTTCTTCGTCGCGCTCGAGACCGTCACGGTCGGCTTTTATATCCTCGTGAGTTATTTCCGCGAGAGCCCGCTCTCGCTCGAGGCGGGGCTGAAGTACCTCGTGATGGGCGCGCTCAGTTCGTCGATCCTGCTGTTCGGCATCGTGCTGCTCTACGGTGCGGCCGGCAACCAGGCGCTGCCCGGCGGCTCGCCGAATTCGATGAACTTCGACCAGCTCCGGATTTTCCTGACCGACAATCCCGGCAACTTCCTGGCGAGCGCGGGCATCGTCCTCGTGCTGGCCGGTGTGGCGTTCAAGATCGGCGCGGTGCCGTTCCAGATCTGGATTCCGGATGTCTACCAGGGTGCGCCGACGCCCGTGACCGCGTTCCTCGCTGTCGCTTCGAAGGCCGCGGGGTTCGCCGTGCTGCTCATCCTCACCCAGCGGGTTTTCGCTCCCTACCAGGGGCTGGTCATCCCGGTGCTCTCCGTCATGGCGGCCGCCACGATCCTCTTCGGCAACCTCGCCGCGCTGACGCAGCACAACGTGAAGCGTCTGATCGGCCTCTCCGGTGTATCGCACGCGGGCTACCTGATGATCGGCGTGATCGCCGCCTACCATGAGCCGCATGCCATCGGCGCGATCTGGTTCTACCTTTCCGCCTATCTGTTGGCCTCGTTTGCGGTGTTCGGCGTCATGGCGCACGTCGCGGGGCCCAACGACGCGGACCAGGAGCTCGACCATTATGCCGACCTCGCCCGGGACCAGCCCTTCCTGGCCGCGGTGCTGGCGATCGGCCTCGGCTCCCTCGCGGGCATTCCGCCGCTCGCGGGTTTCATGGGCAAGCTCCTCATCTTTGTCTCCGCCTTCAAGGCCGGACTCTATCCGCTCCTGGCCGTCGCGATCGCCGGTGTGGTCATCTCGATCTACTACTATTTCGGCTGGATCAAGGCCGCTTTCTTCCCCGCGTGGCGCCCGACCGATGCCGGCCTGCCCCAGGCGGCGGTTCCGGCGCGGACCCCGGTCAACTTGGGCGTCAGGATCGCGTTGACCGTCCTGGCGGTGACTTCCGTGCTGCTCGGGTTCTACCAGGGCGCGTTCGGGCAGTGGATCCTGACGCGCTGAAGGGGGGACGGATTAGTCCAGAGACAAGAGTCCAGAGTTGAGAGACGGAATACGGATTGGATTGGCTCTCGACGCTTGACTCTCAGCTCTTGGCTCTGCTTCCGCTTCCCCAAACAAATTCCGCTTCTGGCTTGGCGCCTTCGCGCCTTTGCGTGAGACCTTCTCCACTCGCGCATGAGAATCACCGGACTCGCCCTCGTCCCGCCGCCCACCGCCGCCGATCTGCCCAAGGTCACGCCCGAGCTGCTCGCATCGGTGCTGGCGCGTTACTCGCGCAGCAATGAGGGCATTCACAAGATCCTCGAGAAGGTTGATCTCGCGAACCCGGACGCCTCCATCGACCGCATCCTGAAGTTCGTCGACTACGGCCATGCCTCGATCGGTGGCCTCACCGGCGGTCTCGCCGTTGCACTGGACGATGTCTCGATGTGGCTGGCCTATAAAATCTTCGACATCGCGACCATGGCCGATGGCCAGGAATCGAGCACACGGTACATCACGATGGACGCCGCCAACCTGCCGGCGCCGGCTGAGCTCGGCATCCCCGATGACCTGGCCGCGCGGTGGTCGGCCGTCATGGGCCGGGCCTTCGCCGCTTACCATGCGGAGTATGCGCGACTCGACGCCCTCGCCACAGCTCAGCCCTCCTTGGTCCGTCTGCCGCCCGACGCAAAGCCCGCCGTGGTCACGCGCCTGCGCAAGAACTACGCCCTCGACCGGGCGCGGTACTTCATCCCGCTCGCGACGCGCACCAACCTCGGCCTGGTGCAGTCCTCGCGGATGTGGGCGACAACCGTGAAGCACCTCGACTCCCTGCCGCATCCCGAGGCCCGGGCGGCCGCGAAACTCATCCGCGACGAACTCCTCAAGCAGTCGCCGCGACTGATGCGCCACAGCTTTGCCGAGAAATCCTTCGAGGCGCAGGCCGCGCAGGAACTGGCCGCGAGCGTCTCGCTCGGCCTGGCGCGGCTCTCGACCACGCCCTTGGCCGACGACATCTGGGTGCAGGTCGACCGCTCTGCGCCGCCATGGCTGTCCGCGGCGCAGCCGGTTTCCGAGGCGCTCCGTCATCGCGCCAACCGCTACGGCCACCAAGGCCTGGCGACGCGCCGGATGCGCGTGACCTTCGCGTGGAACAACATGGCCCTGGCTGAGCTGCGCGACCTCAACCGCCATCGTACCGGTCATCGCTACACCCCCTTGATCCAGGCGGGGTTCTATCTGCCACCGGAAATTTCTCCTGCGCCCCACGCCGCCCTGCTCGCCGAGCAGGCGGATCTCACGCGCGAGCTCTTGCAAAGAGGGTCCCCGGCCTATGTCTATTCGCTGCTGCTGGGCGCGCAGACGCCCTTCGAGCACAGCACCCAGGCCGACAAATTCATCTACGAGGCCGAGTTACGCACGGGCATGGGCGCGCATTTCCGTTACGCCGAGCACCTGAGCACCGCCCTGCATGCGTTTTTCGACCAAGTGCCGGAAGCCCGGGAATGGGTGGTCGAGGGCACGGCGGAACCGGAATAAAAGGGTTGCCGCAAGGCGTTCGCGTGCGTCGAATTAGGTTCGTCCAGCCATGAAGTTGCCTCCTGCCAGTGTCGTCTTCCCA
>CAIKHO010000085.1:0-65000 GCA_903827245.1 uncultured Opitutia bacterium
AGCACAACCGACAAATTCCGTGGCCAGCTTGCTGACGTCCACGTTTTTGATTGCAGCGTTACTCTGCCCCTCGCTGGTCCACGCGCAGGATGCAGCCACGCTCGCCAAGTATGACAAGAATCATAACGGCAAGCTCGACCCTGATGAAGTTGCCGCGATGCAGGCCGATCAGGCCAAGCAGACCCCGGTAACGACTACACCCGCGGCGACCAAGGATGTCGTCACGCTGAATCCTTTCTCGGTCGATGCCAGCAAGGACATCGGCTACTACGCTGAAAACACCCTCGCGGGCAGCCGCCTGAACACGAGCGTGGGCGATCTGGCCTCCTCGATCACGGTGGTAACCAAGCAGCAGCTCGAGGACACGGGCGCACTGAACATCAACGATGTGTTCCTCTATGAGGCGAACACCGAGGGCGCGAACACCTACACCCCGCTCCAGCTGAATCGCGGCAACGCGGCCGACAACATCGGCGGCTACAGCACGGACAACGGCCCGACCTTCGGCATCGCCACCGCCAATCGCGTGCGCGGCATCGGATCTGCCGATACGGCCCAAGACAATTATCCGACCCTTGCCCGTATCGCCTTCGATACCTACAATACGAATTCGGTTGAAATCAACCGCGGCCCGAACGCCCTGCTCTTCGGTGCCGGTTCGGCGTCAGGCATCGTCAACCAATCCACCGCCGAGGCGGCGCTGAACCAGACAAAATCCCGGGTGACCGTTCGTTTCGGCAACTACGGTGCTCACCGCGAGAGTGTCAGCACCAATGTTCCGCTCGGCAGCAAAATCGCCCTTTTCGTGGCGGCCCTCTATGACGACAAGGAATTCGCGCGCAAACCATCCCGGGACTACACCCGCCGTCAGTATGCTGCTTTGACGTTCCAGCCGTTTACCCGGACCAAGATTACGGCCAGCTTCGAGAACTACGATAACTATAACAACCGGCCCAACTTCAACGAGCCGGCCGACGGTGTCAGTTTCTGGCGGGCTTCAGGTCAGCCTGGCTGGGACCCCACGACCCAGACGATCACTATGGCCAATGGTACGAAGACCGGCCCTTACCTGAATTCCACGCTCGATCCCCGGTGGAACGCCACACTGACTAGCAACGGTGCCGGTGCCTTCAACAGCTCCACTGTCGCAACCTATGTCCCGAGCATCACGACCCAGGGTAATAACACCATCTTCTTCAATGCCGGCATGCCGGTGTGGTTCTTTGCCGGGAGTGGCTCGTCCGGTGCGGGCGTAAACGGCTCGACGGCCATCCCCGCGGCAACTGCCCGGACTTTGACCCAGTGGATCGCGCAGAATACGTACATGACCCAGTCGAGGGTTCCTTTTGCGCCCGTCCCGCCGGCGTCCACCGGTGCGACCTCATACAGCGTTTTCTACAATCCGGGCATCACCAACCAGTCGATCTATGACTGGACGAAGTACAATGCCGCCGGTTCCAACTACGGCACGCAGGTGGCCAAGAGCTACAAGGTCGAGCTGAACCAGCAGATTTTAACGGGCCTGAACCTCCAGCTCGGCTGGTTCCGCCAGGAAATGTTTGAATGGGATCACTACGGCATGGGTCAGACCAACGCCGCCCCCACCGTCCTGGTCGACACCAACACGAAGCTGATGGATGGAAGGCCGAATCCGTTCTTTGGCTCGCCGTTTGTCTACGATAACCAGACCGACACCTACTCCAGCCCGGAGACCAACAACAATCTCCGCGGTGTTCTGGCCTACCAGCATGATTTCAGCAAGGGTCAGGGCTTTGCCCGGTTCCTCAGCTTCCTTGGCCGGGCCCAACTGATGGCCCTTGTGAGCCAGCAGAAGGATGTCATCAATCGCGGCCGCTGGCGGTTCTCGCTGGACGGCGGCGATCCGCGCTTCCTGCCCAACCAGAACAACGGCAACATTCCCAACAACTTCACCTTCGCGGGCAGTGCCAACGTACAGCGCACCTATTATATGGGTACGAACAGCAACGGCATCGTCACGCAGGGCGTGAAGTCGCCTGGCGAGCCTGACTTTGGTGGTCCCGGCAAACTGGCCTTGAGCTACTATGACTGGAACTCGACCAACACCTGGCAGACCACGCAGATGAGCTTTGATAACAATCTGCTCATCGCCGGCAACGGTCAGGGCGTCACGAACAAGATCCTTGATTCGTCGAGCTTCGCCTACCAGGGCAACATGTGGGAAAACCGCATTGTCCCGACCCTCGGAACGCGTTACGACAAGGTGCGCGTCTGGACCCGGTCCGGCTTGGGCTTGACCGTTCCGCAGACATCAGTGGCTGGCTTTACCAACTACAGCTACCTGACGACAATGAACAATGTGCCCTTCGACGTGGGTGGTGACACCACCACCCGCGGCGTGGTCGTAAGGCCGTTCAGCGGCTGGCGGTCCATCGACGCCTCAGCGGAAAGAGGCAGTGTCCTCATGGACTTTGTCCGTGGCTTGGGCTTCTCGTACAACCACTCGGATAACTTCAGCCCGCCGCAGACCCTCCAGACGGACTTCTTCAGCAATCCGTTGCCGAAGTCCTCGGGCAAGGGTGACGACTGGGGCGTTCGCGGCAGCATGTTTAATAACAAGCTCTCCTGGACGGTCAACTGGTACAAGTCCACGGCTGAAAACGCCGTCTCGGACGCCGCCAACACGGCGATCGGCCGCGCGCAACGTATCGACAACAGCTCGCTGTATACGTGGGCCCGTCAGGTCGTGCGTATCCGCAACGGCCAGGATCCGACCGACATCAACTTCGACAACAACACCGTGTATCCTCTGACGGACGCGCAGGCCACGCAGGTCAATCAGCTGCTGGCCGGCCCCGAGGTTGATAGCCGTGGTGTTCCGGTTGTCCGTGAGTACATTGTCGGCAGCGATCCCCAGCGCCTGACCAACAACACCCAGGGCACCAACTCACTGCTGTCCAAGGGCACGGAAGTGACGTTGATCTACAATCCGACCCGCAACTGGAACATCAAGCTGACGGTCGGAAAGCAGTTCTCCACCTACAGCAAGGCCTCGGGCGAAATCACCAAGTGGCTTTATGGTACCGGTAACTCGACCGTGGGCGACGGGCGTCTGAACTTCTGGCAGCACCTTGCCGCGCCGGACCTCCCGACCGTCTACACGAGGAATAACGGCAACAAGCTGTACCTCGGTGATTTCTGGAACAGCTACGGTTACACCGGTGATGCCAACTCGAACAGCACGGGTGCAACCAGCACGCCGGCGACCACCTACTACAGCATCGTTGACAACCAGCTATACCAGCTCATCACCCTGCAGAATCAGCGTTCCCCGAGCCAGCGTGAATGGTCGTCCTCCATGATCACCAACTATGCCATTCAGGAAGGTAAGCTGAAGGGCTTAGCCCTCGGTGGCGGCCTGCGCTGGGCTTCCAACGCGGTGGTGGGTTACTATGGCGACTTGAACCCCGCCAAGTTCACGCACCCCACGGCGACCCAGAACCTGATCTCGTACTACGACCTCACGAAGCCGCAGTACATTCCGGCCCTGACTAACCTGGATCTTTGGGCTTCCTACACGACCCGCGTGCCGGTTTTTGGGAAGAGCATCCGCGCGAAGTTCCAACTGAACGTTCAATCGGTGACGGAAAAGGGTGGATTGACCCCCATCCTCTTCCAAGCGGACGGGACCCCGGCCCAATACCGCATCACGGATCCCCGGACGTTCTTCCTGACCTCGACATTCGACTTCTAATCGCCGTTGTCCGGCTCCCGCCGACACGACTGGTTTTTCAAGCTCCCCCGCCTTCACCGGCGGGGGAGTTTTTTTTGGATTCGAGGGCGGCTAAAGGTCCACGGGTCTTGAGGTGCACGGGAATTTCTTCAATGTCCCGGCGTATATCCCGGTCTCGCACTTCCACCATCAATTTGGTTTGTGGGTGGAACACCAAGGCCTGATTCGCCCAAAAACTTAATCATATGATGCCGAAAGGAGAAACCGGGTCGGCACATGCGCCGATCCTTGGGCCATGGCGGTTTGGCTGCACGCAAGTACGATGCGGATGGCCGATACCCGCCGATCACGGCAATTCAGGGGAGCACTTGGTTCCTGAACGGACGAACCAATGAGTAGTCCCGTGCTGCCAGGTCGCGCCCGATGGTTTGATGCCCCTTGCTGGCCCAGCCTCCTTGCCGGCGGGAGCATCGTGCTCGCCGTCATGGCGGCCTATTTCAACAGCCTTTCCGTTCCGTTTATTTTCGATGACGGGGCGTCCATCGTGCAAAATCCCACGATCAGGAATCTTTCCCATTTGGGAACTGTCCTCTCCGGCCCGCCCTGGGGTTCGTTGACGGTGAATGGGCGGCCCTTGCTCAACCTGTCGCTGGCCCTTAACTACGCATTTGGCGGCCTTGGCGTGGGTGGTTATCACGTCGTAAACCTCGTGATTCATGCATTGACGGGCCTCACCCTCTTCGGTGTGGTGCGACGCACCCTCCGGCAGCCGCGGCTGGTGGCGCGTTTTGGCGAGGACTCTTTCCCGCTGGCCCTATGCGCGGCTTTGCTCTGGACCCTCCATCCGTTGCAGACGGAAGCGGTGACCTATGTGGTGCAGCGGGCCGAGTCGCAGATGGGCCTGTTATATCTGCTGACGATCTATGTTTTTATCCGCGGCGCGGCTTCTTCCCGGCCATGGAGATGGTACGCGTTTTCCCTGCTGTTCTGCGGGCTGGGCATGATGGCCAAGGAGGTGATGGTTTCCGCGCCGCTCATCGTCTTGCTTTACGATCGTACATTTATCGCCGGTTCCTTTGCGCGGGCCTGGCGCGAACGCGGGCGATTGTATGCCGGATTGGGCGGCACCTGGCTAGTGCTGGGCTGGCTGATGCTGGGCTCGGGCAGTCGCGGTGAGGCGGGCGCATTTGATGCCGGCACCAACTGGCATGACTATGCCCTGACCCAATCTGGCGTCATCCTGCACTACCTCCGGCTGACCCTTTGGCCGTTTCCCCTGGTCTTGGATTATGGCGGGGCCGTCGTGGAACATGACATGATGCGCATTGTGGCCTCCGGCTTGGTCGTGCTGGCGTTGGTGTCGGCCACCGTGATCGGCCTGCGGTTTCGGCCGGTCCTGGGTTTTTTGGGCTGTTGGTTCTTCGCCATTCTGGCTCCTACTTCCAGCATCATTCCTCTGCAGGACACCATCTTCGAGCACCGGATGTATCTGTCCCTCGCCGCCGTGATCGTGCTGCTGGTGGCGGAAATTTACCGATGGACCGGCAACCGTGGCTTTGGGCTTCTTCTCGCCTTGGCGGTGGCCTGCGGGCTCCTCACGGCCAGTCGCAATGAGGATTATCGCAGTGAGCAGGGCATCTGGGCTGATACGGTGAAAAAGCAGCCCAGGAATCCACGGGCCTATAACAATCTTGGCTCCCTCTGGCTCGGTCACGACAACCTCGTCGAGGCCGAACGTTGCTTCAAGAAGGCCGTGGAATTGCAGCCCGCCTACGCTTCGGCGAACTACAACCTGGGCATTGTGCTGTCGCGTACCGGCCGGGATGCGGACGCGCTTGCGCATTTTCTCACTGCCATCCGGATCGAGGACGGTTTTGTCGACGCGCATATCAACGCGGGCAATGTCCTGTTAAAACTCGGACGCGCGGCGGATGCGGTCCGTGAGTACGAAAACGTGCTGCGCAGGCAGCCCGAAGCGTCTGATGTGCATTATGACTTAGGACTGGCCCTGGCCCAGCTCAACCGGCCTGACGACGCCATGCGGGAATACGAGACGGCCATCCGCCTGGATCCCGAACGCTGGGAGGCGCAGCTCAGTCTAGCCGCGGCCAAGCTCCGCCAGGGCGATTTGGTTTCGGCCGAGCATGGCTACCGCGAAACCATTCGCCTGCAACCTGGCAGCACCAAGGCCCATTTGGGCTTGGCCGATCTCCTGATCGGGTTGAATCGCGTGCCCGATGCGATCGAAGAATATCGAAAAGTCCTCCGGGTCGAACCCGACAACCTGCATGCCCGCTTTTATCTCGGCAATGCGCTGCTCATCACGGGGTCGGTTGACGAGGCCATTGCCCAGTATGAACAATTCCTTCGTCTGCAGCCGGACGATCCGGATGTCCGTGGGAACCTGCAACAAGCCCGGGCGATGAAGCAGTCGTCCCGCCGATAGCTGTGAAGCCGGCCAAACCAGCTGCACCGGTCCCGCGAGTGGGGCAGGCAACGCCCGGCACCGGGTGGATCGTGCTGGGCAGTGTCGTCATGGCGGGCGCGGCGCTGGTGGCCTACGCCAACAGTTTCCATGTGCCCTTTGTTTTCGATGACCTGGCTTCCATCCCGGGCAATGCCACCATCCGGAGTCTGGGGCAGGCGTGGTGGCCGCCGAAGGGGCAGGGAGCCCTCACGGTTGCGGGCCGGCCATTGCTGAACTTCACGCTGGGCGTGAATTATGCCCTCAGCGGACTGGAAGTGGAGAGTTATCATGCACTCAACCTCGCCATCCATTTCCTGGCGGGACTTACCTTGTTCGGTCTAGTCCGACGCACGCTGGGGCGCCCGCCGCTGGCGGCGCGATTCGGGGATCAGGCCCCGCTGCTCGCCTGGGTCATTGCGGTCCTGTGGATGCTCCACCCGCTGCAGACGGAGGCGGTGACTTACATTGTCCAGCGCGCGGAGTCGTTGATGGGGCTGTTTTTTCTTCTGACAATGTATGGGTTTGTGCGGTCGGTGGAATCGCCCCGGCCGCTCCTGTGGCAGTCGGTTTCGGTCCTGGCCTGCCTGCTCGGTGCAGCCACGAAGGAAATCACGATCATGGTCCCGATCATCGTGATGCTTTATGACCGGACCTTCGTCAGCGGCAGTTTCCGCGACGCATGGCGCCGGCACCGGTGGCGCCATCTCTCGCTGCTGGCAACCTGGGTGCCGTTGTTCGTTTTTGTCGCAAGCACGGGTGGCAATCGCAGTGGCATATTTCACTTGTCCGACGGCGCAATGTGGGTGGGGCATGGACTCACCCAGTTCGAGGCGGTCACCCGGTATCTTGGCCTGACCTTCTGGCCGCATCCGCAAGTGTTCGAATATGGCGAGATGACCGCGCCGCCGCTCCTCGGCGCGACCCTGCCCTGGGCGCTGCCGGTGCTTGTGCTGGCCTTGGCCACGTTGGTCGCACTGTGGCGCTGGCCGGTCGCGGGCTTTCTGGGTGCGTGGTTTTTTGGCATCCTCGCCCCGACGTGCCTCCTTCCCGCCACGCTCCAGATCATCGTGGAGCACCGCATTTACCTGCCGCTGGCGGCGATCATCTCGCTCGTCGTGACGGGCGCCTACCTTTTGGCCGGGCGCAGAATCATCGTCGCGTTTCTGGTGCTCGCGGTGGGTGAAGGCTGGCTGACCGTCCGGCGCAATGAAATTTACCGTGATGAACTCAGCCTGTGGGGCGACACTGTGGCAAAACGCCCGGAGAACGATCACGCGCGCATTAATTTTGGCCTGGCACTCGCGAAAGCGGAACGTCCTGCCGAGGCGGCGGTGCAATTCGCGGAGGCCGTGCGGCTGCGGCCCGACAGTTTGCTGGCGCATAATAACCTGGGGAATGTGCTGATGATTGCAGGGCGGTTTGACGAGGCCATCGCCCAGTATGAACTGGTCCTTCGCGGGCGACCGAACGAGCGGGGCGTATTGCAAAACCTCGAGATGGCCCGGGCGATGCGGCAGCGCTCTCTGCAAAGGCCATGAAAGTCCTCGAATCGTTGTGGCACGTTTTGGGTGCTTTCCGGTTTGTAGTCCCGGCTTCAGCCAGTCCTGGACTCCTGCAGTTTCAAACTGCACCACGGCCAGGCTGCCCCTGCCGTTGACTTGTTTCGGCCTGCTTCAAAATATCCGCCGGTGAACCCCGGGAAACGAGCCTCCATCGTGGCTGCGCTGGTAATTGGTGCCGCGGCCTTCGTCGCTTACGCCAACACGTTCCACGCGCCGTTCACTTTCGACGACCTTTCGTCGATCAAGGACAACCCCAGCATTCTTCATCTGTGGCCGCCGTGGAAGGCGCTGTCGCCGCCGGGAGGCTGGGGCTTCACGGTCAGCGGCCGGCCCGTGCTCAATTTCTCGCTGGCGATCAACTATGCCCTGAGCGGGTTCAACGAATGGAGCTACCATGCGCTCAACCTGTTGATCCACGTCCTCGCGGGCCTGGCGTTGTTCGGCATCGTGCGGCGCACCTTCACCCGTCCGCTCCTCGCGCCGCAATTCGGTGAACGGGCGTGGCCGCTGGCGCTGGTGATTGCATGCGTCTGGACGCTGCATCCATTGCAGACCGAGGCCGTCACCTACGTCATCCAGCGCGCAGAGTCCTTGATGGGGTTGTTTTTTCTCCTGACGCTCTACGCGTTTGTGCGGTCGGTGGATTCGCCGCGGCCGCGCTGGTGGCAGGCGGCCGCGGTGGCGGCGTGCCTGCTGGGCGTCGGCACAAAGGAGATCGCGGCGCTGGCCCCGGTCCTGGTCTTCCTTTACGACCGCACCTTCATCAGCGGCAGTTTTGCGGAGGCGTGGCGGCGGCATCGCTGGCGGCACCTTTCCTTGGTGGCGACGTGGCTGCCGCTGGCGTGGCTGCTGGCGGGGACGGGCGGTGACCGCGGCGGTACGTTTCATTTCGCCGACGGGTCGATGTGGGTCGGGCACGGGCTGACGCAATTCGAGGCGGTGACGCGTTATATCGCGCTGACCTTCTGGCCGCATCCCCAGGTGTTCGATTACGGCCTGATTCCCCCGCCGCCCCTTGGCGTGGCCTTCTTGTGGGCGATCCCGGTGCTGTCCCTGGCCGCCGCCACCGTGGTGGCGTTGTGGCGCTGGCCGGTCGCGGGGTTTCTGGGCATGTGGTTTTTTGTCATCCTCGCCCCGACCAGCGCGCTGCCGGCGACCCTGCAGATCATCGTCGAGCACCGCATGTATCTGCCGCTCGCCGCGGCGCTGGCGCTCGTCTTCGGCGCAGTCGCGACCTGGATCGGGCCGCGGTGGACCGCGGTGGCGGGGGCGATCCTGGCCGTCGCGGCCGGAGTACTGACTTTCCAGCGGAACACCGTTTATCAAAGCCAGCAGGCGCTTTGGGAGGACACCCTGGCAAAGCGTCCGGACAACGCCCGCGCCCACAACAATCTCGGGCTGGCCTACTACAACCTCGGGCGGATTGATGACTCGATCGCCCACTACGAGATATCGCGCCGGCTCGATCCCAGCATGGCCAACACCCATTATAATCTGGGTCTCGCCCTCATGAAGGCGGGCCGCGCCTCCGAGGCCGTGGAGCCATTCGAGGAGGCCGTGCGCATCCTGCCGTACTATTTCAACGCGCACCTGAACCTCGGGATCATCCTGATGCGACTGGGCCGGGAACAGGAGGCGCGCGCCCATTTTGCCGAGGCGAGCCGCTACGACTCGGCCCCGGCCGAGGTATATTTCCGCTTTGGCGTTTCGCTGGCCGAACTCGGGCGCTGGGACGAGGCGATCCGGAATTACGCGCGGGCGGTGGAGATCGATCCGGCTTACTCGGAGGCGCAGAGCAACTGGGGCGTGGCCCTCTTCCATTCGAACTCGAGCGCCGCCGCCATCGAGCACTTCAACGCCGCGCTGCGCCTGAAGCCGGATTCCGCGGATGTTCATTTCAACCTGGGGCTGGCCCTGGCTTCCCTGGGCCGCCGGGACGAGGCGGAGGCGCAGTATGCGGAGTCCGTGAGGCTCAACCCGGAGAATGCCGCCGCCCAGCTCAACCTGGGCGTGGCCCTCGGGCAAAAGGGGAACCTGCCGGACGCAGTGGCGCACCTGGAGCAGGCGGTCCGGTTGCAGCCCGATTCCCCCGAGGCGCACTACAACCTCGGCTTCGCGCTGCTGACCGCCGGCCGCCGGCCCGAGGCGCGGCAGCATTTTCAAGACGCCTTGAGGCTGAAGCCGGACTACACTGCCGCCCGCGACATCCTGCAACGACTGGGCGAAATCCCGCCGTGAGGAGTTTTTATCGTAACCCTGCTGTTTACTTGCGCCGGGTCGGGGGGACCAGGTTGTCCGCGAGCTGCTTCAATGCGGGGCTGGGCAGATCGACGTGAAACGCATCGCAGAGCGCGAGCAGGTCGGAAAGGGTGCCGGCCGTCAGATGCCGCAGGCTGCGCTCATCCGCTTTTTTTACGCATGACCGCAGTTGATCGCGCGCCGGTTCAAGCTGCTGACTGATCGCCAGCGCCACCACGAGGTGAACGTGGTCGGACAACGACAGCGAACCTGCCTGGGACAGCTGGGCATTGACCCGGCCCATCGCCGCGGAAAAGGCGGCGGAGTTGCCACTGCTGGACGCGACCCCGGCCAGCATCACGCTGGCCGCGAGATCATCCCTGAATTCTGCCAGCACCGGGGCCAGCCGTTCCGCGACCTCAGGTTTTCCCATCTCGAGGTAATAGTTGGCCGCGTGCACGGCGGTTTCTGGCGCGGTCTGGTCGGGCGTGACCTCCCAGATCCTGATCTGCTGGCCTTCGAGTGCCGTGTGCTCCGGGAGCACGAAGGAGAGCGGCTGCAACCACGGAGGTGGCATGGGTTCGGCCAGTAGCTTCGCGATGAACGAGTCGGTGGGAAGTGGGCTTTCCGGAGGCTGGCCTCGGGCCAGTTTCACCAAGGCGAACTCGAAGGCATCCCAGGAAAAGAACACCACATGGGTGACCCCAAGGCGCCGGGCGATCGCCTGGGCGGCCTCCGCCGTGGGCGCGGCAAACAGGGCTGCCGCGTTTTTGAGGCCCGAGGCATTCTCCCAATATAGTGTGCCCAAGCCCGAGAGCCCGCCCTGGTAAATCAGCTTGGAGCTGGAGTCCGGCGCGCTCGCCACCACCACGTTTTCATTGCCGGCACGCTGCCGCAGCCAATGGGCGACATCGCGTTGGGCCAGGAGCCGGATCTCCTCGCTGGTGAAGTCGCCGGCGGCGATCGTCCGCCGCACCGCGCTTACGGCTCCGGGCACCAGCAACAAGCCGCAGGCGACGGACCACGCCATCACCACCGGGCGTTTTCCCTGACCCGGCGATTCGAGGGTCCGGAAAAAAACCGCCAGAGCCGGCACGGACATGGCAAAGGCCAGGCCCAGCCAGCGGACCTGCGACCAGCCCAGCAACAAGGTCAGCACGGCGGGAAGGACCGCTAGTCCAATCAGGGCTTTTGCCTCCGGTGGTGTCGCGCGGAGCAAAACCAGCACGAGCGGGGGAACCAGCAAAAGCATCGGCGCGCACAGCCCGGTCACGTTCCAGCTGAAGTGCGACGAGACCAGGAAGCGGATCAGGCCCTGGAATTCCGCGATGTAGTCCGTGTGCAGCCGCCAGACGAAGGGATCGGCGACGACAAAGGTCCGGGGCGAAGTGAGCACGAGCATGACGGGCAGGGCGGCAACCAATGCCGTCGCGGCCAGCCCGCGCGTGATTTCACGGCGGGAGAGGGAACGCAGTCCGCCGCAGATCGCCCGGGTACCGATCGCGAGGGCCTCGCCGGCTCCAACCAAGGCCAGGGCATAAAGCGGATGGTTGACCTCGAGGCGCAGGCCAAAGTTCGAAGGGAAGTACTCGATCAGGTAGGCGATGACGCTCGTGCCGCCCGCGACCAGCCCCCAGATCGGAAGCAGGCGACGATCCTGCATCCAGACGAGGCGAGCGGGCACTGTCCGAGCCAGCCAGGTCGCGGCCAGCAGGCCGAGCCCGACTCCAATCAGCACAGGGGTCTGCGTAGCGGCACTGATCCACAGGCCGGTCCCGGTCGCGATGGCCGATGCGATGAACCAGCGCCGAGTCGCGCGCTTTTCCTGCTGGTCTGGTGTGCCAGCGCCGGCCTGGCCGGTCGCCCCGGCGCGCGATCCACGGAACGATCCCAGGAGCATGAACAACACAGTGCCCATGCAGCAGAGATTCACGGCCGCGTGGTGGCCGGCGTGCCCAGGCACGAAATCGATATAAAAAGGATAGGTTGTCACGGCGCCGATCGCGGCGAGAGCTGCGGCCGCGGCGGAAAACCGCCGGATCAGCAACGGCACGAGCCCGAGCAGCAGCGCTGCGAACGACAGTGGTCCCGCGATCAGCGTGGCCCGTTCGACCGAGATCCCGATGGGCCGCCCGGACACCACATGGTCGAACCATGCCGTGACCGCCAGCCACCAATGCACGGGTGATGCCCAATGTACCTCGCGGCCCAATGGGGCGTTGTCATAGCCGACGTGGCGGATGCGCCACTCGCCCTTGGCGAACATCTCCTGGGTTTGCATGACCCAATGCGCGGTGTCGGCGGCCGACGCGGGCAGCACGAGCGATCGGCGGCCCGTCTCGTATCCGGTCGGCGAGCGCGGATCGATGGCGGGCGCGTTGACGGTAACGCCGTAGGCCGAGGTCACTTTCAAGGCATGCCGGATGACCACCGTGGAATCCCAGGCGGCATAGCCCGCCACCGCCCCCAGGACGACAAACCACAGGAGAAAGCGGAGCTTTCCACGCGAGGCCTTGGGGTTTCCGGTCATTAGCAGCGGATGCTGTTTGCGCCCCGCGGCAGCCTCAAGGCTCTTTCGGTGCGGCCGTGCGTCGGACCGTTGCCGTTTCTCGGATGGATGCGGCTTCCCTTTCCCTGCAACTTCTGGAGGCGCATGCACGTCCTGCGAATATCTGCTTTACCCATGAGTCCTGCGGCCTTGTCCTATCCTCTTACCCAGTTTCCGGGCGGTGTCTCACACGGGCGACACGTCTGACCGGACTGAAAGGCGCAAACCTCGCCAAGTCGGATTTTCCGGTGCACCCACCCAAACCCCACCCTTAATGATTTACGGCAGCCTTCACCTCATCGACGTCGTCATCATCCTTCTCTACCTCGGAGCGGTCGTTTACATTGGTGTGCGGGCGTCGAAGGGAACGGGTTCGGAAGACGGCTTCTTCCTTGCGGGACGCAAGCTGGGCAAGCTTTACCAGTTTTTCCTCAATTTCGGCAATGCCACGGAACCGCAGGGCGCAGTGAGCACGGCGAGCTTCGTCTACCAGCAGGGCGCACCGGGGTCGTGGCTCTCGTTCCAGACGGTGTTCATGAATCCGTACTTCTGGTTCATGAACGTGTGGTTCCGCCGGGTGCGGCTCACGACGCTGGCGGATCTGTTCGAGGATCGGTTTGCGAGCCGCGGGCTGAGCATGTTCTACGCGCTGTTCCAGATTCTCGTGGCCTGTGTGTTCCTGGGCTTCAGCAACGTCACCGCCTACAAGATCGCTTCGTCCCTGGTGGTGAAGCCTGATGCCTCCTGGACGGCCTCCGACCGTGCCGCGGTTGAGGGCTACCGCCAGCTCAAGCAGCTCGAAAAGGACAACTCTGCCGGCAAGTTGGCGCCGGACATGACGACGCAGCTGGATCTGCTCCGCGACCGCAATGCCCGCGGCGAGCTGCACAGCTACATCACGCTGCTCGATGACGTGACATTTTACACCGTGTTTGCCGTGGTGGTCGGCACCTACATCGTGCTCGGCGGCATGGCGGCGGCAGCGGTCAACGAAGGCCTGCAGAGCATCCTCATCATTGTCTTTTCGGCCCTGCTCATTCCCACGGGCCTGCGCGCGATTGGCGGCTGGCACGCCCTCAGCCAGAAGGTTCCGGCCCGGATGTTTGACCTGCTGGGAGCAAGCGGCACGGACCAGTTCTCGATCTGGGCGCTCGGCGGCATCCTGCTGGTGAGCATCGTCCAGAATGCCGGGCTGAGCCACAACATGGGCATCTGCGGCTCGGCCAAGAACGAGTTTGCGGCGCGCACCGGCGTGTCGGGCAATTATTTGAAACGCCTCATGATCATCATGTGGGCCTTTGCCGGGCTGATCGCGGTGGCGCTGTTTGGCATGGGCGGCCTCTCGGATCCGGACGCGGCTTGGGGTGCGATGTCCAACCAGTTGCTCGGTCCCGGCCTGATCGGCCTAATGCTGGCGGGCGTGCTGGCGGGCACGATGTCGACGCTCGCCGCCAAGGCGCTCGCGATTTCATCCCTCTTTGTGCGGAATGTCTTCCGCCAGATCTGGCCCGGCATCACGCAGACCCAGGGCGTGTTCTACGCCCGCTGCACCATCGTGGCCATCCTCGCGTTGGGGACGCTGGCTGCGCTGCAGATGGGCAGTTTTTTCTCGATCATCAACATCGTGCTCACGGTGAACATTCCCTTCGGCGCGGCCGTGCTGATGACGTACTGGTGGCGGCGGATCACGGCGCCCGCGGTTTGGTGCTGCGTGATCCTCTCGACGCTGGCGATCATCGTCATCCCGTGGACGGCCTCGAAGTTCACGGCGCTGAGGACGAGCCCGGCGCTCACCCAGATGAGCCAGAAGGCCGGGACCGGCATTTACTTCGGCTCCGTGGTTCACCAGCGCGAAAACGACCTTTCGAGCCCGCTCGTTGCGGCCGGCGGCCTCAACCGTTTCAACTTCGAGGCGTGGGCCTTGGACAAGGCCGGCCTCGGCATGACTGCGCTCACCCCGAATCAGCGACTGACCGCGCAGTTCTTCTTTGACGGGCTGTTCCCTTTTGTGGTCATCGTCCTCGTCAGCCTGGTGACGAGGCATGCCGATCCGGTGCGCGTGGCCGTGTTTTACGGGAAGATGAAGACGCCGGTGGGGGCGACCCCGGAACTCGAGGCGGCCGCGATGGCGGAGACCACAAGCAATCCCATGCGTTTTGAACACACCAAGCTGGTGCCCGGTTCGAACTGGGAATTTTGCAAATGGGACCGGGTGGACGCGATCGGCTTCATCATCTGTTTTGCCCTGTCGGCCGTGATCATCGGCTTCTTCATCGGTGCGCTGCGGATGGCTGCCGCGGGATGAGTGCGGATGACTCCAGCCCGGCCATGGGCGATTGGTCCGGCCTGCCTGCGACGACGGCTCCGGCCCGGGTGGCCCTGATCGGCATCTCCGGCTACGGCAGCATTTACCTGCAACTGGTGCGCGAGCTGCGGGAGCGCGGGGCGATCAGGCTGGTCGCGGCCGTGATCATTAATCCGACGGAGGAGGCGGAGAACGTCCGCGAACTGCAGGCGAAGGGCTGCGTGATTTACTCCGACTACGAGGAGATGCTGCGTCGGCATGGAGGCGAGATCGATCTCTGCCTGATCCCCACGGGCATCCAGTGGCACGCGCGCATGACGATCGCCGCCCTGCGCGCGGGGATGAACGTCCTGATCGAAAAGCCTCTCGCGGGCTCTCTCGCGGACGTGCACGCCATCCGTGCGGCCGAGCGTGCGGCGGCCCGGTTTGTGGCTGTGGGGTTCCAGGATGTCTACACACCGGGGACCCGCTGGCTGAAGCAGCAGTTGCTGGAGGGTGCCATCGGTCGCGTGCAATCGATCCGCGTGCTCGGCTTGTGGCCCCGCCCGGCGGCCTATTACACGCGCAACAACTGGACAGGCCGACTGCAGGCCGGCGGCGTCGCGGTGCTCGATTCGCCGCTGAACAACGCCTTCGGGCATTTCGTGAACCTCGCCCTTTATTTCTCGGGCGGGAGCGCCTCCGGGGTGGCCACCGCGAGCAAGGTGGAGGCGGATCTTTTCCGGGCACATGCCATCGAGAGCTTTGACACTGCCGTCGTCCGGGCCCGCGCCGGTGCGGTGGCGCTGTGGTTCGGCTTCACCCACTGCTGCCGCGAGCTGGTCAATCCCGAGATCGTGATCGAGGGCTCATCCGGTTCTGCCGTCTGGTCGTATGAAAAAATCTGTACGATCCGGCCTGCGGGCGGGCCGGATCGCACCCATCCGCTGCCGGCCTCGATCGATACCCGGCGGGTCATGCTTGCGCAGGTCCTGCGCCGTCTCGGCGATTCTTCCACGGCGGTCTGCACGACCGCGATGGCCGAGCCCCACACGGCCTTGATCGAGGCCGTCCACGCTGCGGCTACTGTGCGTAATTTTTCGCCTGACCTCATCGAGTGGATCACGCTGCCCGGGGCGACGTCGCCGGTGCCCGCGGTCCGCGGGCTGGAAGCCGCGATGAAGACGGCCGGACAGCAGCAGCGGCTGCTGCGGGAAATCGGGTTTCCTGGCGCTGGATCAGTTTGAGGTGCACGTAGGCCGCGAGCTCGCTCGCGCTCCCGGCGGGGATCTACAATTGAGCCTCAGAGCGCCTGCAAGCAGGCGGCCTACCGGTAAAAGTACCCGCCGCCGTTTCCATTGGGTGTTGCCATGGCCGTCTGATCCGATGGGCTTCGGGCTGATTTCACCATGATCCGAAAAGCCTTTGTCATGAGCGTGCACCCCGGCCAGGAGGCCGAGTATGCCCGGCGTCACCATCCCATCTGGACCGAGCTCGCAACCGTGCTCAAGTCGCACGGCGTGCATAATTATTCCATTTTCCTCCATCCGGAGACCCGCCAGCTTTTCGCCTACGTCGAGATCGAGGACGAGGCCCGCTGGGCGGCCATCGCCAAGACCGAGGTCTGCCAGCGCTGGTGGAAACACATGGGCGATATCATGCCGGGCAACGCGGACCACAGCCCGGTGGCGCGGGATTTGCCCGAGGTGTTTCACCTCGATTGAGGGGTTTCGGTCCCGGACCAGAGAAAGATTGAGCGGGCGTCACGGCAGGCGATGCAGGCCCTCGGCGCGCACGACCCACGTGCCGTCGTGGGGAAAACCCGGCGCTGGTGCGGCGATGCCGTCTAGAGAAGGCTGATCCCATCCGGCGGCCATCATGGCCACGGCGGCGAGGAGAGCGCCATTGGCAGGCAGATAAACCGGCAAGTCGCCGCGCTGCGGGCAGTGCCCGTTCGGCGTGTAATGGTTGTTCGGGCCGTCCTTGAGCAGGATGCTGACCGCGTCGGCCGGTCTTCCGAGGCGCGCGGCCGTCATGGCGATCATCGGGTAGTCCCAGCCCCAGATCTTCGTCTCCCAGTCCCACGTTGCCAGTGTCGCATCGAGCGTGCGGCTCATGACGGCCCGGTCCACGCCGTCGCCCGGAAGCATCCCGAGCGCCATCAGGAACGACGGATGATCGTGCCGGCTGTCCTTATTGTCCCAGGTGTCGGGATGTGATTCGAGCGCCACGTAGCGACCATCTTTCCGGGGCAACGGCGCCAGGTGCGTCCGCATCCGCTCCCATTCCGGGTCACGCGTCATGCCGAGGTGCTCGCGCCACTGTTGCGCGATTTCCAGCCCGCGGGCCCAATAACTGAGCTCGAATGTGGGATTCATGCTGGTGGCCTGGTCGTAAATCTCCTGGGCGATCCAGAGGGGCGGACCGAGCACATAGCAGCCGCGCGCTTGATCCCAATGCAGCATCGACGCCATGCAGTCCGCGCTTTCGAGCACGAGGTCGCGGTAGCGGGCGAGGGTGGCGGGCGTCGGATCGTTGCGGTAGAGCAACTCCGCGAGATGGATGACGTGCGGCTGGTTCCAGACGATGAGCGGGTTGCCGCCCGGACTCTCGCGGCCGTCGGGGCCGATCATCTTGGGCCAGCGTGCGCCGCGCAGCCCGCGTTCCTGTGCAAGCGTGCGTGCGACCGGCAGCGATTTTACGTACCACGCCAGGTTTTTATCCAGGAACTCCCCGCGGCCCCACAGCGCGAAATGCGCGGTATGCCACCAGATCATCTCGGTGTGATGCTTTCCGTACCAGGTGCTGTTGGTCAGCCCGCTCTCCTGCGGCGGAAAATCGCCCGCGAACTGGATCGCGGTCAAGTACTGCGAGAGCACCACGCGCCGCTCGAGCTCTGCGGCCCTGGGGTCGGTGCTGCCCGAGAAGTCGATCGCTCCGCCGCTCTGCCAGAATTTCTCCCAGTGGACGGCGCTGGCCGTGCGAATGTCCGTCGCCGTGGAAACCGGGCCCACGCCCGGCGACGCAGCTTCGGGCGCGGCGGCAAAGGACACGGTGAACTCGAGGACGCTGCCTGTGCCCGGCCTGATCCGGAAGGCATGCGGTCCGGTCCGATCGATGCGGAGCGAACCGCTGGACGCGAGGTTGACCTTGTACGCCGAGGCATCGCGGGTGTGGAGCAGGCGCAGGCCGTGCTCGTCCTGGCCGGCCACGTCCGTCGTGTGTGACCCGGGCTCCGACCAATCGAGGTCCGGATTGTTCTTGGTCTTGATGTCGTGCCCGCGCGGCAGGGCGAGCTGCACGCCGAGGCGATCGCCGGCCAGCAGGGGTGATTCAATCCGCACGGACAATGCGTCGTGACCGGGGTCGCAGGCGACCGTCACTTTCACCGGGGCACCGTCCAAGGTGTAGCTGCTGGTGATCAGGCCCGACCAGAGATCCAGTGTCTGGCTGATGTCATGAATATCACCGGGCGCGAAATTCCGCCCGCCGGCCGGGTGGTAATCGAGTGCGAGCCGGGGCAGCGGCATGTCCTGGGGATTCTCGCGCAGCCACATGCCCGCCGGTCCATTCTGGTTGGTCGGATAGCCGAGGGTTTTCCCATAGGCAGTGAATGGCTGGTTGGCATCGGATAGCTGGTAGCCGGCGGGATTCGGGTTCTCGTGCCACGCCCATCGCGCGAGGGTCTCGAGCGGAATGCCGTTTTGGTGATAGAAGTCCCCGAACGTCTGCAGTCCCGTCAGGTCCGCAGTGAAGGCGAACTGCCCGTTGCCGACGGAAAGCGGGGCCCAAGGGTCGACCTGGGTGACGTGCGGATTGTGGCGTGTGACCAGATCGTGACGGTCGATCGGCTGGCTTCCGGCCGCAAAGGCAGTTCCAGCGAGCAGGGTGGCGGCAAGGAGGCCCCGCATAAACCCCGGGCGAGGGAGGGGTGACATGAGCCGCAGCTTGCACCGCGGGCGGCGCGGAGGCAAACTCTCTGCATGGTCAAAAAACTCCTCCACACCCGGATGCGCGTGAACGACATCGAGCGCACCGTGAAGTTTTACGAGCAGGCCCTCGAGCTGAAGGTGGCCCGCCGCAGCGTTTCGCCCCGCGGCGCCCAGATCGTGTTCCTCGCCACGCCGAACAGCGACGAGGAGATCGAGATCTGCCAGCTGCCCAACAGCCCGAGTGTGCAGGTGCAGCCGGACCTGATGCACCTGGCCTTCGAGGTCGAAGACCTGGGCACCTTCACCGCGCAACTGGAGAAGAAGGGCTACAAGCTCAGCGACGGGCCGACCAAGACCGGCAGCGGCTCGGTCATCGCCTTCATCGACGCGCCCGAGGGCTACGAGGTCGAGTTGATCCAGCGGGCGAAGTAAACGTGCCGGGCTGATACCCGTGCCCGTGGGCAAAGGTGGCCGCCGACCTCCGGGCGGCGGATTCCGAATGGCAATGCGTCAGACCGTCGCCCGGAGGTCGGCGGCCACCCTGCGGATCTGGACCTAAACCAACCAACGGGACGGTTAGAGCAGTAGGGACGCAGCTTGACTGCGCCCGGGCTTGCCGCCTTCGGAGGGCGTCGTCAGGCGACGCCCCTACCGTCGCCCGGCCTGTCTCTCAAGTAACCCAATAGTTCAAATGCGGGTTTTTTTGGCGCGCCGCTCGGCGGCGAAGAGATATTGCTGGGCGAGCCCGGCTAACGGGCCGAAGTGGGTGCGCCCGAAGTGGGCGATCTGCGCCGGCTTCCAGCCCTGCAGACCGTAGCGGAGGCCCATCGTCCGGATGATCCAGACATCGACCGGAAACGCCTCCAGGCGGCCGGCGCCGAAGAGCAACACGCAATCGGCCACCTTTTCGCCGACGCCCGGGAGAGAGCACAGCCTGGCCTTCGCCTCTGCATAAGGCAGGCCTTCCGTTTCCTCGAGCCAGCCGGGATGGGCGGCGAGAAACAGGGCGGTCTGGTGGATGTAGCGGGCACGAAAGCCAAGCAGGCAGGCGCGCAGCTCGGCCTCGGTCAAAAGGGCGAGTTCCGGCCATGTGGGCAGGCGGTGAATCCCCGGGACAATCTCCGCGCCGTGCCGCCGGGCCAGGAGAGCCATCATCTGCTTGATCTGGACGATCTGCTTCGTAGCGCTGCAGAGGAAGCCGAGCAGTGTTTCGCCGAACGGCTGGCGGAGGATGCGCAACCCGGGAAAGGCCTGCAGGCAGCGGGCGAGATGCGCGTCGCTGCGCCAGGGGAGGCGGTCCACTTGCGCGGCGGGGTCTTGGTCCGCGGCAAGGTAGCGGATGATCTTCTTGCTCACGGACACCCGCAGCACCGCCGGTGCGCGCCACTGGCAACCGTATTTCGTCAGCCGGATTTCCGCCACGCATCCGGACCAAACCCCGAACCAGACGTCGCCGGGCTGACGGTTCCACCGGAAGGCCTGGCCGCCATCGAGAGTCTCGGCCAGCACCTCCGCGTTGCCGGGACCGGCAGGGGCGGGGAGCGGCTGCCACTCGGACCAGGAGAGAACGGGCAGTTGCTCAGCCGGAAGCATGCGTTGAGCTCCTTTCAGGTCGGGAAAGGAAGCAAACCATTTGGTGGGTTGAGGTAGGAGCCTGCTTGCAGGCGATTTTCGGCCGGACTATGGCGCTCATCGCCTGCAAGCAGGCTCCTAAACTAAATGATCCCGGATCAACTCAGCATCTTCGCGCCGTCGGTCGAGTAATTGATGAAGGTTTCCTGCACTGCGGCATGGATGGCGGCGATCTTGAGCTGGATGGCATCAAGGTATTCGTGGAGGCCGTCCGCGATCATGTCGGCCATGACGGCCTGCCCGAGTTCGTCGTGCAGCCGGGCGATGAGGCGGCGCGCGGGGTTGTCAGTGAGGTGCGGCGCCTCGGCGGTAATGCAATCGAGGGCAAACCCGGCGTGACTGACCGCGTAGAGGATGCTGCGCGGGAAATTCTCGTCGCAGACCAGGTAATCGACCACGTGCTCAAGGTTGAGCTGGCCGCGGCGGCTCTTGCGGAACGCCTCGAAGCCGGAGGAGGTGCGAAGCACGGCGGCCCACTGGACGATGTCGAGCGCGGAGCCGACGGCATGCACGCTGGGCAGGAGCGTGAAGTATTTCACGTCGATGATGCGCGAGGTGTTGTCGGCGCGTTCGAGGTGGCGGCCGAGCTCGAAGAACCACCACATTTCGTTGCGGGGCAGCATCGACTCGGCGATGCCGTAGAACAGCTGGATCTGGGTCTTGACGCGCGTGATGTAGTCGGACGAGCCCAGCTGGGCGTAGCGCGTGTAGTCGTCGTCCTTGAGCTTGAGGTAAAACGAGTTGATCTGCTCCCAGACCTCGCTGGCGAGCTGGTCGCGGACGCAGCGGGCGTTTTCGCGCGCGAGGCTCACGCAGGACAGGATGGAGCTCGGGTTGCGCAGGTCGAACAGCATGAAATCGACGACGGTGCGCTCGCTGACGTCGTCGCCGTGCAGCTCGGTGAATTCATCGATGCCGCCCGACACGTTGACCAGCGGTTTCCAGGAACGCGGGTCATCCGCCGCCTGACGCGACTGGAGGTCGAGCACGAGCTGGGCGTTGACGTCGATGATGCGGGCGGTGTTCTCCGCGCGCTCAAGGTAGCGGGCCATCCAGTAGACGAGATTGGCGACACGGGAAAGCATGGGGAAAATTTACGAAGGACGATTTACGAATTGCGATTTTGCCGGCTGTGGCGCGCTCGCGCAAGGTACGGGCCCGAGAGGCGATCTTCGTTTGTGGACTTCATAAAATCGTAATTCGTAAATCGTCCCTCGTAAATTCCTCAGACCTGGATCTCCTCCGGGGCCTCGGGCTCGGCCGCGGCGTTGTCATCGTCCGCCGCCAGCACCCAAGTGTCCTTGGAGCCGCCGCCCTGCGACGAGTTCACGACCAGCGAGCCCTTGCGCAGCGCGACCCGGGTGAGACCGCCGGGCATGATCTTGATCGTTTCGCCGTTGAGTATGTACGGACGCAGGTCGATGTGCCGGCCCTCGAGGCAGTCGCCGCAAATGCTGGGACAGCGGGAAATGCCGAGCGTGGGCTGGGCGATGAAATTGCGGGGATGCTCGATGATCTTGGCGCGGAAGTCCTCGATTTGCTCCTTGGTGCTGTGCGGTCCCACCAGCATGCCGTAGCCGCCGGCCTCGTTCACACTTTTGACCACGAGCTTCGGGAGGTTTTCCAGGATGTAGGTCAGGTCCTTGGCATCGGAGGAAAGAAACGTGTCCACGTTGGGCAGGATGGCGTCCTGGCCGAGGTAGAACTTGATCATCTGCGGCACGTAGTAGTACATCGCCTTGTCGTCGGCGACACCGGTGCCGATGGGATTGCAGAGCGCGACGTTGCCCTTGCGGTAGGCGTTGACGAGGCCGGGCACGCCGAGGAGCGAGTCTTCGCGGAAGACGGTGGGGTCGAGGAAATCGTCGTCGATGCGGCGGTAGATGACATGCACGGGCGCGAGGCCGTCCGTGCGGCGCATGTAGACTCGGTCGTTCTCCACCACGAGGTCGCCGCCCTCGACGATTTCGATGCCCATCTGGCGGGCGAGGAAGCTGTGCTCGAAGTAGGCGGAGTTGAACACGCCGGGGGTCAGCAGCACGACGGTGGGATCGGGCACGTGCTCCGGCGCGAGGTGCATGAGCAGGGCGAGCAGGTCGTTCGGGTAGGTCTCGACGGGCCGCACCCGGTAGTCGCGGATGAGGTTCGGGAAAACGCGCTTCATGATCTGGCGGTTTTCCAGCACGTACGACACGCCTGACGGCGTGCGCAGGTTGTCCTCCAGCACACGGTAGGTGCCGTGCTGGTCGCGGACGAGATCGCTGCCGTTGATATGGACGAAGAGGCCGCGGGGCACGGCGAGCCCGACCATCTCGCGGCGGAAGTGCTTCGAGGTCTCGACCATTTCGCGCGGCACGATCCCCTCGCGCAGGATGTGCTGCTGGCCGTAGATGTCGGCGAGGAAAAGGTTCAGCGCCGTCATGCGCTGGATGAGCCCGGCCTCCAGGTGGGCCCATTCGGGCGCGGGCACGATGCGCGGGATGAGGTCGAAGGGAAAAATCTTCTCCGTGCCGCGGTCGTCGCTGTAGACGGTGAACGTCACCCCGCGCCGCAGGAACGTCTGGTCGGCTAGCTGCTGGCGCTCCTGGAGCTCGCGCATGCCCTCCAGCCGCGAAAAACGCTCGGCGAGGCGCTCATAATGGGCGCGCGGTCTTCCCGCGGCGTCGAACATCTCGTCGCAAAACGGCCCCAGCTCGTAATTCGCAAAGAGGTCGGGCATCAGGGCGCGGGGCTGGCCGGACGGGCCCAGAGGAAACTCTGCTGGCTCGCCAGCTCGGCACCATCGGGTGCCCGGACGGTCACCCGCCAGGCCACGGCGCCGGACTTGGGCCCGGGCCAGTCCGGGCCGGTCAGGCCGAGATCGAAGGCGTGCGAGCCTGCGGGCACGTCGGCCTTGAAGGAGAAGGCCTGGGGCTCGGGTGAAGCCGGTGTGATGACGCTCACCTCAAGGGTTGCGCCAGCGACAGCAGCACCGGGGTTATCCAGCCGCACCAAGAAGTAGTAGCCATCGCGCGTCGCGGGCCGGGTGCGCTGGATACTTTTTCCGGCGGAATTCTCCCCGCCGTTGAAATAGAGGCCGATGCGGTCGAAGGATTGCGCGGTCCGATAGGCCGGCCAGACCCGCACCACCTCGATGTTTCCGGCGCGAACCGGTGCCGCGGAGCCGAGCAACAGGGTGAGAAGGACAGCGGAAAAGAGGCGCATGGAAGAAGGGTGAAGCGCCGGTAGGCGCGGCTCAAGACTTGTAAAATGCAGGCGCCATGCCACGCGGCGGCAAAAAGCGGACCTGGAGTTGGGCGTTAATTGTTTTTCAACTCGACAAACTGGTAACGGTGGCTTCCCAGCAGCGAGGGGATCCAGCCTTGGACCGACGGATGGATCAGATAGATCCTGGTGCCGAAAAAGACCGGCACGATCGGCACCTCATCGAGCAGGATGGCCTCGGCCTGCTGCTGCAGCGCCTGTCGCCGCGGGGTGTCGAGCGTGCGCCCGGATTCGGCGATGAGGCGGTCGTAGGCGGCATTGCTCCAGCCCGTGTTGTTGTTGCCGCCGTTGGTGATCCACATGTCCAGGAAGGTGTTGGGATCGACATAGTCGCCGATCCAACGCGTGCTGCCCGCCTGGTAGGAGAGGGTGGTCCAGTTTTGGATCCAGGTTTTTTGCTCGAGCGGGGCGAGCACGATTGAGACGCCCAGCTCGCGCTTCCACATCTCCTGGATCGCCTCGAGCACGGCGCGATGGATGTCGTCGCTCTTGATCTGCACCTCGAAGGGCGGCAGGCCCTTTCCGCCGGGATAGCCGGCCTCGGCGAGGAGCCGTCGCGCGGCGTCGAAGTCGTCGGGCACGACCGACTGCGAGGTGTAACCGGCGGTCTGGGGCGGAACGAGGGAGTGGGCCGGCGTACGGCTGCCCCGGAGCACATCGCGCGCGATGGCCTCCCGGTTGATGGCGCGCGCGAGGGCCTGCCGGAGTTTCTTGTTGTCGAACGGCGGCTTGGTGACGTTGAAGCGCAGGAAGAACGTCTCTAGGAAAGGATCGATCCGCAGTTTTTCGGGCGCCTCGGTCCGGTAGGTGGCGATTTTTTCAATGGGCAGCTCATAGGTGAGATGAAGCTGGCCGGCGCGGAAATTCTTCTCGTCCGTGGCGATGTTGTCATTGGGAAAGAAAACGATCCGCTGCAGCTTGCAGTGCGCGGCATCCCAATAGGCGGGGTTGCACTCGACGACGATGCGGGCGTTGGGCGTCCACTCCTTGAGGAGGAACGGGCCGTTGCCGACCAGATTGCCCGGACGCGTCCACCGCGTGCCCTGCTGGTCCATCGGACCGAATTTCTCGATCACCGCCTGATGGACGGGCAGCCACGATTGATGCGCCGCCAGGGCGAGCAGCCAGGGACAGGGCGACCCGAGGATGAGCTCCAGGGTATGGTCGTCGACCGCCCGGGCTCCGACCGCGGAGAAATCAGTGACCTTGCCGGTGTTGAACGCCTCGGCGTTCCGAATCGGCCAGAGCATGTAGGAATACTCCGACGCCAGTTTCGGCGAGAGCATGCGGTGAATGGAATAGACGAAATCGGCGGCGGTGACCGGATCGCCGTTCGACCACCGGGCGTTCGGCCGCAGGTGGAAGACCCAGGTCAGGCCGTCCGCGCTGGTTTCCCAGCGCTCGGCCACCCCCGGCACGGGCTGGCTGGTTTTTTCATCCATGCACGTGAGTCCCTCAAACAGCGCGAACGCGAGGTTGCCGTCGGTGAAGGCGGTGATGACCTGGGGGTCGAGATCCTTGGGCTCTGCGCCGTTGCCGAGCAGCAGCGTCTTGGTGCGGACGCCTTCCTCGACGGGCGTCTCGCGCCGGGCGCAGCCCGCGGCCAGCAGGATAGTAGACAGCAGACAGAGGACAGGGGGCAGCCAACGGCAGCGCATGGACGGGATGCAAGCAGGCGTTGCGCCCGGTGCCAAGGCGGACAAAGACATTTTTGGCCGCTGGCAGAGCGGCTTATCCTTAACCGGAACGATGCAGTCGCCGGTAGCAGCCGACGTGAGGAAGCTGATTTGAGGTGAGCCACCAAACCCAGCCTCGTCACCTCGGCTGCTACGCCGACCACTGTGGTTCAACTGCATCGTTCCGGCTTAACCCTCCGCGCTTGGCTCCGACTGCGTCAGCCGGCGCGTTCGGGATAACGCGCCCTACCAGTTCCGGCGGGAGTCTTTCTTTGCGTATGCGGGGCGCTTCGTTAAAAAGCCCGGAATGGTCTAAGAAACCGTCCCACCGCCCGTCTTACCCCTGACGTTACGTGAAACCCGCATCCGCCACAACGGAGGACACCGACCATGACCAGAACACCTGGGTGCAGACCACCGTGCGGCAGCATCAAGCCGCGCTTATCCGCTATGCCGCCCGCCTGCTCGGCGATCCCGACCGGGCGCGAGATGTCGTGCAGGATGCCTTCGTCAAGCTCATGGTCCAGCCGCGGGCGCAGATTGACGGGCATGTCGTGGAGTGGCTTTTCACCGTCTGCCGTCACCGGGCGCTCGACGTGGCGCGGAAGGTGGCGGCCCCGGCCTCGGCCTTGAGGCTCAGCACCGGCGCCAGTGCGCCCAGCCCGAATTTCTGCCGTATTTCCAGATGGACCGTGGCTGACAGGGTGTCGAGACCGTCGTAGCGCGGGCACGTTTCGACGCCGACGGCCCCGCCACTGATCAATGCTGTGTCACGCGTGAGTGAAAACCGCTGGCTGAAGGAACCGCTGGCCGAGATGACCGCGGCCGCGCGTTCCTCGGCCGTCTTCGACGAGTGCGAGAGATTGTCGTTCCAAGTCTCCGTGATATAGCCGGCGGTGGAGATCCCTGGGGCGGCCTTAACCGTCAGGGGCACGCAGGACAGAACCAGAAGAAGGCGGAGCGGAGGCGAAATCACAGGAGGGATTTTAGCACCTTCCACACGGTTTCCGCAACCATCGCGTGGCCTTTGGCGGTGGGGTGGATGCCATCCGCCTGGTTAAGCTCGGGGCTGCCGCCCACGCCCTCGAGTAGAAAAGGGACGAGCGCGATTCCGTTTTTTTCGGCCAGCGCCGGGTATAGATCGCGAAACGCGCGGGCGTAATCCTCGCCCATGCTTGGCGGCATCATCATCCCCGCCAGGACAATCTTCGCGGCGGGATACCTCGCCTTCACCTTGTCGATGATGCCCTGGAGATTGGCGCGGGTGAGAGCGGGGTCGATGCCGCGCAGCCCGTCGTTGCCGCCGAGGGCGAGTACAAACACGTCCACCTGCTGCCGCAGGATCCAGTCGACGCGCCGCAGGCCGCCCGCGGTCGTCTCGCCGCTGAGGCCGGCATTGACGACCCGCCACGGGAGGCGGGCGTCGGTGATCTTTTTTTGGATCACGGCGGGATAAGCATCGATCGCGGGATCCTCGAGCCCGAGCCCGGCGGTCAGGCTGTCCCCGAAAAAGATCACGGTTTTGTCATCGGCCGCGCGGGCTTCGACCGTAAAGCAGGCGAAAGCCAGGAAAAGCCACAGGCGGAGAAGACTGGAATTGATCGGCATCGGCTCGATTTCGCGGGATTCGTGTGTTTGGTGGTGGGTTCCCCATGAATGTTCAATCGATGCTGAAAGTCGAGCGGCTGACCAAGACCTACCGCACCGCGGGCGGCCCGCTCACGGTGTTGCGCGAGGTGAACTTCGAGTTCGCGGCAGGGGCCAGCGTTGCGATTGTCGGCCCGAGCGGCAGCGGCAAGACCACGCTGCTGGGCCTCTGCGCCGGGCTCGACCGGCCCACGGGTGGCAGCGTCGTGCTGGCGGGGGAGTCGATCGGCGGGCTCGATGAGGATGCCCGCGCCCTGGTGCGCAACGCCCACGTGGGGTTCGTGTTTCAGAATTTCCAGCTGATCCCGACGCTGACCGCGCTGGAAAACGTGCTGGTGCCGGTGGAGCTGCGCGGCGAGGGCGGACGCGAAGCCGAGGTGGAGGCCCGCGGGCTGCTCGGGCGCGTCGGGCTGGGGGAGCGTTGCGACCACTATCCCGTGCAGTTGTCCGGCGGCGAGCAGCAGCGCGTGGCGCTCGCGCGGGCGTTCATGAACCGGCCGAAGATCCTCTTCTGCGACGAGCCCACGGGCAACCTGGACGACGACACGGCCGCGGCGATGGTCGAGCTGATCTTCGGCCTCAACCGCGAGAAGGGCACGACGCTGGTGCTGGTGACCCACAACCCCGAGTTGGCCAAGCGCTGCCAGCGCATCATCCGGCTTAAGGGCGGCGCGGTGGTGAGCGATGAATCCTCCGCGCCTGCGGCGGTGTGACACGGGTCGTGTGAAGGGTGACAGTTTTCAAACCACGGATTTCAAGACTCGTCCCATGTCACACGCCACACCTTGAAATGAACTTCATCCTCAAAATGGCCTGGCGCGATTCGCGGGCCTCGCGGCGGCGGCTCCTCCTGTTTTCACTTTCGGTCGTGCTGGGCATCGCGGCGCTCGTCGCCATCGGCTCGTTCAGCGCCAACCTCGACCGGGCCATCCAGGAGCAGTCCAAGGGCCTGCTCGGGGCCGACCTGGTCGTCGTGGCGCGGACACAGCCCGATGCGGCCCTGCAGGGATACCTGGACGCCCTCGGAGGCGAGCAGGCGAAGGAGCAGATGCTGTCGTCGATGATCGTGTTTCCGCAGGCCGAAGGCGCCACCCGGCTGGTCCAGGTGCGCGCGGTCGAGGGCAATTTTCCCTTTTACGGCGATTTTGTCACCGTGCCGGCCGATGCGCCGGCCCGGCTGCGCGCCGGCGGAAATGTCGTGCTCCTCGAGGAGACGCTGATGCAGCAGTTCAACGTGCAGACCGGCGGGACGGTGAAAATAGGGCGGACGAACTTCACGGTCATCGGCGCGCTGGAAAAAATCCCCGGCGAATCCACCGCGGTGGCGATGGTCGCGCCGCGCGCGTTCATCCCCCTGGGGGCGCTCGAGGCCACGGGCCTTGCCGGCACGGGCAAGGACATCCTGATGCGTTACCGCATGGCGCTGAAGCTGCCCGCGGCCAGCGATCCGGCGGCCATCGTGCGCGACATGCGCGACAAATTTCGCGGGCAGCGCCTGTCGTTCGACACGGTCGAGCAGCGCAAGCGGGAGCTGGGCCGGGCGTTGGAGAACATCCAGGGATTTCTCGGCCTGGTCGGGTTTGTGGCGCTGTTCCTCGGCGCGATCGGGGTGGCGAGCGCGGTACACGTTTACGTCGGGCAGAAAATAACCACGGTCGCAGTCCTGCGCTGCCTGGGCGCGAGTGCGCGGCAAAGCTTCTCGGTTTATGTCGTGCAGGGAATCGCGCTGGGAATGTTTGGCGCCGTGCTCGGGGCCGTCCTGGGGGTGGCGGTTCAGCTGGCCCTGCCGACGATGCTGAAGGGACTGCTGCCCTTTGACGTGGATTTCTTCGTGGCTTGGCCGGCGGTCGGGCGCGGCATGGCGGCGGGTTTTGTCATTTGCCTGCTGTTCACCCTCCTCCCTTTGCTCTCGATCCGGCGGGTGTCACCGCTGGTGGCGCTGCGCTCGGCGTTCGCGGAGCGGGCCGGCCAGTCGCCCGACCCGTGGCGGGTGATCCTCGGGGTGCTGATCGTCGGCGCGGTCGGGGGATTTGCCGTCTGGCAGACCGGCAGCATCCGGGTCGGCCTCGGATTCACGGGCATGCTGGCCCTCGGCTTTGCCGTGCTGGGCGGCCTGGCGCAATTCGTGGCATGGGCGGCGCGGCGGTGGTTTCCCCGGCACCTGCCCTATGTGGTGCGGCAGGGCGTCGCGAATCTCTACCGTCCCAACAACCGCACCGTGCTGCTGCTGCTCGCGCTCGGTCTCGGCACTTATTTGATTCTGACCCTCTATCTCACGCGCACCACGCTGCTGCATGAGATTCAGGATTCCGGGGCGGGAGGGCGGTCCAATCTCCTCTTCTTCGACATCCAGGACGACCAGATCAAACCGCTCGGTGAACTCGTCGCGGCCCAGGGCGCGCCGGTGGTCCAGCAGGCCGCGATCGTGACGATGAAGATTTCCGCGGTGAAAGGGCGCCCGGTCGAGGACCTGCTCAAGGAGCAGGGGGAGCGCGGGCCAACCCGGGGACGCCAGGGAGAAGGCGGCGGCGGGGCCGGCTGGACCCTGCGGCGCGAATATCGCACGACGTTCCGCGGCAGTCTTTCGCCGACTGAGCATATCATTGCGGGCACCTTCACCGGCAACGTCGACCCGGGCACGGCGGTCGTGCCCATTTCCATCGAGGAAGGATTGCTGTCCGACATGCAGCTCCAGCTGGGCGATGAAATCGTGTGGGACGTGCAGGGCGTGCCGGTCCGCACGCGGGTGACGAGCGTCCGAACCGTGGAATGGCGGCGGCTGGAACCGAATTTCTTCGTGGTGTTTCCCGAGGGCGTGCTCGAGCCCGCCCCGAAATTTTATGTGGTCGCCGTGCATGCGGCGACCCCGGCCGATTCCGCGCGGGTGCAGCGCGCGGTGGTCGGGGCCTTCCCGAACGTGACCGCCATCGACCTGGCGCTCGTGATGCAGACGATCGACGGCCTGATCTCGAAGGTTTCCTTCGTGATCGAGTTCATGGCGCTCTTCACGGTGGCGACCGGGGTGATCGTGCTGGTCGGTGCGGTCCTCAACGGCCGCTACCAGCGCATCCGCGAAACCGTGCTGCTCCGCACGCTCGGGGCCACGCGCCGGCAGCTCGGGCAGATCCAGCTCGTCGAGTATGCCATCCTCGGCGGGCTGGCGGGCCTGGTTGGCTGCGTGCTGGCGGTGGCCGGCAACGCTTTGCTGGCCCACTTTGTCTTTCACATGACGCCGGTGGCGCCCGTCCTGATGCTGGTCACAGCCGTCGCGGCGGTTTCAGCGGTCACGCTGGTCGCCGGCTGGCTATCCAACCGTGACATCACTCGCACCCCGCCGCTCGAAGTGCTGCGGCAGGAAACGTAGCGCGGCTGCTACATCTCCGGGGCATTTCCAACGGAATGAGGTCGGCCGCCGGCCGATTTCTGCTTGTCACCTGTCACGGGCCACTCGTCACTGCACGCGATGCGCCGCGTCGTTTCCTTTCACTATACGCTGACGGATCCGTCGGCCCGCACGCTCGACACCTCCGCGGGCGGACCCCCGGTTACCTATCTCGAGGGCGCGGGCCAGATCATCGACGGGCTGGATGAGCAATTGCGGACGGCCTTGGCGGGGGCGAAGACCCGGGTGCAGGTGCCGGCGGCCAAGGCCTACGGCGAGCCGGACCCTTCGCAGGTGCAGCGGGTGAAACGCACGCTGCTGCCCGTGGAGGGCGAGTTGAAGGTGGGCGACATCTTCCAGGCCGGCGAGGACCGGCATGCCCCGGTGGTCAAGATCGTGGCCATCGAGGGCGACGAGGTTTTGCTCGACGCCAATCACCCGCTGGCGGGGGTCGATCTCACCTTTGACGTGGAAGTGGTGGCCGTGCGGCCCGCGACACCGGAGGAACTGCGGCACGGCCATGCCCATGACGCGGACGGAGGCGGGCATTGCCACTGAGCCGCCGGGCGCCTGGAGTGGTCGACGCATGAACGTACTTGGCATCGATATCGGTGGCTCCGCGCTCAAGGGCGCGCCGGTGGACATTCGCACCGGCGAGTTGCTGGCGGAACGCTGCCGCATCGCGACGCCGGATCCCCTGTCCCCGGCCAAGATGGCGCGGGCCGTGGCGGAACTGGCCCGGCAGTTCCACTGGCGCGGCCCGATCGGCATCGGATTTCCCGGGGTGATCCACGGCCCGCGCATCCTGACGGCGGCCAACCTGCACAAGGGATTCATCGGCTGTAACGGGGAAAAACTCTTTGCCGGGGCAACCGGCTGCCCGGTGGCGCTGATCAATGACGCCGCCGCCGCCGGCCTCGCGGAGATGAAATTCGGCGCCGGCCGCGATTTTGCGGGCAAGACGCTCCTACTCACGCTTGGAACCGGCGTCGGGTCGGCGCTGTTTTATCGCGGTGTGCTTTTCCCCTGTGAACTCGGTCACCTGCCGCTCAAGGGCCGCGATGCCGAAAAGTACGTCGCTGCGTCGGTGAAGGAAAAGAAGGACCTCTCATGGGCGAAGTGGGGCACCCGGCTCGGCCGTTACATCGGGGTGCTCGAGAGCATCCTTTGGCCGGAACTGATCATCATTGGCGGCGGAGTGAGCGCCGAGCACCGGAAGTTTTTTAAATACCTCAAGCCCCGCGCCCGGCTGGTCCCGGCCCGGTTCCTCAACGGAGCGGGTATAGCCGGGGCGGCGCTGTGGGCGGCCGAGCGGGGTCCGCGGAAGGCCTAGCGTTTTTCCAGCGAGAGAAAGGGCTTTTCGTCGTCCGGCCTTGAACAAAGGGCGGCCCTCCGGCGGAAATCATGTAACCTCGGGGCGGTTTCGGCTGTAATAGCGGGCATGCATACCGATTGCCGGGCTCTTCGCGGGCCAAGCTCATGCCGTCCCGGCCGAACCCGGGTGGGAAAGCTTTCCCCATGACCAGCCTTGGCTTGCGTTAGACTTCCGATCATTTTCCCCTGTCCGGTTTCATTCCATCAACCTGCCGTCCATGATGTCCCAACCGTCCCCCCGCAAATCCTCGCGCACAAAGTGGTACCTCCTCGGCGGTATTGTAGTGGTTGTCGCGCTTGGCGCCGGCGTCATGCGCTCCAGAAGGGGAAAAACCGAGATCATCCCCGTCACCACGGACAAGGCCCTGGTCAAGACCATCACCCAGGTCGTCACTGCCACCGGCAAGGTCCAGCCGGAGACCGAGGTGAAGATCTCGCCCGAGGTCCCGGGCGAAATCATCGCGATGCCGGTGAAGGAGGGCGACGTGGTCAAGAAAGGGGATGTCCTCGTCAAGATTAAGCCCGATTCCATCCAGGCGCAGCTGGAGCAGGAGGAAGCCGGCCTGGCCGCCTCCAAGACGGGGGCCGTGCAGGCCAAGGCCCAGCTGCTCAAGGCGAAGGACGATGCCAAGCGCAGCCAGGACCTTTACGCCAAGAAGCTGATTTCGGATTCGGACTACGCGGCGGCCAACACGACCGTGGAGGTGGCCCAGGCCACGTATGACAGCGCGCTGGCGCAAATCCGGAGGACCGAGGGCTCGGTCGCCCAGGTGCGCGACCAGCTTTCCAAGACCACCATCTATGCCCCGCTCGACGGCACCATCAGCGCGCTGGAGAGCGAGATTGGCGAGCGGGTGGTCGGCACCGGCACCTACTCCGGCACCGAGATCATGCGCGTGGCGGACCTCAACAACATGGAAATCCGCGTCAAGGTGAACGAGAACGACATCATCAACGTCAAGGCCGGCAACCATGTGCTCATTTCCATCGACGCCTTTCCTGGCCGCCGGTTCAACGGTGAGGTCACCGAGATCGGCAACTCCGCCACGGCCGGCGCCACCACGCAGGGGACGGACGACGTCACCAATTTCCAGGTCAAGATCCGCGTCACCGACCGCGGGCTGGCCCTGCGTCCCGGCATGAGCGCCACGGCGGACATCGAGACGCAGACGGTCGAGAACGTCGTGGCCGTACCGATCCAAAGCGTCACGGTCCGGGCCGGCGGCGGCCTGACCACCGAGGAAATGCAGCAGCAGAAGGCGAAGGCCGCCAAGGAGAAGACCGGCAACGACCTCGACCTGGCCACGGAGCGCGGTCAGGCCCGGCGCGACCGCAACGGCCTGCAGCGGGTGGTCTTCATCCGGCATGGCGACACCGTGCAGATGCAGGCGGTCGATACCGGCATCGCCGACAACACCCACATCGAGATCAAGAGCGGAGTGAAGACCGGCGACGAGATTGTCTCCGGCAGCTATGCGGCCATCAGCCGCCGGCTGAAGGACGGATCGAAGGTCGTGCTCGATACGCCCAAACCCGAGGAGAAGAAGTAGCCATGCCGCCTGCCCGTGTCTCCTGCCCACCGGCGGGGTGCCCGGGCCGGCCGTGACTTCACCGTCGCCATGACACCTCCGATTGCTTCCTCCAGCCCGCGTACTCTCCGCCCGGCCGGGGCCCTCGTCATTGAAATCGAGGGCGTGACCAAGCTCTACAAGATGGGCGAGGAAATCATCCATGCCCTGCGTGGCATCGACCTCAGGATTCATCGCAACGAATACCTCGCCGTCATGGGCCCGTCGGGCAGCGGCAAATCCACCCTGATGAACATGCTGGGCTGCCTCGATACGCCGACGGCCGGCCGCTACGAGTTCAGCCGCAAGAATGTCGCCACCATGACGGACGACGAGCTGGCGGAGATCCGCAACCGCGAGATCGGCTTTGTCTTCCAGACCTTCAACCTGCTGCCTCGCTCCGACGCCCTGCACAATGTCGAGCTCCCGTTGATCTATGCTGGTGCACCACCGCACGAACGCCGGCAGCGCGCGCTCCAGGCGCTGGAAAACGTGGGGCTCGGCAACCGCGTCCACCACAAGCCCAACGAGCTCTCCGGCGGCCAGCGGCAACGCGTGGCGATTGCCCGCGCGCTGGTGAACAATCCATCGATCATCCTCGCGGACGAGCCCACGGGCAACCTCGACTCCCGCACCGGCGAGGAGATCATGGAGTTGTTCGAGCAGCTCTACGCCCAGGGCAAC
Source organism: uncultured Opitutia bacterium (assembly GCA_903827245.1). Classification (GTDB taxonomy): domain Bacteria; phylum Verrucomicrobiota; class Verrucomicrobiia; order Opitutales; family Opitutaceae; genus CAIUWA01. The sequence goes on from CAIKHO010000085.1 coordinate 33,971, forward strand.
ACGATCATCGTGGTGACCCACGAGGAGGACATTGCCCGCCATGCCCGACGGATTGTGCGCCTGCGCGACGGTCTGATCGAGAGCGATGTGGCGACTGCATAGTAGCAATTGGGAGTTTGGAATTGGTAATTGGTACAAACCGCCTTCCCGCTCACGCTCCGGGCTTCTCCTCCCCACTACGAGTTTTCCGTTCCTCCGAGTTCCTAATTCCCAACCACCAATTCCCCACTACTCGCCGGCGCAGCCGGCGTCCCCATGACGCGCCTGATCTACGAGTTTACCGAGTCGTTCCGCATCGCCTTCGCGCAGATCCGCGCGAACAAGATGCGTTCGCTGCTCACCGCGCTCGGCGTCATCATCGGCATCGCCGCCGTCACGCTCATGGGCACCGCCATCAACGGGATCAACCGGAGCTTCGACGACAGCCTCGCGGTCTTGGGCAACGATGTGCTCTACGTGCAAAAATGGCCGTGGGCCCGGGTGGAGGACCGGTGGAATTACTGGAACCGGCCGGCCATCAACCTGGCGCATGCCGAGCCGCTCAATCGCATCATTGAATCCACGCCCAATTCGCAGCTGCAGGTCGCGGTGCCCGTGATCTCGCGGAACACCTCGGTCAAGTACGGCGCCAACAAGGTCGACGGGATCCAGACCACCGGCACCACGGCGGATTTCTCGCAGATCTCCACCCTCGATTTTGCCGAGGGCCGGCTGTTCAGCGACACCGAGTCCACCGGGGGCCGGCTGGTCTGCGTGCTGGGGGCGGATGTGGCCACGGCGCTCTTCCAGGGCCTTCCGCCGCTGAACCAGACGGTCTTCATCAACGATGCGCCCTTCACGGTCATCGGCGTGCTGGCCAAGCAGGGTTCGTTCCTCGGCCTCTTCAGCTACGACAACCAGACGATCATCCCGATCAACGCGTTCAAGCGCTTCTTCGGGCAGCGCGGGGGGGTGGACCTGCGAGTCAAGATCGCGGACAAGCTGCGCCTGGCCGATGCGCGCGACGAGCTGACGGGCGCCATGCGGCGGGTCCGCGGGCAGCTGCCCGGGGAGCGCGACAACTTTTCCATCAACGAGCAGCAGGCCTTCAAGGCCCAGCTCGAGCCGATCACGCGCACGATCGCGATCGCCGGCTTGTTTATCACCGGGCTTTCGCTCTTCGTCGGCGCCATCGGCATCATGAACATCACCTTCGTGAGCGTGAAGGAGCGAACGAAGGAGATCGGCACGCGCAAGGCCCTCGGCGCCCGCCGGCGCACCATCCTGCTCCAGTTTCTCATCGAGGCGGTCTCGATCTGCCTGGTCGGCGGGGTGGTCGGCCTCGTGCTCACCTTTGGCTTGTGCCAGGTCGTCCATGCGATGCTGCCCGCATTCCCCATCGTTTTTTCACTGAGCCTGGTCGTGCTCAGCATGGGCGTCTCCGTCCTTACCGGCATCGTGTCGGGCTTCGCCCCGGCCCTCGGGGCCTCGCGCCTCGACCCGGTGGTCGCGCTGCGCTACGAATAAGACGCCATGAAGCTCACCGAAACCCTCCGGATGGCCCTCGGCTCGCTCGGGGTGAACAAGCTCCGCTCGGCGCTCACCATGCTGGGCATCACCATCGGCGTGTTCTCCGTCATCGGCGTGATGACGGCGGTCACGGCGCTGCGCGGCTCCATCGAGACCGGGTTGAGCTTCCTCGGGTCGGATATCTTTCAGTTCAGCAAATGGCCGTCCGGCTTCCAGTCCGGGGGCAACAACTGGCGCCAATACGCGATCCGGCGCAATATCACCCTGGCGCAGGGGCTGCGCTACCAGCACCTGATGGAGGGAACGTCCGACGTGGTCTGCCTGAGCGTGTCCAACGGCGGGGCGCTCGCAATCTACGGCGGCCTCAAGACCACCCCCGATGTCAATCTGGTCGGGACCAACGAGAACTTTCCCGCGGCGAATCAGTATACGATCGAGGCCGGCCGTAACCTGACGACGGAGGACGTGGAGCTGGCCCGGCCGGTGGTCGTCATCGGCCAGGACATCGTCCAGAAGCTCTTCCCCGCGGAGTCGCCCCTAGAGCGTCGCATCAAGATCAAGGACCACACCTACACCGTGGTGGGGATCTTCGCCTCCAAGGGCTCGGCCTTCGGGCGGACGCAGGACGGCTTTGCCGCGATTCCGATCACGCGTTTTGCCGTCGATTTCGGCGCGAGTTACCAGTCGCTGAACATCGCCACGCAATCACCCAGCCAGGAGCGCTATAACGACACGGTCGACAAGGCCATCACGGCCATGCGCATTGCGCGCGAACTGAAGCCCGAGGACGACAATGATTTCGAGCTGGCCTCGAACGACTCGCTGATCGCCGCCTTTGCCACGGTGGCCGACACGCTGCAGTACGGCTCGCTGGCCATCAGCGCCATCGCGCTGCTGGCGGCCGGCGTGGGCATCATGAACATCATGCTGGTGAGCGTGACGGAACGCACGAAGGAGATCGGCATCCGCAAGTCCATTGGGGCGCGCAAGGCGAGCATCCTCACGCAGTTCCTCGTCGAGGCCGTGGCCATTTCGCTGGCGGGCGGCCTGATGGGCATCGTGCTCGGCGTCTTGGGCGGGAACGGCCTCGCCGTCATGCTGAAGGCCTCGGTCGTCTTTCCCTGGGGCTGGGCGGCGGCTGGCCTGCTCGTCTGCTCCGTGATCGGCGTGGGCTTCGGTTTTTATCCCGCCCTGAAGGCCGCCTCGCTCGACCCGATCGAGGCGCTGCGGTACGAATAGTCTGCCAGACGCCGTTTGGGAACGGGACGCAAAACGGTCCGAAGGCCTGAGTCGGATTCACGCGATTGGTGATTCCCGCCCCGGCTGAAAATAGGAAATCGTCCGGTGGTTCGATGCAGGCTCCTTGCTACAACTGAATGACTCCGGCTGAGTCGAACGTATCATCCAGCCTCGTTACCTCGGCTGCTACCATCAACGGAACGGAGCTCGTGTCAGCCCCGCCGGATTTCCGAGCCGTGGAAGCGGATGAGGATGCGGTAGACGCGCTTGACGCGGCACCTTATCAGGCCCGTCGCGGCGTCGAGGCGCTCGGGCACCTCGATCTTGTGGATGTCGACCACGGCATGGTAGCCGCGCTCGGAAAACACGTCGATCAGCATGGCGAGGGCCATGGGGTCATCCAGGACCGGATCCTCGGTGTTGATGTGCGCGACCCCCGAGATCGCATGGCACAGCACGATGGGGAGGATCTTTTTCTCGATGAACTCGATGACCTTGGCGAAAAGATCGCGATGCTCGAGCTCGTAGCCGTCGAGGCGTTTCACCAGCTCCTGCCGCGCATGAATGATGATGTCGCGCGCCACCGGCACCCCGCGGAGGCGGTCGACGGTGCGCGGGTCGAGCTCGAGGGTGCTCTGGTACTCCAGCTCCTTGAGGATATTCTGCTCAACCTCCTCGATGGCACCCTGCGCATTGACGAAGTGATAATGGAAAATCTCCTTCAGGGACTGGAGGGCGTCCCACGTCTGTTCCTTGAACACCCGGTAACGGCGCTGGGCGAGCCCCTCGTCGTAGTCGGTCGCGCGCTCCTCGAGCAGCTCGCCGATGCCGGTGCGGCGGACCTCCTCGTTGTAGGCCTTGACCTCGCGCCCGCGCTTCAACTGCCGCAAGATGGCGGTCTTCTCGTCGACGAAGAGCACCATGATGTGGATGGTCGTCTGGCGGAAGTGAATGCTCAACGGCGTCTGGTAGAACTCGCTGCGCAGGCCGTGCAGCCGGCTGACCAGCAGTTTCAGGCACTCGACCTGCACCTTGGTGCGGGGAAAGCCGTCGAGAATGACACCGTCGCGATATTCCGGGCGCAGGAGCCGGCGGAGGAGCAGGCCGATCACCTCGCGGTCGCCGACCATGTTGCCGGCGTCCTTCAAGCGGCGGGCCTCGGGCGAATCGAGCAGGGCGCTGATGACGATCGGGCCGCAGGTGAGGCCGCGGGCCTGCGCGATGAAGGCGGAGTGCGTGCCCTTGCCGGCGCCCGGCGCGCCGCCCAGCAGGATGATTTCCTTCGGGAAGCGCAGGTTCTCACGGCCAAAATCGGCCTCCAGGTCCTGCCAGACGGATTCAAAGATCAGGTGGGCATCCTTGATTTCCAGGTCGGGCAGCTTGGGTGCGGCCGCGGCCGGCGCGGAGGAGGATTTGGTGGCGGCGGGAGACGACATGAGGGTGAAGGCCGGCAGGATGGCAGGTTTCGACGGCCGATTCTACACCAGAAATGGGGCAGGGATGGCGCGGGCGGAGGCGGGAATTGAAAACGGGCCTGGCGGGCAAACGCACGAAAATAGGAAAGAAATCGTCGCGGCGGAACCAAACGCATGCGCGCGGGACAGTGGCGGGGAGTGGACCGGGCCTGATTTTTCGCCACCGATTTTTCTTTCGGAACTTTTCTCCATGGTGTCCGTCAAATTTACGAACAGTTCCTGCGAGCCACTGGCTCGCGGGATTGTTAGTTGAAGCTGGACCTGGCGGGGTCGCGCAAGCGGCCCCGCCTTGGCTTTTTTGGCATTGGCCCGAGGGCTTCCTGAAACAAACTCCCCGACCATGCGCGTTCTCATCGTCGACGACGAACCCGGCATCCGCAAAACCAGCCGGCTGGCGGTGGAAACCATGGGGCATGAGGTCGTGGACGTCCCGAACGGCGCCCGGGCCCTGAAGGCGCTCGAGGAGACGCCCTTTGAAGCCTGTTTCCTGGACGTGAAGCTCGGCCCGGAGGACGGCCTCGATGTGCTGGCCCGGCTGCTGCAGGCGGATCCGATGCTCTCCGTGGTGATGTTCACGGCCTTTGCCAACATTGCCACCGCCGTCGAGGCGATGCGCCGGGGCGCGTTTGACTTCATCCCGAAGCCTTTCACCCCCGACCAGATCCGCGCCGTGCTCGCCAAGATCACCAAGGCGCGGTCGCTCGAATCCCGCGTGAAGCTGCTCGAATCGCAGCTGGCGGACGAGGCGCCGGCGGTCGATCTCACTTCCACCGAGCCGCCGATGGAACGCGCGCTGCAGGTCGCGTTCAAGGCCGCGGAATCCCCCGCAACGATGCTGATCCTCGGGCCCAGCGGCACCGGCAAGAGCGTGCTCGCGCGCGAGGTGCACAAACGCAGCGCGCAGCGCGACGCGGCGTTTGTCACGATCAGTTGCCCGAGCCTGTCGAAGGAGCTGCTGGAGAGCGAACTTTTCGGCCATGTGAAGGGGGCCTTCACCGGGGCCGTGGCCGATACCCTCGGCAAGGTGGCCGCCGCCGAGGGCGGGACGCTCTTTCTCGACGAGATCGGGGAGATGCCGCTGGAGATCCAGCCGAAGCTCCTGCGCCTGCTGCAGGAGCATGAATACGAGCGGGTCGGGGAAGCCCGCCCGCGCCGGTCGCGCGTGCGGGTCATTGCCGCCACCAACCGCGACCTGGCGGCGGAGGCCAGGGCGGGACGCTTCCGGGAGGACCTGTTTTACCGGCTCAACGTGATCAGCGTCACACTGCCGGGCCTGCGCGACCGGCCGGGAGACCTGCGGCGGCTGGCGGACAGCTATCTCGCGTTTTTCTCGCAGCGCATCGGGAAGCACGCGAAGACCTTTTCCCCCGCGGTCTCCGGGGCCTTTGCCAGCTATGCCTGGCCGGGCAACCTGCGGGAACTGCGCAACGTGATCGAGCGGGCCGTGATCCTGGCCGCCGGCGAGGTCATTGAGCTGGGGGACCTGCCGGAGGCTTTCCATGGCCCGACCGACGCCGCCCTGGCCGTGGGTGCGCATGTGACGCTCGACGCGATCGAGGCCGAGCACATCCGCCGCATCCTGGCGGGCACACGCACCCTCGATGATGCGGCCCGGACGCTCGGGATCGACCCGGCGACGCTCTATCGCAAGCGCCAGAAGCTGGGCCTGCACTGAACCGCCCCGCAATGCTGCGCACGCGCCTTATCTTCGGCCTGCTGCCCCTCTTGCTGCTCTTCCTGGCGGTCTCCCTTTATTCCTTTCGCGCCAGCCAGGATTTTGGCGCGGCGGTCCAGGTCATCCTCGGCCGCAATTTCCAGTCGATCGCGCGGGTGAAGGAGATGCGCACCGCGCTGGGCGGGATGAGCGATGCGCTCGGCCAGTCGCAGCGGACCGGCGGGTCCCCGGCCGGTCTCCGCGCCTTCGAGGAAGGCCGGGCCCGCTTCAAGCAGAACCTCAATTCCGAGTTGCTCGCCCGCCCGGCCGCCGCCAAGGGCGAACGGCTGAACCAGTTGGACGACGAGTTCGCGCGCTTTGCCCAGGCCGGCCAGACCAACCTCCGCGCCGGCCCTTTCGACCTGCAGGAAAGCTACCGCGAGGCGATGGGCGCCCTGATCTCGGTCAACAACGGGCTGGAGCAGGTGCTCGAGAGCGACCACGAGGAGATCCGCCAGGCGGAAATGGGCATCCAGGCGCGGACGGACAAGATGTTCCGGCTGCTGGCCGCCGCGATGGTGGCGGCCGTGGTGCTGTTCTTTTTCCTTTCGTGGCGGCTGGCCAGCTCCCTGCTCGAGCCGATCAAGCTGATCACGGAATCCGCCGTGGCGTTGGGGCAGGGGGACCTTGACCGCGAGGTGCCGGTGACCGCGCACGATGAACTCGGGCGGCTGGCCAAGGCGTTCAATGCGATGGCGGTCCATCTCCGGGCCTACCGCGAGGCCACGCTGGCGAAGGTGTTGCGGACCCAGCGCACGATGGAGGCCACGCTCACCTCCGCGCCCGATCCGGTCTTTGTGGTGTCCGCCGACGGCACGCACACCGTGCGCAATCCCGCGGCGGAACAGCTGGTGCAGTCGAACGGGTTCGACCGGGGCTTCCCGCCCGCGCTCGCGGAACCGCTGGTCCGGGTCATGGCGACCGGCGACCACTACCTGCCCACCGACTATGGCCGGGCGGTGGCGCTGCGGGTCGGGCGCGAGGACCGCCATTACCTGCCGCGCATTCTCGCCATCGGCGACAAGCTGACCGAGTTCAAGGGCGCGGCCATCATCCTGCAGGACGTGACGAAGTTCCGGCTGCTCGATGATGCCAAGACCAACCTGGTCGGTACGGTCAGCCACGAGTTGAAATCGCCCCTCACGAGCCTGCGCATGGCCATTTACCTGCTGCTCGAGCAAAACGTCGGCACGCTGGTCCCGCAGCAACGCGAACTGCTGGAGACGGCGCGCGACGACGCGGACCGGCTGCTGCGCATCCTCGACAACCTGCTGGACCTTGCCCGCCTGGAGGGCGGAGCCTCCGCGCTGGACCGCCGCGACATCGCGATTGCCGGCCTGCTGGAAAAAATTGCCGACGAGGCGCGCGTCTTTGTCAGCGCGGCGGGCTGCCGGCTCCAGGTGGACATTGAGGCCGGTCTGGGCGATGAGACCGTCAGCGTGGATGTCGAGCGCATCCGCCATGTGTTCATCAACCTGCTGACCAATGCCGTGAAGTATTCCCCCGCGGGCGGGGTGGTCAGCTTGGAAGCGAGGGCGGAGCCGCTGGGCTTTGTGCGTTTTTCCGTCCGGGACCAGGGCTCGGGCATCGCAGCGGAAAACCTCCCGCAGGTCTTCGACCGGTTTTACCGGGCGCCCGGGCAGACGAAAAGCGGTGCGGGACTCGGGCTGACGATCGCGCGGGAAATCGTGGTCGCGCACGGGGGGAGCATCGCGTGCTCCAGCGAGCCGGGGCAGGGGGCGGAGTTCTATTTCCTGCTGCCGCGATAGGCGGTGGGCGAGGCCTAGCCGGCCGTTCGCCTAACTCTTGCGATGAATGACCTGCGGCGCGGTTTCCATCTGGCCGCGGGTGACCCCGAGCTGGTTGAGAAGCTTGAATTCGCGCCAGAGATCGGCGCCGGAAATTTCGCCCCGCAGGAGCTGCTGGTATTTCGCGAGGGTGCGGCCGACCTCCCCGGGATCCTCGTTCACAAACTCCACCCGGAAGCTCCGGGCCCCGAGCTCCAGCAGGCGGGGAATGTATTCCGCGCCGGTCTGGGCGCGGTTGTTGAAAACGGTGTTGCGGCAGCCGGCGTCGGCCTTGAGCGGCAGCTCGGCGCCCACGCGGTCGCGCAGCGCGACCCGGTGCCGGTCGCACGGGCGGCCGCAGTCGCGGTAGTCCTTGCCGGCCGAGAGAAACGCGCAGAACACGCAGTGCTCCATGTGAAACATCGGCATATGCTGGTGGATCGTGATGTCGAACCAGCCGCCGGGCGCGGATTGCAGCAGCGCCTCCAGCTGGACGACGTTGAGATCGTAGCTGGCCGTCACGCGTTCGAGACCGTGGCGGCGCAGGAAGTAATCGGCCGACCACGGGTTGGCGACATTCAGCGAAAAATCGCCCCGCCGGCGGTCGCCGGCAAAGAACGTGAGATGGTCGTAGTTGCGGACGAGGTAGCCGTCGGCGTCGCAGGACCGCACCTGCTGGAGAATCCACTCCTCGCCCGGCTTGAAGATCCGGGGCGGCGCCACCCAAATGGCGGCGGGGGAGGAGGGGGACGGAGAAGGGGCGGAAGCCTGCAACTGCCGGAAGGCGCCCACGGCGTCCCGATAATGCTTCGGGTTCTCGAACTCGCAGTAAATCGTGCGCACGCCCGAGGACCAGGCGGGTGCGAGTTGGTCGAGGTTGCGGATGACAGCGATGATCTCGGGGGCGCGGCCGGCCTCGGGGCCCCGGAAATCCGGGGGAGCGAAAGTCCGCAAGGTCCAGCGTTTCGGTTGCGCCCGCAACTGCTCGAGAGCGGTGGCGGCCTCACGGCGGAGGCGGTTGAGTTCGCTGACGGGCAGGATGACCGGGCCCTCGAGGAACGACTTCAATACGCCGAGACGAAAGGGCGTGCCGCCGAGGCGTCCGAGCGATTCCCCCAGTCGCTCCGGCGTGAGCGGCTGCCGCTCGGCCGTGGCCAGCGGAACCGCGGACTCCAGTTTCACCGCATGGCCATCCTCGTCGCTGGCGATGAGCGTGAGGGGCAGGCCCGCCCGACCATGCACTTCCAGCGCAACGGGCCGCTGAAAACGATTTTGGGTGCCCTTGAAGGTGGCGCCCACCTCGCGGTCGAGGGCGGGGTCGTTGGTTTTCCAGACCCGTTGTCCGGCCCGCACGCGGCGCCAGTCGATGTCGCCGTGACCGAAGCGCAGGGTGACCTCGCCGGCCGCTGCGCCGCTCGCTTCCACCTGATAAATGCGGCCGCCCTCCTCGCGCTCGTCGGGCCGGCCGGCGTCAAACACCAGGCCGTCACCCGGCTTGAGCGGCGCGACGGGCGTGAGCGAGACGCTCTCGCCGCCCACGCGCGTGATGGAGCCAAGGAACACGCCGCGCTTGGTCCCGAAACGGGCATGCACGAGCTCCTGGTTGTCGATCCCGCGAAACCAGCCGGGATGGAGCCCGCGGGAAAAACTCATCTCGAGTTCGTAGCGGGCGCTTAATGGGTTGAAAGTCGAAGGTTGAGGGTTGAAAGACCGGTCGCCGACGGGCTCGGGGCTTTCAACTTTCAACCACGAACTTTCAACTCCGCAAAGCTCGTCGAGAGCTTTGCGGTAAACCCGCGTGATGCTCGCGACATAGTGGGGCGATTTGAGCCGGCCCTCGATTTTGAGGGAGGCCACCCCGGCCCGGATGAGTTCGGGCAGCACGTCGAGGCCGGAGAGATCCTGGGGACTGAGCAGGTAGCGCTTGTCGCCGAGCGGCACGGGCTGGCCGTCGGCGATCAACTCGTACGGCAGCCGGCAGGCCTGGGCGCATTCGCCGCGGTTGGCGGACCGGCCGCCGAGCGATTCGCTGGTCAGGCACTGGCCGGAGTAGGCCACGCAGAGCGCGCCGTGGACAAAGACCTCGAGTGGCAGCGGCCGGTCGGCGCCGGCCTGAGCCGCCTGGATCCGGGTGATCTCCGCGATCGAGTTTTCGCGGGCCAGCACGACGAGCTGCGCGCCGAGTTCCCGGGCAAATTCCACGCCGGCGGCGCTCGTGATGGACATCTGCGTGGAGCAATGGATGGGAAAATCGGGCGAGAGCGCGCGAATCATCCGGCAGATACCGACATCCTGGACGATGGCGGCGTCGACCCCCGCGGCGATGATGGCGCGCAGGTAACCCTCGGCCTCGGGCAATTCGTTGGTGAAGGCGAGCGTGTTGAACGTCACGTACCCGCGCACGCCCCGGCGGTGCAGGAATTCCATCAGCGCCGGCAGGTCGGCCTGGGTGAAATTCTTCGCCCGCATCCGGGCGTTGAAGCGCTCCAGTCCGAAATAAATCGCATCGGCACCGTTCTCGACCGCCGCCTTGGCGCACTCCCAGTCACCGGCCGGCGCGAGCAATTCGGGCCGGCGGGGCCGGGCCGGAACGCGGCGGTCCGCAACGGAAGCGGCGTCGGCAGGTTGGTGCATGATCCTAGCTAGGCTTCTTCTCCCGCGCCGCAACAGCATTAAGGTGGTGCCGGTGCGGCAACAAAAAGCTGGTACTTGATCGATGGGGAGCGTCTATGGGGAGGCGATGCGAACCCTCCGCCATTTCATTCTCCTGTCTGTTTTGGCCCCGACGTGGTCGCTCTTCGCGGCCGAAACGCCGGCCGGCCCGACCTCCGACTATGACCGGGCAGTCAAGGCCTACGTGGACGCGGCCGTCGACCAGTTGCGCTCGATCCGCAGCCAGTTGAACGCGATGGCGGGCGTCCCTCCCGTCGAACAGTCGAAGCAGCGGCTGGAAAAGGTCTATGCGATCCTGGGCGCATGCGACAAGCTCCTGGCCGAACTAAAGATGGCGGGGCCGCAGGATTTCGATCCGGCCAAGACGAAATTCGAAAAGGCCCACAGCATCCTGCTCAGGGCACTGGATACCGCCCGCAAGGGGTAGGGTGGCCTAGTCCAGGACCGGGCTGATCGCCGCTGCGAGATGACCGGGCTGCGCTGCATGGGGAGCCATGGCCCGCAGGCGGGACGCCAGCCAGAAGGTCAGGCCGAAGCAAGCCACCGCGACGGCACCCAACCGGGGATAACCCACCAGGTGGCCGGCGGCGTCGCTCGTGACGAGCAGCCCGGCCGTGAGATTGGCCAGACCGGTCGCGGGCTGTTGAACGGAGGAATTGACGCTCATGAATCCGCCGCGGTAGCGGTTTTCAATGGCGTTGGAGACCATCGTCATGGCCGGGGCGAAGCGGCCCGACATCGTGACCATGAAAACCGCGGTCATGAGCGTCGCGACCAACAGCGGTGCGGGCGGCAGATTGGTCAGGATCAGGACCACGGCGGAGGCGCCCAGCGACAGCCAGCCGAGCACGTGCAGCTTGTCATGGCGATCCGTGAGCCGGCCGATGACCGGCATGGCCGCGAAGGTGCAGAGGCCCCCGCCGAGATAAATAAACAGGAGCTGCGACTCGGCGAGGCCGACATTGGCGACCATCGAGTCGGCGAGAAACGGGATGATGGTGCCTCCGGCGAAAACCAGCGCGGCACTCATCAGGAAAGCGCGCCGGTGGATGGGGAGGGAGAGAATGACCGTCATCTGTTTCCACGGGTGGACGGGGGCGTGAAGCGCCCGCAGGCGTGGCAGCACTGTGGCCCCCAGCGCGAGAACGCCCACGCTCAGGCCGCCCAGCAGGAAGAACGGCGCATGCCACTCGAATGAATCCGTCAGCAGCAGGCCCAGCGGCACGCCGAGCACGGACGCGATCGGAAACGCGGTCATGACCATGCTCATCGCCCGCCCGCGGCGGGCGGCGGGAATGATGTCGCCGACCATGGCGGTCACCAGCGAACTGGAGACGCCACCAAACGCCCCGGCGGCAAACCGCGCCACCAGCAGGGCGGCATAATTGGACGCGAGCGCACACGCGAGGGTGGCCAGACCGAAGCCGCTGTAGAGCGCGAGCAGCGCGTGCTTGCGGTCGAAACGATCCAGCACGAACCCGCCGGCAAAGCCCGTCAGCGCCGCGGCGATGCCATAGGCGGCCACGAGGTAGCTGAAGTGGGCCGGATCGATGGCAAAGACGCGCATCAGGTGGTGGCCCAGCGGCATCATGATGATGAAATCCAGCACGTGCGTGAATTGCACCGCGGTGAGCACGAGCAGGATGGCGCGTTCCTTGGCGGGAGTTTGCGCGTGATCGGGCGTGGACATACGGGACGAGCGTTGGAGCTTTTGCCCAAACCGCAACTTTCCCAGTGCGACGAAGGTGGTTCAACGGCCGCCTCCGACCGTCCCGCTTAGCGCAGCATGGCCCGAATCAGGCGATCATCGCCGTCGTTGGGAGCCGGCTTCAAGCCGAGGGCCGCACACATGAGGTTGTAAATGTGAACGTTCTCCACCGGATCGATGACAAGGCCGCCGCTTTTGAACGAGGGACCGTGTGCAATCAGGATGCCGTGCATCGAGTCCAGGGCGTTGTCGTAACCATGCTGGCCCTTGAGAAACTTGTCCTTCACGGCCTCGAACTGCGCGCGGCGCATGATTTCCCAGCCCTCGTCCGGGACGATCCAGATGTCGGGTATGCGGGCATTGCCGGCCAAGTGAAAGCGTGCGGGCAACTCCGTCGAGCGATAGGCTTTGGCATGGGGCAGGGCGGCCAGCGCGTGCAGGAGCGAAGGGGTGTCGGTGCCGGCCATGGGACGCAATCCGGCGGCCGTTTCATCGAAGTCGACCTGCACGGTCTTGAGGTCGAGGTAGTCGTCGAGGATCATCACCCGGTCCGCACTGCAGGGGGTCATGCCGTGGTCGGAGACGATGACGAGGTTGAGGTCCCGGCCCTCGGCCTTGAGCCGGTCGACGATGGCGCCGATGCGGCGGTCCAGAAGCTGGAGGGTGGCGGCGAGCTCGGGCGAGTAAGGGCCGAAGGTGTGGCCGGCGGAATTGGCTTCCTCGAGGTAAAAGGTGATGACGGCGGGGCGTTGGCTGGCCGGCAGCGCCAGCCAGCCGCTGAGTTCGTCGAGGCGTTTTTCAAAGGGGATCGAATAGTCGTAAGGTTTCCAGAACGTCGGTCGCACGCCCTCGATCTCGGCTTCGGAACCGACCCAGAACGAAGACGCGCTCTTGCGGCCCTGCTTGATCGCGGTGACCCAGATGGGTTCGCCGCCCCACCACTGGTCCTCATGCACCGAGGCGGGTTGGTTGTAATGGAAAAACTTCCCGAGTGCGGGATCGAACATGTGGTTGTTGACGATGCCGTGGTGGGCCGGGTAGAGCCCGGTGACGATCGAATAATGGTTGGGAAAAGTGTTCGACGGATAGACCGGGATGAGCGCCCGGGCGGAGACGCCCTCGCGCATGAGTTCCCGCAGACGCGGCGTCTCGTCGGGATAAAGCGAGCAATAATCCCAGCGAAATGCGTCCATTGAAATGAGCAACAACGGCGGCGGCGCACTGGAGACGGGGATGCCGGTGCAACCGGCGGACAGCAAGGCGAAGACGACCAGCGCGAGGGCGCAGAGGCGGGACGGCCAAGTCATTTTCATGGGCGTAAAGTGACGATCGTGGCTCCCCAGGAGCCAGAGAATTCATTGCCGGAGCGAAAGTCGTGAACCCGGGGAGACTGCCGCAGGAAGGCGTGGACCGTGGCCCGGAGCGTGCCGGTGCCTTTCCCGTGGATGATCCGCACTTCCTGGAACCCGCGGGCGCGGCATTCCGCCAGCCAGGGCGGCAGCAACTCCGGGAGGTCGCGCGGATCGAAGGTGTGAAGATCGATCTCGCCCGTGATGGGGAGGACTACCGGTTCCGGCTCGTCGGCGGGAAGCATGAAGGGAAACTGCCGCGATTCGTGGGCCCATGCAACCGCCCACATGAAAAAACCCGCCTGAGAAAAAGGCGGGCTGGAAGGATCAGACGCCGGGTCGGGCCCGTGGAATATCCCGGTCAGACATTCGGCTTGGCGGCCGGCATGCCAACGCCTGGCGTCAAATGCCGCTGGTTGGCGGCGAGGTGCCGGAAGGAGCGGCCGAGCGTGCGGTGCATGTCGATCCGCGTGGCGAGGCTGGCGGTCGCCCGGGCCTCATCGAGACCGGGATGCACCTCAACCACCGCACTGGGCAGGCGCGAGGCCTCGACAATGACGGGCGGAAGCTGAATCACCTGGTCGGGGAGTTCGGCAGACTCGGCGCGGCCCAAGGCGGCCAGCGCGAAAAAAGCGGCAAGAATTTTGATACGGTTCATGATATTGGTTGTTACTGGGTGATGAGACGCCAGCCGGGACCGGCGGTTTCAACCCGCCGCTTGATTTCACCCTGTCCCAAGTCGAGCGGCCAAAGCAAAACGGCCCCATCGGTGAAAGGATGGGGCCGAAAAAATGGGCGAAGCCGGCTAAATCTCAGTCGTGGGGCTTGGGCTCTTCCGCGGACGGAGCGGGCGGCGGCATGATCGCGGGTACTTCGGAAGTTGTGATAACGGGTGCGACGGGCGGCGGGACTGCGGGCAAGGAGGCCTGCACCACGGGCAGCTTGGGCAGGGGCTTGACCGGTTCGGGCACTTCATCGATCGCACGCTTGATCTCATCCTCCACGTTGCTGGCGGCCTTCTTGAATTCACGGATGGCTTTGCCGAGACCCTTGGCGAATTGCGGCAGCTTTTCACCGCCGAAAAGGAGCAGGACGATGAACATGATCACCAGGACCTCGGGTCCACCGACGTCAAACAGGGCGAATGGGCTCAACACAGGGTTCATCATCGCAGGTATGACTCTACCAGTGGAAAAAGGTAACTCAAAAATGCGGGAGGCGGTGCGGGAACGGGCTTCGTCAGCGAATGGCGACCTGCACGACAAAATTCTGGGTTTGCCCGGGCGGCACGAAATGCAGGCCGTTCTTGTGCTCGGCGGCGTTGGCCGGACCCATCCAGGGCTCGACGCAGTAGAACGGCGAGTCGTCCGCGAGGGTCCAGGTGACAAAGGTCGCCTCGGGCGGGGGCACCTTGGCGGTGCCAAGGCGCATGACCACATCGCCCGGGCGGCCCTTCTCGCCGAACACGACCTCATTGCTGCGAAGCCCGCTGTGAAACGTGTCGATCAGTGCCTTGTTCGCGAGGTTCTCATCGGTCTGGAGCTGTGGGCCGGGAATGAGCTGCCCGGTGGCATCCTGCCGCAGTCGCTTGGTGGCGGGGATGCGTATGAGATAATCGGAACGCCTGGCCCCCTCGCTCCAGGGCACGGTGAAATAAAAATGGTGCCCCGCGCTCCAGGGCAGCGGTTCCGCGCCAAGATTTTTCAGCGTAAACTCGCAGGTCAGCCCGAGCGGCTCGAAGCGGTAGGAAACGGTGAACTCGTAATCGTAGGGATAGCAGGTGCGCGCCTCCTCGCCCGGGACGAAGAGTGCGGCGAAACCGCGGGCGTCGAGGCGGGTGACCTTGAAATCGCCCTGCCGCGCGATTCCGTGCATTGGCATGGGCCGGCGCAGGCCGTCCGCCGCGCGCCAGAAATGGATGTCGCCATGGTCAAACGTCCGGGCATTGAACGGGAACAGGATCGGGTTGCCGCCGCGGACCTTGGCGAAGTCATCCAGCGAGCCGATCTCCGGCCAATAGAGGACATCGCGCACGGAGCCGTCGCCGAGCGTGAGATTCCAGTTCATGAGGCGCGCGCCCTGCTCGGGCAGCGCGAGGAAGGTCGAATTGCCCACGCGCCAGCGCGTGAGGGTCTGGCCGAGGTAGGGAATCTTTTCCATGTGCCTTGTGGTAAACGCCGCCCGGTGGCGAACGCCAAGGCTTTTCTGGAAACAAGCCGGTGACTTTCCAGCCGCGCGGCGCTTGCACGCGCCGCGCCGGGCGCTAGGGTCTGGCCGTTCCATGTCCCACCCCGTCCTCAGGTGCCTGCTGGGTTTGCTCTCTGCCGCGACGGTGTTTGCCGCCGAGCCCGCACCGGCTTCTCCGGCTCCGTCCCGGAAAATGAACGTGGTGGTGATTCCCGTGCGGGACGAGATTGCCGCACCGGTCCTCTATATCCTGCGGCGCGGCCTGAAGGAGGCGATCGCGGAGCGGGCGGATCTGGTCGTGCTCGACATGAAGACGCCCGGCGGAGCGCTCGATGTGACCTTCGACATCATCGAGGCGCTCGGGAAATTTCCCGGGAAGACCGTCACCTACGTCGATTCCGAGGCGCTGTCGGCGGGCGCGTTCATTTCCGCGACAACCCAGGAAATCTGGTTTGCCCCCGACGGCGTGATCGGTGCCGCCGCGCCCGTCTCGTCGACCGGCCAGGATGTCGATGCCACGATGAAGCTGAAGATTGTGAGCTATCTGAAGGCGCGGATCCGGTCGCTTTCCGAGGGCAAGGGCTACCGTGGACAGGTCATTTCCGCGATGATCGACGCCGACTACGAACTCAAGATCGACGACAAGGTGCTGAAGGGCAAAGGCGAGCTGCTGTCGTTGACCGCCAGCGAGGCGAGCAAGATGTACGGCGATCCGGCGCAGCCGCTGCTGGCCGCGGGGGTGGCGAAGGATATCGATGCCCTGCTGACGAAGAAATTCGGCCCCGATGGCTATGTGGTCAAAACGCTCGGGATCACCTGGTCCGAGGAACTCGCGGTGCTGCTCAATCACATTGCCCCCGTGCTGCTCGGTCTCGGGCTGCTGGCGTTGTTCATGGAGTTCAAGCTGCCGACGCACGGGATGTTTGCCGCGATCGGGGTGGCGGTGCTTGCGGTGGTTTTTCTCGGCAGCTACGTGGCTGGCCTGTCGGGGCATGAGCCGGTGCTGGTTTTTGGCGTGGGGCTGTTGCTGCTGGCGGCGGAAATCTTTTTCGTGCCGGGGTCCGTGCTGCTCGGTCTTTCCGGCCTGGTGCTCATGCTCGGGGCGCTCGTCTGGTCGATGACGGATCTGTGGCCCGGCGAGCCGATCACAGTGGCTTGGTCCGGCGACGCCTTTGTGCGGCCGATGGCGAATCTCGGCCTTGGAGTAGGGCTGGCTGTTGCGCTGGCTGTGTGCTTGTGGCGCTTTCTGCCCGAGGGCTGGTTCATCGACCGCCTCGTCGTGCGCTCGAAGGATGGTGGCGCGGCCCAAATGGCGGGCGGGGCGCCCGAGGCTGCCGGGCAACTGGGTTCGCTCGTCGGCCAGCGGGGCATGGCCGTGACGGCCCTGCGTCCGAGCGGGCAGGTGGCAATCGCCGGGCGCCGTTACGAGGCAAAGGTGGATATCGGGGCCGTTGACGTCGGCACGCCGGTGGTCGTGCGCGGCAATACCGACTTCGCGCTTATTGTGGAGAAGGTCGAAGCATGAACGCCGTGCTGCTGCTTTTTCTCGTGGGTATCGTCCTGCTGGCGGGCGAAATCGTTACGCCGGGCATTGTGCTCGGCCTGCTCGGCACGGGCGCGATGTTCACGGGCTGCGGCCTGGCCTTTGCCCGGCTTGGACCGGCCGGCGGCGGACTCGCTGCGCTGACGGCGTGTGCGCTGCTGGGCCTCACGCTTTATCTCGAACTTGTCTGGCTGCCCAGGACCCGGTTCGGCAAAAAGCTCGTGGTACATTCCGCCAGCGATGCGGTGAGCCAGCCGCCGCTGGCGGACCAGAGGGCCGTCATGGGCCAGGCCGCCGAGGCCCTGACCACGCTCGCCCCGAGCGGTTATGTCAGCGTAGATGGCCGCCGCTACGAGGCATTCTGCCAGAGCGGCCACGCGCCGAAGGGCGCGGCGTTGCGCGTGGTCGGCCTCGATAATTTTCGTCTCATCGTCACCAAACCCTGAATCATCATGAATGGTCTCACCCTCGTCATCGCCATCCCCGTCATCATCGTCGTCCTCGTTGTCGCCGGGGTTTTCATTTCCTTCATCAGCACCTGGCTGAAGGCGCGGCTTAACGGTGCGCCCGTCAGCGTGCTCAATCTCCTGGGCATGCGGCTCGGTGGCGTCCCTTACAACCTGGTGGTCGAGGCGCGCATCACGGCCGTGAAGGCGGGGATCGAGGTTTCGAGCGACAAGATCGCCGCGCACTATCTCGCGGGCGGCAACGTGGTGCCGACCGTGCAGGCCCTCGTGGCCGCGAAGAAGGCCGGCATCGAGCTTAACTGGGACCGTGCGTGCGCGATCGACCTGGCCACCAAGGGCTCGGGCAAATCCGTGCTCGAGGCGGTGCGGACCTCGGTTGATCCTAAGGTGATCGACTGCCCGAATCCGGAGAGCGGCCGCACGACCATCGACGGCGTGGCGAAGGACGGCATCCAGGTGAAGGTGAAGGCGCGGGTTACTGTGCGCACGCATCTGGACCGCTTCGTCGGCGGCGCGAAGGAGGAGACGATCATCGCGCGCGTGGGCGAGGGCATTGTTTCCACCATCGGTTCGTCCGAGAGCTATAAGCACGTGCTGGAGTCGCCCGACAGCATTTCCAAGACGGTGCTCGCCCGTGGTCTCGACGTGGGCTCGGCGTTTGAGATTCTTTCCATCGACATCGCCGACGTGGACGTCGGCGAGAACGTCGGCGCGAAGCTGCAGGAAGCGCAGGCCGAGGCGAACAAGAGCATCGCGCAGGCGCAGGCCGAAATCCGCCGGGCCGCTGCGGTCGCGGTCGAGCAGGAGATGAAGGCGCGCGTGCAGGAGATGCAGGCCAAGGTGGTCGAGGCGCAGGCCCAGGTGCCGCTGGCGCTCGCCGAGGCGTTCCGCAGCGGCAAGCTCGGCGTGATGGATTACTACCGGATGCAAAATATCCAGGCCGACACCTCCATGCGCGAGTCGATCGCACAGCCGGAAGGAAAGAAGTAAGCCCGCCGGGCGCGGACTCGCAGCCCGCATTTAAAACGCCATGGACTGGATTCTCAGCCACTTGCAGGTCGTCATCGCCGTGGCGGCGGCGATCGCGTACTGGTTCAACCAACAGAAAACAGCCGTACGCGAGGACAAGGACAGCGCCGCCCCGGAGAGCAATCCGTTCGAGCAAGTGAGCAACGAGGGCGGGGATGATGAGCGGACGCGGCGCGTCCAGGAGGAGATCCGCCGGAAGATTGCCGAGCGCCGCGGAATCGCGCCGCAACCGTCGGCCGCACCGAGACCCGCGGTCCAACCGGTGGCACCGCCTTATGTCGCGCCGCGCCCGGTGGCGCGCGAAATGACGGGTGGCCTGCGCGAGCGCCTCGAGGCCAAACTGGCCGAGGCGCGGGCCAGGACGGAAGCCGCAGCCCGGGAAGCCCGGCGCCAGCGGGAAGAAGAGGAGCGTGCACTCGAGGCCGAGCGCATCGCCACGCAGGTCCGTGCGACGGAAATTGCCGCTCAGGCCACGCTCGCTTCAGCCGCGCTACCGCCGGCGGAAACCAAGAACGCGCGGGAGGTCAGGCCATGGCCCGGTGAATTGCGTGATCCGCAGAGCCTGCGCCGCGCAATGATCCTTCGCGAAGTTCTGGGCCCGCCGGTCGGGCTGCGCTGATGGCGCATCTGGTGCCGTCCACCGGCACTGGTCTGTCCACTGGGAGTTCCTGCTCCTGGCCGCCTAATTGATCCTGGCGCGATCGTATCCTTCGAACGGCATGGGATAACGTACGCCGGCGATTTCGACCTTAAGATTTTTGCCCTCGGACGCAGTGATGAAGATGGGACCCTTTTTAGGCAGAGTATGGGTTTCGCCGCGCACAAGATTTCCTTGGTAAAGCTCCTTGCCGTCCTCTTGGGCTACTTTCACGCGAACGTCATCAAGTGCGATGAGAATGATTGTTTGTTCGGGAACCGTTTGGACCACGCTGGCCGCCGCTGGAGAAGGTGTCACGGCGCCGTGCATCATGGATTTCACGCCCCAGATCACCAGCGCGAGCACGACGAGCCCAACGAGGACCAAGCCGCCCTTGAAGACCAGATTCGGGTCAATGGCCGGTCCGGAAGACAGGGTGCCGCCGCCGCGGGTGAAAGACGGCGGGTTGCGCCGGGACGGCGCAGGCTGGGTCTCGGGCCCGGCAGAGGCCGGTTCGCTCACCGCGGCCTCCTCCGTGGAGGCGACCGAGAGATCCATCCGGCCGTAAACCTCGCGGCTCGGGGTGCGCGGGCGGCCGTTGGCCCCGAGGCCGAGGCCGTTGAAATCGTTGACGATCTTCTCGGCGGGCAGCTTGAGAAACTGCGCGTAGGAGTTCAAAAACCCCCGCACGTAAAGCTCGGCGAGACCGAGGTCGAACTGGTTGCTCTCGAATTTCTGCAGGTAATCGCCGCGGATCTTGGTCGCCTCCGCCGCCTCGCGAATGGAGACACCCTTGCGTTTGCGGGCTTCTTCGAGGCGTTCACCGATGGTCTGCATGGGAATTCAGTTAGGGAGGTAGGTTGGGGAAGTCACCACGAAACGCGCCAAAAGGACGAAAGGCCCGGCCGGGGCCGGCGGATCATTGGGGCGTGTGGATCCGGCTAAAGGCTGTCGAGGTCGGCCAGGATTTCACGCGGGCTTGAGCCATTCTCGGGACCGACCACGCCTTTCTCCTCCATGAGATCCATGATGCGGGCGGCGCGGTTGTAACCGATGCGCAGGCGGCGCTGGATCATCGAGGTGCTGGCGCGGCGGGTGGACTTCAAAACCTCAAGGGCCTGCGCATAAAGCTCCTCGTCGTCACCGAGGTCGGAGTCGTCGCCATCGGCGCCGGTTTCCTCGTCATCGTCCTCCTTCGCGGCACGGTCGATTTGCTGCTGGATCGACTGATCGTACTTGGGCGGACCGTTGACCTTGAGGAACTCGACGATGGCCTGGACTTCCTCGTCGGCGACAAACGCGCCTTGCGCCCGCACGAGGCGCGACGTGCCGGGCGGGGAGAAAAGCATGTCGCCGCGCCCGATCAGGGTGTCGGCGCCCTTGCTGTCGAGGATGGTGCGGGAGTCGACCTGCGACGCGACCTGGAAGGCGATGCGCGAGGGCAGGTTGGCCTTGATGACGCCGGTGATGACGTTCACGGACGGGCGCTGGGTAGCGATGATGAGATGGATGCCTGCGGCGCGCGCCAATTGGGCGAGGCGGGCGATGCTCGTCTCGATTTCGGCGGGTGCGACCATCATGAGGTCGGCGAGCTCGTCGATGATGGCCACGATGTAGGGCAGGCGCTCGGGGATCTCGATTTCATCGACCACGCCGTCCAGTTCGGACTGCTGCTCGGGGGCGGGCGTCGCGGGTGGGGCCTTCTTGCGGTTGTTAAAGCCGGCGATGTTACGGACGTTCACCTTGGCGAACTGCTGGTAGCGCCGTTCCATTTCCTGGAGCAGAATCTTTAGCGCGGCCGGAACCTTCTTTGGCTCGGTGACCACCGGGATGAGCATGTGCGGCAGATCGTTGAAGATTTTCAGCTCAACCACCTTGGGATCGACCATGATCAGGCGCACATCCTTCGGGCCCTTCGAATAAACGATCGAGGCGACAATGGAATTGATGCAGACCGATTTGCCCGAGCCGGTGGCGCCGGCGATGAGCAAGTGCGGCATTTTTGCCAGGTCGGAGACAAGGGGCCGGCCCGAGACATCCTTGCCGAGGGCGATGGGAAGGTCGGCCTTGGCCCCGGCCCAGTCCTCGCTCTCCAGGATCTCGCGCATGCCGACCGGCGTGGCATGCTGATTGGGGACCTCGACCCCGACGGCGGCCTTGCCGGGGATCGGGGCGAGGATGCGGACCGACTGCGCGCGCATGCCGAGGGCGATGTTCTTGTCGAGGCCGGAGATTTTTTCGACGCGCACGCCGGCGGCGGGCACGACCTCATAGCAGGTGATGACGGGCCCGACGTGGATGTCCCCGAGCGTCACCTCGACGCCGAATTCGCCGAGGATGCGCATGAGATTCTCGGCATTGCGGCTGTGCTCCTCCTCCGAATTTTCGGCGACGGGCACGCGCTCCTTCAGCAGGCTGAGCGGGGGGAACTTGTAGTTTTCATCCGAGCTCTGCGGCACGGTGACCTTTGCCTTCTTGGTTTCCTCCGGCTTGACGATGTTCAGCTCGATCTTGGGCTTGGGCGCGGGTTTGGGCTCGGGCGCAGCGGGTTTGGCTACGGGCGCGGCCGGCTTCGGCTCGGGCTTCGGTGCCGGGGCGAAGGCGGGTTTGGTCTGGGTCGCCACGGGAAGGGGCTCGCGCGGGGCGGCCGGCTTGGCGAGCGGGTCGTCCTGGGTCTTGGCAAACAGCAATTTCTTGCCGGACGGCCCGACGGTGGCGGCGCCAGCGGTCGTGGCGGCTTTGGCCGCCCCGGCGTTTTGCTTCGCCCTCGCCTCTTTTTCCTTCTGCTGCAGCTCGGCCTGCTCGGCGAGCTCGACCTTGCGCTTGGCCCGGCCGTCCCGCCACGTATGGAATCCCGCCAGGAATTTTTCAAATTCGGCGCCGATGTCCTTGGTGAAGATGAACAGCATGCCGAGCAGGTAGACCATGCCGAGCAGCATGCCGGCGCCGAACACGCCGAAGATATTGCGGAGGCCGTCGCGGTAGACCAGCCCGCCCATCATGCCGCCGGGGCCGTGGGGAAACCAACTCTGCCGCGAGAGAAAAGTGCTTTGCATCGCGAGCAGCCCGGAGAGCGACGCGATGGACAGGACCATCACAAAAATGCGCGTGCCGACAAAACGTTTGGCCGAACGGATCGCGAGATACGTGAGCCAGAACAGGAAAAATGGAATCAACCAGCCGCCACCGCCAAAAATATCGTAGGTCCAGTAGGTCGAATAGGAACCGAACGGACCGACCAGATTCTCCTTTGCCACCACCAAGGGCTTCGTGACGCGCACGCCGTTTTCCACCACGGAAGCGGCTCCGCTCTGGCTGCCGGAATACTGGGCGGGATTGTAGTCGATGAACGCGACGGAAAGAAAAACGGCCAAAACGAAACAGACGGACGCCATCAGCCAGCGTGGCCGCTGGCGCGGTGCCTGGAAGGACGGTCCATCTTTGTTTGCGTTTGAGCTCTCCGGCTTGGGCATTTTGTGTGGTTTCTTCGCTTGTCTCGCGATTGCATGCTAAAGGATTGGGCGGTCAAATGTAAACCCTTGGCGCCATTTTCACACTAAACTCAAAGCTTCCAACATGCGAGAAGTCCTTCGTTTTCAACCGCTTTATAAGGAGCGGGTCTGGGGTGGGCGCTTATTTGAAACTTCACTTGGCCGCACCCTGCCGAAAGCCGACGCGATTGGGGAGAGCTGGGAAATTGTCGACCGCCCCGAGGCACAGTCGGTTGTGCGTGGCGGGGTTTACGCCGGGCTGACCTTGCGCGCCGTCCTCGGCGCCCACGCCGGCGTCGTGATGGGACCGCACTGGCCGGCGGAAAAGCGATTCCCCCTTCTCGTCAAGTGGCTCGACTGCCGCGAGCGCCTGAGCCTCCAGGTCCATCCCCCGGTGGCAGTCGCCGGGGAGCTGCAGGGCGAGCCGAAAACCGAAAACTGGTTCCTGGCCGAGACCGCGCCGGGTGCACACCTCATTGCCGGGCTGCGGCGCGGTGTCTCCCGCGAACAATTCGAGCAGGCCCTTGCCAGCCACTCGGCCGAGGCTTGCGTGCATCGTTTCCCCGTCGCGACCGGCGACTCCCTCCTCGTGCCTAGTGGGCGCCTGCACGCCATCGACGCGGGCTGTCTCATCCTCGAAATCCAGCAGAACTCGGACACGACCTACCGGGTGTATGATTGGGGCCGGGCCGGCCTCGACGGGAAACCGCGGGAATTGCACGTGGCGGAATCGCTGCGGTCCATCGTCTGGGACGACTTCGAGCCTGCGGTCGTCCGGGCCGCGCCGACGTCGGGAGTGATTGCCGAATGCCCGGAATTTTCCATCCGCCGGGTTGTCCTGGGCAAAGGTGAGCGCCTGGACATCGCCGCGGGTCAACAGCCACGGCTGCTGAGCGTGGTCACTGGCCGCATCCAGCTGGGCGCCGAGAGTATCGTAAGGGGCGATAATGTGCTGCTGCCCTACGCGGGCGGATTCAGTTTCCATGCCCCGGACACGGCAATGGTGCTTGTGACCGAAGATTTTGCCGGATGAGCATGCCCGCGGAAATAGGGGTGCCTCACGCCGTAGGGAAAGCCCCGGTCCAGATACTTGGATTCCATGCATCGCGCGCAAAACTTGAAGAAACACCGAAGCCGTAGTTAATTCCACTCCCTCTTTATCGCATGAGCCGCTCCGAACCCACCGACACCGACAAGCCATCCCCGTCCGTTCCGCCCAATCAGGCCCCGGAGCCAGCCGTCCCGGGGGATCAACTCGCGGCGGCAAAAAAGGAAGCGACGGAAAATTATGACCGCTATGTCCGGACCGTGGCCGACCTGGATAATTTCCGGCGGCGGACCGTGCGCGAGAAGGAGGAGCTCCGGCTCTTTGCGACCTCACGCGTGCTGGAGGATCTGCTGCCCGTGCTGGACAACCTTGCACTGGGCCTCACGGCGGCGAAGCAACCCGGGGCCGATCTCAAGACCCTGGTGGGCGGAGTCGACATGGTGCTGCAGCAATTGAAGGCCGCGCTGGCGGGCCATGGTCTCAAGGAGATCAGCCCGGCGGGCCAGCCGTTCGATCCGCACCTGCACGAGGCGATCTCGCATCAGTCCAGCACGGCAGTGAAGGAGGAGCATGTCATGACCGTGGTGCGTACGGGTTACTCGCTGAACGGCCGTTTGCTGCGGCCTGCCGCGGTCATCGTTTCGAGCGGTGCACCGGCGAAGGAAGGGGCCAAAGCCTGACGCAACCCATGGCCAAAGAAGATTACTACGAACTGCTGGGCGTCGCGAAAACCGTCTCCGAAGAAGACCTCAAGAAAGCCTATCGCAAGAAAGCGGTCCAGTTTCACCCGGACAAGAATCCCGGCAACAAGGAGGCCGAGGAGATGTTCAAGAAAATCTCCCACGCCTACGAGGTGCTGAAGGACCCCGAAAAGCGCGCAGCTTACGACCGTTACGGCCACGCGGCCTTTGAGGGTCCCGGCGCCGGTGCGGCGGCGCGCGGGGCCGGCGGCATGGGCGGTGGATTCCACGATCCGTTCGACATCTTTCGCGAGGTATTCGGCCAGCAGGGTGGCGGTGGGGGTGGCATCTTCGATGAAATGTTTGGCGGTAGCGGTCGCGAGAGCGGCCGCGATGGCTCGGACCTTCGCTATGACCTTGAGATAACGATGGAGGAAGCGGCCCGCGGCGTGGAAAAGGAGATTTCCTTCCGCAAGCTCGCCTCCTGCGAGCGCTGCGACGGCTCGGGCGCCGAGCCCGGCTCCAAGCGGGTCACATGTCCCACCTGCCGGGGTGCCGGCCAGGTCCGCCGCTCGGGTGGCATCATCGTGTTCACGCAGACCTGCCCGACTTGCGGCGGTGCCGGCATGAAGGTTGAAAAACCCTGCACCGCCTGCCGCGGTGAAGGCCGGGTGGCCAAGACCACGAAGCTCAACGTTCGCATTCCCCCCGGGGTCGACACGGGTTCGAGGCTGCGATCCGCGGGGAATGGCGAGGCGGGTTCCGCGGGGGGCTCGGCCGGGGACCTTTACATTGTGCTCAGCGTCAAGGAGCACGAATTATTCGAGCGCCAGGGCGACGACCTCTTCTGCGAGATTCCCATCAAGTTCACCCTCGCGACGCTGGGAGGCACGATCGAGGTGCCCACGCTCTTCGGCAAGGGCTCGCTGAAAATCCCGGCGGCGACGCAGAGCGGCACGACCTTCCGCCTCCGGGACAAAGGCATGCCCTCGCTGCGCGGCGGCCGCCAAGGCGACCAGCTCGTGCGGGTTCACGTCGAGGTGCCGCAGACGCTCACGGCCGAGCAGCGAAAAATCCTCGAGGACTTTGCCCGCGTGAGCGGCGACGCCAACGAGCCGACTTCGCGCAGCTTCTTCGAAAAGGCGAAAAAGTTTTTTTAAACAGCCCCGGTGATGAACCTGCGCAGTCCGAAGGTGATGACGCTGGAAAAGGCGGTTAAGCTGCGCCAACGGCTCGCCCGCCGGGGCGGCCGGGTCGTGCTGACGAACGGGGTGTTTGATCTGCTGCACCCGGGACATACCTCGTATCTGCAAAAGGCGAGGAAGCTGGCCGGGAAGGACGGCATGTTGATCGTCGCGCTCAATTCGGACAAGAGCGTCAGGGAACTCAAAGGTCCGTTGCGGCCGATCCTGGATGAAAAATCCCGGGCCTTTAATCTCGCCCAGCTCGGATCGGTCGATGGCGTCGTTATCTTCCGGCGGAAGCGGCTCGACCGGGAGATTCTTCGGCTGAAGCCGGACATCTATTGCAAGGCCGGTGACTACACCCCGGCGAAATTGGATCCGGGTGAACGTGCCGCACTGGACGCCGTCGGGGCAAAAAAGAGATTCCTGCCCTTTCTGCCCGGCTTCAGCACGACGAATCTCATCGCCAGGATCAAGGCGGCCGGCGGAGTCTGAAGGGCCATGCGCGTTGTCCTTCTCGGTTCCGGCCGCGGCTCCAACGCCGAGGCCATCCTCCAGGCCCAGCAGGAAGGTCGGCTCGGCCGAGCGCGGGTGGTGCAGTTATTTTCGGACCGGCCCGATGCGGGCATCCTTGCGCTCGGTCCCCGTTTTGGGGTGCCGGCGGCCTTTGTCGATCCTGCGCCATTCAAGACCAAGCTGGAAGGTGAAGGTGAAGCGAGGTTCATTGCCGCCGTGGGCGGCTGTGCGCCTGACCTAGTCGTGCTGGCCGGCTTCATGCGGGTCTTGAAACCAGGATTCCTCGGCGCTTTCGCCGGCAAGATTATCAATCTTCATCCGAGTCTATTGCCGAGCTTTCCCGGGCTTGATGCCATCGGCCAGGCCTGGCGCCGCGGGGTGAAAATCACCGGTTGCACAGTCCACCATGTGACGGCGGATGTGGATGGCGGCCCCATCATCGACCAGACGGCCGTGCGGTTCGATGCCGGCATGACGCTCGAGCAGCTTACGGAAAAAGTCCACGCAGCCGAGCATGCCCTGCTGCCTGCGGTACTCGCCAGCCTTGCAGGCTGACAGCCAATGACCTTGCCGGTTCACCGGGTGTCGGCTGCAGGATGGACCGGGCCGCCCTGCAACGTCTTGGAGCCGCTACCCCGGCTTGTCTTTCCTCTGAACCGTCCTCAAAGGTAGCTGTGCAGTAAACGGCGCGGCACTCTCAACATGAAACCTGCGAAACGCGGTCTAAAGGTCGTTATTTGTACCCTGGGTCTCGGGGCCCAGATTTTTTTTAGCGGGTGCAGCTCAGTCCCGCAGCATGAGGTTTCCATCGATGCCATCAGCGACGGCCCCCAAAAGTTTTCGGGTGTTTCCTACCGGTTGCTGGCCCGTGATCCTTTGCTCACGCGTGAGGTTTCAAACTACAATCTCGCACTGGCGTCAGTCAGCGCGGCCTTGGGAGGCAAAGGCATGTACATCGTCTCCGGAGCGAACCATCCGGACCTTCTCATTGAGCTCGATTTTGGCGAGGCCCCCATGCTTGTGCTGCCAGGTTCGCCGCGGATGCACGAACTCTACCTGCAGCTTTCCGCAAGGAAGTATCGTGAAGATGCGCCGGCTCGCAATTTCCGGGGCGAGGAAATCTGGAATGTGCGTGTTTCGGTGAAGGAACCGGATCCAGGGGTGGAGCATGTCCTGCCTCTGCTGGCGGCGGTGGCGTCGGATTATGCCGGAACCGAGCATCAATCGGACATCCCGATCGAGATTGGCGACAACGCACCCTCAGTCGTTTCGGTCAAGAGTGCAGTGTCCGCGGCTCATGCCATGAAGCCTGGTCCCTGAATCATGAGGCTTATGGGCGGGATTTTGCCCCTCCATGATTCCAAGTCCGTCACTCGCGATGGTTGACCGACTCCGGCCGGCCGGAATGGGTTCAGGGCGGTTTGATCAACCGGGTGCTCGCGACTTGCAGGAGGCAGCTGGTGGGCTGACCATGGCACGATATGGGCCTTTTTGAAATCAGGGTGGAAGTGAATGCGGCAGGCGCGGATGAGATCGACAATACGCTTCTGGAGTTGGGCGTGGATCGATGGAGCCTGCATGAAGATGCCATTGCAAAGCGGGCCTGGGTGGTCGGGGTGTTCGACGGTGAGGCGGAGGCCCGGCACCGCTGGGCGGAATTGCACCCGCGCCTGCCAGGCGTGATGCCGGGCTCGCCTGATATCCGCCCGCTGGCCGATCAAGACTGGCGCGATAGCTACAAGGCGCATTTCAAGGCCTGGCAATTTGGCCGGCTGCACTGGGTGCCGGTGTGGGAGCGCGAATCCTTCAGGCTTCCCCCGGGCGATGAAGTCTTATGGCTGGATCCCGGACTGGCCTTTGGCACGGGCAATCATGAGACAACGAGGCTTTGTGTTGAGCGCCTGGTGAAATTGGCCGAGGCAAAGGACTGCAAACGCACGTTGATCGATGCCGGCTGCGGCTCGGGCATTCTTGCACTCTCTGCCGCCTTGCTTGGATTTGACGATATTGTCGCGTTCGACAATGATGCCGAAGCTATTCGCGTGAGCCGGGAGAACGCAGTTCTCAATGGCTTGGCCGAGCGGGTAAAATTCTTCAGTGGCGATCTTATCACCGGACTGGCCGGACGAAAAGTTGGAGTGCTTCTGGCCAATATCCAAGCCGACGTGCTGATGCGCTTCGCTCCCGAATTGGTCACGGCCGTCGAGCCCGGCGGCACCCTGACCCTAAGCGGAATTCTCGCCGTCGAAGTCGACAAAGTCCGCCTGATATTCAATGCGGCAGCGCCCGGATGGACTTATGAATCGCGAACCATGGGCGAATGGAGCGATTTGGTTCTCATCCGTCCGCCGCCCTGAAGGCTGTGAATGTTCCGGTGTCGTTTTCAGGCGCCGGCGGAAGGTCGGACCGGTCAGGAAAACAAGTCGGGCGGGGTGCGGCTCATGAATTCCTCCATGTAAGCCGTGGTCGCCTTGCCCTCGATAAATACCGGGTCTGACATGATGGCCTTGTGGAGGGGGATCGTGGTCTTGATTCCGCGGATAAGATATTCACTGAGCGCGCGATACATCCGCTCCAGCGCCGTTTTACGGTTTGAGCCAAAGGCAATGAGCTTCCCGATCATGGAATCGTAATGGGGTGGGATGACGTAGCCGCTGTAAACGTGCGAATCCACCCTCACGCCGTGGCCACCAGGAGCATAATAGAGACCAATGGTGCCGGGAGACGGGGCGAAATTACGCGCAGGATCCTCCGCGTTGATCCGACATTCGATCGCATGCTTCTCAAACTTGATATCACCCTGGTCAAACCCGAGCTTTTCACCATTGGCCACGCGGATCTGCTGCTTGATCAGGTCGATACCCGTGACTTCCTCGGTCACCGGATGCTCTACCTGGATTCGGGTGTTCATCTCGATGAAATAATAATTCCCCTTGGCATCGACCAGGAACTCGATGGTGCCGGCGTTTTCATATTCGGCTGCCGAGGCGGCGCGGATCGCGGATTTGCCCATCTTCTTGCGCAAATCCGGGGTGAGAAAGGGGGAAGGCGATTCCTCGATCAACTTCTGGTGTCGGCGCTGAACGGAGCAATCTCTCTCTCCAAGATGGAGAATTTTGCCGTGAGAGTCGGCGAGAATCTGAAATTCGATATGCCGCGGCTTTTCGATGTACTTCTCGATGTAGACGGCACCGTTCCCGAAGGCCTTTTCGGCCTCGTTTCTTGCGACATGATATTCCTTGGCAAAGGAGATGTCATTATGCGCAATGCGCATTCCCCGGCCGCCTCCGCCGGCCACAGCCTTGATAATAACCGGGTAGCCGACCTTTCGGGCAATCTTTACGGCTTCGGTTTCATTTTCTACGGGGCCATCTGAACCCGGCACAGTCGGGACGCCCGCCTTTCTGACGGTGTCTTTGGCGACAGATTTATCCCCCATCATCTTTATGGACTTTGATTTAGGTCCGATAAACTTGATGTTGCACGATTCGCATTGCTCGGCGAATTTGGCGTTTTCCGAAAGAAACCCGTAGCCAGGGTGAATCGCATCCACGTCGGCAATCTCCGCAGCGCTGATGATGCGATCCGCACGAAGATAGCTATCGGAGCTTTTGGGCCCTCCGATGCAGATTGCCTCATCTGCGAGCTGCACATGCAATGACTGCACATCAGCTTCGGAATAAACGGCCAGGGTTTTAATCCCTAATTCGCGGCAGGCCCGGACAATTCGGAGCGCGATTTCACCGCGGTTGGCGATGAGAATTTTTTGAATCATTTCGATAAACGACGAACCCTACTTCAGAGCACAGCGCGATCAGGCTTTTCGCAAAGGCGATGTGATCGGAAGTATTTAATAAAGAATGATTAGCCAATCTTTATTTTAAAAAGGCGCTGCCCGTATTCCACGGGTTGGCCATTTTCGATCAGCGTTTCGATAACTGTGCCTTTGGCCTCAGATTGGATTTCATTCATTATCTTCATGGCCTCAATGATGCAGACCACGGTATTCTCGACAACTTTGGCTCCTGGTTCGACAAATGGCTTACTTTCCGGCGAAGGAGATCGATAGAATGTCCCAACCATCGGGGACTTGATGTAGGCAACACCCTCTTCGTCCTGTGCGGCGGGTGGGCCTCCGGCGACAGATCCTGCAGCCCCTCCAGGAGTCGATGTAGGGAAGGGGACGGGAGTCTCGCTTACATTAAATGGGGGATTTGACGCCCTACCAGATGTTACTACGGGAAAACCATTGCCTCCGCGCCTGATTTTCAGCTTGAAGCCCTCTTCCTCGACCGCGAACTCGGTCAGCTCTGAGCGTTTCATCAAATCGATGATTTGTTTAATCTGTTTTAGATCCAAGCGATGCCTAGGTTAATTGTGGCGGTTTGGAAGGGTGGATTGGGTTTGTGGATAGTCGTTGAAAGGCAAAGGTGGGCTACAAGCAATCACTGAATTCTTTCAAAAATCGGAATTAGATAAAAACCGCAGAAATCTGGGCGAAATTACCGAAAAATGCCCAAAAACCACCATATATTTCAATTTTTGGCCGCGAAAGGTAGTAGTCAACGAGCAAGAACAAACATGAAAAACGCCTTTCTGACGGTAAAATATGAGGCGATTATTAGGCTAAACTCGATCTGAGTCTTGGGATTGGTGACCAACTCCGAATTTTGAATCAGGCCGAAGTGAAACACCCTATTTGGAGGATTCTCGTCCACAAATTTACGGTGTCGGGCGAAGGACGTGTTCGCAGTCACTAACAATCGGGTAACCGAAATCATGAGGAACCCGGAG
>CAIKHO010000086.1 GCA_903827245.1 uncultured Opitutia bacterium
CTCCCACAATTGCTCCGGTGTTTACCAGAACTACCGCGCTCGGCCGTCGCTTCAGAATCGCTATAGCGGTGGCGAGGTAGAGTCCAATCATGAAGCCAAACGAAAGTGTTCGGACGAGGCCGGGATAATAAGTACGTCCCGCCGGCCAGAGCGTCACTTCAACGTTTGCGACGAGCCCAAGCGCGATGCTCGCCGAAAAGATCAGGCACATGGCGGCATAGACCTTCGCGAAAGTATAGCCCATCTGGGCAATCGGGGCAGTACCTAGGACTGTCATTTCTGATGGCAACGCGGGAGCAGTGACAGCCGTCGTTTCTACGGTTCTTGGATGTTCTGTCGGAGCCTCAGTCGTTCGTTCCACTCTTGCGGGGGTCGGAGAAACCGATCCTTTCTGCCGATCCAACCACTCTCCACAAAACCTGCATTTGATTGCTTCGCCCTTGATCTGTTCGCGGCAAAACGGACAGATTTGAGTTTCTTCCATATAGTCTCGAAGGATACCCGGCGAGCGGACTTAGGCCAAGTGTAGAACGCCAAATAGAAACCGGGACCCCGAAATCTAAATGGCGCTGGCCAGCTCTAAGCGCTAACAAACGGTGGCATTGCGCCAAACGGGCCCGGCAGGCTGCTACCTCGTTTCAGGTGCGCACTGGTTTTCAGGGTGCGAAATGAAAAACAGGGACACATCAGGGACACACAATTTATTTTCATCAGCCATATTAATCATAAGCTGCTTATTATTAACTGGCTGCCCGACATGGATTCGAACCATGACTAGGTGAGTCAAAGTCACCTGTGCTACCATTACACCATCAGGCAGTGAGAGCGTCCGAGAGGGAGGACGTTGGCCCGGGCGCACGGTCGGTCAAGGCTGGAAACGGCCGGTCGCGGAGTGAAACGCCACAGGGCAATGCACGATCCGATTCCGGACATCCGGCACGGCGCGATATATCTATCGCGCTGTTTCGGCATTTCTCAGCCACTGGTTGCACAGGCTACACAAATGCGCCGACTCCATGTCTTCCATCTGCGCCCACCCGTGGAATTGGTGGCCAGGAACTTCCGGCCACGGCAATGGCCCGGTTCCTTCCGAAGGCTTTTTTAAAAGGCTGGCTTCTACGGGATGAAGACCTTTCAACTCCCGAAGAAATCTTCCAGCGACGGGCGATGAGCTGGGATGGACCCGGCAGCCCGGGGGTTCCTCTCCCGTCGCGGCGATCCATGCATGACCCGGGAACGCATCAAGTCTCTGCTAACTCTTTTCGGGCTCCCCGATTCCTTCTCGGAGCAGCAGCTGAAGCAAGCCTATCGCGACCTCGTGCAGGTCTGGCACCCCGATCGCCACACCGGGAATGCACGGTTGCAACGCAAGGCCACCGAGCAGCTGAAGGAAATCAACGAGGCCGAGAAAATCCTCTCGGGCCTGCTGGTCAACGGACGGTTCAACCTGGCGGACTGGACGCCGGAGGAGCCCGACATTTTTCGTGCGCCACCGAACCCCGATCGTCCAAAAGGGGGAAAAGCCGCAGGCATTCCGTTATACTTCCGCTGGTGGCTCGTGCTGCTGGGCGCGGTGGGCGTCGTCATGCTCGTGTCCCACGCGGGGTCGCGGCGGCATGCGCCGGATGACAGTCCTCCGTCCACGCCGCCCGGTTCTTCGCCGCCCCTGCCCGCCACGCCGGTGGTCAAGTCACCGCGACTGGACGAACACAACGGGTTCAAACAATTTACCTTTGGCATGAGCCGCGCGCAGGCGGCCGCCGCCGCGGTCCCCGACAAGTCATGGGCCGATGATCAGGGAAACCAGGCGATGTTCACCTACAACCGGGGGCCGGTGGCCAGGTTGGATGACTATCCCCTGGACCGGATCGAGCTGAAGTTTGTCCAAGACCAGCTCTACCGCATCGAGGTCGGCTTTTCCACGAATCAGGACAAGGTGTTCCAGGCGTTCACGGCGGCCTTCGGCGACTCCAACCCAAACGGCCAGGGGCTCCGCAACGGCCGTCCCTTGCGCATCCGGTTCTGGCAGGGGAACAATATTGTCTGCTCGATCCTCGCCGATCGGAACTCCCCGGAGGCGACCGGTTGGGATACCGTGGTGATGAGCGATCAGCGCCTGGACGGCCTGGTCGCAGCCACCCAACTGGAGGAATTAAGGGCAGACATCGCGCCCGATGGGTTCAAGGCCCTCACCTTCGGAATGTCCGCCACGGAGGTGCAGTCGCGTTTCAGTCACAGCCACCTCAGCCTCAGCACCGACGCCGGCATGGGGGAAACAAGCGTGGCCATTCCCCGGCAGGCCGACCCGCAGCTGGCCGGACTGGGCTGGTTGCCGCTCGACGAAATCCGCTGCCACTTCTTCAAGGACCGACTCTATCGCATCGACCTGGTCTTTTCGCAGAACGCCGACGAGATCTTCCAGGCCTTCATGGCGCGGTTTCCCCGGGCGACGGCGAACTCGTCGTGGTTGCGGGGGCAAAAGGAAATGATCGCCCGGCAGTGGACGGACACCGGATTCGGCGCGGCCATCATGGCTCCGGTGACTGTGCCGCCCGTGTGGGACCGGGTCATCCTGTTCCAAGTTCAAATCAACGACGAACGGCGAAAGTTCAACGACGAGGCCCCGGCGAGGGCGGCCAAGGATATTTGATCCCGCACCACTGCGACGTCCCTGGTTTTTTAGCCACTGATTACACCGATTGCACAATTTCCGGGCCATCGATCTGTGTCCATTTGTGAAATCTGTGGCCAAAAACCTCCGAGGAATTCGGGATCGGTACTGAAAAGAGGTCCGACCGGGAAGAGGCGTCGCCTCTATTCGGGTTTAACCCCATGGTTCGCGCCGGACCATTGTTGTAATCTTCCCCTCATGAACGCTGAGAAAGCGGTCGATGATTTTCCGGTTGTTTGCGTCGGCGGTTCGGCCGGTGGCTTGGACGCGTATATCCGGTTGTTGAAGAATCTTCCGGCCGATCCCGGCTTGGCCATCGTCATCGTCAATCACGTCAGGACCGTCGCCACCCGGCTCCACGAAATCCTCCCGCGCTTCACGGCGATGCCGGTCGAGCTGATCACGGAAAGGCTGCTCATCCGGCCCAATCACGTGTTCATCATCCCGGAACAGCGGGATTTGCACGTGCTCAATGGCGAATTCCGCCTGGAGCCGATCTCGAAACCCCGGGGATGGCCCGATGTCATAACGGTTTTCCTGAACTCCCTGACCAAGCATTGGCACGGCAAGCTGATCGCGGTCATCGTCTCGGGCTACGATGGCGATGGCGCCGCCGCGCTGTGCGGCATCAAGGAAGTGGGCGGCATCACCATTGCGCAGAAGCTGGACACAGCCGGGCAGCCGGACATGCCCGAAAGCGCGATCGCCACCGGATGCATCGATCTGGTGCTCTCGCCCGAGGAGATCGCGCAGGAACTCATGCGGATCATGTCCTGTGCGGGTTAGACCCCATGGTTTGGACGACCCGTCGGTGGCATCATGGCGCTCAATAAAATATCATGGGCTTCGACCAAAATGACTCCCGGCCGATCATCAAGCCGGCCAAGAAGACGACCAAGGTCAACTTGGCGATGGTCGCCGCGGTGCTGATCTTTTTCGGGCTGGGGATCGGTGCGATTTGCTGGATGAAGGTCACTCGCGGCCACCCCTGACGGCTCCCTCTTTTCGGCCTTTCCGGCCTACCCTCTTCAAGGTAGCCGCGGCTTGGTGGCCAGTCCCCGGCACCTGAGCGGGAACCTTATTTAGCCACTGATTGCACGGATAACATAAACTCCGGATTATTGCCGGGGCCAGTATGTTCGCAGCCTCACGCCGCTCTTCGAGACCGTCACAGGCGAACCCTTCGGATCGCCCGCCGCGAAGGCTTGGCCTCCAATTGGTGATTAACCCTAAAAATACGGACGGCCCGCATGAAGCGGGCCGGTGGGCGGCGGACGCCGGCTCTCCCAGATCCACATGGGAGAGCCGGCTTATTCCACTAATGAGACACCCGATAAAAGGTGCTCAAATCTGTTGATATGCGCGGGTCAGACGGCGGCTTCGCCGGTCTCGCCCGTGCGGATGCGAATGACGTTTTCGACCGGGAGAACGAAGATCTTCCCGTCGCCGATTTTGCCGGAACTGGCGGCCTTGACGATCGTGTCGACGACCTTCGGCGCGAGCTCGTCCGTGGTGGCGATCTCGATCTTCACCTTCGGGAGAAAGTCGACCGTGTACTCGCTGCCGCGATAGACCTCGGTGTGGCCCTTTTGCCGGCCGAAGCCCTTGGACTCGGTCACGGTCATGCCCTCGATGCCGGCCCCGGAGAGGGCCTCCTTCACTTCGTCGATTTTGAACGGCCTGATGATTGCAATGATAAGCTTCATGTTTGTCTGCTTTGGGTAAGGTTGACCGCAGCCAGGCAAGGGACCGACCCGGAACGCGGAGGTTCGGGGCGGTCCGCCCGGATTATTTTAGTGCGATGGGGTGCGGGTGTCGGGATACGCCGTGCCGCCATGCTCGTGGAGGTCGAGGCCCTCGCGCTCGATTTGCTCGGAGACCCGC
This sequence comes from uncultured Opitutia bacterium, assembly GCA_903827245.1. Lineage (GTDB taxonomy): Bacteria > Verrucomicrobiota > Verrucomicrobiia > Opitutales > Opitutaceae > CAIUWA01. The sequence continues at coordinate 4,556 of CAIKHO010000086.1, forward strand.
AGGGTGCCGGTGGCCTTGACCGCGTACATGAGGACCATGGCGACCACGAACACGCCGATACCGATGGAGGCGTTGCCGATGAACTGGGCGACCAGCTGGTCGGTGCCGCCGCCATAGAACAGGCCCTTGACGACCGCGCCGGCCGAATTGTCGGCGCCGGTGGGCGTCGGGGCGCCGAACTGGCCGGTGGCAAAGAGCCCCAGGCTCAGGGTGCCCCAGATGCCGCAGGCGCCATGGACGGGCCACGCGCCGCAGGGATCGTCAATACGCAGATATTCCAGCAGGTCGGTGGCGAGGATCACGAGCACGCCGGCCACAGCTCCGAGCAGGATGGCCCCGAGCGGCGACACCCAGTAGCAAGGGCAGGTGATGGCCACGAGACCGGCCAGCAAGCCGTTCACGGTCGCGCCGCAATCCCACTTCTTGGAGCGGGGATAGACGAAGAAGAGCGCGGCCAGACCGCCCGAGCAGGCTGCGAGGGTGGTGTTGGCGGCCACCCGGGCGATGCCGGCGGTGTCCATTGCGGAGAGCGTGCTGCCCGGATTGAAACCGTACCAGCCGAACCAGAGGATGACCGCACCGACGGAGGCAATGGTCATGTTGTGGTAGGGCATCGGCCCGCCGCCATCGCGCTTGAATTTTCGGCCGAGGCGCGGCCCGAGGACGATGGCACCGGCGAGGGCGATCATGCCGCCGATCGTATGCACGACGGTGGAGCCGGCGAAGTCATGGAACGGCGCGGCCTTCCAGAACGGGATGGCGTTGAGCCAACCGTCCGGGCCCCACGCCCAGTGGCCGAAGATCGGATAGAGGAAACCGCTCACCCCGATGCTGTACCAGAGGTCGCCCCAGAAACCGGTGCGGCCCAGCATGGCGCCCGACGTGATCGTCGAGCAAGTGTCGGCGAAGGCGAATTGGAAGAGGAAGAACGCGAGGGTCGCGATCCCCGTCGATTCATAGGTGTCGCCCAGGTTCTGCAGGAAATACCACGTATGGCCCGAGCTATCTCCCCAGCCGATATACCCATTGCCGTGACCGAACATCCAGGCAAAGCCCCACATGTAGAAAAGAATTCCGCACAGGCAGGTGTCGACGATGCCCTCGAGCAGCACGTTCACGGTTTCCCGCTCACGGGCGAAGCCGGCCTCAAGGAACATGAAGCCTGCCTGCATGAAGAACACCAGGAACGCGGTGACCAGCACCCACATGGTGTTGATCGGGTTGACGTACGGCGGGGGCGGCGCATCCGGGGCTGCAGCGGGCGCGGCCGCTGCGGCCGGTGCCGCAGCCGGAGCGGCGGCGGGCGTGGCCGCAGCGGCCGCCTCGGCCGCCGCCGGCGCGGGAGTCTGCGCATGGGCGGTGGTCGGCCGGGCGAAATAGAGCGAAACCGCGAACATGATCATGAAGCACATGCCCACGCCGAGGAGTTTGCCCCCGAAAAGCGCGTAAAAATATTTACGCTGCTGGGGGTCACGCATCTTGGTGACGAAGTTAGTTAAGGTGAATTTCTTCATACGGTGCTCCTTTTTTTGACTGCTGTGTGGATGTGGATGGGTGGGACTTGATCACGCTGACCGATCAAAAATCGCCGAGGGACAGGGCTGACAGAAAATGCGCCCTGCAAGCCTGGCCAAGGACCGGAACGACCGCGCCGAGGAAGGTCGGTCCGGTTGAGCCAAGGCCTGGATTAATCTGTGAGTGCGCATGTTGAGTATCCGTCCGCCGGAAAATTAATGGCGGCTATGTTCAAGACCCCGTTGAGCACCTCGCATACCACGTGCTCAATTTATTTTTAACGATATGTATTTTTTTCCTCAATGACCGATCTGACAGGATTCGATCCCACGCAAAATAACCGTGTAGCTTTAAAATATATAAATAACTCTTTTATAGTTATTTACTAACTTTTGTCGCTGATCCAAGCATGCTTAAATACCGGCATAATTTGGCACTAGAACAAGTTTCCTAAAATTATATCTCAATATTAAATCACTAAATTGATTTTTTATTGAGCTTATTGTCGGAGCCTTAAACTGGCCTCCGCCATCGTTTTGGGCCTCGCCAAACCCAGCCCGAATCAAGGTGTCGGTGCGTTTTGCCTCATGGACTCCGAGGTCAGGCGTTGCGCTGTTGCCGACCTCGCTGAAGCCGGCGACCGCGGCTGCAATATCAAGCACCGTCGCGCAAATTAACCCACAAACCGGTAGCCAATGCCCGATTCCGTGCGGAAGTAGACCGGTTCGTCCGGATCCTCCTCGAGCTTTTCCCGCAGCCGGCGCACATAGACATGAAGATAATGCGTCTGCGGCTTGGCATCGGGGCCCCAGATGGCGCTGAGAATCTGGCGGTGTGTCAGAACTTTTCCCCGGTGCTGGATGAAGAGCCTGAGGAGCGAGTATTCCTTGCCGGTGAGCTTGATCGGCACCCCCTTGATCGCGACGACCCGCTGGAGAAAATCCACCTCGATGTTGCCGTGACGGGCGCTGGTTGTTTCCTCCGTCAGTTTCGGACGGCGCAGGAGCACGCGTATGCGGGCCAGTAGTTCGCTTTCCCCGAATGGCTTGGTCAGGTAGTCCTCGGCCCCCGCATCGAGGGCCTCGACCTTGCGGTCCTCTTCCCCGTGGACGGACAGGATCAATACCGGGATCTGGCTCCATTCCCGCAGCTGCCGGAGGACCTCGATCCCGGACATGTCAGGCAGGCCCAGGTCGAGAATGATCGCATCCGGGCGTCGATACGCCGCCTCCTGACGGCGGAGCGCGGTTGCAATTCGCGCGCCGCGGCCAGCCACGTGGCGGCATCCTGGGCCCGGCCCTGGGTGAGGGCGGTGAGGCCCGACACATGGAGCGGGGCGAATTCGCGCGGGGCGGCGGCCCGCGCCTGCGCGCAGAGCCGCATGGCGGCGTCAAGCCGGCCGGCCTGGAGCTGGGCGGCGGCCTCCTGCAGGAGGCGCTGAAGTTTCGCGGGCTGCACGCAGTGAATGAGTTCCCCAGAAATTCGGCCCGCGCAGCCGGGTCTTTAGCGGAATCGGCTCAAGCCGGCAGATTGCCGGCCGATAGTTCATCCGGCGCAACCAACCGCGGAAGGGCGGGCGGTCCGCCTTTCCTCCATCATGGCTTCCGCACTCTCCCCGCTGCCCGACACGGCGCCGGCACCGTACTCCGAGAAGGAAATCCAGCGCCGCATCGACGCCTGTCCCAAGCTCGCGTCGCTGCAGAGCATCAATCGCGCACTCAGCGCGCTGCTGCACTCCGAGCAGAGCCTGAACTCCCAGATCGCGGAGATCATCCGCCGCGACTCGTCGCTCTCGGCCCGGCTGTTGCGCATCGTCAATTCCGTCTATTTCGGGCTCTCCGCGCGCATCAACAACATCGAGGAGGCGGTCTTCTTCCTCGGGCTGCGCCAGATCCGCGAGCTGTCCCTCGCCACGCCGGTGCTCGAGGAGCTGCAGCAGCTCCAGTCCAACACCATCGCCAACCTGCCGTGGCGCGAGCTCTGGAGCCACAGCCTCGGCACCGCCATCCTCACCCGCGAAATCCTCGCGGCCACCGCCCTGCACGTCGACGACGACACCGACTACCTCGTCGGCCTGCTCCACAACGTCGGCAAGGTGGTTATGGCCTATGCGTTTCCCGATGAGCTGAACGTCCTCATGACGATGCCCGCGCGGAATCCTGCCGAGGTTTGCGCGCGGGAGCGCGAGCTCATCGGCTGGGACCACGGGCGCATCGGCGCCCATTTTCTCTCCCAGCACCACCTCTCGGAGGAAATCGTCTCCGCCGTGCACTACCATAACGAGCCCGGGCAGGCTCCCAATCACCAGTTGTTCGCCGCCGCCGTGCAGGTGGCCGACCATCTCGTGCGGCACAACGGGATCTCCGGCGGATTCGAGTGCATCGAGCCCGTCGCCGCCGACTCATGGCTCCAGCTCGAGGGCTGGCAGATCCTCTATGGGACCGACCCCGCGGAATCCGACATCGCCCGCGCCGCCATCGCCAATTCGCTCCAGCGGCTGCCGTCCGTGATGCAAAAGCTGCTGTGATCGCCTTTCCCTTCATGCCGCACCGGCCTTTCCGCACACCGCGCGTTCCAGTCCGTCGGCCCTGCGCCGTTCCAACGCCATGTCCGCCATGATCAACGACGCCAGCACCGGCAGCGGCAGTTCCGCCGAGACCGATACCGGGCTCGGGCCCTGGGAAACCAGTGCGGATCCGGCCTATTGCCGGGATGCCAACGGACGTATCGTGGCCGTCAATCTCTCCTTCGCGCGCAAGTTCGGTCGCCCGGCCAGCGGGCTCGCGGGCCTGCCGGTGTCGGAGCTCGTCCATCCCGAGGATGTCGCCGCGTTGCAGGCCACCGCCGTCGAGCTCGGCCGCCCGCCGCACCGTCTCGTCCGCGAGCACCGTTGGCTCACCCCGCAGGGCGTGCGCTGGTTCTCGTGGGAGGAATGCGGCCTCGTCGACGACACCGGCCGGCTCACGGCCGTCCGCGCGGTCGGGCGCGACACCACCCGCCAGCATATCGCGGAGGAACAGTTCTACCGGCTTTCGCGCGCCGTCGAGCAATCACCCGTTTCCATCGTCATCACCGACCCCGAGGGCCGTGCCCAGTACGTCAATTCCAAGTTCAGCGAGGTGACGGGCCGCACGCTCGAGGACATCATGGACCAACGCATCGAGGTGCTGCGCGACGGCCATCCCGGCGAGGAATCCTACCGGCAGTTCTGGCAGACCCTGCAGGAGGGCGGGGAATGGCGCGGGGAAATCAGCACCTCGCGGCCCGACCACACCGTGGTCTGGGAATCCGTCAAGGTCTCCTGCCTGCGCAGCCCGGCCGGCGAGATCACCAATTTCCTCTGCCTGCGCGAGGACATCACGGAGCGCAAGCAGCTCGAGCATGAGCTCCGCCAGGCGCAGAAGATGGAAAGCCTCGGAACCCTCGCGGGCGGCATCGCGCATGACTTCAACAATATGCTCGCGGTCATCAACGGCTACGCGGGGCTCTGCCAGGTGGAGGGCACCGACAGCGCCGTGCTCGCGAAAAGCCTGCGCGAGATCCAGCGCGCCGTGCAGCGCGCCAGCGGCTTGGTGCGCCAGATCCTCACCTTCAGCCGCAAGACGGAGGTCCGGTTCGCCCCGGTCGACCTCAACCAGCTCATTCGCGACCTCGTGGCGCTGCTGGCCGAGACCTTTCCCCGCACGGTCACGTTCAACCTCGCGCTGCAGGAGGGACTGCCGCCGCTCTACGCCGACCAGAACCAGCTCCAGCAGGTGATCCTCAATCTCTGCGTGAACGCCCGCGACGCCATGACCTCGGGCGGCGCCATCACGATGGCCACGAGCGTGCGCCACGGCGACAGCCTGCCATCCGGTGCCGACCCTGCGCAGCATTACGCCTGCCTCCAGGTCGGCGACACCGGCACCGGCATGACCCCGGAGGTGCGCCTGCGCATTTTCGAGCCGTTCTTCACCACCAAACAGAGCAATCACGGCACCGGCCTCGGCCTCGCCGTGGTCTACGGGATTGTGGTGAGCCACCACGGCTTCATCGAGGCGGACAGCACCCCGGGAGCCGGCAGCACATTCAGCGTCCTGCTGCCGCTGGCGGCCGGCGCCGCGTTGCCCGCCCCCACGGCCGTGATCCCCGGGGAGTTCCCCGGCGGCAGCGAATCAATCCTGGTCGTCGACGACGAGGACGCCCTGCGCACGATGCTGGTCACCGCCCTTTCGCGCAAAGGCTACGAGGTCGCGACCGCCGCCACGGGACTCGAGGCGATCGACCTCATCGCCGACAGCTCCCGGCATTTTGACCTGGTGATCCTCGACCTCAACATGCCGGGGGCCAATGGCATCAAGGTGCTGAAAGTCATCCGGCTCTGCCGGCCCGGGCTCAAGGTCCTCGTGGTCAGCGGTTACGTGACGCCCGGCGTGCGGGTGGAATTCGAGGAGCTGGGCCAGCATGACATCATGCAGAAGCCCTACCCACTGCCCGAGATTGGCCGCCGCCTGCGCAGCCTGCTCGACGCCGCGCCGGCCGCCCGCTGATTTCGGGGCCGGGCCGCGCAAATCCGTTTCAGTAAACCGCCGGGTGCGCCGATAGTGCTCCCATGGGCAGCATCAGGACACTCCATTAACATGGACCGTCTTTTCCGTTTACGAAATGAATCACCGCGAACCACCGCACAGCGCGGCAGGGGTACGCCGGGCGTTGCGTTGTCTCTCCCTGCTCCTCCTTCCCGCCATGGCCAGCCCGGGCAGCCAGGCTTGGCCGCGCCGGCGCATGGGACTGTCGAACCGGCAGGGGGAACAACTTTACCTGCCCACCCTCGGTGCGCCCGAGCTCCGTTTCCTGACGGAACCGCCGCCGCTGGATCCCAACGTGCACCCGCCCGCAACCTCCCTGCCGAAGGGCACCGATCCGCTGGCCCCCGACTTCACCGCGGCCGAGTCCGCCATCTCGGCCGAAAACGCCCGGGCGGCCAGTCCCGCGCGCGAAATACCGCCGGAGCCGAAGTCCGAAACCCGCGAACCGGTGGCTCTGCCGCCGAAGGCCGCACCCGCGCCCATCCTGCCCGATGACACGCGCCCGCACACCAAGCCGGATGACTTCCTGCCGTTCTTCCAGGTTCCCGGGTCGGCCAGCCGGCCGGGCGACGTGATCCTCACGGTGCCCGCACCCGCCTCCGCCGGCCAGCCCGCTCCGCTTCCGCCCAGTTCCGCCACCTATACCCAGACTCCGAAATGACCGGCCCACGGTTCGCGCCGTTGAAACACCTGCCCTTCGCCACGCTGCTCGCCCTCCTCGGCGCGACCGGACCGGCCGTGCCGGCGCGGGCCGACGAGGAGCCGGCCAAGCCGGAGCCCGCCGTCGCGCAGGTCCCGAACCGGCGGGGCGCCGACGAGATCCACGGGCTCCTGAACCTGGGCGCCAGCCTGACCAACCGCGGCGACTACGGCGCCGCCGAGATCGCCTACCGCCAGGTGCTGAACGCCCGCAACACCGCGCCGGTGGACGTGAAAAGCGCGCTGCTCGGCCTCGCCCACATGCACCGCCGGCAGGGTGTGCTCACGAAGGCCGTCGCAATCTACGAGACCTTCCTCAAGGAATTTCCCGGCGATGAACGCACCCCGGACGCCCTGCTCGATCTCGGCCGCACCTTGCGCGACATGGGCGCCTACAAGCTCGCGATCAACCGGTTCTACAGCGTCATCAATTCCACGCTGAAGCTGCCCGCCGGCAGCTTCGACCGCTACCAGCAGCTGGCCAAGACCGCCCAGTTCGAGATCGCCGAGACCCATTTCCAGGCCGGCGAGTATGAGGAGGCCGCAAAATTCTTTTCCCGCCTGAAGTTGCTGGACCTCGCGCCGGCCGACCAGGCCCGGGCCCAGTTCAAGGCCGCCTATTCCCTGAACCTGCTCGGCGACAACGAGGCCGCCATCACCGCGCTTCGCGCCTACCTCGTGCAAAATCCGCAGGACGAGAACGTGCCCGAGGCCAGGTATCTCCTCGCCGTCAGCCTGCGCGCCCTCCAGCGGCCGGAGGACGCCTTTGCCGTCACGCTCGAGCTCCTCAACGCCGAGAAATCCCTGATCGGCACCGACCCGAAGCGCTGGGCCTACTGGCAGGGCCGCACGGGCAACCAGCTCGCCAACGATTTTTTCCAGAGCGGCGACACCACCCACGCCGCCGCCATTTACGCCGGCCTCGTCGAGCTTTCACCGGATCCCGCCTGGCGGCTGCCCATCATCTACCAGGTCGCGCTGTGCCAGGAACGCCTCGGCAACCTCGACCGCGCCCGCGATTCCTACCACGCCATCATTGACGGCGCGGGCAAGACGCCGACCCCCGACCTCGCCGAGCTGGCCCGCATGGCCGCCTGGCGGCTGGATCACCTCGACTGGACCGACCAGATCGGCCGGAAAGTCGCCCGCATCTTCGAATCCACCACCGGCACCGCCGCCATCGCGCCCCCCCCGCCCGCCCCGACCCTCGCCCTCCCATGACCGAACTCGAAACCATCCAGGCCCACCACCAGCTCTGCGACGCCATCCACGAATGCGTGCTCGATGAGAACCGTTTCCTCCGCCGGCACCAGCGCGCGCCCGACCAGCCGCTGCTCGAGCGCAAGCGGGCCCTGCTCGAAAAACTCGACATCACGCTCGCAGCCCTGCGCGCCGTGCCGGCCGGCTCCGCCCGCGATCCCGGCGTCCAGGCCCAGCTCGAAAAAACCCGCTCGCGCATCCTGCAAATCCTCCAGCTCGACAAGGAAAACGACCAGCTGCTGCTGCGGCACAGCCTGGCCGGCCCGCGTCCGGCCGCCGCCGCCAACACCCCTTCCAGCGCCCTGCTGCAGAAAATCTACGCGCGCTGCTCGTAAAATCAGAGTTGCTTGGCTTTGGTGGAGGCGCGACGTCCCCGTCGCGTAAGAGAGCGTCGAAAAAGGCAGGGCGCGTTATCCTTACTGGGCATTACCCAAAGAAGAGACGGCGAAGGCTTGGAGTAGTGCGGTGCTTCAGCCCGCACTCCCGAGGCTAAAGACGCGCGCTGAAGCACCGCGTTACCCCAGGAGCTCGTCACATCTTCAGGCAATCTTCAATAATGCCCCGCTCAGGCCACCCGCCAGGCGCCGTCCGACAGCCAGTCACGCGTTTCCCGCGGGAAGCGCTGCCGGACATCCGCGTGGATCCGGCCTCCGCCGGTCTCCAGCAGCGAACTCACCGCGGCGAGCCGGTCCCGGACCACACCCGACAGTTCGTGAAGCACCGCATCGTTCAGCGCGAGCAGTTGCAGTACTGCCGTTGGCACGGGTGGACAGGCCATGGTCCGATGGCAGACGGTCGAGCGCAGCCACTTGGCCGCGTGCAGGAGTCCCGCCATGTGGACGTGCCGGCCCGCGGCCGCCGGCGCGTATTGCCAGCGCACCGGTTCCGCGATCGAACAGGGAAAATCCCACTTCTGCAGCAGCGTCACGCCAGTCTCCGCCTGGGTGAATCCGAAGGCCGCTCGCTCGCTTTCGCTCGCATCGCCCGGAAATCCCGCGCTCGCCAGCTGCAGGTCATATTCGTTCTTCAGCGCCCAGTCGTCGATCACGACCATCCCCACCGCATGCAGCAGGCCGGCGGTGTAGGCCACGTCCCGGTCCTGGCCGGTGCGCTCCGCGAGAAGCTCGGCGGCCAGCGCACAGGAGACGGAGCTTTTCCAGAGGTCGTCGGCCTCGATCCCGTACACCTCCAGCGGGCGCACGAGCACCTGCGAGGCCACGGCATAGGCCACGAGTTCGTAAACCTGATCGTAGCCGACCCGGTTGACTGCCTCAAGGACCGTGAAACAGCGCGCGCCCTTGCTGTAATACGTGCTGTTGGCGACCTGGATCACGCGGGCCGCAATCGCCGGATCCAGCCGGATCAGCATCGCGATCTCGTGCATCGTCGAATTGGCGTCACTCAGCAACCGCTTCAACCGCGGAAGCACCTTCGGCGCCATCGGCAAATCATCCAATGCGCCGACCATGTCCCCCGGGGTGACATTACCCCAGGGCCGGCAGGTGGCATGGAGGCTGATATTCATAGCGCCTCTCCCTATCGGCCCCATCCCGCCGAACTTTGACATTAATTTCACCCCAAAACAGCCATGGGCCAATTCGGCGCAACAGGCGGATGCCTGCCACAGGCCTCCCCCGCCCATCTCCATGCCCACTGGCGATTCGCACACGTGTCCTTTGAAATTGCGCCCCGCTTGGGGCCCGCTGAGGGTGGAAAGGCTTCCCCTCGCTGGCCTCGTCGCCGCCTTCCTCCCTTCCGTCCCTCATGAAAGGTTTTTCCCCTCGTCTCTCTCCCTCGTCCCTCGTCCTCGCCGCCGTCATCGTCCTCGCCTGCCTCGGTCCCGACGGTCGCGCCGAGGGACCCTTCCGCAATCGCGACAACAAGACCGCAGATGACCCGGCCGAGGGCACCTACCCCGTCCCTTATCAATTGCCCACCGTGGCGGAAATTACGGGCGCCCTGACGCGCATCCGCACCTTTTTGGAGGCCGCCGTGCCCACGCGGGTGGTCGACCGCAAGACGGGCGTCGAAATCACCGACTTCAGCGCGCCCGCGGCCGACGCGGTCGTCGCCCACACCGAGGCCAATTTCAGCGGCCTCGCCTATGAGATGGGCGTCGTCCATGCCGGCATGCTCCAGGCCACCGAGGTCACGGGCGACCCGCGCTTCGCCGCGTTCACCGCGCGCCAGTTGCAATTCATCGCCGACCGCCTGCCGTATTTCCGCCGGCAGGAGGAAAAATTCCATCTCGCCCGCGCCAACAGCTTCACCGCCATCCTCGACCCAAAGGCGCTCGACGACAGCGGCTCGATGTGTGCCGCGCTGATCCGCGCGCGTCTCGCCAAGGTCGGACCCGACCTGCTGCCCGTGATCAATACCTGGAGCGACTACATCGCGCACAAACAATTCCGCCTCGCCGACAGCACGCTCGCCCGCCAGCGGCCCCAGGCGCAGTCCTTGTGGGCGGACGACTTCTACATGGGCGTGCCCGCGCTCGCCGAAATGGGACGCCTCACGGGCGAGCGCCCATGGTTCGACGATGCCGTGAAGAACGTCCGGCAGATGTCCGGCTATCTTTTCAACCCCCAGCTCAACCTCTACACCCATGGCTGGAACGCGAACAACCCGTCCGCGCCGCAATTCTACTGGGGCCGCGCCAACGGGTGGGCCGTGCTCGCGATGTGCGACCTGCTCGACGTGCTGCCGAAGGACCATCCCGGCCGCGAGCCGGTGCTCACCCAGCTGCGCGCGGTTCTGCGTGGCGTGGCGCAGTACCAGTCGGGCCTCGGGCTCTGGCACCAGCTGCTCGACCGCAACGATTCCTACCTCGAGACCTCCGCCTCCGCCATCTTCGTCTATGGCTACGCCCATGCCATCAACCAGGGCTGGATCAGCCCGACCACCTACGGCTCGATCGCCCAGGCGGGCTGGGCCGGCGTCTCGATGCGGATCAATGACCAGGGACAGGTCGAGGGCACTTGCGTCGGCACGACCTTCGCCGGCGACCCCGTTTATTATTACAACCGCCCGGTGAGCGTCTACGCGCTCCACGGTTACGGTCCGGTGCTGCTCGCGGGAGCGGAGATGATCCGACTGCTGAAAAATCCCGCCATCGACATCCAGGTAAAGCTGCGGACCTACCACTACGTCCCGAAGTCGTCCGGCGGGCCGCAGTATTAATCCGGTCACCAAACTTTTTTACAGGAGGGAACAGAGGAAACGAAGGAGCCGGCGAAAATCTCTCCGTTACCTTCGTTATCTCCTGTAAAAGCTGCCGAAAGAAAGGGGTCGTGTCCTAATTTCATGAAAACACCTGCGCGGTAGGGCGCGGACTCAGTCCGCGCCGGGCACAAGGACATTCCCGGCGGCGAGCGGAGTCGCCGCCCTACCGGGAAATTCGGACATTACCAGAAATGGCCCTACCTTGGCTACGGCTGCTTCGCCTTCGCGATTTCGACCGCGTAGACTTGGATCGGCCCACGCAGGTTCGAGCGGAAGATGAGCCATTTGCCGTCCGGGCTGAAATTGCCGTTCGGCTCCAGCGAGTAGTCGTGCTTGCCGAGGTTGACCAGGCGCTCGGGAATCAGCTTCGCCGCCTGGATCATGTTGGCCTGGTCGGGCGTCTCGCCCTCCTCGTTGGGGATCAGCTCGGGATGGAAGAGGAACATCCACTTGGCGTCCTGCGCCTTCGCGTAGTGCAGCTCCGGGTCGCTGCCGTCGCCGGAGAAATACGTGCCATCGGGCGAGGTGTTGTAGTGCACCGACCAATGGTTCGGCGGGACGTGGTACCAGATGCGCTGGCCGTTGGTGACATTGTAGCCGCCGACCCAGCAGTCCTCGGAGAGTGGCGTCTGCAAGTCGTAATAAACCCACTGGCCGTCGTTGCTCCAGTATTCGTGCACGGCGATTTCCATCCGCATCGTGCGCTGGTGAACCAGCTTCGGCTCGGACTTGCCGTCAGTGCGGAGGAGCCAGACGCGGTCGACCTTCCACTGGCGGCCTTCATGGGCGTAAAGCAGGAGCAGCGGATCCACTGGCGAGAACTGGAAATGGTTGATCCAGTCCGTGGTGTGGAGGAGTTCCTTCACCTCACCGGTCTGGAGGTTGACCGTGAACAGGACCATCGGCGTGCGCGCGGCGAGCCGACGGTCCATCATGGCGTGCTTGTCGGGATAATTGTCCCCGCCTTTCTGCACGACCGGCTCGCCGTCCTTCGCCGGCTCGGCCGGCGCGTTCTTCTGGGCGGCCGCTCCACCTCCGCGGCGGGGCGAGCCCACGGCCGGCGCATCGCCCAGCGTGATCGAGCCGGCGGCCAGCGTCTCGTCGGAGTTGATCGTCACCACCGAGCCGCCCGGCGGCAGCTTGGCGAGCAGGCGCGAGGTCTTGGTCACGGGATCCAGCGCATAGACTGCGCCGTCCTTGGTGTAGAAAATCGCGCCCGTCTTGCGTCCCGTCTGGATGACGCGCCCCGTGGGGCCGTCGAGGACGTGCTCGATGACGCCCGTGTTGATGGTCACGAGGTCGATGCCGCCGCGGGTGGTCATGAGCAGCTTCGTTCCGCCGGCGGTGAACCCGTACTGGGTGAAGTACAGGCTGTTGGTGCCGGGCTCGGTCGAGAGCTGGACGATACGATGGCCGGTATCGGGATCGATCCACTCGCGCGGGAGAGGCGCGGCGGCGAAAGCCGTGGCGCCGGAAAGCAGAGCTGCCAGCAGAAGGGTCGTTTTCATGGGGAGGGGTGCTTTCTGCAAGACGGGGCAAAAGGGGAAGGGGTACGCGGCAGGCTTCAGCCCGCGCCCACGCAAAAACTTGTTTTTTCCCCCGGTCCGGGCAAAAACGATCCCGTGACGACGATCAAGGAATTCTTCGGCAGCGAGTCCTGGCACAAATTCCGGGAACTCACGCTCCCCCGGGAGCGCATCATCGGCGGCGTCTGCGCCGCCCTGGGCGAGGCCACGCCCTTTTCCGCCTGGATGTGGCGGGTCCTTTTTTGCGTGCTGCTGGCGGCCTGGGGCACCGGCCTCGTCGCCTACCTGATTCTTTGGATCTGCATCCCGCGCGAGAAGAAGAAATAAATCCGCTGCGAGGCCTTTATTACCTCGCAGCGATCGGTCAGCCGACGGGCTTGTAGTGACGGCACGCGTCCTCGGGCACGACCGCCTCGGCAAATTGAACCTCGCCCTGCCGGTCGACGGCCAAGTAAGCCCATTTTACAGGATAAAATCCGCAACCGACATCCAGGTGCCAGTTGGGATCGCAGACCCAGGCCTGCCCCGGCTGGATCCAGGCGTCCTTCGGCGGCTCATCCCCATCGGAATACCACGCCACGAAATCTTCGTGCTGCAGCACCTTGTTCTTCTTGTTCACGCCATGCCAGTTTCCGTGATCCGAGTAATAAAACTCAAACCAGACCACCCGCACCGGAACGGCTGCGTCGTTCAGCACCTCGATGCGGTAGTACCAGACATCCGCGGTCATCGTGCCGCGTTTGGGATCCTGTGCAGGGAGCTTATGGGTAATCTTCATGGCCGTGGCCGGGATCGAAGCTCAGCAGCGACGGCTTGTCGCCGACGGCTGGAGTTCTTGGCCCGATCAGTCATTCGCAAAGACTTTTCTGGACTCCACCTTGAAGGACCATTTTCCGTCCGCCTCGCGAACGAATAGATACCAATCGTAGCGACCCTTTCGGTCGGCCGTCGGGAAGGCCGCGACTTCGGCGCTCTTGAAGCCCCAAAGTTCCGAAACCGGCCGGATCAACTCGAACACCTCCCTGACCTCCTGTTCGTGGGTCTTTGCATCCCCAGCCGGATCCGCCATCACATACTCCATCGCGAAGCAGTCCTTCCCCGGGTCCCGCTCGTCGTGCTCGGCGCCCCAGACCAGGTGGAGCGAGGTCACCTTGACGGATCGACCCGATGGCAGCTTTTGCTCGTGCCACACGCTCCGATATTCACCGCACCCGCAAAGGCACAACAATATCAAGCTGCACAAAAACAGGCGGAATGCCGGGTCATTAAAGCGCGGGGCTGGTTGAAACAATAACGACCGGATGAAAGTCATTCAGGCATTCATTTTCGCAAATCAATCCGGTAGCCGCAGTCGCCATTGCCTTAACCTAACCCCTTTCGGTCTCCGGTATCGCTTCAAATGCTTCGAGCGCCGCGATGCGGGTCGCACAGTTGGAGTAACTGCAGGCCGCCAGCGCCGCGACCAGCACGAGGCCGGCGCCTGAATCCCAGCGTCCCTCGCTCACGCCGGTGTACGTCGAGAACCCGGCGGCGAAAACGAGACAGAACCCGATCAACCCCGCGCCGACGTTCCTGAAATAGCGCAACTCCTCCAGCTTCTCGCGACGAAAGGCCGCATCTTCACGGGCACGACGGTAGAACTCGGGGGATTTCATCATGCACGTTTCCTTGGCCGGGATCGCCAGAAACTGTGCAGATCCACCTCGAAAATCAACGCTTTCCCCGCAGGTGCCGCGGGCCGCGGGATCTCACGTCAGCGCCCGCACCAGCCGCCGTCCACGGCCATGACGTGGCCGGAGAGGTAGTCGGAGGCGGATGACGCGAGGAAGACGATCGCACCCTCGAGGTCGCCGGGCTCGCCCCAGCGGTTCGCGGGGATGCGGTTGAGGATTTCCTTCGAGCGCACGGGGTCGGCCTGGAGGGCCGCCGTATTGTCGGTCCGCATGTAGCCAGGGGCGATGGCATTCACCTGCACGCCCTTGCCCGACCACTCGTTCGAGAGCGCCTTCGTCAGCTGACCCACCCCGCCCTTGGCCGCGGCATAGCTCGGCACCGTGATGCCGCCGAAGAACGTAAGGAGCGACGCGATGTTGACGATCTTGCCGGAGCCGCGCGCGAGCATGTGTTTGCCCGCAGCACGGCAGGCAGTGAACACGCCGTTCAGGTTGACCCCGACCACCGCGTCCCAGTCGGCATCGCTGTAGTCGACCGCGGGCGTGCGGCGGATGATGCCGGCGTTGTTCACGAGGATGTCGAGGTGCCCCTGCCAAGCGATGGACTGGTCGATGAGCCGCTGGACCGCCGCGCGGTCGCCGAGGTCGGCGGCGACGGCGAGCGCCTTGCCGCCGAGCGCCTCGATCTCTTTCACGACCGGCGCGAGCTTGGCCGCGTCGCGGCCGTTGATGACCACGTCGGCGCCAGCCTGCGCGAGTGCACGGGCCATGGCCTTGCCGAGGCCTTGGGAAGAACCGGTGACGAGCGCGACCTTGCCGCGCAGGCCGAATTTTTGTTCGAGATAGCTCATGGTAAATTACGATTTACGAGTTATGAATTACGAATTTCCAGATGCGATTTACGAAAGGATCAGCTGCGCCAATGACGCTGTCCGGGACAAATCGTAACTCGTAAATCGCAATTCCGAATTTGGCCTAGCGCAGCGTCGCGATCGGCGCCGCATCCATGTCCGCGAAGACCTGGTTGTCGCCACCCATGGCCCAGACGAAGCGGTAGCTGCTCGTGCCAACGCCGCAGTGGATCGACCACGCCGGCGAGAGCACAGCCTCGCGGTCGCGCACGATCAGGTGCCGCGTCTTCTGCGGCTCGCCCATGAGGTGGACCACCATCTGGTCGCCGAGGTCGAAATAGAGGTAGGCCTCCGTGCGGCGGCTGTGCGTGTGCGGGGGCATCGTGTTCCAGATGCTGCCGGGCTCGAACTCGGTGAAGCCCAGCACGAGCTGGCAGCTCTTGATGCCGTCGAGGTGGATGTACTTCAGGATCGTGCGGCGGTTGGCCTTGGTCACGTCGCCGATCGGCGCGGCGCTCACGTCGGCCCGGCGCGCCAGCGCGGTCGGGTGCTTCGCGTGCGCGGGGGTGCTGACGAAGTAGAACTGCGCCTGTCCGGTCGGGCCGTTCTCAAAGGTCACATCCTTCTCGCCGAGGCCGATGTAGAGGCAGTCGAGCGAGGCGAGGTCGTACTTGGTCCCGCCCACGCGGACCGAGCCGGGGGCGCCGAGGTTGAGGATGCCAATCTCGCGACGCTCTAGGAAGAACGAGGTGCCGAGTTCCTTGTCCGCGGGCAGGCCCAGCGGCGCGGTGGTCGGCACGGCGGCGCCCACGATCATGCGGTCGAGGTCGGTGTAGTGCGCGACGACGGCACCGGGCTGGAACAGCCCGCCGATCAGGAAGCGCGAGCGGAGTTCGTCGGTGCCGAGCGTGTTGGTCTGCTCGGGAGTCGGGAAGTAATGGAGTTTCATGAAATTCGGAAAGATTTTGGCCACAGATTACACGGATGGGCACAGATGGAAAACCATCGCGGCTCATGCTCCATCGCCGGGGCTCGGAGCATTTGTGGCATCAGTGCAATCAGTGGCTAAATTTCAGGAGGTTTTTGGCACGAGGCTGGACAAGATCAGGGGGCGGAGAGCGTCACTTTCACGGGTGAGGCCAGACGTTTCGCCCAACCGGCAACGTAGGCATCCCACGAGGCCTTGTCGGGAAAGTCGCCGCTCTTGTCCCACCCGCCGCCGACGTGATAGCTGACGGCCTCGCCCGGTTTCACCTTGGCGAGGACGAGCAGGTCGGCATGGAAGCCGCGCGCGTTGGCGGGGGCCTTGGTCTCGGCGAAACCCGCAAAGGCGGCGTCAGGCGCGAGGATGACGCCGGTGCCGAGCTTGCCGTCGACGGGGCTCTTGTATTCCTCCCAGATGGTGATCGCGTGCGTCTTTTCGTCCTGCCCGGTCACGACGCTGGCCGTGGCCTGGTGCTCCGTGAGCCCGATGGCGACGGTGAGGGTGCCATCCGAGCCGGGCGCGGGCGTGAAGTTGAAGGTGCTCTGGATCTCGTCGAGGTTGTGGCCCGCATCGACGATGAAACGCTTGGTCTCGGTGACCATCACCCCATGGCCGGCGTCCCAGGCCTCGTAGCCGAGATCGAAGACGGCGCGGATCGGACCGTTGGCGTCGACGAGCCAGGTGCGCCAGTTCTTCGAGACGTGCAGGTCGGTGCCGTCCCAGATGCCGGTGCCGCCGGAGCCGCGCGAGGTGCCGACATCGTACATGTCGAGGCCCTCGCCCGTGTCGGTGTGCAGGCCGTCGTGCCCCTTGTGGTACCAGTGGTCGATGATGGAATACCGGACCTTCTTGCTCCAGATATCGATGCCGCTGCTCGTCATCTGGTCCTTTGTGGCGGAAGGCAGCTCGAGGCCGGGGCCGTAGATGCGGTGGCCGATGCGGTCGTTCTCCCAGGCGAAGTCGTCATAACGCTCGGGCACGGGACGCGCGTAGACCTTCGAGGGAAAGGGCGGAATCGGCGTCGCGGATTTCTCCACCGTGAAGGTCGCGGTTTTTTCGCCGGCGGCGAAGTCATGCTGGAAAACGAGATCGTCGTAATGGGGCGGACCCTTGTGCACGTGCTTGTAGGCGGTGATCTGGGCCGGAACGATCGCTCCGGAGGCATCGCGCACCACGACCTGGTCGAAGACAATGCCAGCGAGGCGGCTTTTCACGTCATCGAACGGGATGACGATGGTCTCGGCCGGGCGGGCCATGCCGGGCTCGTTGGTCACGGTGACGGTCAATTTGTCCGCGGCCCGCGCGATGGACAGCGCGGACACGGACGTGAGTAACACGGAGGCGATCAGGCGGAGTTTCATGGGGGGAGATTTTTTAAAACACGGATTTCGCGAATGAGCACGGACTTTTTGCATCCGGCGCGCAAAGAATGACGGCTGGTCCGCCGCTTGGTGATGTTGGAAACGACTCGTTCCGCCGCATCCCATCGCGCGGCGGGTGACGAGACGGCAGCCCTCCTGCTTTTAGGCATGACAATTGCCCTCCGGGCCTTCCATTTTCGTGTCCCACCTTGGTCGCGGCGCTCGTTCCCTCCGTCCCCGGCGTCGATCAATCTACACCCGTCGCGGCATCCGGCCGTCCCGGCCGCGCCGGTTTCATCGCCGTCCGTTCCCTGTCCTCCGCCGTAAGATTTGTTTGGTTGCGAGCCACCTGCTCCACCGTCACTTCCTTAAGACTCCCCTGATAAAAAACCACGCCCCGCCGGTTGCCGTTTGCGCCGAATCCACCCCCACCCCGCCATGACGTCCCAATTCACGAACTCGCCCGAAGGCCTGAAACCCTCGAACTACCGCTGGGTCGTCTGCGCGCTGCTGTTCTTCGCCACGACGATCAACTACGTCGACCGGCAGATCCTCGCGCTGATCAAGCCGATCCTCGACGACCAGCTGCACTGGACCAACGAGCAGTTCGGCCTGACCAACGGCCTGTTTCAGGGCGCCTATGCGTTCAGCCTGCTCGGCTTCGGCTGGTTCATCGACCGGTTCGGCACCAAGATCGGGTACGCCACCTCCATCGCGGCCTGGAGCATCGCCGCCCTCGGGCATGCACTGGTCTTCAGCATCAGTGGCTTCTATGCGGCGCGGATCGCCCTCGGCATCGGCGAGGGCGGCAACTTCCCCTCGGCCATCAAGGCAGTGGCGCTCTGGTTCCCGAAGAAGGAACGGGCCACCGCCACCGCGATCTTCAATTCCGGCACCAACGTCGGCGCCATCATCGCCCCGCTCGTCGTGCCCGCCATCGCCCTGTCCCTCGGCTGGCACTGGGCCTTCATCTTCGCCGGCCTGGCCGGCTTCCTCTGGCTGTTCCTCTGGATTCCGTTCTACAACGTGCCGGAGAAGGTCAAGGCGGCCAACGCGGCGGAACTCGACTACATCCGCAGCGACCGCGACGACACCAGCCGGGACGGCGAGAAGATCTCCTGGATCAGCCTGCTCGGCTACCGGCAGACCTGGTCGTTCATCATCGCCAAGGGCATGACGGACCCGGTGTGGTGGTTCTTCCTCACGTGGCTGCCCGACTTTTTCAAGCAGACCCGCCACCTCGACATCAAGACGAGCGCCCCGATGCTCGCGACGATCTATGGCCTCGCCACGGTACTCAGCATCTTCGGCAGCTGGGTCACCGGCTCGCTGGTGAAATCCGGCTGGACCGTCACCCGCGCCCGCAAGACCAGCATGTTCATCTTTGCGTGCTGCGTGATCCCCGTCATCTTCGTGAAGGACGTCGGCGACTGGCAGGCCGTGCTCATCATCGGCTTCGCCTGCTCGGCCCACCAGGCTTGGTCGGCGAATCTCTTCACGACCGCCTCCGACATGTTCCCGAAGCGGGCGGTGGCATCGGTCGTCGGCCTCGGCGGCATGGCGGGCGGGCTCGTCGGCATGGTCTTCCCCATCATGGCCGGCCATCTGCTCGACCGCTTCAAGGCCCAGGACAACATCACCGGCGGATACAGCGTGCTCTTCATGATCTGCGCCTCCGCCTATGTGTCGGCCTTCGTGCTGCAGCACCTGTTCGCCCCGAAGTTTGAGATGGTCGAGCTCGACAAGGTCGCGGCCTAGACGGAGATCGGTTGAGGGTGGAACGCGTTGACCCTAACGCGTTGCGGCGAAGCCGCCCCAATCCAGCGGGTTGGGGTCAACCCGCTCCACCTTTCAGCAACGTCCCGTCTCCCGGAATCAAATTCCCGCCGGCTGCATCGGGACTGCGGCCGCGGAGAGATCGGAGTCGGTCAGCTTGAAATCCTTCGGCTTGGCGCCGTCGAACTGAAGGAACGTGCCCGTCCCGGCCGCGGCGCGCGTGGCGTGCAGCCAGATGCCATCGCTGGCCTTCAGCAGGATCACCGGGACGCTTTTCAAGGGCGCCCGCGTGGTCGCATCGTCGAGCACCAGGTCCTGCACCTGGTCGAAGACGAAGGCGCTGCGGTCCGTGGCGTCCACCCGGATATTGTGCAGTTCCAGGTCAACGACGTGGTCCGCCATGAACCCCGTCAGGCCCGTCGCGTTGATGTCGCTGAAGCGCAGCTGCACGATGGACCGCTCCGGCAGGCCCTGGATGCTTGCCACCTGCTTCGCGTTGATGACCGTGATATTGCTGAAGGCCATGTTGCGGAACAGCGGCGTACGCGCCGAGAGCGGCTCAGGCTCGGTCGGGGCATAGAGCATCGTGATCTCAAAGGCCTGCTTCTGCACGTCCTCGATCACCCAGTTGTCGAAGCGGAAATTTTCCAAAATCCCGCCGCGCCCGCGCATGCTCTTGATGCGGACGCCGCAGTCGGTGCCCTTGGACACGATGTTGCTCGCCGTGACATTGCGGATGTTGCCGGAGGTCTCGCTCCCGATGACCACCGCGCCATGGCCCTTGTACATGACGCAGTTGGTGATCGTCACGTACTCGGTGGGCCGCGCCGTCCGCATGCCGTCCGCATCGCGGCCGGACTTGATGACGATGCAGTCGTCGCTCGTGTTGAAGAAGCAGTCCGAGATGCGGACGTTCCGGCAGGAATCGACGTCGATGCCGTCGCCGTTCGGGCCCATACCCTCCTTCGAGGGCTGGCCGTCGGGATCGGCGGAGACGAAACGCACGCCCCTCACCACGATGTCGTCCGAGTAGGCCGGGTGCAGCATCCACATCGGCGATTTGAACAGCGTGACGCCTTCGACGAGGACGTTCTTGCAGTTATAGATCCCGACGAGGGAAGGGCGGAGGTACTCGGCCGCGAGCGTGAAATCGGCCGCGGCAAGTTTTTCGCCGGCCTCGACCCGGTCGTAGATTTTGCGCCAGGCATCGCGGGCCAGGGCGGGATCAACCCCCGCCGGAGGCGCGCCCCGGCCGGCCCGCCACCACCAGTTCCAGCCTTGGCCGTTGAGGCTGCCGCGGCCGGTGATCGTGATGTTCTGCCTGCCGTTGGCATAGATCAGCGGCGCATGGGTGAAGACGTTGGTGCCTTCCCAGCGGGCCGGCACCAGCGGGGAGTCGGCCGGGTCGCCGCTGTAAAGAAGCTCCGTGCCGGCCGCGAGATCCAGCGTCAGGTTGCTCTCGAGCTGGATCGAACCGGTGAGATACTTCCCGGCGGGCACGAACAGCGTGCCGCCCCCCGCCGCGGCGCAGGCCACCACCGCCTTCGCGAACGCGGCCGTGGCCTTCGTCCGCCCGTCGGGCACCGCCCCATAATCCTGCACGTTGAAGACCGCCGGGGCCGCCGCGCGCAGCGGCAGGACGAGGGCGGAAAGGCAAAGCGCGGCGGAAAACAGACGAAGGGACATGGGGTAAGGGAACTTTTAGGACACACGAGGACACGTGTCCGCGTCAAGAGTTATCTCCGCCGCGCGCTGTGCATTTGACACCGTCCGGATGCCTCCCTACCAAGCACGCCGCCGCTCCGCGCACCCTGGCCGTGAAGAAAAAAACCGTCCGCGTCATCACCTCCACCGCCGAGTTCGCCCGCTACGTGGGCCTGGCGCGCACCACCGTGTCGCGCGTCCTCAACGGCCAGCCCGGACTGAAGGCCAAGACCATCGACCGCGTGCAACGGGCGATGGACGAGACGGGATTCACGCCGAACGCCTACGCGATCCGCCTCAAGGGCAAGGGCACCGCCACCATCGGGATCTGCATGGAGGACCTGCTCACGCCGACCGCGGTCAAGAAACTGGCGGCCCTGCAGCGGGTGTTCCGCACCGCGCACTACACCTCGCTCATCGAGGTGCTCGAGCCCGGGGGGAGCCGCCAGTTGATCCGGCATTTCCTTTCCATGCGGGTCGAGGCCGTCGTCTTCATCGGTCATTTTCCCGTGGAGGAGCTCACGCAGCGCATTGCCGAGCTCAATGCCAGCGCGACCCCGCACGTGGTGATCGACCATGTGGGCATCCCGAATGCGCACAGTGTCACCCTCGACCGGGCCCACGGCATGGTCGATGTCGTCGACCACCTCGTGGACCAAGGCCATCGCACGTTCGGGCTGCTCGGCATCTCCGCGCGCCTCCATGGCCGGCTAGGTCGCATGCACGGCATCATGCAGGCCCTGGAAAAGCATGGGCTCCCGTTTGCCCAGTCGACCCGGTCCCTCGACCACCTGCACGTGCGCGAAAACGACTTCGAGTACGGGCGGATCCTGGCCGCGAGCTTCGCCACGCTCAAGGACCGCCCCACCGCCTTCCTCGCGCTGAATGACGAAATCGCCATCGGCGCCATGCACGGCCTGCAGGCGGCCGGGCTCGACATCCCGGGTGACGCCGCCGTCGTCGGCTTCAACAACCAGGAAATCTGCGCCATGACCCGGCCCACCCTCACCAGCATCGACCAGCAGATCGGGGAGACCATCCGGGTGGGCGCCGAGGTTCTGCTCGGGCAGATTGGCCAGCCACCCCGCGCCAAACCCATCCTGCGCACGATCGAACCCCGGCTCATCGTGCGCCAGTCCACGGATCCCAAGCTGGCCTGAGGGGATTGTTGCCGTGGGTAGGGCGGATTCCTCCATCTCGGGAATTGACGCCGATTTTGCCGGCCCGTTTCCTGTTCGTCATGCATGCACCCAAGCCGGCGACCCCGATCCCGGGCGTGAAATACAAGCGGATCATCCTGAAGCTGTCCGGCGAGGTGCTGCGCGGCGGCAAGTCCGGCGATCCCATCGATGCCCCCACCCTCGAGCGCACGTGCGCCCAGGTGAAGGAAATCCACGAGCTGGGAGTCGAGATCTGCGTCGTCATCGGCGGCGGCAACATCTTCCGCGGCCTCAACGGCGAGAAGCGCGGCGTCGACCGGACCACCGGCGACTACATGGGCATGCTCGCCACCGTCATCAACGGCCTCGCCCTCATGGACTGCCTGGAAAAGATGGGCGTCACCACCCGCGTCCAGAGCGCCATCCCGATGAACCAGATCGCTGAGCCGTTCATCCTCCGCCGCGCCATGCGCCACCTCGAGAAGAACCGCGTGGTTATCTTCGTCGCCGGCACCGGCAACCCCTACTTCTCCACCGACACCACCGCCGCCCTCCGGGCCAGCGAGATGCACGCCGACATCCTGATGAAGGCCACCAAGGTGGACGGCATCTACGACAAGGACCCGAAGAAATATCCCGACGCCGTCAAGTACGAGGAGATCACCTTCATCGACGCCCTCAAGCAGCGCCTGAACGTCATGGACTCGACCGCGTTCTCCCTCTGCCTCGACAACAACGTGCCCATCCTCGTCTTCGACCTCAACGACGAGCACGCCATCCGCCGCGCCGTCCTCGGCGACAAGGTCGGCACGCTGGTCCGCAACTGATGTTGCGGACAGTTGAAAGTTTTGAGTTGAAGGTTGAAAGTCTCCGCTCCCGACACTCGCCACCTTCAACTTTCACCCTTCAACTTTCAACCATCCACCCACCATGAGCCACCCCATCCTTTCCGATACGCAGGCCAAGATGAAGAAGGCCGTCGACTACACGCTGCACGAGTTCAGTTCCATCCACACCGGCAAGGCCACCCCGGCCATGGTCGAGGGCGTGATGGTCGAGGCCTACGGCTCCATGATGCGCCTCAAGGAGTGCGCCGCCATCAGCACGCCTGACCCGCGTCTCATCCAGGTCCAGCCGTGGGATGCCAGCCTGGTCAAGGCCGTCGAGAAGGCCATCCAGGCCGCCAACCTCGGCTTCAATCCCATCGTCGACGGCAAGCTCGTGCGCATCCCGCTGCCCGACATGAGCCGCGAACGCCGGCTCGAATTCGTCAAGACCGCCCACAAGCTCGCCGAGGAGGGCCGCGTGCATGTGCGCAATGTCCGCCGCGACGCCCTCGAGTCAGTCAAGAAGGCCAAGCCCCCCGAGGACGAGGCCAAGCGGCTCGAGAAGGACATCCAGGCAGCGACCGACAAATCGATCAAGGACATCGCCGACCATCTCGCGCACAAGGAGAAGGACCTGCTCGCCGTTTGAAACGGCGAGCAAGCCCCAACCTCCAAGCTCCAATGAAACACCAATCATTGGAGCTTGAGGATTGAAGTTTCACTAGAGCTTGGATGTTGGAATTTGGAGTTTCATCTTCCGTGTCTGCGTTAAAAAATAATTCCCACCCCGCGCCCCGGCGCGTGGTCATCAAGCTGGGCACCGGCGTCCTGACCTCCGGCATCGGCGAACTCGACACCGCCCGGATCGCCTGCGTCTGCGCCCAGATCGCCGCGCTCCGCGCGCGCGGCACCGAGGTCATCGTGGTCTCCTCCGGCGCCGTCGGCCTCGGTATGGGCGCGCTCCGGCTGACCAAACGGCCCAAGGAGGTCTCCAAGACCCAGGCCTGCGCCGCCATCGGCCAGAGCCGGCTCATGCAGACCTGGCAGTCCGGCTTCGCCCCGCATGGCATCACCGTCGCGCAGGTGCTGCTCACCCACGAGGACCTGCGCGCGCGCGAACGCTACCTCGGCATCAAGCAGTGCCTCGCCCAGCTCCTCGCCTACGGCGCCGTGCCCATCATCAACGAGAACGACACCGTCAGCGCCGCCGAAATCCACGCCATGCTGAAGTTCGGCGACAACGACACGTTGTCCGCGATGGTCGCCAGCCTCACCGAGGCGCAGTACCTCGTCATTCTTTCCACCGCTCCCGGGCTGATCGACCTGAAGGGCACCGGCGAGATCGTGCCCGTGGTGGAAAAGATCACGCCGGAGATCGAGGCCATGGCCGGCGGCACGACGAGCGAGACCGCCACCGGTGGCATGGTCAGCAAGATCTCCGCCGCGCGGATCGCCACCCGGGCCGGCTGTGGCGTCTTCATCGCCAGCGGCGCCGAGTCCGAGATCCTCGCCAAGCTTTTCTGCGGCCGCGGTCCCGGCACCTTCTTCGTGCCCAGCGGCCTGCCGCTCGAGGCGAAAAAGCGCTGGCTCGCCTACTTTCACCGCCCTGCCGGCTCCCTGCTGGTCAACGCCTGCGCCGTGCCCGTGATCCGTGGGCAGGGCCGCAGCCTCCTCGCCGTCGGCGTCACCGGCGCCAAGGGCGAGTTTGCCGCCGGTGACATCGTCAATATCGCCGGCCCCGATGGCATCGTCTTCGCCCGCGGCAAGATCGCCTTCGCGAGCAAGGATATTCCCGTCCTCGCCGGCCTCAAGAGCGGCGACCTCCAGTCCCTCTATCCCGGCCGCAAGCACCTCGAGGTCGTCCATCGCAACGACCTGGTGCTGCTGTGAAGGTGGCCGGAGCTCCGATCCACCCTCGGCCACCCGGAAGATTTTTGGCCACAAATTACACCGATGGGCACTGATGATGGCATAGACTATTTGTGCCCATCGGTGAAATCTGTGGCTAGAAATCCGATTGGATCGATTGGCTCCGGCTACATCGAAAGGGCGGGTTGAACCCCCGCCCTGCTTTCAAGCCGGAGTTCGGCGGATGGTTTCACGTTACCCTCACTGCCAGTTGTACCGCACCCGGTATGTCACCACCGTCTCGCCATTCGCGGGGACGCTCACGCGGAACTCCACCGCCTGCGCGTCCGTCTTGGTGAAATCGTTCGACTTCTGCACGATGTCCCAGTTCGCCCAGCGGTAGAGCCGCTCCACCACGCGCACCTCGACGGCCTCCGCCTTGCGGTTGCGCAGCCGGATCTCGAACGCCTCCTCGGCCTGGTCCTGCCGGTTGTTCAGCTGGTAATCCGTGCGCTTGCGCTCGCCGACCAGGTCGAAGGCGTCGCCCGTGTAGATCTTCACCGTCTCGTCCTTCGGCGTGTGGTCGATCATGTTCTCGCCGGTGAACTCCAGCCGGCCGTCGGCGGCGTCCCGTCGGTAAAAGCGCGTGCGGCCCTTCGGCAGCGGCTGGCCGAGCCCGTTCGCCTCGCTGTTCTCGAATTCCTTCACGACCCAGACCTTCGGGTTCGACTGCGTGCCGTAGTCGCGGTTGTTGCGGATCATCTCGGGATTCCAGCCGCGGAACTGCGGGCCGATCGCCGCGCCGTTGTAGAGGTAGGTCGTGCGCGCCTTGATCCCGTTGGCGCGGATGAACTCGACCTGCTTGGTCTCCCGATCGTGCAGGGTCGCCGGCCGCGGCAGCGAGTAGAGGTGAAATTCGTCGAAGGCTTTTTCCGTCACGACCTCCGCCATGTCCTTGAGCCGGGCGCCGGCCAGGGTCTCCGAGTAATAGCCCTGATCCCCCGCCGGCTGCAGCTTGCTCACGTCACCCGCCATTAGCTTGATCGTGGCGTTGTCGAAGGTCTTGCCGCTTTGGTTGTCGATCGTGATCCACCCGACCAGGTCGAGCGTGTCGCCCTTCTCCGGCGCGATCAGGTTGTAGGCCGCCTCCCAGCGCATGCCGCCGGTGATGTAGCTGAGCTCGGCGTCGACCTTCACCGCCTTGTCGCTCGCAAATTTCCACGTGAGCATCGGCTTCAGGATGGCGTCATCAGACAACGCCGGGAAAATCGGCTCGCCCGGGAGCGAGAAGCGTAGCTTGCCGTCCACTTCCACGATCGGCTGTCCGGTTGCGGCCTGCATCGCCTGCTGCTGCTGGTAAAAGTTCTGCCCGTAGGATTGGCCGCCGGTCGCATTCGGCACGTAGCCGCTGCGGACGACCTTGCCCTTCACCGTGGACTCCTTGCCGGTCGCGTCGCGCACGAGGAAATCGAGCTCCTTGCCCTCGTACAGGGAGAGCAGCAGGCCCTGCGAGATGGTATCGGACCGGTAGTTCTGCTCGAGGATGCGCAGTGCGACCTTGCCCGCCGGGTCGCGCAGGACGACCGAGTCAGGCTCGAGGTGCACGGTCACGCCCGAGCAGGTCACGAGGTTGTCCCCCGCCTTCAGGTCGAGCGGCACGCGTTCGCGCACCACGGCAAAGTTCTGGTTGTAGATGGTGAGGGAGGACTGGGCGGCCGCCGCCAAGGCGGACGCGGCCAGGAGGGCGGAAAAGGCAAGGGCACGTGGGAGGTTCATGGCGGCTTCATGATTTCGATCACCCTTCAAACGTGCGAGCCGGGAATTAATTAGCCGCCACCTCCCGCCACCATCCGCGCCGTCGCACCCTCGGCCCCTTCCGCCACCACCGGTGGCCTTACGGGGGGACCGATCTTCCCCTCTCTTGTCCCCCCTTCGGTCCCTCCCCTCTACCCCAACTACCTGCTGGAGGCGTTCGTAATGCAGTACCACAGCCCCCTCACCGCGCGCGAGTCGACGCGGCGGCTGGAACAGCATTGCACCGACACGAGCCGGGAAATCGTCGACGATGTCGTGAACCGTCGGTTCGACCTCATTCTCACCACGGATGACTGGTGCTTCTTTTGCGACATGGAAAAAATCCGCGCCAACTACGAGCTGCGCGACCGCCTCGACCTGCCGATGCCGTTCACCTGCGATCACATTCAGTTCTGGTATCCCCGCACCCCGTCGGCCGCCGGTCCGTGAGCTTGGCGGTGTCAGCGTCTTCATCACGGTAGGGCGCGGACTTCCTCCTTCGCCGAGCCTACGGCGGACAGGCCGTTCCGCGCCGGGCCCAAGGACAATCCCGGCGGCGAGCGGAGTCGCCGCCCTACCGCAATTTTCTGAATTTAAGACACCGCCGCATGGATTCTTCTTTGCGTCGGCGCGCCTTTCCGTGAGCGTCCTCGGGTTTCATGGATTTTGTCCTCGACCCATCGCGCCCATCGCCGGCCGGCCCTTCCTTCACCGCCTCGGCGAAGGTGGGCATCCCGCCGATCGACTTCCGCGCACAGTTGAATGACGAGCAGTTCAACGCCGTCACCGCGGCCCCCGGTCCGCTTCTCGTCCTCGCCGGCGCCGGCTCCGGCAAGACCCGCACCCTGACCTACCGCGTCGCCTACCTGCTCTCGCAGGGCGTGCAGCCCGGCGAAATCCTTCTCCTCACGTTCACCAACAAGGCCGCCAAGGAGATGCTCCATCGCGTCCACGACCTCACCGGCATCGAGCCGGCCCGGTTCTGGGGCGGCACCTTCCACTCGCTCGGCCACCGCGCGCTCCGGATCTACGGCGAGGCCGTGGGGTTGCCGCGCAACTTCACCATCCTCGACGCCGACGAGTCCGAGTCGCTCCTCAAGCAGGTAGTCGAGGCGGAGGACAAGGTGTTCTTCAAGGACAAGACCAACCCCCGCCCGGGCCCGCTCTTCAATGTCCTCTCCCTCGCGCGCAATACGCAGGTGTCCCTCGCCGAGACGGTCACGAAAAATTTCCCGCAGTACGCGGAGATCAGCCATCGTTTTCCCGCCTTCGCCGCCGCCTACCTCGCGAAGAAGCGTGCCCAGAATGTCGTGGACTACGACGATCTGCTCGAACTGTGGCTCGACCTTCTTCTCAAGGCGCCCGAGGTTGCGGCCTATTTCGCCCACCGCTTCCGGCACGTCCTCGTCGACGAGTACCAGGACACCAACACGCTCCAGGCGCAGATCGTCGACCGCCTCGCCGGCCACCACTGCATCATGGCCGTCGGCGACGACGCCCAGTGCATCTACTCGTGGCGCGGCGCGAACTTCGAGAACATCATGACGTTCCCCGACCGCCACCCGGGCACCGTCATCCATCGCATCGAGACCAACTACCGCTCCACCCCGGAGATTCTCAACCTCGCCAACGGCGTCCTGCTCGCCCAGCCCAAGGGCCGCCATTTCGACAAGGAACTGCGCGCCGCCCGCGGCCACGCCCAGAAGCCGTATGTCGTCCAGACGATGGACGACCGCGAGCAGGCCGACTTCATCCTCAAGCGCATCCGCGCGCTGGTCGAGGACGAGGGCGTCTCCCTCGGCGAGATCGCCATCCTCTACCGTTCGCACTTCCTCGCCCTCGAGGTGCAGCTGGCGCTCTCGCGCGCCGGGCTGCCCTACCACATCACGAGCGGCGTGAAATTCTTCGAGCGCCAGCACATCCGCGATGCGGTCGCGCTGCTCCGCTTCGTCTACAACCCGGCCGACGCCCAAGCCTGGCAGCGCGTGGCCGTGCTGCTGCCGAAGATCGGCGAGAAGGGCGCCCAGAAGATCTACGCCGCCGCGCACGACCACGCGCGCCTCCTGCAGAAGAACTTCCTCGACGTGCTCCCGAGCGACGACGTGAAGAGCAAGGTGGCCAAGGACGCCCGCGACGACTGGCAGAATTTCTGCGATTCGCTCTCGCAGGTCGCCGAGAAGATGCGCACGGGCCGGCCCAGCGAGGCCGTCGAGACGGCGATCGACGGGTGGTACGGCGACTACCTCAAGGGCGCCTATGCCGACTACGTCGACCGGCTCGACGAACTGAAGGCGCTGGTCGGATTCGCCAGCCGCTTCGAGGAGATGCAGGACTTCCTCGCGCAGATCATGCTGTTGAACTCGGAGACCAGTGACCGCCAGGTCGACCCCGGCGCCGAGGCCGTGAAGCTCACGACGGTGCACCAGGCGAAGGGCCTCGAGTACGACATCGTCTTCCTGATCGGCCTGGCCGACGGCCAGTTCCCCGGCCGCCGCTCGATCGAGGCCGGCGACGTGGAGGAGGAGCGCCGCCTCTTCTACGTGGCCGTGACCCGCGCCCGCAACGAACTCTATCTCAGCTATCCCAAGGTCGCCACCCGCGCCGGCCCCGGCGGCATGATGCTCACCCCGAGCCGCTTCCTCGCGGAACTCTCGCCCGACCTTTACCAGCAGCTGAAAATCAAGCGGAGCTACGGCTGGTGACGTTCAGCCCGACACCTTCAAAATCTCCACGTAGGGGCGTTGCTTGCCGACGCCCTCCGGCTGGATTACAATTGTTTCAACCTGACCCCCTTTTACCCCGTCGAAACAAGGGTCGGAACCAAACAGGTTGCCGCGGGTGATTCACCCAAGGCGATCTGATCCTATCGGTCCGACGAAAAGCGGACGGATCCTTTTCGTCGGCCCGATCAGGTCTGGCCCGTCCTAGTTCGCGCCGGTTCCGGCCAGGACGGGCGATTTCGCCGGCACAGCCATGTCCAGGCTCTCAACGGGGCTGACGTAAACTTCCAGCTGCCGCGCCGGCGGCACGACCTTGCGCAGGGCAGCGACCACCTGCGGGACCGTTTCAGCAGGAAGGATCGCCTCGACGGTGATCCTGGCCTTGAACCGGATTTTGTAGGCCCGGCCGCGGAATACCCCCTCTTGGGTTCCCACGCCGAATTCCTTGAGCTCGGCCGCGGTGAAATGGCGCACGGCGCTTTCTTTCAGGATGTCGGTGACGGAATCGAGATCGGAGGGATCGAGAATGATCTGTAATTTTTTTATGACGGGATGATGGATCGGAGTTGCTGACGGGATGATTTCAACTGTGTCCCATCCTACGCCATTTTTGGGCCGCCGGGTAATCAAGCGACGAAGGCAGACCATCAATTCTCCATCAAAGCCGCCGAGCCTTCCTGTCCCCACTTTCCTCAGGGCGGCATCGGGATCAGGCATGCCCGAGCGATCCACTTTGCGGCTGTCCGCTCCAAACCATTTCACTCCACGATGCTATGCCGCGGGGTCTGGCCCGGTAAACGGCATGAGCATGCCAACTGAAACGTAGCGTCGTGGCGCGAACCCCGTCGCTCAATGGTGGTGGTCATGATCGTGGTGATGATCGTGCTCCCGCTGCTGCCGGCGCGATTGCTTCTTGGGCCGCGGGGTGGGCAGCTCGATCGTGGCCGCACGCACGAACGGGTCCGCACCGATGACAATGATGCGACGGATCGGCTCGCCCGTGTCGGGATGCTTCTTCAGCACCGCATCCTTGATGGACTGGCGGATTTCATAACGCCGCACGGCCTTTCCGGGGCGCGGCAGGGTTTCATAGACGTAGGTGAGCATGGGAGGTACAGGAGCCAGACGGTCCGGACCATAGTTTGGAGACACAGGACCCGGAGGCCAGTTTAAGCCGGAACGATGCGATTGAAAGTTGAAGGGTGAGAGTTGAAAAGACTGCGGCGGGTGGAGGTGGCACCCCGGACTTTCAACCTTCAGCTTTCACCTATCAACTGCATGAATCCGGTTAAGCCTGACTCCATTTCGGGTTCTGGCTCATGGCGAAGAAGGCGAACGCTCCGAAAGCAGTTGAAGACCGGTTGCGCCTGACTTTGCTTCCGACGGCCCCGCAGGCAGCTCCCAGCCGCAGCCACCCGGCCATCCCTCCGTCCCGATGAATCCCACCTTCGAGCAGATCCGCGACCAGCAGAGGGAGAGCTGGAACAAGTTCTCCCCGGGCTGGGAAAAATGGGACTCGTTCAACATGGCATTCCTGCGGCCGATGGGCGACGCGATCATCGCCGCCCTGCAGCCGGCGGGCAGCGACACGGTCCTCGATATTGCCGCCGGCACGGGCGAACCCGGCCTCACGATCGCCGCGGCCCTTCCCGGGGGCCGCGTGACCGGCACGGACCTCGCCGAGGGCATGCTGGCCACCGCCGCGGCCCGCGCCCGGGAGCGCGGCCTCGCCAACTACCGCACACAGGTGGCCGACGTTTCGGCGCTGCCATTCCCGGACGCAACCTTCGATGCCGTCAGCTGCCGCATGGGCTTCATGTTTTTTCCCGACATGACGCTCGCGGCCCGGGAAATCCTGCGCGTGCTGAAGCCGGGCGGGCGCTTCGCCACCAGCGTCTGGAGCGCGGGCGACCGGAATCCATGGGTGACCACCATGATGGGCGCGATCGAGCGTCACGCGACCCTGCCGCCCCCCATGCCGGGCGCCCCGGGCATGTTCCGCTGCGCCGCGCCCGGACTGATCGCCGGGCTCGTGCGCGAGGCCGGATTGGGCCAGGTGACGGAAAATGAAATCCACGGCCAGGTGACATACGACGGCCCGGACCAGTACTGGACGATGATGATGGAGGTCGCCGCACCGGTGGTTGCCGCCATGAGCAAGGTCAACGAGCCCGCCCGCGCCCGCATCAAGGGCGATGTCTACGCCGCGCTGCAGCGTCCCGGCGGTGCCGTTACCCTCGGCTACGCCACGCGCATCGTCGCGGGCGTCAAGGAAGGCTGAGTCATGTAGCTGAAAGGTGAAAGCTGAAGGTTGAAAGTTTTGGGCGTTCGAAAGCTACATTGCTTTTCAACGCGCGGATTCCGGCCACCTTTTCGTTCGGTTCGGATTCGCCAGCGCCCCGGCGATGTCATTTCCACTCCCGGCGTGCGGCCTGCAAAGCCTGATTTTGCCGCAAAAAGACATGACATGACACGAAAAGGACCCGGACGGTTTGCTTCCGAATCCCCTCTCCGTTCCGAACGGTTCCCCTTGTGTCGTCTCGCGCCTTTTCGTGGCAAAAAAACGCAGGCTGATCGCAAAACGGACCACCCCCATCCCGGCGCGTTCTATCCAACCAGTTACATCTCCGCAGTTGCGCTGTGTGGTATCTTTGACTCTGTGATGGTTTCCGCTTCCACCATGTCCCACCCCACCGTCGAGAACGTCGTCATCATTGGCACCGGTTGCGCCGGGCTGACCGCCGCCATTTACACCGGGCGCGCCAACCTCAGCCCGCTCGTGCTGGAGGGCCCCCTGCCGGGCGGCCAGCTCACCACCACCAGCGAGGTGGAGAACTTCCCCGGCTTCCCCGAGGGCGTCGACGGCTTCCAGCTCATGGACAACCTGCGCCGGCAGGCCACCAAGTTCGGCACGCGCTTCGAACAGGCGCTGGTCGATAAAGTCGATTTTTCCGTGATGCCGCGGAAGCTCATCGCGGGCGACCGCGTGATCCTGGCCAAGACCGTCATCATCGCGACCGGCGCCTCGCCGCGCATGACCGGCGTGCCGGGCGAAAAGGAACTCTACGGTGGCAAGGGCGTGACGACCTGCGCCACGTGCGACGGCGCGTTCTACCGCAAGATGGACGTCGCCGTCATCGGCGGTGGCGACAGCGCGGCGGAGGAAGCCCTTTTCCTCACGCGTTTTGCCAGCAAGGTCTACCTCGTCCACCGTCGCGATTCGCTGCGCGCCTCGAAGATCATGGCCGACCGGGCTGTGGCACATCCCAAGATCCAGTGTGTCTGGGACAGCGTGCCCGTGTCCGTCGAGGGCGTGAAGGAAGGCTCCGTCTCCGGCCTGAAGATCAAACACGTGAAGACCGGAGCCGAGTCGGTCCTGCCCGTGAAGGGAATCTTTGTCGCCATCGGGCACGTCCCGAACACGGGGCCGTTCGCCACCGCGCTGGACGTGGACGAGGGCGGCTACTTCAAGCCCGCCCACGGCTCGCACATCCAGACGAAGGTGCCGGGCGTCTACGTCGCCGGCGACTGCGCCGATCACGTTTACCGCCAGGCAATCACAGCCGCGGGCATGGGCTGCGCCGCGGCGATCGAGGCGGAGCGCTGGCTCGCCGGGCACGAGGCCGGCTGACCGCCCAGGCCGGTGTACGGCCGAAGGTTTCTTTCTGGTTGCCTCACCGGGGCGGGCGGGCTGGCATCCCCGCCGAGTTCACGTGCGTACCCCAACCATCGGCCCCCTGAATCCCGTCGAGGAGGCCGACCGCCTGCGCGCCTTGGACGACTACGGCGTGCTGAACACGCCCCCGGACCCGGTCTTGGATGAGCTGGTCGGCCTGCTGGCCCGGATTTGCCATACCCCGGTCGCGCTGATCTCCATCGTCGACCGGGACCGCGTCTGGTTCAAGGCTCGGGTCGGCCTCGCGGCCACGGAACTGCCCCGCCACGGTTCGTTTTGCGCCAGCGCGATCGAGCAACCCGGCGAAATTTTCCTGGTGCCCGACGCCTCCCTCGATCCCCGCTTTTCGGGCAACCCGCTGGTGACCGCGGACGATGGCATCCGATTTTACGGCGGCACGGTTTTACGCACCCCGGACGGTCACGCGCTCGGCACGGTCTGCATCATCGACAGCCGGCCGCGCGCCCTCGCTCCCGAGCAGGCGAGCGCCTTGCGCACGCTTGGCCGCCAGGTCATGGGCCGGCTTGAGCTCAACCGCGCCCTCCGGGCCGTCAGCCTCAGCGAGGAGCGTTTCCGCAAAATGCAGCTGCTTTCACCGGACGCCCAATATGTGCAGGTGGACGAGAAGGTCACCCAGGCAAACCCCGCCTTTGTCGCCCTGCTCGGGGCCGCCAGCGAGGCGCAGCTGCTCGGCAAGTCGATCTACGAGTTCATCCATCGCGATGACCACGCCAAGGTGCGCCAGCGCGTGCAGGAGATCCGTCGCGGACAGGCCCTGCCGCCGATCGAGGAGACATTTGTGCGGCTCGACGGCTCCCTCGTCGAGGTCGAGGTCGCCGCGGGCGGCTTCGACATCGGCGGCACCCGGCAGATCATGGTGATCGCCCGCGATATTTCGGCCCGCAAACGGGCGGAGGACACCATGCGCAAAACCACGGCGCTGCTGGAGGCCCAGATCGAATCCTCCCTTGATGGGATCCTCGTCGTGGACAACCAGCAGCAAAAAATCATCCAGAACCATCGCTGCCTCGAGGTGTGGAAGTTTCCGCCCGAGATCGCCGGGGCGAATGATGCGCGGCAGATTGAGTTCGCCATGCAGCGGACGAAAAATCCGCGGCAGTTCGCCGAAAAGGTTGCCTACCTTTACGCCCATCCCGATGAGACCAGCCGCGACGAGATCGAGCTGGTCGACGGCACCGTCCTCGACCGTTACAGCTCGCCCATCCGGGGCCGGGACGGCCGGATTTACGGCCGGATCTGGGCGTTCCGCGACATCACCGACCGCAAGACCGCGGAAGAGGCGCTCCGCGCCAGCGAGGAACGTTTCAAGCTGGTCGCCCGGGCGGTGAGCGACGTGGTCTGGGACCGTGACCTGACCACGGGCGCCGCCTGGCGGAGCGAAAGCTACGCGAAGATCTTCGGGCTTGGCTCCACCACGGCCGATGCCCCGCCCGACAGCTGGGCCGCCAACATTCATGAGCAGGACCGCGCGCGTACGATCCGCAGCTTCCAGCGCGCGATCGAGAGCCACGCCAACACCTGGAGCGAGGAATACCGGCTGCGGCGCGTCGACGGCTCCTACGCCGATGTCCTCAATCGCGCCCAGATCATGCGCGATAGCACGGGCCGCGCGATTCGCGCCGTCGGCGGCATGAGCGACCTGAGCGAGCAGAAAAAACTCGAGGCACAGTATTTCCGTGCCCAGCGGATCGAGAGCATCGGCACGCTCGCCGGCGGCATCGCCCATGACTTGAACAATGTGCTGACCCCGATCCTGCTGTCGATCGACCTGCTCAAGGCCGAGGCCAAGGGGAGCCAGATCCAGATCCTCGACGCCATCCAGTCCAGCGCCCTCCGCGGCGCCGGCCTGGTGCGCCAGGTGCTCGCGTTTGCCCGCGGCGTCGACGGCGAGCGGATCGTCCTCAACCTCCGCCATCTTTTCCGGGACCTCGAGCGGATCATCGGCGAAACCTTCCCGCGCAACATCAGCATCACCGCGGACGCGTCCGCGGATTTGCAGCCCGTGCGCGGGGATCCCACCCAGTTGCACCAGGTCCTGCTCAACCTCGCCGTTAATGCGCGCGACGCCATGCCGACCGGCGGAACTCTCAATCTGAGCGCGACGAACGAGTTTCTCGACGAGCAAAACCACCCCAGCCACGAGGCCCACCAGGGACCCTTCGTCGTGGTCAAGGTCACCGATACCGGCACGGGCATCCCGTCGGAGATCCGCGAGCACATTTTCGAGCCGTTTTTCACCACCAAGGACGTCGGCAAGGGCACCGGTCTCGGCCTCTCCACCGTGCACGCGGTCGTCAAGAGTCACGGCGGCTTCGTGAACTTCGACAGCGAGGTCGGACGCGGCACGACCTTCAAGATCTACCTTCCCGCGGACCCGGGCCTGCTCAATCCCGGCTCGCGGCAGCCCTTCCCCTCGAAACCGCCCCGCAGCCGGGACGAACTCGTGCTCGTGGTGGAGGACGAATTTTCCATCCGTCAGGTCATGCAGCAAACGCTCGAGGCCTTCGGCTACCGCGTGATGACGGCCAACGACGGCGCCGAGGCCGTCGCGCTTTACACCCAGCACACCCGGGAAATCGCCCTGGTCATCACCGACATGATGATGCCGGTCATGGACGGCCTCGCGACGATCCAGGTGCTCACGCGCCTCAATCCCGAGGTCAGGATCATCGCGGCCAGCGGTCTCAACGCCACCGCGGACGTGGCCAAGGCGGGCAGTGCCGGCATAAAACATTTTCTCCCCAAACCCTTCACGGCGGAAACCCTGCTGAAGCTGGTCCGGGAGGCGCTGGATCGGCCGGTGACGGACGGCGCCGCCCAAAATTGAGCGGAATGGTCCCGCCTCCTGATCCTGGCGCAGCTGGCGCGGCGCGAATGCAGGCAAAGGACCCAGGGCCCTAAACCGGGCTCAAGTCGCCCCCGGCGCAGCCGATAGGAGAGGAGGTGTTCATCCTCCACCATCGCCGCAGCCTGCCAGCCATCCACCGTTCCCAGCGGCGGACCCGATCGGTGATGGACCCTCGACCCGCCCGACCGTGAACGTGCCGCCGTCTACTTTCCATGGATCCGACCGATAAGATCCCCGCGCCGGAGCGCCGCAGCCGGAAAATCCTCATTGTCGACGACGACCGGCTCAACATCCGTATCCTCGGGGGCATCCTGCGGAACGAGGGTTACGTCCTCGCCGAGGCCGACTCCGGCGAACACGGCATGGAGGCATATGAAAAATTCCGGCCCGACCTCGTCCTGCTCGACGTCATGATGCCGGGCATCGACGGGTTCGAAACCTGCCGCCGCCTCAAGCAGGTCCACGGGGATAATTGCGCCCCCATTATCTTCATCACGGCCCGCAACGAGTCGGACGATGTCGTCGCAGGACTCACGGCCGGCGGAGTCGACTACCTGCCCAAGCCCTTCAAGGCCCGCCAGGTGCTCGCCCGCATCCGCACCCACCTGCAGAACCAGATCCTGGCCGAGCAGCAAAAGCTGCTGGTCGAGCAGCTCAACAAGGCCGATGCCGCAAAAAACCGCTTCCTCGGCATGGCCGCCCACGACCTGCGCAATCCACTCTCCACCATCCGCGGCCTGGCGGAAATCCTGCGCGAAAGCACCGACAGCCGGATCGCACCCGCCGACCTCGAACTCCTCGACGGCATCCACGATACCAGCCAGTCCATGCTCAATCTGGTCGATGAACTCCTCGATCTGTCGGTGATCGAGTCCGGGGAGTTGCGGCTGGAGCCCAAGCCTTGCAGCCTGACCGATCTCATCGCGAAATGTGCCGGGCTGCGCAGCGGCGACGCGGCGAAAAAGCGGACGCGCATCGTCCTGCCCGCCGCCGGCCCCGGCATTCGCGTGACCGTCGACCCGGCGAAGATGCAGCAGGTCGTCGACAACCTGCTGAGCAACGCCGTGAAATATTCGCCACCCGGCTCCACGGTCACGGTCGTCATCCATGGGGACAGCCGCCGCTGTGGTTTTGCGGTCCAGGACCAGGGCCCCGGGATTCCCGAGAAGGAGCGCCACCGGCTCTTCAGCGATTTCGGCCGCCTTTCCGTCAAGCCCACCGGCGGGGAAAAAAGCACCGGCCTCGGCCTCGCCATCTGCCGCAAG
This sequence comes from uncultured Opitutia bacterium, assembly GCA_903827245.1. Lineage (GTDB taxonomy): Bacteria > Verrucomicrobiota > Verrucomicrobiia > Opitutales > Opitutaceae > CAIUWA01. The sequence goes on from CAIKHO010000086.1 coordinate 41,855, forward strand.
ATCGTCGAGGCGCACCAGGGCACCATCACCGCGGAAAACCTGCCGGGTCGCGGCTGCGAGTTCAGCGTCGCCCTCCCCGTCCTCTCATGAACTTCACCGGCACCATCCTGCTCGTCGACGACGAGCCACACATCCGCAAATTCATCGGCTTGGTGCTGCGCCAGGTCGGCGCCCCCCGGATCATCGAGGCCGGCGACGGCGAGGAGGCGTTGGCCGTGTATCAACGCGAGCATCCGGATCTGGTTCTCCTCGACATCAACATGCCCGGCCTGACCGGCGTCGAGACCCTGCAACAGCTCAAGGCGGCCGATCCCGACTGCCTCGTCGTCATGCTGACATCGCTCGCCAGCCGCCAGATCGTCGAGGAAACCCTCGCCCTCGGCGCGGTCGGCTACATCCGCAAGGACACGCCGAAGGACGAGATCATCCGCACCCTCTCCGAGATCATCGCCAACTGCCTTGACGCCGGCGAACCCGCCGAGCCCGCCCCATGAACGCCGAAAACCACCCGGACCAGCCCCCGGCCGTGCCTGTGATCGGCGAGGTCCGTTATTCACTAAAGGCCATGCTGGAGGAGCTCAAGGTCGAGCGTACGGCTGGCACCTTTGCGATGGAGAAGTTCAGCCAGACCGAGATCGAGAAAATTTTCAAGGCCCGCGCCCCCCGCCATGCCAAGCGTCAAAAATAAGCCTTTTCACGAGCGCGTCCTCCGGCTCCCCGGCTTCAAAGAGCAGGAGGAGCTGGCCCGTCTGGCGGAGAAGCATGGCACCGGCCTTGAACTGGTCCAGGCCGTGATCGATGAAAAGATCCTGCCCAAGGACGACGCCGCCCGCTTCTGGGCCGACTCGATCGGCGTGGCCTATGTCGACCCGTTCGCCTCCATCATCACCGACGAGGCCGTCCAGAAAATCCCCGTCGAGATCGCCCGCAAGACGATGGTGATCGGCCTCTACGAGATCAACGACGTCCTCACCGTGGCCATGGCCGATCCCGGCGACGCCGGCCTCATCAAGCGCCTCAGCCAGATCACCGGGATCCCTGTCAGCCCGGTGTTTTCCCTGCCCAAGGAGATCGAGGACGCCATCACCATCCATTACTGCACCGACAAGAGCCTGGAGGAAAGCATGGGCGAACTCGAGCGCTCCAGCCTCTTCGACCAGCCCGACCAGGCGGCCGACAAGCTCGCCGTGCTCGCCGAGAACAACGCCCTCGCCCACATCCTCGACGACATCATCTACTTCGGCCTCCGCGAACGGGCCACCGACATCCACATCGAGGCGCAGGAAAAACATTCCCGCATCCGTTTCCGCATCGACGGGAACCTCCGGGAAATCCTCACCTACCCGCGCAAGATCCACCGCGCCCTGGTTTGCCGGCTCAAGATCCTTTGCGAGCTCAACATCGCCGAAACCCGCTTCCCGCAGGACGGGCGCTTCTCCATGCCGGTCGGACACCAGACCGCCAACTTCCGCGTCTCCTCCATCCCTTCCGCCTACGGGGAGAAAATGGTCATCCGCATCCTCGCGATGTCCGGCAAGAAGACGATCCAGACCTTGGACAAGATGATGATCTCCCAGACAGTCCTCCAGCCGTTCAAGCGGCTGATCAAGAACCCGAGCGGCATCATCTTCGTCACCGGTCCCACCGGCTCCGGCAAAACCACGACCCTTTACTCCGCGCTCCATGAGATCAACACGCCGGCGGTCAACATCTCCACCATCGAGGATCCGATCGAGATGCAGCTCGACGGCATCAACCAGAGCCAGACCAACGCCCACATCGACCTCAAGTTCGCCACGGTGCTCCGCGCCCTGCTGCGCCAGGATCCCGATGTCATCCTGATCGGTGAAATCCGCGATCTCGAGACCGCCAAGATCGCCACCGAGGCCGCCCTCACCGGCCACGTCGTCTTCGCCACGTTGCACACCAACACGGCCGCGCAGGCCATCGTGCGCCTCATCGAGATCGGCGTCGCCCCCTACATGGTCGCGCCCTCCATCATCGGCGTGCTCGCCCAGCGCCTCGCGGCCCGCATCTGCGACAACTGCAAGGAGGCCTATTACCCGCCGCGCGCCCTCCTCCAGAAATATTTCCAGGACGACGACCTCGCGGAGGTGCCGTTCTTCCGCGGACGCGGCTGTCCCGCCTGCCGGGGCACCGGCTACAAGGGCCGCATCGCCTTCCACGAGCTCGTGCTCATCACCGAGGAAATCCGTACCCTGATCAGCGAGGGCCGCAGCGCCCAGGAAATCACCCGCGCCGCCGCCCGCGTCGGCTACAAGTCGCTGCGCTACGACGGCCTGAAGAAGGTGCTGCTCGGCCTGACCACGATCGAGGAAATCGAGGAGAACACATCGCTGGAGCTGGACGTCTGAAGCGGCACCCCTTTCGCCGCGAACGGCTCGACAGACCTGCAACACGGGGCGCATCCTGCCCGGATGCCTTCGGATTCCGCCGCGCGCATCGACCAAATCCTCTGCGAGCTGGGATTTCCGTCCGACTACGCCGCGAGGCATGCGCTCGCGTTGCAGCCGGAGGCAGACGAAACGACTCTGGTCGCGATCGGCAAGACTCCCGCCGGCGATGATGTGCGCCTCGTGCCTGCCGTCGCAGACGCATGGCGCAAGATGCAGGCTGCCGCATTGGGCAATGGCATCACGCTGCTCGCTCACTCGGGTTATCGCAGCATCGCGCGGCAGGAAAAAATCATTCGCGGCAAACTTTCCGCCGGCCGGCCACTCGCTGAAATTGTCCGCATGAACGCCGCCCCCGGTTACAGCGAACATCACACCGGCCGGGCTGTGGACATTGGAGCACCGGGCGAACCGGCGCTTGAGGAAAGTTTCGCCGACAGCACGGCCTATCGCTGGCTTGTGCAGCATGCCGAAGTGTACGGGTTTCGCCTCTCCTATCCGCCCCGGAATCCCCACGGCATCGCATTCGAGCCTTGGCATTGGTGCTGGCATCCCGTCAGGGATTCGCCACGCCCAGCGGGAATGAATTGACGGCGCCAAGGGCGGGCTTCGACCATGCCGGTGCCATGTCCCCCTTCCGCCCCGCCCGCCTGCTTCTCGCGTGCTGCCTTTGGGCCGCACTCCTCCTCCCGGCCTCCGCCCAGCCCCAGACCGTCTATCCCGTGCTTCACGGACCGGCGAGCCAGTCGCTCAACGGGACGTGGACGTTCAAGTATGTCGCCGGCTCCGATCCCGGCGCCGACAGCAAATTCTTCGAGCCGGCGTTCGATGCCGCCGGCTGGGCCACCATCCCCGTGCCGAGCCACTGGGAACTGCAGGGCTTCGCCGAGCCGAAGTACGGCAACAAGCTCGCCGACGGCACTGGCCTCTACCGCACGACCTTCCACGTGCCCGACAACTGGGCTGGCGGACACCGGGTTTTCCTACGCTTCGACGGCGTGCTCTACGGCTTCGACGCCTGGGTCAACGGCGTGAAGGTCGGTTCCTGGGCCAGCTCGTACAACCCGGTGACCTTCGATGTCACCGACGCTCTCAAGCCCGGCGCGGCCAACGTGCTGGCGGTGCAGGTCACCACCCGCAGCAAAGGCTGGGAGTTCGACACGAACGACTGCTGGGCCCTCTCCGGCATCTACCGCGACGTCACCCTCTTCTCCACGCCCGCGACCCATTTCAAGGACTACACCGCGCGCACGACCCTCCAGCCCGACGGCAGCGCGGAGCTGCACCTCGACGTGCAGGCGGACCGCGGCACCGACACGGCCCCGGCCGTCGTGACCGGGCGGCTGGTTTCACCGGCCGACGGCAGTGTGCGCGAGTTTCAATTTCCCCTCGGGGCCGACGCCCACGGCGAAACCACGCTGACGATCCCGCATCCCGCGCTGTGGACGGCCGAGACGCCGTCGCTTTATCCGCTCGAGCTTGCGCTCCAAGTCGGCGGTCAATCGATCCAGCAGATCAGCGAGAAGATTGGCCTCCGTCAGGTCACAATCGAGCAAGGCGTGCTCAAGCTCAACGGCGTGGCCATCAAGCTGCACGGCGCCGACCACCATGACCTTTCTCCCGATGTCGGCCGCGCCCTCACCGAGGAGCACATGCTCAAGGATCTCGCCCTCATCAAGGCCGCCAATATCAACTTCATTCGCACCTCGCACTATCCGCCCCATCCGCGTTTCATCGAGCTCTGCGACGAGCAGGGCATCTATGTCATGTGCGAGGTGCCCTTCGGCTATGGTGACGAGCACCTGACCGATCCTTCCTACCAGGACATCCTCCTCACGCGGGCGCGGGCCACCGTCATGCGCGACAAGAACCGTCCGTCCGTGATCGTCTGGAGCGTCGGCAACGAAAACCCCAACACCCCGCTGACCTTCGCAACCGGCCGCGAGGTCAAGCGCCTCGATCCCACCCGGCCGATCTGCTACCCGCAGGTCGGCTCCTACTTCGGCCGCACTTACGCGGACCTGCCGGACTTCGTCGACATCTACTCCCCGCACTACCCGGTCGCCAGCACGCTCCGCGACTATGCGAAGAAGCTCACGCGGCCGATCATCGTGACCGAGTATGCCCACCAGCTGGGCCTCGCCTCCGATCGTGTCCAGGAGGAATGGGAGATCATGCAGGCCAACGAACGGTATGCGGGCGGCGCCGTGTGGATGTTCCAGGACCAGGGGCTGCTCCGCACCGCCGACCGGCCCTACGACCGGCTCACACCGACCCACTACGTCTGGGTCGATTCGCGGCACTATTACGACACATCGGACATGGATGGAGTGGACGGCATCGTTTACTCCGACCGCACGCCGCAAGCGGATTACTGGCAGGTGCGCAAAGTCTACTCGCCCGTCCAGTTTCCGGAACGGAGCCAGGCGGTCCATGCCGGGACCCAGGACATCTCGCTGCAGGTCGAGAACCGCTTCGACTTCCGCACGCTCGCCGGGATCAACCTGCTCTGGTCCCTCCGGAAAAACGGCGTGACCCAGCAAAGCGGCGTGCAGCCCCTGAAAGCCGCGCCTCACGGACATGAATCGGTGGCGATCGCGGTCACCCTGCCGGACGGCTCCGCGGGGGATGTCTACGCGTTCGAGACGAGCTGCGTCGATGAAACCGGTCGGCGGTTCTATGAACGAACGATCCGCCTCGACCAAAGCCCGGTCGGCGGACGCGCGGCGCAACTCGTCGCGGGCCTGCCCTCCTCCGGACCAAAGATGACGGAAGTAGGCCCCGAAGTCCGCATCGGCAATGGAAGCTTTGAAGTGCGGCTCAACCGGCAAACCGGCTCGCTCACCCTGCGCGATAGCCACGGGCAGATTCTGGCGGACGGGCTGTACCCGCATGTCGGCCGGAGGTTCACCATGGCCGAGGAGGTCCGCGCCCGGACCACGCCGATCTGGAAGGGCTCGTTCCTGCAGAACCCGATCGAGCCCAAGGTTGACGTGTCGACCACGGCCGGCGGCGTCCAATTGACCGTCCACGGCAAATATCCGCGGAACGACCTGCCTGACCAGTTTATCGAGGGCGAGTACACGCTGCTGGTCACGAATGGCGGTGCCCTCGAGGTCACCTACAATTACACCCCCACCAAGGCCACCGGGACTTTCCTGGAAGCCGGGCTTTCCTTGGTGGCTCCTGCCGGTGCCTCCGAACTCCGCTGGGTCGGGCAGGGACCGTATGCCGGTTACCCCGGAAAGGACCGGTTGAACGAGTTCGGCCTGCACCACCTCAATCGCGAGGACATCCGCTTCCAAGGCAACCGGCGCGAGGTCGAGGTGGCGGTGCTCAGCAGCCCGGCCGGCACCGGACTTGCGGTGACCGGCGAGGCGATGGACCTCGCAGTGGAAAATACCGCGGACGGCGTCATTCTCAGCCACAACGCCCTTCTCTCGGGGCGCGGAAACAAGGGGAGCAATCCCGACGCACCGCTCAAGGCGGACGCCATCAAGCAAATCACCGGGAAGTTCACCCTTATTCCGCTGGACGCAAAATGGCCGGCCTTGCTGACCCAGTGGTTCGGGCAGCCCAGCCAGCCCGCCGAGGTGCAGCATCCGTTCTACCAAAGCTACGATCAGTGAAGCCGCAGGGCGGGTCTCCGGCCCCGCCCTTTCCGGTCGGCCTAATTTTTTTGGCCACAGATTGCACAGATGGTCACAGATAACGCATGCGACTATTTGTGTAATCTGTGCAATCAGTGGCCAAAACTCCGATTGATTGAGATCGGTTGATTAAGAACGGGCTCTGAGGCCAAGCGCGCTTAAATCCAACTAGCTTACTTAAAACCAGCAAGTTAGCTTGGACATCGAATCGTTCTGAGCCGGGCTTGGACTTCCTTAATTGGAATAGTACCAATTCTCACTTGCTACTTAGAACCATTCCAATTCGTTGTTCGATCCCAACCATGTCCATCGAAGCCCAAACCACCCCGGATGCCTTGGCGCAACGCCTGGCCGACAGCGGCCTGCGCTCCACTCCTCAACGCGAGGTCGTTTATGGCGTGCTCCTGAAGAAGCGCGATCATCCCACGGCTGACGAAGTGTTCGTCCGCGTGAAATCCGAGCTGCCGACCATCTCCCTGGCGACGGTCTACAACTGCCTTGAAACCCTTGTGCAGTGCGACCTTGTCCGGGCGGTCAATTTCGAGCGCGGCCCCACCCGCTATTGCCCGAACTTGCGTCCGCACGCGCATTTTCATGACGAGCAGACCGGCGCGACCCACGACATCGAGCTCCCGCCCATGCTCCTCGATCAGGTCAACGCCATCCTCCCGGCGGCCTATGCCGCCAAGTCCGTGGACATCATTTTCCGTGGTTCGGCCGGCTCACCCCGCCCCACCCCGGCCGGCGACCCAGGCAAAGCCCCTTCCGCCAACTGACCCACCTTTTCCGCCTCACGCCTCCAGCCTCACGCCTTCAAAATGTCCTCGATCGAAATCAAAAACCTCCACGTCGCCATCGGCGAAAAGGAAATCGTCAAGGGTTTCTCCCTCGTGATCCGCAGCGGCGAGGTCCACGCCATCATGGGGCCGAACGGCACCGGCAAGTCCACCCTCGCCAAGGCCATCGCCGGCCACCCCGACTACACCATCACGTCGGGTGAAGTCCTGCTCGACGGCCGCTCCATCCTCGCGATGGAAGCCGATGAGCGCGCCCGCGCCGGGCTGTTTCTCGCCTTTCAGTACCCGAGCGAGATCCCCGGCGTCAGCATCGCCAACTTCATCCGCGCCGCCGTGCAGGCTCGCCTCGCCGAGGGCGAGGAACTGGAGGCTACCGCCTACTACAAGCGGCTCTACCAGAAGATGGACCTGCTCAAGATCGACCGGAAGTTCACCTCCCGCTCGGTCAACGACGGCTTTTCCGGCGGCGAGAAGAAGCGCTGCGAAATCCTCCAGATGGCCATGCTCGAGCCCAAGTTCGCCTTCATGGACGAGACCGACTCCGGTCTCGACATCGACGCGCTCCGCATCGTCGCCGACGGCGTCAATACCATGCGTGGCCCCAACCTGGGCGTCCTGCTCATCACCCACTACCAGCGCCTGCTCGACTACATCGTGCCCGACCACGTCCACGTCATGTGGGACGGCCGCATCGTGAAGAGCGGCGACAAGTCCCTCGCCCTCGAACTCGAGGCCAAGGGCTACGACTGGGTCAAAAAAGAACTCGCGGCCGTCTGAGTCCGTCCCCCAAAACACCACTTCCGACATGAAGCCATCCACCGACACCGATACGCTCGCCCCGCCGGCCGCGGAGGCCAATCCCGTCGAGGGCATTGACCAGTCCTCCGGCAACTTCAGCTACAAGGTGGACTACGCCTTCGACGCCGGCACCGGCCTGAGCGAGGACACCGTGCGCTACATCAGCTCGGTCAAGAAGGAGGCCCCGTGGATCCTCGAGTTCCGCCTCAATGCGCTGAAGAAATTCCTCTCCATGCCCATGCCCACGCACTGGGCCACGAAGGATCTCGAGAACATCGATTTCAACAAGATCCGCTATTATCTCTCGCAGGGCCAGAAGCCCAAGCGCACGTGGGACGAGGTGCCGGACGACATCAAGAAGACCTTCGAGCGCCTCGGCATCCCCGAGCAGGAGCGCAAGTTCCTCGCCGGCGTCGAGGCCCAGTTCGACAGCGAGGCCGCTTACTCCAACATCAAGGACCTCGTCTCGAAGCAGGGCGTCATCTTCGTCAACTCGACCGAGGGCCTGCGCGAACACCCGGAGATCTTCAAGAAGTTCTTCGGCAAGGTCATCCCGACCGGCGACAACAAGTTCTCGGCGCTCAACAGCGCCGTCTTCTCCGGCGGCTCCTTCATCTACGTCCCGCCCGGCGTGAAGGTCGCCCAGCCGCTCCAGGCCTACTTCCGCATCAACGCCGAGAACTTCGGCCAGTTCGAGCGCACCCTCATCATCGCCGACGAGGGCGCCGAGGTCGTCTACATGGAGGGCTGCACCGCGCCCAAGTTCTCCACCTCGACCCTGCACTCCGCCGTCGTCGAGCTCGTCGCCCTCAAGGGCGCCAAGATCCAGTACATCACCGTCCAGAACTGGGCCAACAACGTCTTCAACCTCGTCACCAAGCGCGGCGTCGCGCACGAGGAGGCCGAGATCAAGTGGATCGACTGCAACATCGGCAGCCGTCTCACCATGAAGTACCCGGGAGTCGTCCTGAAGGGCCGCAAGGCCCGCGGCGAGGTCATCTCCATCGCCCTCGCCAACGACGGCCAGCATCAGGACACCGGCGCCAAGATGATCCACGCCGCCGACGAGACGACGTCCAACGTCATCGCCAAGTCCATCTCCGTCGGCCAGGGCCGCAGCACTTACCGCGGTATCGTCCACATCCCGAAGCACCTCAAGGGCTGCAAGAACAACACCGAGTGCGATGCGCTGCTGATCAACACGAACAGCCGCACCGACACCTACCCCGCCATCACCGTCCGCGGCGACCGCAACGCCACCCAGCACGAGGCCAGCGTCTCCAAGGTGAACGAGGAGATGATCTTCTACATGCAGCAGCGCGGCCTGACCGAGGGCCAGGCCATGAGCCTCGCCGTCAATGGTTTCATCAACGACCTCGCCCGCCAGTTCCCGATGGAATACTCCGTCGAGCTCAAGCGCCTCATCGACCTCGAGATGGAAGGCAGCGTGGGCTGATGCCCAATCTTTCTCTTTCCTCTTTCTCCCGCAACCCGGTGAGAGAGCCGAAAGGCCGGGAGAAAGATTAAGATAAAGAAGAAAGATTTTTTCGATGCCCGCTTCCGCTCCCACCGAAACCAAGTCCACGATCGGCAGTTTCACCGCCGAGGCCTTCGCCGCGCACCTCGCAGCGCAGGCGTCCGCTCCCGCCTGGTGGCTCGACCGCAAGCGCGCCGCCTACGCGGCGTTCGCGTCCCTCCCGTTCCCGAAGCGCACCGACGAGTCCTGGCGCTTCAGCAGCATCGGGTCGCTTTCACTCGATGCCTTCGAGGTGGAGCGCGTTGACCCCAACGCGCTTTCTCCAGCCTCCCCCTTCGGCTCCGCTCACCTCACTTTCATCAACAACCGTGTCGCCGGCACGCCAGCCGGCCAAACGCTCCCGCCCGGCGTCATCGTCACCACGCTCGCCGAGGCCGCCCACAAGCATGCCGATCTCCTGAAGGCCCACTTCATGGCCCAGCCGCAGAAGCTCGGCTCCGGAAAATTCGCCGCCTTGCACACCGCCTTTGTCGGCGATGGCGCGTTCATCTACGTTCCCCGCGGCGTCGCCGTCACCGACCCTATCGTCGTCACGCACATCGCGTCGGGCGCCGGCACTGCCGTCTTCCCCCACACCCTCGTCATCGCCGAGGAAAACGCGAAGGTCGTCGTCGTCGACTATTTCGTCTCCGCGGATCGCCCCTCGCCCCTCGCCCCCCGTCCCTCGCCCTCCGGCGAGCGCCAGCTCGCCGTCGGCGCCAACGATCTCTACGCCGCCCATGGCGCTCAACTCACCTACGTCGCGGCCCAGGACTGGTCGCGCGACACCCTTTCCTTCCAGTTCAACTCCACCATCGTGCGCCGCGACGCCCGTGTGCAGTCCCTCAACCTGCACCTCGGCGCCCGCCAGGCCCGGCATGAGTCGCTCTCGCAGCTGCAGGCCCCGGGCGCTTTCTCCGAGATGCTCGCCCTGACCGCCGCGGAGGGCGCGCAGGAGTTCGACCAGCGCACGCTGCAGATCCACCAGGCGCCCAACACCAAGTCAGACCTCCTCTACAAGAACGCGCTCCGCGACCAGGCCCGGACCATCTTCTCGGGCCTCATCGTGGTCGATCCTGATGCCCAGAAGACCGACGCCTACCAGAGCAACCGCAACCTGATGCTCAGTGACGACGCCGAGGCCAACTCGCTCCCCGGCCTCGAGATCCAGGCCAACGACGTCCGCTGCACCCACGGAGCCACCAGCAGCCGCATCGACCCCGAGCAGGAGTTCTACCTCCAGTCCCGCGGCATCGCCAAGCCCGAGGCCGACGAACTGCTCACCTTCGGCTTCTTCGAGGAAGTGCTCGCCCGCCTGGAAAACACAGCGCTGCACGATGCGCTCAACGCGCTCGTCAAAGCCAAGTTTGCGAAGTAACACCCGCGCCGTAGTTGGTAATTTGTAGTTAGTAATCGGTCCCGGACCACGAACACCAAATACCAACTGCAAACTACCAACTGCTCTCCGCCATGACCAAGGACCGCACCCTTTCCCGCGACGTCACCGCCACACAGATTCCCTCCGGCGACAAGACGCCCCTGTCCGGCGGCACGAAGGTCATGATTCACCAGACGCTCGGCGGGAGTTTCACGGTGCAAACCGACTTCGGTCTGTTCCGGATCGACGCCAAGGACGGCGACGCGCTCGGCGAGCAGGTGGCCGACACGACCGTCAAGGCCGCGACCCTCGCCGATGGCGCCCCTGACCCCGCGGCCATCTGGGACCAGCTGAGGATGGTCTTTGACCCGGAGATTCCCGTGAACATCGTCGACCTGGGGCTCGTTTACTCGATGGACATCGAGAAAAAGGACGACGGCGGACACAAGGTGGTCGTCGCCATGACTCTGACCGCACCCGGCTGCGGCATGGGCCCCGCCATCGCCGAGGATGCCAAGGGCAAGATCCTGCTCGTCCCCGGGGTCGGCGACGCCGACGTCCGCATCACCTGGGACCCGCCGTGGAATCAGCAAATGATTTCGGAAGAAGGTAAGATGAAGCTGGGCCTGATCTGAGGTTTGTCTTTGAAACCAATCGTAGCAGCCGACGTCAGGAGGCTGGTTTGAGTCGGTCCGCCAAACAGTCTTCCGGCTTGTAGTCCCGGCTTCAGCCGGTCCGAGATTCCGACTGAAGCCGGGACGACAAGCGCCCCCGCTTTTTCCCAACCATGCAGCCTCTTTCAACCCCTTCAGCCTTGTCCGATCTCTTCCGCCTCGACCGGGCCGGCGCCGCCTGGCCCCTGCTCTGTGCCCTGGTTCCGCTCTGCGCCATCGGCACGACCGCCGCCCGGGCCCAGGCCGCCGCCTCGGCAACGAAACCCAACATCATCTTCATCATGGCCGACGATATCGGCTACGGCGATCTCGGCTGCTACGGGCAGAAGCGCATCGCCACGCCCAACATCGACCGCCTCGCCACGCAGGGCACCCGCTTTACCCAATTCTACGCCGGCTGTGCCGTCTGCGCGCCGTCGCGCAATGTGCTGATGACCGGGCAGCACACCGGGCACGTGCAGATCCGGGGCAACACCAAGGTGAACCTGCGCCCCGAGGATGTCACGGTCGCCCAGACCCTGAAGCAGGCCAACTACGCCACCGGCCTCATCGGCAAGTGGGGCCTCGGCTCCGAGGGCTCCGACGGCGTGCCGACGAAAAAGGGCTTCGATTATTTCTTCGGCTACATCGACCAGACCCACGCCCACAACTACTACCCGGCGTTTCTCGTGCGCAACGAGCAGCGCGTGCCACTCCGCAATGTCATACCCAATCCCGGGCCCTACGGCCAGGGGGTCGCGACCACCAAGCTCGACTACAGTGCCGATCTCATCGGCGCCGACGCGCTGAAATTTCTCACCGACCACAAGGATCGCCGCTTCTTCCTCTATTTCTCACCGACCCTGCCCCATGCAAACGACGAGGCCCGGCCCGATGGAATGGAAATTCCGGGCTACGGCCGCTACGCGAGGGAGGACTGGCCAAACCCGGAAAAAGGCTATGCGGCGATGGTCACTCTGTTTGACAAGGAGGTCGGCGACATTCTCGATCGGTTGCAGGAACTCGGCCTCGCCGATAACACCATTGTCTTTTTGACCTCCGACAACGGCCCGCACAGCGAGGGTGGCCATGACGCCGCCTTTTTCAATTCTGCCGGACCCCTGCGCGGCATCAAGCGCGACCTCTACGAGGGCGGCATCCGCGAGCCGCTGATCGTCCGCTGGCCCGGCCACGTGGCCGCCGGCGCGGTCTCCGACCAAGTCGGCTATTTCGGCGACTTCCTGCCCACCGCTGCTGAAATCGCCGGTGTCCGTCCGCCCGATCACCTGGATGGGATCAGCCTCCTGCCCGCGATCCTCGGCCGGGCCAAGGACCAGCAGGCGCGCAATTACCTGTACTGGGAATTCTACGAAGGTGCCTCCTCGCAGGCCGTCCGCTGGGGCGACTGGAAGGCGGTCCGCATCCCGATGCTCACCGGCAAGATCGAGCTGTACGACCTCGCAGCCGACCTGGGGGAAAAACATGACGTCGCCGCCACCCACCCCGACGTCGTTGCCCACATCCGCGGATTGATGGAAGAAGCCCACGTGCCCTCGCCCCTCTGGAAACCCGGCGCCCCCGCCAATCCCGGCCCGCCAGCCAAGTGACCGCGAGCGGCCAGCCGGCATTTCTTTGGGCCGGATTTATTTCGTGCATAGGCGCAAGGGCGCAGAGCAGGAGCAAAATGATCGGGGACCGGATCCGGGCGCGGCGTGTTTTAACAACGGCTGAACGTAGGGGCGTCCCTTGCGGACGCCCGTTGGATGCATTTCACATCACCCGAATCCGGATGACATGATAAAGTCCCGTTTCATCCCTCGCCTTCCGCCTTTCTCTGCGTCCCTGCGCCTTTGCGCGAAATAATCTGCTTCGCCTCGGAAAAATCTCTGGCAGTCTCTTTCCACCATGCCCCGCATCATCCCCTCCCCCCGATTCCTGCTTCTGTTCACCGCCTCCCTGCTCGGTCTGGCCTCGGCCACCGTCCGCGCCCAGTCGCCCGGCAAAGCCGTGGACCTCTTCAACGGCCATGACTTCGCCGGCTGGCAGTATGTCGTCAGTCCCGCGACCGACATCAAGGCGGTCTGCTCCTACAAGGACGGCGGTGTCATCGCCGTCACCGGGGCGCCCATCGGCTATCTGGCCACAACCGCGAGCTACAAGAATTACAAGCTCCACGTCGAATGGCGCTGGCCGGCCGATCCGGTCAAGAACAGCAACAGCGGCGTGCTGATCCACATCGCCTCCGGTCCGGTCAACGGGACCCAGTGGCCGGTGTGCTTCCAGGTCCAGACCAAGCCCACCCGCGCCGGCGACATTCTGCCCATGGGCGGCACCCCCGCCTTCACCGAGAAGCTCACCACCCCTCCGGGCGCACGCACGCCCCAGCTCGACCGCCAGCAGCCCAGCAACGAAAAGCCGTTCGGCGAGTGGAACACCTGCGACATCGTCTGCCGCGACGGCACCATGGACGTCACCATCAACGGCCTCGCCCAGAACCACGTCACCGGCTGCAAGCCCGCCGAGGGCACCGTCGGCTTCCAACTCGAGGGCATGCCCTACGACCTGCGCAACGTGCGGATCGAGGTCCTGAAGTAAGCCCCAGGTAGGAGGCTGCTTGCAGGCGATTGCCCGTAACGGAACGGCTTCCCGTTCCGCGGCGGAGCCGGAAGCGGCTCCGCTACGAATCGTCTATTGGAGACACGACCTCCCGGTCGCGTTCAGACAGCGACCGGGAGGTCGCTGCTCCAACCGTGATTGTCATTCCGCCCCCCAAAGCCTCTCAGCCTTTTAGCCGCGCCCGGACCGCCGCGAAAATCGCCTCGCCCGTCGCCGGCGACGCGAGCCGGACCTCGCCGCCCGGAACCCCGAAAGCCGCAATGGCGTCGCGAATCGCCTCGCGCACCGAGAACGCCAGCATCAGCGGCGGCTCGCCCACCGCCTTGCTGCCGTGAATCACGTTCGCCTGCGGTGCATCCGGCAGGAGGCTCACGTGCATCTCGGCCGGCGCGTCGCTGAAGGCCGGGATCTGGTAGGTGCTCGCGCTGTGCGTCAGCAACCGGCCTTTCTGATCCCACTTCAACTCCTCGCGTGTGAGCCAGCCCATCCCCTGCACGAATCCGCCCTCGATCTGCCCGCGGTCGATGCTGGGATTCAGGGACTGGCCGACATCCTGGACCACGTCCACCCGCAGCACGCGGTGCATGCCTGAGTAGCCGTCCACCTCCACCTCGGCCACCGCCGCCCCGTTCGCGAAATAGTGAAACGGCCGGCCCGACGCCGTCGCCCAGTCCCAGTGGATGCCCGGCGTGCGATAGTAACCCGTCGCCGAAAGGCTCACCCGGTCCGCATAGGCCCGGCCGCAGACCTTGCCGAACGGCACCCGGTTCTGCGTGCCGCGCTCGACGGCGTGGCCGTGCTCGAATACCACCTTATCCACGGAAATCTTGAGCATCTCGGCCGCCACGGGCGTGAGCCGCTCGCGCAGAGTGATGCAGGCCGCCGCCACGGCGGCACCGTTGAGATCTGCGCCGGATGACGCCGCAGTCGCCGAGGTGTTGGGCACTTTGTCGGTGCTCGTGATCATCAGGCGGATGTAGCCGGCTGGGAGGCCAAGCTCGCGCATCGCCACCCCGAGAACCTTCGTGTGCAGGCCCTGCCCCATCTCGGTGCCGCCATGATTCACCTGCACCGTGCCATCATGATAAATCAGTACGAGTGCGCCCGCCTGATTGTAGGGGATGTGGGTGAACGAAATGCCAAACTTCACCGGCGTCACCGCCAGCCCGCGTTTCACGCCCGCATGCGAACGGTTCCACCCCGCCACGGCCTCGCGCCGCTCCGTGAACTTTGCCTGCGCCAGCACGCCCTGCCAGCACGCCCCCAGCCGGTTGTCGCCGATCTCCTCGCCGTAATGCGTCGTGTTCGTCTCTCCCGCGCCATGGTAGAGGTTCCGTTCGCGCACCGTCTCCGGGGGCAGCCCAAGCCGGCGCGCCACGCGGTCCATGATTTCCTCCATGACCAGCATGCCCTGGGGTCCGCCAAAACCGCGGAAGGCGGTGTGCGATGTCACGTTGGTCTTCGCCACCCGTCCGGTGAAGCACACCGCCGGCAGATAATAGCCGTTGTCGAGGTGGAACAGGGCACGGTCGAGGATCGCCTGCGAAAGGTCGAGCGACCAGCCGCCGTCGGACACGAGCGCGACGTCCGCCGCCAGGATGCGGCCCTCCCGGTCGTGCCCCACGGAAAACCGGGACCAGAACGGATGGCGCTTGCCCGTCATGGCCATGTCGACATCGCGATCGAGCTGCACCCTCACCGGCCGGCCGGTCTTCATCGCGGCCAGCGCGGCCAGCGCCGCCCACGCGTTGCCCTGCGTCTCCTTGCCGCCGAACCCGCCGCCCATGCGCGGCGACTGCGTGACCACCTTGTTGCGGGTGATATCCAGCACCTCGCTCACCATCGCCTGAATTTCCGAGGGATGCTGCGTCGAGGAACACACCAGCACGCAGCCATTCTCGACCGGTTCGGCCCACGCGGCCTGGCTCTCGAGGTAAAAATGCTCCTGTCCGCCAAATTCAAACTCCCCTTCGAGGCGCAGCGGCGCGGCCGCCAGGACCACCGCACAATCGCCGCGCTTCATCGTGTGGGGCTCGGTATGGTAGCTTTCCTGCGCGATGGCGTCTTTCAGGCCCACGACCGGCGGCAGCGGTTCATATTCGACCTCCACCAATGCCGCCGCGGCCCGGCACGCCCGCAGGGAATCTCCCACCACCAGCGCAATCAGCTGCCCGTGAAACAACACGTCGTCCGTCGCCAGCAGCGGCTCGTCGTGCCGCACCGGCCCCGTGTTGTTCTGCCCGGGTATGTCTTCCGCCAGCAGCACCGCCGCCACGCCGGGCGCCTGCCGCGCCTTCGTGGCATCGCGGCGCTTGATGCGCGCCCGGGCATGGGGCGCCATCACCGGCCACACGTCCAGCATCGGCCGCTGGTGTGCCAGGTCGTCCGCGTATTGCGCGCCGCCCGTCACATGGCCCACGCCGCTCTCGTGCGTCAGCTCCCGCGAATCGTCCCCGGTGGGCCAACCCTGGCCATGCGTGAATCCGAGTTCCCCGTCCTGGGCATCGCTTTGCTCGCCCGACACAAATTTCCGCCAGAGGCCCGCCACCAGTCCGCGCCGGTACTCCGCGCCGCTGCGCACATCGTCGATCGGCTTGAATTCGGCACCCAGCGCCAGGGCCACCGCGTCGGCCGCGTCCGCCAGTTTCCGTCCTTCCAGCGCCGTCTCGGCCTGGCGCGCCCGGAGCGGCGTCGCCGCCACGCCGCCGAACGCGATGCGCGCGCGGCGCACCACGCCGCCGGCATCGCAATCCACCAGGAGCGCGGCCGCCACGATGCTGATGTCGAGCTCGCGCCGTTTCGATACCTTCAGAAAATCCACCCGCCGCACCTGCCCGGCCGCCGGGCCGCCGCGCGGCAGCAGGACCTCGCGGATGATCTCGCCAGGCCGCAGCACCGTCTGGCGATACGCGGTGAAAAATTCCGCCAACGGCACGGTCCGCTCGCCCGCGGCCGAGGCGAGCACCAGCTCGGCATCGAGGGTTAGCAGCACCGGCGCGCTGTCGCCAATCGGCGAGGCCGTGGCCAGGTTGCCGCCGAGCGTGGCCCGGTTGCGGATCTGCCGCGAGGCGAAGACCCGCAGCATCTTGGCCAGCGAGGGGAATTCCGCCGCCACGGCCTCCTCCACCACGGTGAGCGTCGCCGCCGCGCCGATGCGCCAGGCCGTGGGAGTCGCCTCGACCCGAGTGAGCTCCGACACCCCCTCGGTCGAGATCAGCAGCGGGAAGGCCTTGAACTTCTTGTTCAGCTCGACGCCGATCTCCGTCGCGCCCGCCACCAGCCGGGCCGTGGGCTGCGCCTGCATCAGCGCGAAAAGTTCCGGCAGCGACGTCGGCCGAAAAAACCGTTCCGCCGCGCCGGCATAATCGAGCGCCGCAGGCGCAGCCACCGGCGCCTGCAGGCGCAGCTGAAAACGATCGGCCGCCCCGGCCGTGGCGCGCTGCGCGAGGGCCGCGACCGCCGCGTCGCGAATGGGCCGGTACCCCGTGCAGCGGCAAAGATTGCCGCACAACTGGTCGCTGATCTGCCGCGGTTCCCGGCAGTCCTTCCGATAATAGGCCTCGAACATCGAGACCACAAAGCCCGGCGTGCAATAACCGCACTGCGATCCGTAGTGCTTCACCATCTCGCCCTGCACGGGATGCAGCCCCGCCAGCGGTGAGGCCGCCTGCCGTGAGCTTGTCGAATCGGTCGATCCCTTCCGCACCGCCAGCCCCTCAACCGTCACCACCTCGCGGCCGGCAAACATCGGCAGGAGCGCAATGCAGCTGTTGATCGCCCGGTACGTGGGTTTTCCCGCGGCGTCGCGCTCCAGCAGCGCCACCGTGCAGGCGCCGCAGTCCCCTTCGTCACAGCCGCGCTTGCTGCCCGTGTGGCCTTGCTGCCGCAGGAATTCCAGCAGCGTGGTCGTCGCCGCGGCGTTCTCGACCTTCACGGTCTCGCCGTTGAGCGTGAATTCGAAGCAGCGGGCGGCCTCCGAAGCGGCCGAGCCTGAGGAAGAACCTGTCATGGTAACCAGATGTCAGCAATTCCCGGACCGGGCAAACGAAACCTCAACCAACCCCTTTTCTCCTCCCGGATCATTTAACCACGGATTGCACAGATAACCCTGATAAGATCCAGATCCTCCGGTATCCTTGCCCATCCGTGTAATCTGTGGCGAAAAAAATCCGATTCTCACAGCGCCGGCCGGTTCACGTCCTTGTAGTAAAGGTAGCTCGACGGTGTCCGGCCCTTCGCGACGAACCACTGCGGACAGTACGGCGCCATCCAGATCACGTCGCCCGCAGTGACCCGGTACCTCGCCTCCTCCAGGCGGTAAATTCCCTGCCCCGTCAGCATCAGGAGTCCGTGCTCCATGATGTGCGTTTCGACGAACGGCAGCGTCGCACCCGGCTGGTAGGTAAAGATGTTCATCGCCAGGTCGAACGCCGGGACGTCGGGCAAAAGCACCTGCAGGACTGCGTTGGGGTCGCCGAGGAAGGGCTGGCCTATTACCTCCGAGGCATGGCCGACCATTGCCTTCGGCATTGCAACGCCGGCGAGCGGCGTGAATTTTTTCTGGAAGAGTGTTACACGCGTGCCAGGAACGGGCGCGGCGATTGACCAAGCCTGGCCCGCCGGCGAAAAGAAAAAGCTCCCGGCTTCGCAGCGCTGTTTGTTTCGGCCAATCGTGAGCGTGCCGCCGCCGGTTTCGAAATACCCGGCGGTCTCAATCCCGTTGGCTGGCAGAGCGGCGCGCCCGTCAGCTTCAAACGTCACCAGCACCTGTGCGAACTTCGCCCCCATCGCCTCTGAGATGAGGATGATCGTCGCGGCATCCGTGATGCCCGGCACGTTGCTCTTCACGTGACCGTCCGGCGAGATCAACGCGTGCCGGATGCCAATATGGGTGCGGGTCTGGCCGAGATGGGGACTCATAAAATAAAATCCTTTAACCACGGATTACACGGATGGGCACGGATAAAAATCCCGATCCCAAATCCCGATCGTTTTACAGGAGGTAACGGAGGAAACAGAGATTCGATCCTGCGCCTTCTCCGTTCTCTCCGTTACCTCCTGTAAAATGGCTCGATGGTCTATGATCCCCCATCCGTGGTCAAAAATCAGCGATCTTATGCCGGCCGGAGGAATTGCCCTTTCGGCGCCGGGCTGGCCAGCCGCCCTTCGCTCCAGGCGGCACAACCGCGGACAAACGTGTGCGTCACACGCACCCGGCTGCGGCGTCCGATATACGGACTGATCCGATGGCGGGTCCACAGCTCGTCGGCACTGATCTCCCGTTCCTTGCCGAAGGCGAGCAGCGAGAAATCGGCGTCGCGCCCCTCTGCAATCAGGCCCTTGCGTTCGCCCAGCCGGAAGCGGCGCGCGACATTGCGCGCCAGCACCGCGGCGAGCAGCGGCAGATCCTTGTCCGCCGTCGCCGCCACCTCGGAAAACATCAGCTCGAACCCATGCTGGCAGCCGCCGATGCCGCCCCAAAGCTCGAAAAAGTCCTTGGACGTCTTCATCTCCGGCGGTGCCGGCGAATGGTCGGAACCGACGGTCTGGATTTCGCCGGCGCGCAGCTCCTGCCAGAGCGAGATCCGTCGCTTCTCGTCGCGGATCGGCGGGGCGCACTTGGCCGGCGCGCCCAGACGGACGACATCCTTGTCGTTCAAGAGCAGATAATGCGGGCAGGTCTCGGCCGTGACATCGACGCGCTGCGCCCGCGCCTCGGTGATGAGCGCGATGCCCTCGGGACTGCTCACATGCACGATGTGCAGCGCGCAACCCGTCTCACCCGCCAGTTCCAGCGCCGTGCGGATCGCCGCCAGCTCCACCTCGACCGGGCGCGAATCGAGCCAGGCCCGGGCATTGATGCGTCCCTTGGCCTTTTGCTCCGCGGTGAACTTGGCCGCGAGAGCGTCGTCCTCGGCATGAACCGCGACCAGCATTCCGAGCTTGGCCGCCCGCTTCATGCCCTCGCGCAGTGCAGCGGCGTCCACCCGCGGGAAACTGTCGATCCCGCTGTTGCACATGAAGGCCTTCAGTCCGACCGCCCCGGCGTCGCGCAGGCCGGCGAGCTTGTCCATGTTGCCGGGCACGAGCCCGCCCCAGAGTGCAAAGTCCACGCACGATTTTTCCTCCGCCAGTGCCCGCTTCTCGCGGAGCCGCGCGGCGTCGAGCACCGGCGGCTCGGAGTTCAGCGGCATGTCGAAGAATGCCGTGCCGCCGCCCGCCGCCAGGGCGGCCGATCCGGTGGCCAGCCCTTCCCAGTCGGCCCGGCCCGGCTCGTTGAAATGCACGTGGGCATCGATTATGCCCGGAAAGACATAGCTCCCCTTGGCGTCGAGCACCGCCTCGGTGGCGTCCGTGATCTTCGGCGCGATCTTGACGATGCGCCCGAGCGCCACGGCTAAATCGGCGCGGAGCACGCCCTCGGGCGTGACCAGACGCCCGTTGCGTACCACAAGTTCAAGCCGGCTGTTATTCATCGAATTTTTTTAGCCACAGATTGCACAGATGGACACTGATAAGAAGCACAGGTCTCAAAACGGGTTTACCGAAGGCAATGGAGAGAACGAAGCAGACAAAGGACCGGCTCTTCGTTTCCTCCGTTACCTTCTGTTAAAATGGTTCGATGTTTGGGATCCGCAATCCGTGCCCATCCGTGTGATCTGTGGCCAAAATTTCAGGTTTCGGTACGTTTCGCCAGGCGCTCAAGAAAATCCACCACCACCCGCAGCGCGGTTTCCAGGTCGGCCGGCGAGGCGTATTCGTCGGGGTGGTGGCTCAGGCCGCCGCGGCAGCGGACGAAGAGCATCGCGACGGGTGTCAGGGTGGACATGACCACCGCGTCGTGGCCGGCTCCGCTGACCAGCGCCAGGCTGCGCCCCTGCATGGCCCGCACGCTTTGCGCGAGCAAGGAGGTCAGCCGCGGCGCGCAGGCGACCGCGCGGTGATCCATCGTCGGCTGCCACCGCACGGTGAGCCCGCGCCGCCGCGCGATCCGCCGCGCCAGCGCCAGCAGGCGGGTCCGCGCCTCGTGGCACTTCGCGTCGAGCGGATGCCGCACATCGAGGGAAAGCACGGTCTCGCCGGGAATGACGTTGGCCGCCCCGGCGACGACCGAGATCGTGCCCACGGTGGCGACCAGCTGCGGCTGGCGGCGCGCGAAGGCCTCCGCGGCCAGCACGAATTCAGCGGCCCCGGCGAGCGCGTCGCGCCGCAGCCGCATGGGGGTCGTGCCGGCGTGCCCCGCCTTGCCCCGGAAGGTCAGCCGGCCGCGGATCTGGCAGGCGATGGCCGACACCACGCCCACCGGCAGCTTTTCCGACTCGAGCACCGGGCCCTGCTCGATGTGAACCTCGAGGTAACCCAGCACGTCACGCGGGGCGTGAACGCGGGCCGGCGGCGCGAATTTCTTCCCGGTCCCCGTGTGCGCCTCGATCACGGCGCGCAGCGTGTTGCCGCGGGCGTCGCGTAAATCCAAGTCACCCACCCGCAACCGCCCGGTGTAAGCCTTGCTGCCCAGGTAGGCGCCGGAAAAGCGCACCGCCTCCTCCTCCGAAAAACCCAGGACCTCGACGGCGAAGGGCAGCGCCACACCGCGCCGGCGCAGCTCGGCCAGCGCCACGATCGGGAGCAGCACCCCGAGCGGACCGTCGAACCGGCCTGCATTGCGGACGGTATCGAGATGCGAGCCGAGCAGGAAGGTCCTGGCCCCGGACCGGGCCGATTCCGCCCGGCCGATGAGGTTGCCCGTCTCATCCTCGCGCACCGCCAGCCCGGCCTCCTTCATCCAGCCGCCCACGAGCGCGTTGGCCCGCTCCATCGCCGGCGAGAGGAACGTGCGGGTGAGCCGGTCGGGCTCGTCCGAGACCCGGCCAAGCTGGTCCAGCCGGCGGGCCAGCAACGCGGCCGCCTGCGTCAGCGCATCGGGTTTCGCACGCATCAGCTTCCGCGGTAGGTGCTGTACGCCCACGGCGTGACCAGCAGCGGGACATGATAGGAGCCGTTCACATCGGTGATCCCGAAGCGCACGGGCACGCGATCGAGAAACGTGCATTCCACGCCGCGGACGGAAAAATATTCCTTCACCCGGAACACCAGTTCGTAGGTGCCGGTTGCCATGTCTGCGGTCGCAAGCAAGGGCGCGTCGGTGCGGCCGTCGGCGTTCGTCACGACCGTCTTGAGCAGCACCGGCTTCGGGTCGTGTCGCCAGAGTTCGATGGACAACCCGGCGGCTGGCTTGCCAAGCGTAAGGTCGAGGACGTGGGTGCTGAGTTTGGCGGGCATGACGAAAAAAATGTTCACCACGAAATACACGAAACATACGAAATGGGGAGTGATTTTCCTCTTTCGTGTATTTGGTGTGTCTCTTGGTGCCTCAGGTCTTCAGGACATCCTGCAGCCGGAGCCCGGCGATTTTTTCGATCTCGGCGAGCGCGGCGGCGTGCTCCTGTTCGGGCGTGTTTGAAATCCTTGTCTGCATTGCGGACAGAATTGCGGCCCGGGCGTTGAGCCGGGCACAAATGATGAAGGGAAAGCCGAAGCGCGCGCGATAGGCGTCGTTCAACTTCTGGAACGCGCCAAATTCATCCGCGCCCATTCCCGTCAGGCCCGCACTCGCCTGTTCACGGGTGGATTCCGCCGTGAGTTTTCCCGCAAGGGCGAGCCGTCCCGCCAGATCGGGGTGGGCCCGGATCAACGCGAGCTGCCGCTCGCGCGAGGCACCGCGCATGGTCGCACAAAGTTCAGCCTGCAGCTGCGCGGCCTCGCGAAAGGGGCCTGCTTCGCC
Source organism: uncultured Opitutia bacterium (assembly GCA_903827245.1). Lineage (GTDB taxonomy): Bacteria > Verrucomicrobiota > Verrucomicrobiia > Opitutales > Opitutaceae > CAIUWA01. The sequence continues at coordinate 64,459 of CAIKHO010000086.1, forward strand.
AAGGCTACTCAGGCCAAGCCGCCGGTCCCACGTCTCCTCCGCCACCCAGGGGGAATGTTCGAACAGCCCGCCCAGCACCGCGGTGAACGCGGCCCGGTCCATTTCATTGATCTCAGCCAGCGTGGGCATGCGTGCAGGAAGGGATCGGACCAATTACAAATTCCCAACTCCCAATTCCCCACGGCCCCGTGAGCAGCAGGCAACCAGTATTTGGTCGAAGATCATTCGGAGCCCTCAGCTCAGCAGCTCATAGGCCGGCAGCGACAGGAACTCGTCGAACTGCCCGCTCTTCACCATCCGCATGAAGAGTTCCGTCGCCTCCTTGAAGTGACCGCCGTCGTAAACGGCGTCACCGTACTCGACGCGGATTTTCGCCAACTCCTCGCCGAGCAACTTCTCGTACAGGGCGAAGGTGACCGGGCGGCCGTCGTCCAGCTTGGCCGAGAAACGGAGCCACTGCCAGAGCTGCGAGCGGGAGATCTCGGAGGTCGCGAGGTCCTCCATCAGGTTGTGGATCGGCTCGGCGCCGGAGCCGCCCAGCCAGGCCTCGAGGTAGCGGATGCCGACGTGGATGTTCCAGCGCACGCCGTGCTCGGTGATCGGGCCGTGGAAGGGCGCGAGCAAGTCCGCGGCGGTGACCTTCACGTCCTCGCGGAGCCGGTCGAGCTGGTTCGGGCCCTTCATGTGCTTCGCAAACGCCTCGAGCGCGATCTGCACCAGCCCGGGATGCGCCACCCAGGTGCCGTCGTGACCGTCCGCGGCCTCGCGTTCCTTGTCGATCCGCACCTTCTCCATCGCCGCGTTATTCGCCGCCGGGTCGTTCCGGATCGGGATCTGCGCGGCCATGCCGCCCATCGCGTAGGCACCGTGCCGGTGGCAGACCTGGATCACGTGGAAACAGTAGGAGCGGAGGAACGGCACCGTCATGGTGATCAGCGTGCGGTCGGGAAAGAGGTATTCCGGGCGGTTGCGCAGTTTCTTCACGACGCTGAAAATGTAGTCCCAGCGGCCGCAGTTGAGGCCCGAGGCGTGCTCGCGCAGCTCGTAAAGGATCTCCTCGGACTCGAAGGCGCCGAGGATCGTCTCGATCAGCACGGTGGCGCGGACGCTGCCGCGCGGAATGCCGAGGGCGGCCTGCGCGTGGATGAAGACGTCGTTCCACAGGCGTGCCTCGAGGTGGCTCTCCAGCTTGGGCAGGTAAAAATACGGGCCGGAGCCGCGGGCGAGCAGGTTTTTCGCGTTGTGGAAAAAGCAGAGGCCCCAGTCGAAGAGGGAGGCGGAGACGCGCCGGCCGTCGAGCAGCACGTGTTTTTCCTCCATGTGCCAGCCGCGCGGGCGGGCGACGATCGTCGCGGTCTTTTCTTTCAGCGCGTAGGCCTTCCCCTCGGGGTTGGTGTAGGTGATCGTGCGGTTGACCGCGTCGCGCATGTTGATCTGGCCCTCGATGACATTGCTCCACGTGGGGGAGTTGGCGTCCTCGAAGTCGGCCATCCAGCATTGCGCGCCCGAGTTGAGGGCGTTGATCGCCATCTTGCGCTCCACGGGGCCGGTGATCTCGGTGCGGCGGTCGAGCAGGTCGGGCGGCGGCGGCGGAACCCGCCAGTTGCCGCCGCGGATGTGCGCCGTCTCGGGCAGGAAATCCGGGAGCCGGCCCGCATCGATCTCGCGCTGGCGCTCCACCCGCTTCGCGAGCAACTGCTCGCGGCGGGGGCCAAACTCGCGGAAGAGACCGGCAAGGAACCGGCAGGCCTCGGGCGAGAGGATTTCAGCGTAACGGGGGTTCATCGGCCCGGTGATCTCCAAGCCTTCGACGACGGTTGATTTCATGGTGAGGACGAAGGTGTAAGCTTGGACGCTGCCACCTGCCAGCCCCTATTCAAAAATATGAAAAGCCGTTGACGAAGCGTCCGCCCTGCCCTCTCCTGCGGCCCCTTTGGCCATGAACCCGAACCCGGAAACTTTCATGCGGGAAGCCATCCAACTCGCCGAGGAAGGCATGCGCGGCAACCGCGGCGGCCCGTTCGGCTGTGTCGTGGTGCGCGAGGGCCGGGTCATCGCCCGCGGCAGCAACCAGGTGACGTCGACCAACGATCCCACCGCCCACGCCGAGGTGACCGCTATCCGGACGGCCTGCCGCGAACTCGGGACTTTCCAGCTGGCCGACTGCGAGCTCTACACCAGTTGCGAGCCCTGCCCGATGTGCCTCGCCGCGATCTACTGGGCGCGGATCCCGACCGTTTATTACGGCAACACCCGGGGCGATGCGGCGGCCATTGGTTTCGACGACGATTTCATCTACGGACAAATGCCGCTCACGCCCGAGAAACGCTCGATCCGCATGGACCCGCTGCTGCGCGATGAGGCGCAAAAGGCATTCAAGGCCTGGGCGAACAAACCGGATAAAGTTCGCTATTGAACGGGCCGCAGCCACGAGCGCCCCTCTGACCGGGATTTGGAAATGCGATCTGGCGTTTCGCGGCCGTTTCCCTCGTATTTCCAATCCATGCCCCACCCCGTACGTTTTCCCCGCGTACCGCCCGGCCTGCTGCTGATCACCCTGCTTGTTTCGGCCCCGATTGCGGTCCACGCGCAGGATGCCCCGGACAAGGCCCCCGCCGCCATGGCGGAGAATTCCATCGTGAAGGTGTTCTCCACCATACGCGCCCCGGATCTGACCAAACCCTGGACCAAGCAAGCCGCCCGCGAGGTGACCGGCAGCGGCATCGTCATCGAGGGCCAGCGTATCCTCACAAACGCCCACGTCGTGCTTTACGCCAGCCAGGTGCAGATCCAGGCCAACCAGGCCGGCGACAAGATTTCCGCCACCGTTGAGACCCTCGCGCCGGGTATCGACCTGGCCGTGCTCAAGCTGGATGACGCGTCGTTCTTCGACACCCACCCTGCGCTGCCACGGGCGAGCGCCCTGCCCCAGATCAAGGATCCGGTGCTCGTGTACGGCTTCCCAACCGGCGGCGCCAGCCTCTCGATCACGAAGGGCATCGTTTCCCGCCTCGAGTTCGCTTCCTATAATTTCCCCGTCTTCGGCCTGCGCGTGCAAATCGACACCGCGATCAACCCGGGCAACAGTGGCGGACCGGCCCTCGTGGGCGACAAGATGATCGGCCTCGCCTTCAGCCATCTCACCAACACCCAAAACATCGGCTACATCATCCCCTGCGAGGAGATCGAGCTCTTCCTCAAGGACATCGCCGACGGCCACTACGACGGCAAGCCCGGCATCTTCGATGAATTTCAGTCGCTCGAAAACCCGGCCCTCCGCGCGTACCTCAAGCTCGACAAGAACGTCAAGGGCCTGGTCGTACGCGCGCCCTACAGCAATGACCCGGCCTATCCCCTCAGACAGTGGGATGTGGTCACAAAGATCGGCGACACTCCCATCGACGACCAGGGCATGATCAAATTCGGCGACTACCCGCCCATTCGGTTCACCTACCTGGCCCAGAAAATTGCCAGCGGCGGCACGGTACCCCTGACCGTGCTGCGTGGCGGGAAGGAAATCCCGGTGGCGTTGCCCGTCGAGGCCCGCTACCACAAGCTCATTCCCTTTCTGCAGGGCGCCTATCCCTCCTACTTCATCTACGGTCCCCTGGTATTTTCGCCGGCCACCGAGGACTATCTCGCCTTGCTCACCGGCAATGCCACCAACGGGGCCAGTACCAGCACAGTGCTCAGCATCCTCGGCAGCCCGCTGGTAACCCGCCGCGGCGCGAAGCAGGCCTTTGACGGCGAGGAACTCGTCCTGATTCCGTCGCCGTTCTTTCCGCACCGGCTGGCGAAGGGCTACGTAGCGCCGGGCACCATGATTGTGCGGAGGGTCAACGGCATTCCGATCAAGAACCTCTTGCACCTCGTGGAAGTCCTGCGCAATGCGACGGACGAGTTCATCGTCATCGAGTTCGCCACCCGCAGCGCCGAAACGATGGTTTTCCCGCGCGCGGAAATGGTCGCTGCCACCGAGGAGATCCTGACCGACAATGGCGTCCGGACCCAGGGCTCGCCCGACGCGCTCGGCGTTTGGAACGCGAAACCCGCCAAGTAATCGAGGCGGACTGCCTTCCTCCTCTCCCGCTCCAGCATCCCGCTGCGGGCGTCGTCTACTCCTCCAACAGCGGCTGAAACGCCCAGCGGGTGCCGGAAAACAGGCCGCGGTCGCTCAACTTCAGGTCGGGGATCACCAGCAGTGCCATGAAGGCAAGGGTCATGAACGGCGCATCGAGTTTCGAGCCCAGCCGCTTGGCCAGCCGGTCGACACCGGTGTAGCTCCGCGCCACGGCGTAGCCGTCGTCCGCCGACATCAGCCCCGCGATGGCTAGCGGGAGCACCTCGCGTTTTCCCCGGCCCACGACGCTGACTCCACCGCGGTGCCTGATCACCAGGTTCACCGCCGCGGCGAGCGACGCATCGTCCGCCCCGACCGCCACGATGTTGTGCGAATCGTGCGCCACGGACGACGCCAGCGCGCCCGCGCGCAGGCCGAAGCCGCGGATGAAGCCCACGGCCACCGGCGCATGCGGAGCATAGCGGTTGACCACGGCGATTTTCAGCAGGTCGCGCGACGGGTCGGCCACGGCCTTGCCGGCGACCACCTTCGCGCGCAGCCGGAGACGACGAGTGATGAGCTGGCCGTTGAGTGCCTCGATCACGTTGATCCAAGGGAGGAGCGGTTTTGTCCCAACGCGCCGGGAGCGGCTGGGGGACAAGCCGCTCGACTCCACGGCAAAATCGGCGGCGGTGCGGGCCCGGGCGCGGAATTTGTTCACGATCCGCGCACGCTGCCGCGGCAGCCGGCTGCGGCCATTGGCCGCCACCAGCCGGCCGTCGAGATAGGTGCGGCGCACACGGAAATTTTTCCAGCCATCCACCACGATGAGATCCGCCGGATCGCCCTCGCGCAGCAGTCCGACGGCCAGGCCGTAGTGCCGCACCGGGTTGACCGAGGCGCACGCAATCACGTCGAAACGGTTCACCCCGAGCGCGAGCGCCCGCCGCACGTGGGCATCGATGTGGCTCCGGACGAGCAGGTCCGGATGCAGGTCGTCGCAGCAGAACATACAGTCCGCCGGGTGCGTCTTCAGCAGCGGCGCGAGCGCGGCGTAATTCCGCGCGGCCGAGCCCTCGCGGATCAGGATCTTCATCCCGGCGCGCAGCTTGTCCTTCGCCTCGGCCAGGGTGAAGCACTCGTGGTCGGTCGCGATCCCGGCGGCGGCGTACGCGGCCGCCGCGCGCCCGCGCAGGCCCGGCGCATGGCCGTCGACGGGTTTTCCCAGCCGCCGGGCTGCGGCGATCTTGGCCAGAACCTCGCGGCCGCCCCGGAGCACACCGGGGAAATCCATCACCTCGGCGAGATAGCCGATGTCTTTTCTGGCCAGCAGCCGGGCCACCGCCCGCGCCGGCAGCGCGGCACCCGCGGTCTCAAACGGGGTCGCCGGCACGCAGGACGGGGCGCCAAAGCAGAACTTGAAGGGCGTCCGATGCCCCTCTGCGATCATGTAGTTCACCCCGGCCACCCCGAGCACGTTCGCGATCTCGTGGGGATCCGACACCGTGGCCACCGTGCCATGCACCACGGCCAGCCGGGCAAACTCCGCCGGCGGCAACATCGAGCTCTCAATGTGAATGTGAGCATCCACCAGCCCCGGCATGATCAGCCCGGGCCCGAGCGCGCGCCGGTCGCGCCGGATGCGGCGGATGATCCCGCCGGCAATCTCGACCGTCCCGGGATATTCCTCGCGGTGGAGGACATCGACGATGCGACCGGAGATGCGTTGAACGGGCATGTGCGGAAACGAGTGTAGTGCTATCCTGTGAATTGCACTGACAAGAGCAAGGCGCGCACCAAGCGAGAAGTGGTACAGTTTCGCGCAGAGACACAAAGCCGCAGGGATAAAGGCAATTTTCACACAGAGGCACGGAGAACGCAGCGTCGTTCGCCGATGATTGATCTCGGTGGCTTCCGTGCCTCCCGAGGGAAATTCCGGGTTACGAGCCCAATGCCATGCCCTGCTCCGCGTCTTTGCGTCTCTGCGCGAAACCAAGTTGGAAGGATTGATCTCAAACTCCCTCACGACCCAAACCACGCCCGCACTTGCCAAATACCGCCCGCCCGCCAACGTTGGCGCCCTATGCATTTCGATAATCTCCAGCCCGGTCTTTCCGCCCCGCTCCCGCGCGCCGACGATGACGACGATGACGATGATGAACCGAAGGAAAGCTCCCGGAATCGTCACGCCCCGGTGGCGATGCTCATGCAGAAGAAGTTCCTGGAGCAGCGGAAGATTTTCCTTTGGGGCGCCGTGACCGACGAGACGGCCAAGGACATCACCGAAAAGTTGCTGTATCTCGAGTCCGATGCGCCGGGCAAGGACATCACCTTCTACATGAACACCCCGGGCGGCTCGGTCACCGCCGGCATGGCGGTCTACGATGCGATGCACCTCGTCACCTCCCCCATCACGGTCGTGGTCACCGGTATGGCCGCGTCCATGGGTTCCATCCTCCTCTGCGCCGCCCCGAAGGGCCGCCGCCTGCTGTTCCCCCATTCCCGCGTACTGATCCACCAGCCGTTGATTTCGGGCCGCATGGTCGGACCCGCGACGGACATCAACATCCAGGCGAAGGAAATGGAAAAACTCCGCGCCGAGTTGAACGAGATCCTCGCCAAGGCCTCGGGCCAGCCGCTCGAGCGCATCAACCGCGACACCGACCGTGATTTCTACCTCAACGCCGAGGAAGCCATCGCCTACGGCCTCGCGGACCGGATCGTCGACAAGTTTTAAGGGTCCTCGTTCGGGCTTCATGCCGGTTTCAGCCCGGGCGGGTCTACGGACCCGCCCTACTTTTTTCCCGCCGGAAGCGGAGCGATCAATCCCAGCTCGCGCTCCCAATCGGCCGCCTGAAGCTTGTCGCCGGCCTTGACGGCCGCCAACCGGGCCTCGTCCAGCCACGCGGTACGCAACTCGGGCGGCAGTTTCCCGTCTGAAAACAAGTGTTGGTAAACCAGCACGGCCTTGCCCGCCGCGCCGTCCACCATGAGCCGGTGCGCGGCGAAGCGGGCCAAGGCCCATTCGTCGGTTTGAAATTCTGTCCTGCCCGCCGCCGCCTCGAGCGCCTGCGCGGCCGCCGCGGGATCCCCGGCGGCCTCCAACCGGGCCGCCAGGGCGAGGGCCAGGGGCAATCCGGGATGGGACTGCGTCTCGCGGCGCAGGAACGCGAGGGCTTCTTCCTTTTTCCCTCCGGCCTCGAGTAAATTGGCCTCGCGCAGCACGGCATAGGCGGCGAGCGACGGCGGCAGTTGCGGGAGGTTCGCCAGCTGTTTTTCCAGCGTGACGGCAAACGGCCGGTAAAGCGGGTCGCCGATCGCGATGCTTTGCCAGCTCAACACCCGCATCGCATAGGCCGCGGCGTCGCCGAATGTGTCGCCGCGGGCGAGCGCGCGCAGGAGGAGGTCAGGCTCATGGGTGAACTGGAGGTAGGGCTCAAACACGTTCCCCACGGTCGCTGTCACACCCCGCGCAATCAACGGGCCGCACCAGCCTTCGGTCGGCGAGTTCAGCGTCGCGGCCGAGTAGCTGTGAATATGCAGCGCTACGGCTCCCGGCGGAAACCGGAATCCCGGCAGGGCAAAGGGGCCGTTGAGGCTGCCCGCATACCACCCGAAATAAAGCACGGGCGCGTCAAACCGCGCCGTGGCCGGGAACGTTGCCGGCGTGCGCTCCTCGTCGCGGTCGAAGCCCAGCGCGGCCAGTTCCCGCACCGTAGCCTCCAGCCATTCGTCGCCCGTGGGGTGGATGCCGTAGAGGTCCACATAGGCCCGCCCGAGTAATCCCGTCTGCTCGGCCGTGATCGCATGGTCGATCAGGGCCTGCGCATATTCGTAACCCGGTCCGTCCAGCCGCGAGACCTTGACCACCTGGCCTTCCACGAAGGAGCCGGGATGGTCATTGCGATAAAGGGGATTGAGCACGAATCCGTTGATCGGCGGACGGCTTTGCGCGAGCAGCGCGAGTTCGGAGTCGACCGCCGCCTGGTTGGTGCGCAGTTCCGGCCGCAGGACCGGTGACGGCAGTTCCTTGATGTCAGCCAGCGACAGGTCGTGAAAAATCCGCAAGGGAACGCCGCGGCACACCACGAGGTAGGAGATGCGGTGCCCGTAGGTGGCGTATTTCTTGCGGCCGACCTCGTCGGTCAGCGTCGTGCCGGCGGCGTTGATCCAATGCTGGCGGATAAGTTCGTCCTCCAGCGGCTGCCAGATCAAGGAAGTGAACTCGGTCCGGCTGATCGTTTCCGACCGCGGCATCTTGAAGGCGAAAATATTCGCCACCGGCACCGCGCGTTTCTCCGCATAGTAACGGGCCAGCCGCAGCGAGTCGGGGTCATCGCTGTTGGCCAGGATGATGACGCGTGACGCGAGATCCTCCGCCCGCAAAACCCCCGGGCCGGCCAGCGCGGCCATCAAGGCGATCCGGAAAAATTTAATCAAAGGGTGCAAGGCGGCGCCATGCTGCCAGTCCCCCGCGGAAATTCGAGGCCGCATTCGTTACACCGGGGTTGCGACAAGCAGCCCAAGCCGGTTTCGCGCAGAGGCCCAAAGCCGCGTGAGAGAAAAGCAATTTCACCTGGAGGCCGGAGGCACCGAATAGCTCACCGATGATTGATCTCGGTGTCCTCCGTGCCTCTGTGTGAAAATTCCGGGTTTCGAGCCCAAATACGCTGCCTTGCTCCGCGGCTTCGCGCCTCTGCGCGAAACCGGCCTGGAAGGATTGATCCCAAATTTTGCCATGACCCCGCGTTCGTGCTGCTTGCCAAAAGGCCCCGGACTGCTTTGCTGGCGCTGGCGATGGATTCCGCCTTCCCGCAAGGGTAAACCGCCGGCACGGTGCAGGCTGATGACTCCTGTTAAATCCATTCCTAACAGGCCTGCCATGTCGTCCGATTCCTCGGTTTTTAACGGTGCCCCCTCGCGCGAGGACGGCACGCCATGAAACACCTTTTGAACCCCCGGGAGCACCTCGCCAACCTCTGGCAACTGCTCAAGTGGACCGCCTTGGTCCTGCCGGTCGCGGTGCTTTCCGGTTCGGCGAGCGCTTTTTTTCTGTGGGCGCTCGATCACGTCACCCGCCTGCGCTGGGAGCACCCCTGGCTGCTCTTCCTGCTCCCAGTCGCCGGATTTCTGGCCGGCTGGATCTACCACCGCTTCGGCCAGCGGGCGGAGGCGGGCAGCAACCTCATCATGGAGGAAATCCACCAGCCGGGCGGCGGCGTGCCTGGGCGCATGGCACCCCTGGTTTTGGGCGGGACCTTGATCACTCATCTCTTCGGCGGCTCCGCCGGACGCGAGGGGACGGCGGTGCAGATGGGCGGCAGCCTCGCCGGCGTTTACGGCCGGCTGTGTGGCGTCGCGGCGGACAACAAGCGGGTGCTGCTGATGGCAGGCGTCGCGGCGGGGTTTGGCTCGGTTTTTGGCACCCCGCTCACTGGCGCGATCTTCGCCATGGAAGTCCTGGTCGTCGGCCGCATGCAGTACGACGCCCTCATCCCCGTGCTGGTGGCCGGCATCGTCGGTGACCTGGTCTGCTCCGCCTGGGGCATTCATCACACCCTCTATCATATCGACTTTGCCGGCGCGACGGGTGGCCACGGGTGGCCGGAAGCCGCCCTTCTCGGCAAGGTCGCCCTCGCCGCGATGCTGTTCGGCATCGTCAGCCAGGCATTCGCCGGGCTAACGCATGCCCTCAAGCGGGAGTTTGCGCATTTTATCGCGTGGCCGCCCTTGCGCCCGGTGGCCGGTGGATTGCTGGTCATCGCGCTGGTTTATATCGTCGGCACCCGCGACTATCTCGGCATCGGCGTGACCTCGCCCGATCCGGGCGCCGTCACGATCCTCTCCGCCTTCACGGCCGGCGGCGCCCACCCGTGGAGTTGGCTGTGGAAATTGATTTTCACCGCCGTGACGCTCGCCGCCGGTTTCAAGGGGGGTGAAGTCACCCCGCTGTTCTTCATCGGCGCCGCCCTTGGCCACACGCTCGCCCTCCTGCTGGGCGCACCGGTGGATTTGTTCGCCGGCCTTGGCTTCATCGCCGTCTTCGCCGGGGCCACCAACACCCCGCTCGCCTGCACGGTCATGGGGATCGAGCTGTTCGGCGCGCAGAACACCGTTTATTTTGCCGTGGCCTGCTTCGTCGCCTACCTGTTCAGCGGTCATTCCGGCATCTACACGGCCCAACGCCCGGGCATTCCCAAGAAGGGCGTGGCCGCGCGCAGCCCCGTGCTGGAAAAATCATCCCACTCATGAACTGGCTCTTCTGGTCCCTGCTGTCCGCGCTGTTCGCCGGCGCCACCGCCGTGCTCGCCAAGATCGGCGTCGAGGGTGTGGATTCGAACCTCGCCACGGCCATCCGCACCACGGTGGTGCTTGTCTTCGCGTGGGCCATCGCCCTGGTGACGGTCCGGCCGGCCGCGCTCGGACAACTGTCGCGGCAAACGTGGCTTTTCCTCGCCTTGTCGGGCATCGCGACCGGACTTTCGTGGCTCTGCTATTTTCGCGCGCTGCAGCTAGGCCAGGCTTCGCAGGTGGCCCCGATCGACAAGCTCAGCGTGGTCTTCGTGCTCCTTTTCGCCGCGCTGTTTCTCCACGAGCCGCTCTCCCTGAAGAGCGGCCTCGGCGGCCTGCTCATCGTCGCCGGCGCGCTCGTGCTGGCGTGGAAGTAGGAATGAGTCGGGGCGCAGCTTGACTGCATCCGGGCGTCGTCGAGCGACGCTCCTGCCCTGTCCGGTTCAGCCGTCGTAGGGCCCTGCCTTGGCCGGGACCGGGATCTGGCGCTTGAGCAACTGCGACCGCAGGTAAGTGTCGGGTGCGGCGCTGCGCCAGGCGGTGACCCAGATCGCCCCGAGCATTTCGCCGCCGCGGAGCAGTTGGGTTTCAATAAAGGCGCGGCCTTCCACCGTCAGCGGGCGGCTTTCGCTGGTCGTCTTGCCATCGGGCGTGGCAGTCACCTTGTCGTTGCCGAGTTTGCCGGCCTTCTCGAGCTGGTAAAGCGGCTCGACGAGTTTTTGCGTCCCGATGATGTAGTCCATCACCGCCACAAACATCGGGTCACGACCGTCCAGGCGGTTCGCCAGCGAGACTGGCTGGGCGGGTACGACCTTCGGGGCAATCGCCCCGGAAGTGATTCCCGCCTTCGCGATCAACCCGCCGTCGATCCATGCGTGAATGCCATACCAGGTCGAGTAGCCGTTCGGGTTGTCCCCGACCCAGCCGTGATGGTGCTTGGTCGCATGCAGCGGCTGCGCGCAGTCGCCGACATAGTGGCCCATCACGCCCATGACATAGAGGATATTGGCCTGGGCGTTGGCGATTTCCTCGGGCGTACCAAGGTCCTGGAACGCCTTGAGGTAAGAGAAAGCCGACTTCAGCTTGCCGTAGTACTCCGTGATGGCCCATGGCGCGAAGCCCGGCCACTCGCGCGAATGATCAGTGTTTTTCGCCGGGTCGATGACGGGAAAGTGGTCGAGATGCGCGGCGCGCCCGGCGGCAAACTGCAGTGCGAATTCATAGCGGAGCGACGGGACGGTCGTGGCGTCGAGACCGGCATCCGCCAGCTCCTCGAGGTCGAGATAATGGTCCATGCCGTTGTATTGCACAAGTGGCAGATCGGAGCCGACGTTGCGCCAGCGGTCAGGCTCGCCGGCGAGAAAGGCGATGCGCTCGGCGTTGGCCGGCTCGCGCACAAACGCCGGGAAGTCAGCCGGCAGTGAGGAAAGGGCGAGCTGGTTGACCATGCGGTGACCGTCGTAGTCCCACGCCCGCACGGGCAAGGCCAGGCCAGCCCACAAGGCCGCAATGGGTGCGGCCAGCCGGAGAAGGTGAGTATTTTTCATTTTGAAGGGATGGGTTGCGGCGCCGCAGCCGGCACCGCCGCCGCGGGTGGTTTCACCTCCGCCGGCCGCAACGCCTCCAGCGCGGCGGCATAGTTGTGCAGCCCGGTCGCTAGGCCGATGGCGATCTGCTGGCGGAACTCCGGGGTGGCGACGCGGCGGGCCTCGTTGTCGTTGGATAAAAACGCGCACTCCACGAGCGCACCCGGACAATCCAAGAGCCGCAGGACCGCACGCCGGCCGCGCTTGAACCCGCGATCCGGTGTTTTAAGCGTGGCAATCATCGCGCGGTGCAATTCTTCCCCAAAGAGGAGATTGGCAAAGTCCAGCTTGTTGCTGGGGAACGCGGTGTCGGTCAGATCATCCTTTTTCTCCCCCGTGGAGATCATGGATTGCGGACTCATGGTATAGGTCTCGATCCCGGTGACGCGTTCCGGCTCCTTTTCGACGGAATTGAAATGAATGCTGAGAAAAAGGTCGGCCTTGTTCGCCCGGGCGAGCTCATCCCGCATCTGCAGGTCGGTCACTTTCACCTTGGAGAGCTCGCGGTCATCACTCCGAGTGAGCAAGACGCGCCAGCCATCGGCCTCGAGCAGCTTTTTCAACCGCAGGGCGACATCGAGGGTGAAGGTTTTTTCATTCAAACTCAGGCGCTTGTTTTCCATCCCAGGATCAACGCCGCCATGGCCCGGATCCAACACGATGACCTTCGGGGTGCCGGCCGGCAACTGGGCCAGATGATCGACGGGCCGAAAAAGAGGGGCGACCAGCTTGATGACATCGAGCTTGGTGACGAAGAGGGAGCCCTTTTCGAACAGCACGCGCTCGCCGAGGAAAATCCTCAGGCCGTCAAAATAAAAGTCATACTGGCCGTTCTCGAAAATAAAACGCGCGCCACGGGCGTCAGCGAGGGTCATCTCCTGCTCGGATTTTGACCAAGCCGGCTTCAGGTCGAAGCGCCTGGCGACCTCGCGCACGTCGACATACTCCACTCCGCGCAGCCGGGTCGTCGGCCAGAGTTGCGGGGCCGAAGGTCGCGAAGGCGCCGACCGGGCCGCAGGTTCATCCGCGGCCCGCACGGCCACCAAGGCAGCCGACACCATGGCACCGAGGAAAATGAACCGCATTGCCGCCCTGGTCATGGCGGCAGCAATTCAGGACTTGCCGGACGGCGGCTCATCCGGTGCGTCGCCCTCTTCGTCACCTTCGGCGTCCGGCATATGGAACTTCGGCTTGCGCTTGTTCACCGGGTGCGGCGTGAGCATCACGTTGATCTGCTTGCCCATCAGCCGCGCCTCGGAGTCGGGATGGCCCATGCCGTCGAGCTCGGTGAGGGCGCGCTTGATCACGCCGAAGCCGATCTCGGTGTGCGCCATCTCACGGCCGCGGAACTTGAGCCGCAGCTTCACCTTGTTGCCGTGACTGAGGAACTCCTCGGCATGGCGCATCTTGGTGATGAAATCGTTCTCCGCGATGCGGGCGCTGAACTCGATCTCCTTGATCTTGCTCGCGGTGGACTTCGAGTGCGTGTGCTTCTTCTGCTCCTCGTAGACGTACTTGCCGAAATCCATGATGCGGCACACCGGCGGCGTCGCGTTGGGCGCAACCTCGACGAGGTCGAGGCCGACCTCCAGCGCGAGATTGACGGCCTTCGGGGTGTCGAGCACGCCGAGCTGCTTGCCCTCGGGCGAGATCACGCGGACCTGGGGAACCTTGATGCGGTGATTGCGGCGGATGGCCGCAAACGGGTCGTTATTACGACGCTGATAATACGGGGGGCGGGTGCCACCACCGGCGGAGGGAAACGAATTAGCCATCAATAAGGTTTTAGGTCGGACGTTAGGTCAGCTGATTATTTCGCGCCAAAGCGCTGCGATGACAACACCTAATTCGGCCACCGGTTCCCATGATTCTCCTCTGAATCGAGGTGACAATTGGGTGACCCGCCCGGCTCAGACGCTGAAACTCTCGCCGCACGAGCAGCTCGCCTTGGCATTGGGATTGGAGAACTTGAAGCCCCCGGCGACCATCGCGGAAGAATAGTCGAGGACCGTGCCCTTCAGGTAGAGCGCGGTCTTGGAATCGACGAGGACGGGCACGTCCGCCGTCCGCACCAGGATGTCACCCGTCTTTGGCGCGGGCACGAACTTCATCTTGTAGCTCAAGCCGTTGCAGCCGCCGCCGGTGATCGCGATGCGCAGGAATTCGCCCTGCTTCTCCCGGTCGATCAGCGCCAGGACCTTCACGCCGGCCGGTGGCGTCAGGCGCACCAGGTTCTCGTTGCCCGCGCGCACGCCACCCGGCGCCGGGACGGCGGATGCAGGGGCGGGCGCGGTGACGGTATCGATCATGCGGAACGGAACTATCGCGCCCTGCGCGCATTTATCAAGCGCCGCGCCACGGTCACGGCATTGGCGAAGCTGGTGATCCGCGCCCGACCCTTGCCGGCGATGCCGAACGCCGTGCCGTGGTCGGGGCTGGTCCGCACGAAGGGCAGGCCGAGCGTCACATTCACCGCCTCGTCGAAGTCGACCGTCTTCAGCGGCGCGAGGCCCTGATCATGGTAGAGCGCCACCACGACGTCGAACTCGCCGCGCAGCGCGCGGGCAAAAAGCGTATCCCCCGGCTCGCAACGCGAGAGCCCGGGGAAGAGAGCGCGCAGCTTGTCCAGCATCGGATCGAGGCTCTTTTCCTCCTCCCCGATCAGTCCACCCTCCCCCGCATGCGGGTTGAGCCCGCACACCCCGATGCGCGGCGTGGCGATCCCTTCCGCCTGCGCCAGTTGGGCCGCGGCGCGGACGGTGCGTTCCATGCGGGGCGCATCCAGGAGCGCAGCCACGCTCATCAGCGGCACGTGCCAGGTCGCCAGCACAACACGCAACTTGCCTCCGCAAAAACCCATCACCGGCTCCCCGCCCCAGCGCGCGGCGAAAAACTCGGTCTGGCCCGGAAACGCGTAGCCGATGCGCGCCAGCCACTCTTTGCTCACCGAGCCGGTAACCATGCCGGAAAATTCACCCGACGCGCAGCCGGCGGCCGCGCGTTCGAGCGCAGACCAGGCCACCAGCGCGCCTTCGCCCGTGGGCTGCCCGGGCGTGGCAACGAACTCCGGCAGGCCCACCGCGATCTTCGTTACCGCCGGGTCCAGCGTGGCGAGCCAGCCCGCCGGTCCGATCACGGCGATGTCGCGTGCCTCCGTCGGATGCACGGCGAGCCAGGCCGCGATGATCTCCGGGCCGACACCCGCCGGGTCGCCGCAGGTGAATGCCAGCTTGGTCGAACTCATATGATCAGAAGTCACCACGAAATGCACCAATCACACGAAAAAAATACCTCATGGGAACAGCCTGATGTGTGATGGTCACCGCTTGAAATACCGTTCCCGGCGATGGGTCGTGACCCAATTTCATCCTGTCGTGTGATTCGTGTCCTTTGTGGTTAAATCCACCGGCCTGTCCCGACTTATTCGCCATCATGCGCCCCGCCCTCCGCCCGACGGGCGCGCGCGAAACTGCGCTTGCCGCCGGCGAAAAACTCCAGGAACCGCCGGGCCTCGGCCGTCTCGAACGCATTCGCCATCACCTGCTGCGCGGCGATCTCGCGGATATTACCCGGGGTGAAAAAGACCGCGTGATAGGCTGCCTTGAGCTCGGCAATGGCCGCGCGGCTGAAACCGCGGCGCTTGAGCCCGACCACGTTGAAGCCAATCACGTCGTCACGGTCCGCCACCATCACGAAGTGCGGCACGTCGCGTGTGATCGAAGCGTGGCCCGCCACCATCACGCTCTCGCCGAGGCGGCAATGCTGATGCACCGCCGCCCCGCCGCCGAGGAAGGTGTGGGCCTCCACACTGACATGCCCCGCGAGCAGCGCCCCGTTGGCCAGGATCACACCGTCCCCCAGCGCGCAGTCGTGCGCCACATGGCTAGAGGCCATGATGAAACAATTTTCACCCAGGGTCGTGCTGCCGCCGGCGTGGATCGAGCGGTTGATCGTGACATGCTCGCGGATGACCGATCCCGCACCGATGCGCACCCCCGTTTCCAGCGCGTGGTCGAACTTCAGGTACTGCGGATCGCCCCCAAGCACGGCGAAGGGATGCACGATCACGCGGTCGCCGAGCACACAGTGCCTTCGGACAATCGCGTAGGCCTGGATCTCGCAGTCCGCGCCGAGCTGCGCGCCGGCCTCGACGATGGCAGTGGGATGGATGACGGTGCTCACGGGAGAGAGGATTGCGGCCAACGCCCGGACCGGCCGTCGCGGATGATGACCATGGGGTTCAAGCCGGGGATTTTACCCGCCTGGCTGGCGTCACGGGACGGTCGGGGAACATGTCGAGCTGCGCGTCCTTCAGCAGGTCGTAGTTCTTGAGGATGCGCATCACCTGGAGGGTGTCGCTCTTGCCGTAGCTGCGGTTGATTTCGATCTTTTCCAGCAAATCGAGGAGCATGGCGCGGAACGAGATAATTGCGTCCACCCCGCGCTGCTTGAGCAGCTCGACGCTTTGCGAGCGGAACGGCTCGGCCGTCGGCAGGCTCGGCAAGACGAGGATCTTGGTGAAGTCACCGGCCGCCTCCCCGGGAGTGTCAGCGGGAAAAAAGCGCGTGGCCTCCTTCAGCACGTTTTCCTCGAGAAACCGGAAAATCTCCGGGCTGCTCTTCAGCATGCCGGGGGAAAACACGTCCGTGTGCCACGGCTTGACCGAGACGACGGCGCGGTGAAGGAAGGGCAGCTCGTTGGAAAAGAGGAAAAAATCCGGCCGGCGGGCGCCGCGCTGCCACGCGGGATTGTACACGATCAGGTCGATCTCCTCGTTGCCGGTCTTTTTCCGCGCCTGCACCTGGTATTTGCGAACCTGGCGGACGAGAAAGCCGTTTTGTTCGAAATACTCGCGGACGATGTCTTCGTCGATGGCGGACATGGGGCGGATTTATCGCGGAAACGCGGAGGAACGGAAGCGCGGAATTCAGCCGGCTCGATCCCCCGTTCCGCAATTCCGCATTTTCGCGCTTTTGCGATCATCCGGCGCCGACCTCGCGGAACGCGGTTTCGGCCAGCTCCGGCGCGATGCCGTCCTGGGTGGCAGCCTCGCCCAGCTTCCGGAGCACGACGAAACGCGGCAGGCCGGAGCGGACCTTTTTATCGCGCGCCATCGCGGCCGTGAGCGCCACCAGCGGCAGCGGCTCGCGCAGGCGCACCGGCAGGGCGTGGGCGGCGACCACGGCCTCGACGCGCGCAACGTCAGCCGCGGAAATATGCCCCAGCTTTTGGGACAGCCGGGCGGCGGCACAGAGGCCGACCGCCACGGCCTCGCCATGCAGGTACGAGCCATAGCCGGCGACCTGCTCGATCGCGTGGCCAAAGGTGTGTCCGAGGTTCAGCAAGGCCCGGCCGCCTTCCCTGGCGCGCTCGTACTCATCCGCCTCGACCAGCCGCGCCTTGATCGCGCAGCAGCGCCGGATGACCGCGCCCAAAGCCGGGCTCGTTATCGTCAGCGGAGTTTTTTCCAACTGGGCGAAGAGTTCCGCATCACCCAACAGGCCGTACTTGATGACCTCCGCCATGCCTGCGGCGAATTCCCTCGCCGGCAGGGTCGCAAGCAGATGGGTGGAAATGAAGACGCCGCAGGGCTGATGGAATGCACCGACAAGATTCTTGCCCGCCTTGAGATTGATGCCCGTTTTGCCGCCGACCGAGCTGTCGACCATCGCCAGCAGGGTCGTCGGCACCTGCAGGAAATCGATGCCGCGCAGGTAGGAGGCAGCCGCAAACCCGCCGAGGTCGCCGATCACCCCGCCGCCGAGCACGAGCAGCATGCCGCCGCGGTCGAGCCCGTTGGCCGCGAGAAAATCCAGCACCCGGCCCAAGCCCGCGAGTGACTTGCTGTCCTCGCCGGGCTCGACCGCCAGCACCGGCACGTCACCGAGCATCGCGGCCAGCGCGTCGGCCTGCGCAGCTACCAGGTGACGGTCGGTCAGCGCCGCCACCTTCCGCCCGGCTTCGCGGAGTTTCCGCACCTCGTCCCGGACATCGGCCGACAGGTCGGCACCGAAACGCAGCCGATAGCTGCGTGCCCCAAGGTTGACGGTGAGGGTTTCGACCATGCCCGCTTAAACGGCAGCAAGGGGGGATGGTCAATCCATCGCTCTGCACTCGAGTGCCCGGATTTCCTAATCAGATCCGATCAAATCGTTCTCATTCTCGTTCTCGTTATTCGTTCTCATCTCGGCTGGAGATTAGAAGGGGAGAGATTCCGGCCGTCGGGCGGTGCAATCGACACGCCGCTCGCTCCGCCATCAGGCCCGCAGCCCAACCCAACTTCTTTCTGGTTCCCCGCCGATGGTTCGCTCTAATGGCGTGCTCCCCATGAAGAAGAAACCCCGCGCCCACTTCCCCCGTATTCCCCGCATCGCCTATGAGGGGCCGAAATCCACTAACGCCCTCGCGTTCCGCCATTACAACCCGGACGAGGTCATCGACGGCCAGACGATGTCCGCGCACCTGCGCTTCTCCATCGCCTACTGGCATGCCTTCCGCGGCACCGGTGCCGATCCGTTCGGGCCGGGCACCATCCAGCGTCCGTGGGAAAACGGCGCCAATCCCGTCACCGTCGCACTCGTGCGCATGGACGCGGCCTTCGAGTTCTTCCAGAAGATCCGTGCGCCATTCTGGTGCTTCCACGACCGCGACATCGCGCCCGAGGGCCGCTCGCTGGCCGAGTCGAACCGGAACCTCGATCGGCTCGTGGCCCACGCCAAGGCCCTGCAGAAGGCTACCGGCGTGAAGCTCCTCTGGGGCACGGCCAACCTCTTCTCCAACCGCCGCTACCTGGCCGGCGCGTCCACCAATCCCGACGCGCATGTCTTTGCCTACGCCGCCGCGCAGGTGAAAAAGGCGCTCGACGTCACCCAGGCCCTCGGCGGCCAGAACTATGTCTTTTGGGGCGGACGCGAAGGCTACGAGACGCTGCTCAACACCAACCTCAAGCGCGAGCAGGACCACCTCGCCGCGTTCCTCCATATGGCGGTGGACTACGCGAAGAGCATCGGCTTCAAGGGCCAGTTCCTGATCGAGCCCAAGCCGAAGGAGCCCACCAAGCACCAGTACGACTTCGACGTCGCCAGCGGCATCGCCTTCCTCCGCACCTATGGGCTGGAAAAGCATTTCAAGTTCAACATCGAGACGAATCACGCGACCCTCGCCGGCCACACCTTCGAGCACGAGATCGAGGTGGCGGCCGCGCAGAAGATGCTCGGGTCGATCGACGCCAACACCGGCGACCTCCTGCTCGGCTGGGACACCGACCAGTTCAACACCAACGTGAAGGAGCTCACGCTCGCGATGGTCTCCATCCTGCGGGCGGGCGGACTCGGTTCGGGCGGCTTCAACTTCGACGCCAAGCTGCGCCGCCCGTCGATCGATCCCGAGGACCTGTTCCACGCGCACATCGGCGGCATGGACGCCTACGCGCTCGCCTTCAAGCTCGCCCGCCGGATCCTGGCGGAGGGCAAGTTCGAGCAGTTCGTCCAGGAGCGGTACGCCAGTTACGACAGCGGCTTCGGCCGCGACATCGAGAAGGGCCGGGTCGGCTTCCGGGAGCTCAACAAGCTGGTGCTCACCAAACTCGGCGAGCCCAAGCCGCGCTCAGGCAAGCAGGAATACCTGGAGAACCTGCTCAACACCTATCTCCACGGCTGAGCGCGACTGACCTGTCGTCTGCCCCGCAGCGGAAATCGGCCTTCCGGATTTGCCAACGGTTTCCCCTGCCCTCTATTTCTCTCGTTCATCATGAGCAGCGATACACCCCCGCCCCCGCCCCAGCCCGCGGTCGTGCTCGTCCCGCCGGAGAGCACCGTCATCTTTCCCAAGGAAAAGGCCAACGCGCTCCTGCAGGCCGCCTGCTTTTTCCGGCCGCAGGGCATCACCGGATTCTGGACGCCGGCCCCCTCGGACCTCGAAGGCGCGGAAACCGGCCTCGAGGATTTCCTCAAGAACAACGGCCGGACCCTGCACGACAGCTGGAGCAACTACCGCCGCCAGGTGGCCGGCGTGGAGTTCAGCGGAGCCCGTCTGTTGTTCCTGAGTTATTTCCTGAAGGAGCTCACGCCCGAGGAAAAGGCCGAGATCGCAGCGAAGGACCCCCACTACGATCCCGACCGGTGGAAGAAGGAGCCATTCTGGATCAACGACGGGGGCCAGGGTTACTTCCGCGTAATCTACGACCTGCCCCAGAAGAAGTTCATCTGGTACGAGCGGAACAACGATCCGTGAGCGAAACCCGCTGGCCGCTCAGCGGCTGAGCCACCAGCTCCACGCCGCGGCATGAAGCGCGAGGGCGGACCAGGCGATCGCCACGAAGCCGAAGTGGCGCGACTTGTGCCGCAGCCATCCCTGCCCGGCGAGCGCCCCGACGAAGCCACCGGCCAACGTCCACAGGTGCAGCGTCCGCTCCCTCACGCGCTGCGCTCCGCGGCCAGCCGCCCGCTTGTCCCACGCATACAGGAACAGCGTCACGAGGTTCACCAACCCGTAATAAGCCATCACGCCCAGTGCTGGTGTCGCGGATTTCAGGAGCACAAGTGTGCCTTCCGGCCGCCCACCGCCAAGCCGGGAGTGCATCCGTTGGAAACGGCAGGAGCAACCGCCATGGACCAGCCGGGGAATCATCCGGCTGAGTCACGGCTTGCCGCGGCACCGGAAGTCCTTTCCGCTGTCATTCCAGAGATGACCAGCCACTCCTCATCCGCTCTGCGACGGTTAATTGGAGTCGTCCTTTTCGGACCGGCCGGCCTGCTGCTCGCGTCCGTGTCCGCCGCCGAGCCGGAAACCACGGCGTCACCCGCCCCTTCCGCCCTCGTCGACAAGATGCGCGAGGATGTGCTGCGGATGAGCGAATTTTTCGACACCACGCTGCCCGGCACCCTTTCGCAGTACCGGGTGGTGATGGATTTCACGCCGAAATTCAGCGACTTCCGGGACAATGAATATGTCCGCTACCCCATCGAGCTGCGCTATGGCTTGCGCCCGAAATGGGAACTGATCGGCGGCGTCACTCCGTTCAGCCCCAATCCCTTCAATTCCGGGCTGGACCACCGCTGGGGTCCGGGCGAAGTCCAGTTCGGTGTGCGCCACGACGCCGGGCGGATCCCCTGGCTCTACGACGCCGTCACCCTTGGATTGGAGGCCCGGGCGCCGCTCGGCCAGCCCCCGGTCGAGCTCAACGACCATTACATTCACCTGCTGCCCTCCGTCTCCGCCTCGCGCCAGCTGCCCTGGCCGCACACCACGTTCCTCACGGAATTCAACTACGATCGCCAGCTGGGGGGCCAGCTCACCAACCCGCCGCCGGGCGTGCTCCATCGCAATGTCATCCAGGTCGAGCCGGGCGTGCTGTACAAACCGGGCGAATTCGGCGGTTTTTTCGATTATTCGTTCCGTCATTTTTCCGAGGACACCGGCAGCCATCTGGGTCATGAATTTAAAATCGGGCCCATCTGGGACGTCCCGCTGGCCCGCTCGGCCAAGTGGGGGCTGCCCGGCAAGTGGCAGGTGGAGCTCGCCTACCGGTATTCCACCGAGGAAGGCGTCGGCAGCAGCCAGGGCATCACCGCCCGCGTGCACTGGCGCACGACCCTGCGCGAGATGCTGAAGCAGTCGGCCAACTAGGGCGCGGGATTGGTTGCCAACCTTTCGCCGTGCGACCTGTCTGGTGGCGGATGAAAGTCACCGTCCTGTTCCTGGGCCTGGTTGCCCTGCTCTCCGGCTGCACCGCCACGGCCACTGTCCGCAAGGCGCCCAAGGCCGACCTGGCCGCCCTCCGCCACCTCTTCGTCGAGCACCGTCTCAACGACAATCACCAGCTCGATGAGCTGATCGTGGGCGAACTGCGCGGCCTGGGGTATGAAGCCACGTCCGGCCCGCTTACCATGATGCCGCCGGACACGGACGCTTTTGTGACCTACGAGGACACGTGGACCTTCGACTTCACCACCCACATGATTGCGTTCACCCTGAACGTGACGGACAACCGCAAGCAACAAGCGATGGCCGAGGGCAGCTATTCCCGCCCCTCGGTGACCCACATGGCACCCGCTGAAATGATCCATTTGACGGTGCTCAAGGTTTTCCGGGGCGGCTGAGTCGGAGTTCGTGCAGTTGAATGTAACAGCCGAAGTAACGAGGCTGAGCTTGGCCTCGCGCCTTCATCCAGTCTCGTTACCTCGACGGCTACATTCCGGAAGCGATCGAACTTCTGCTGAAGATTGCCTGAAGATGCGATGAACGTCCGGGGTAGCGCGGTGCTTCAGTCCGCGTCTTTTTGCTGCGGGAGTGCGGGCTGAAGCACCGCACTACTCCAAGCCTTCGCCGTCTCTACTTTGAGTAATTCCCAGTAGGAAACACCCCTTGTTCGTAGTCCCGGCTTCAGCCGGAAGGTTTCCAGATTCCGGCCGAGGCCCGGACACCACCGCGCTGATTCACGGAGCGTTGCCGGCCGCGCCGGCCGGCCGGTTGCCCTCCAGGGCAACCGGCGCCGCCTTCGGCAGCCAGCGCTGGATCATGGCCGCGAGGTCGGAAAATTTAACGGGCTTGGCCAGGTAGTCATCCATGCCGGCGGCCGCACAATGTTCGCGCTCACCCTCCACGGCATTGGCCGTCATCGCCAGCACCGGCACGTGCCGGCGGGACGGGGAGGATTGCTCGCGTTTGCGCAACTCGATCGTGGCCTGATAGCCGTCCATTTCGGGCATCTGGCAATCCATCAGCACCAGATCGTAGGCCGCGCGGAACAGGGCTTCGAGGGCCTCGCGGCCGTTGGCGACCACCTCGGCCCGATGTCCCAGCTTCTCCACCATGCGTCGGGCCAGCACCTGGTTGGTCGCATTGTCCTCCACGATGAGGATCCGGGCGGGCACCGCCGGCACCGCCATCGCGGGCGGGACCTCCGACGCGCTGGAGTCAGGCGCAGCGACGCCCTCCATCCAGAGTTTCTGGAGCGTGCGCAGCAGGCTGGACTGGCGGACCGGTTTCTGGAACGCGGCCAGCATGCCCGTGCTCTTGATTTGAACGCGGTGCTCATGCGCGAGCGCTGAACTCAGCAGGATCAGGGGAACCTGGCCGAACGCCGGGTCCAGGCGGATGGCCTGCGCCAGTTCGAGCCCGTCCATCACCGGCATCTGATAATCGAGGATGACAAGTTCGAAGGGCGCGCCTCCGGCCGCTGCCCGGCCGAGCCGCTCCAATGCCACCGACCCACGTTCCTCGGCCTCCGCGGTCGCCCCCCAGCGCTCGAGCAAGCGCACGAGAATGCGGCGGTTGGTTTCATTGTCATCCACCACGAGGATCCGCCGGCCCGCAATTCCATCCAGCCGGGCGGCCGACAAACGCGGCACGGCGGCGGCCGCTTCCAGCGGCAATGTGAACCAGAAGGTCGAACCGTGTCCCGGTTCGCTGGCAACCTCCATGACGCCGCCCATGATCTCCACCAGCTGCCGGGAGATGGCCAGGCCCAGCCCGGTGCCGCCATAACGCCGGGTCGTGGAGCTGTCAGCCTGGGTGAAGGACTGGAAAATCCGCGCCTGCGCCTCAGCCGTGAGGCCGATGCCCGTGTCGCGGACCTCCACGCGCAGCCGGGCCGGCCGGCCCGGGGTGGTCTCGACCGACAGCGCGACAAAGATCTCGCCGCTGTCGGTGAACTTGACCGCGTTGCCCACGAGGTTGATGAGAATCTGCCGGAAACGGCCGGGATCGCCCATGATCTCCTCGGGCACGCCATCGTCGGCCCAGCAGGCCAGTTCGAGTTTTTTCCGCTGGGCCTGTTCCGCCAGCAGCTCCAGCACGTCCTCGGTCGCGCTGCGCGGGTTGAATTCGACCCGCTCGAGGTGCAGCTTGCCGGCCTCGATCTTGGAAAAATCCAGGATATCGTTGATGATCCCCAGCAGCGACTCGCCGGACTTGCGGATGGTCTCGGCGTATTCGCGCTGTTCCTCGTTCATGGGCGTTTCGAGCAAAAGGCCGGTCATGCCGATCACACCGTTCATCGGCGTGCGGATTTCGTGGCTCATGTTCGCCAGGAACTGGCTCTTCACCCGCGCCGCGGTCTCGGCCTGCTCCTTGGCCTGCACGAGTTGCCGGGTGCGCTCGACGATGCCGCGCTCGAGCCGTTCGTTGTCCCGGCGCAGCCATCCGATCCGCCGGCGGTACAGCCCCCACCCCGTGGCGACCAGTCCGAGCCCGGTGGTCCCGTAAAACCACCATGTCTGGTAGAACCAGGGCTGCTGGACCAAGGCCACGACCGCGCCCTCCTTGTTCCACACGCCGTCCTCATTGCGCGCGATGACGCGGAACCGGTAGCTGCCGGGCTGAAGATTCGTGTAGAACGCCGTGCGCCTGGTCTCGGCGTTGACCCAGTCTTTGTCGCGGCCCACTAGCTGGTAGCGGAAAACCACGGCACCCGGTTGCACAAAGGTCGTCGCCGTGTAGTCGACGGCCAGGCTGCGGGCCCCCGGGGGCAGCTGGATCTCGTCGGCCCGGTCCATGACGTTGCCGTCAACCGTCACGCGTTCAACCTGCACGGGCGGCGCAACCGTGTTCATCTGGATGCTTCCCGGATGGACGGTCACCAACCCGGTGCGGGTGGCGAACCACAGGGAACCATCGGGTAGCTGGCATGAAACCGGGTGATTGCCGTAGCCCACCGTGCCGCCGCGCACGCCGACCCCCGGCCCCGCCAGGCGAAAGCTGCCGGGGCGAAGTTCACCGTGCGCCACGGCCAGAAAATCCTGCTTGGATGCCCACACGACCCCGCGGGAGGTGCCCAGCCACAGATTGCCGAAATCGTCATCGTCGATCGACACCACCAAGTCGTTGAACGGCTCGCGGAGCGTGTCCGGATTGAACCACTGGCCGTCGCTGACCAGGATGAGACCCCGGTTCTTCGTGCCGATCCAGAGGTTGCCCTCGCGGTCGGCACAGATCGCGCGCACCTCGAGGTTGGGGTAACCGTTGTTGGCGTCGTAGGCGGCCACCACGCCGTCCTTGTACCTCACAAGGCCGGGACTCAAACCCACGTAGAGCGCCCCTTGCTTGTCCTCGCCGAAAACCAGGACGTTCGAGGTTTCCGTTCCGATGATCCCGGCCATCGGCGTGAATTTTCCCTCCTGGTAGCGGACCACCCCATGATTGTCCCGCCCCAGCCAGATTGCGCCCGCACGATCCTGGTAAATTGTCCGCACATACTGGATCTCGGGGTATCGCTGCAGCACGCCGTTGCGCCAGACCAGGAGCGCGCCGCGGGTCCCGATCCATACGCTGTCATCCGCCATCGCACACACCGACCAGACATCCGCTTCCCGGCCCGGTCCGGTTTCAACCATCGCGACGCGGCCGTCGGCCCCAATGCGCGCCACGCCGCCGTTGGGAAACCCGGCCCAGATGGTCCCGGCACGGTCCCGGGTGACCGAGCGGGTTCCCTCAAAGGGGAGTCCGTTCGCCATCGACACCATCCGGAAGGCCGACGGTCGCATGCGGGCCACTCCGCTGCCGGACGTGCCAATCCAGTAGGTTCCCTCGTGGTCCTGCATGATCGCGCGGCAGTATTCCACCCCCGCGACGGGAATCTGCACGAACGACTCGGCGTCGGGAGTCTCCGCCATGTACAGGTGATGGGCCGAAATCCATAACCGCCCCTGTTGGTCGGTGTAGAGGTGGGTCACCGGTTCGGTGCCCAGGCCCTGCTCCCGGCCAAAAGCGCGAAACTGGCCGTCCCGCAAACGCATCAGCCCCTTCGCCGTCGCAAACCAAAAGGTACCGCGGGGCGCTTCAAACACGCGGTTGATCTCGCCCCAATCCGCGCCGGCCTGGTCATACGGCTTGAAGCTCCCGCCCTCGTAACAGGCAATCCCTCCGCCGGTGAAACAAATCCACAGTCTCCCCGTTGCATCCACCTGCAGCCGCCAGATGTCCTGATGGGACCGCAGCACCGGATCGTCCGCGTGGGAGAGTAATTTTCCATCCCGGTATTCCCACAGCCCCAGGCCCGCCGTGCCGATCCAGATCGTGCCGGCCGGGTCGCCCACCACCGACGCCACCGGCTTGTCGAAACGGCCGATACGCTCGAATTTTCCCCCGCGGTAAAGCGACAGCCCGCCCTGGGTCGCGACCCAAAGGCCGCCGGTCTTGTCCTCCCAGAGACTGCGGACACGATTATCGGCCAGACCGGGCGAATTCGCGACGCGGAAAGTGACAAAGCGCACGCCATCGAAGCGCGAGAGCCCGCTTTCGGTGCCAACCCAAAGGTAACCGTCGCGGGTCTGCAGGATATTTTGCGCCACGTCGCTCGGCAGGCCGGCTTCAAGGCTGTAAACCGTCGTCGCGTAGGACAGGTCCTCCGCCACCGGTCCGGCCGCGGCCCATGCCGCGTGCCCGCCGAAGACGGCCAGCGCGCAGGCCACCCCGCGCCAGCAACGACGGCGGATCGCTCGATCCGTGTCCTGCAAAAGAGGATGGCTTCGGCCCGGAGACGCGGGCTGATCTGGGGCAAGGGGCATCACAGGCTGCAATTGCGTGGACGAAAAAGGGACTGCGGCGCCGTGGTCAAATGGCTTCGTCGCGATTCGACCGGGGTAACCGGCGCGTAACTTCTCGACGCAGGTCGGGGGATTGGGGTGGTTGGATTTGTCCGGGGGTAAACTGGCCGCCACTTTCGCTGGAGCAAGCGCGCAAGAACCGCGTCACCTGCCCATGACGAAGAGAATTCGATCCGGGGCGGATCCGCGGCAAGTGACGACCTGCCTGCCTCCATAACGACCCCAAGCGCCAAAACTTAAATCCCGATGTCCATTAAAGTGTTTCTTGCCGCCGGGCTTCTCGGTTCGCCGATCCCCGACTGCAGCCTGATCGCGGCCGAATCCCGGGCGATCGATGTCCATTTCATCGGCGGACAGTCCAATGCCACGGACCAGGGCTATCCCTATAACCTGCCCCGGATTCGCACCCGACCCGCAGGTGCTGCTCTTCCACTCCGACCCGCCGCATTTCACCAACGGCGCGGCGCCCGACGACCTGGCCAGCGTGCCGACGAGTCCGTCTCGCCGTACCCGAAGGGCCGCTCGCATTTCGGGACGGCGGGCATGTTGGCGTTAGGTCACCGCATGGCGGACAGAATGCCCGCCGCGTCCAATAAAAACCCCATGACGGCACAGCCCAAGCAATGGCGGCCCGGCTGAATGCCAACAATTGCGCAGCAAGTTTTCGTCTCCGTCCTCGACACGCGTCCGAAACCCATCAGGTTTTCATCGGTCAGGTTGGTTACCCCATGAAAAAATTACCCTACTGCCCCTTGGTTGCGGGGGTTTTGTTCGTTGTGTTTGGCACACACACGCTCCTTCAGTTCACCCGCCTTACGGAGCCTTTCGGGCTCCTGTTTCCGCTGTTGTGGGATCTCATCATGGTCGCGATCGGGCTTGGCGTCATCCTGCGCTGTCATGTCGCCCGCAAGGCCGGCGTTGCGTGGGGCATTTTCTGCCTCCTCTCGTCAGTCGTGATCGGCCTCGCCACGGTCAACTGGGTCCTCCAGCCCCGCGGCGTGCCACTCGGCCATGACCGCGTTTTCTTCATGTTCCTCGCGGTCGCTTTCGGCCTGCTCTTCGGGATCTGGCAATGGAAGGTGTTGCAGAGCCCCGCCGCCCGCGATTGGCGTCGCTCGGAGCACCACGATCCCCACCCGCCTTTCCACAAGGGCACGCAACAGAGCTGAGATCCGTGCAGGGGAACACCGGGTGCTGCATCCGGTTTTTCCGCGCCGGGTTTCCCTTCCGTCCGACTTTCTTGGCTGGGTTGACCCCGGCGCATCGGACTGAAACCCGCCGGCCGGCGGACCTCCCGCGGAATTTTCGCCGTTGCCCGCGCCGCGGGTGGCGATTTCGCTGATCACATGCCTGCGCGCGCCTGGTTTCCCACCTACATTTATTCCGAACCGCTACAGGCGTCCGGCTTGGCGCGGTTCAACGCGGAGCTGGCGGACGAATGCCGGAAGCTGCGCGATTTCGATGCGGCCGGGCGACGCTGGTCGGCCGGGAATTATCCCGGCGGCTACACGAGCTATGCGTCGATGAACGAACTGCATCATTTTTCCAGCACCTTCGCCGCCTTGGAGAAAAGACTGACGCGCCACATGCGCGCCTTTGCCCGCACGCTCGAGCTCGATCTCCGCGGACGCACCGTGCGGATGTCCGACTGCTGGGTGAACATCATGCCGGAAAACGCGGCCCACTCGCTGCACCTCCATCCGCTGTCGTTCATCAGCGGCACTTACTACGTCGTCACGCCCAAAGGTTGTCCGGGATTGAAGTTCGAGGATCCGCGTCTGAGCAAGTTCATGGCCGCGCCGCCACGGCGGCCGGACGCCCGACCCGCCAGCCGTCCGCACGTCACCTATGCCGCCGAGGCCGGACGCGTGATCCTCTTTGAGAGCTGGCTGCGTCACGAGGTCGCCGCCAACCGGGCCGCGGAGGAGCGGATCAGCATCAGCTTCAACTACCACTGGGCCTGAGGCCGGAAATCGGGAAACCTTGCTTCCGTATGCGCGTCGTATGATGCCATGCCTTCCTCCCGCTTCCTCCCGGCCAGACCGTGCCGCGGTGTTCTCGCCTTGATCACGCTCTGCGGCCTCGCCGCCTGCGAAAGCGATCGTCACCCGCCCGCCCCGGCCCCCCAAGGAACCGCCGGTCCCGCCGGCGAAGCCGCCACCCCGGAGATGGAGGCGCGCGGCACATTCTTCACCGGCCAGGTCGAGGTGGAAACCTTGCTCAACCGCGGCGGCTTTGCGGGAAGAGGCGGCGGCGACAGCGGCTCGGCGGAAGGTTCCGGCCGGCGGGACGGGGGCGGCGGACGAGGTGTCGGCCGGGGCCGCGGGGCTGGCGGAAGCGCTTACTCCACGGACGCCGCCAAAAGCCCGGGCTCGGAAACGGCCCCCCGCATTTACGCCAGCAACCTCCCGGCGGTCCGCCTTCATCTGCGCCTGACCAATCATGGGACCGAACCCATCGAGGTGGAGGTGACCGATTTCGATTCCGACCTCGGCAATTTCGTCGTGCAGCCGGCGAAAATCATGCTGCCCCCGAACGAATCCGTCGAGGCAGACCCCATGACTTCGCGCCTGGGCGTCACCTCGGATGAAATTCCCCTGACCGTCACTCTGCGAGCCCGCGACCAGACGGAAAAACAGGTGCTGAGCCTTCATTTGATCAAATCCGCCGCCGTGCCGGCCCAATCGAGCGCGCCGTCCGGACCGGTGCCCTGAGCCTATTGAGGCTCGCGGATCAGACTGACGAATGGGCTTGGGAGTAGCGCGGTGCTTCAGCCCGCGGCTTGCGTCCCATAGCGCGGGATGAAGGCACCGCGCTACCTTGACCCCGGTCGTCAGTTTAAGGCGCGAGCCTCAATAAAAGGTGCCGTTAAACCACCAAGGCACAAAGAGCACCGAGGCCAAGCCAGCAACCGAGATAAAACGCGCTTCACCCCACAGGTGAAAGTCGCTTCGACCCGATCTGCTTCATCAAATATCCGCTCTGTGCCCTTTGTGTCTCCGTGGTTCAAATCCGGTTGCGGAATTCAAGCTGAACACAATTCGCCACGCTGCCGGAACGATACCGCAGCCGGTTCGTCCTGATAATCATCACCCGTACGGAAATTCCGGTCGTGGTACAATTTCACACCGAGGCATGGGTGGCCGCCGACCTTGCTCCGGGCGGCGGATTCCGGGTGGCTGATGCGCCACACCGCCGCCCGGAGGTCGGCGGCCACCCTACAAGACATAAGTCCAAAACCAACGGGACGTTGGTATTACCTCGCGGCTTTGCGCCTCTGCGCGAAACCGGTCTGGAACGATTGATCCCCAACTGGACCACAACCGGAATTCCGGTGTGGCACCCGGCCCAACCCGCGCTTTGATGCCGGCCATGGCCAAGAACGATCCTCTCCCTGCCGCACTCGTGACTGGCGCATCCCGCGGCATTGGCCGTGCGATCGCGGAGCAACTGGCCGCCCGCGGTGTGCGCGTCGGCGTTCATTTCCACACGAATCGCATCGCGGCGGAAAAAGTCCTGGCCGCCCTGCCCGGCTCCGGGCACCAGCTGTTCCAGGCCGATCTCGCCGACGCCGCGGCCTGCGCCGAACTTTTTGCCGGAGCCGTGCGCGCCTTCGACCGGATCGATGTCCTCGTGAACAACGCGGGCATTTATGAGAAACACGACTTGAAGAACACCACGTTCGCCGAGTGGCAACGGCTCTGGCAGCACACCCTCGCGGCCAACCTGGGCGGACCGGCGCACCTTTCCTTCCTCGCCGCGCAGCACATGCGCGCCGCGGGCGGCGGGCGCGTGGTGAACATCTCCTCGCGCGGGGCCTTTCGCGGCGAACCCGACGCGCCGGCCTACGGCGCGGCCAAGGCCGGGCTCAACGCCCTCGGCCAGTCGCTCGCCAAAGCGCTCGCCCCGGAAAAAATCTACATCTTCACCCTTGCCCCCGGCTGGGTGGACACCGACATGGCCGCACCCCACATCACGGGGCCGCGCGCCGCCGAAATCCTGGACCAGCAGCCGCTGGGCCGCGTGACGAGTCCCGGCGAGGTCGCCAGCGCCGCGGTGTTTTGCGCCCTCGATGCTCCCGCCGCCATGACCGGCGCCATCATCGATGTGAACGGGGCGTCCTACCTGCGGACGTGAGCCGGAAGATCGCCCGGCCGGCGCTCAACGCAGGCGGGCGAAAAACCACGTGGCGAGGACGGCCATCCCGGCGTTCGGCAGCCAGGCGGCGATATCGGGCGGCACCAGCTCCTTCGTGGCCAGCGACGCGGCCAGGTTGGTGAGCAGGTAATACAGGAAAAAAAGGCCGATGGATTTCGACACGCCCACGGCGGGGTTCACCCGCACGCCCGTGATCGCGAACGGGATCGCGATGGCGATCACGATGAGCGGGGTAAGCGTGTCGGCGAGCAGCCCGAAATACCGCACGGCATAGGGCACCGACTTGGGATTTTGATCCGCCTCGAAATAGGCGCGGATGCGCCGCAATTCGAAAAACGACAGATCGATGGGCCGGCGGTCGATGAGCAGCATCAGGCCGGGATCCTCGTTGAAGGCCGGCTCATACTTTTCGGCAAACGGCCGCGAGCGCAGCAGTTCGCCGGTCTCGACATCGAAATCGAGCTCGCGCCCATCCTTGAAGATCCAGCCGCCGTGCACCTCGTCCCGGCTCGCCTCGGCGGCCGTCAGGCGCATCGTTTCCCGGCGCGACCGGTCGAGCACGGACACGGTGGCGCCATAGGCCTTGCGGGTCAGGCGGCTGTAACGGTTGATGAACCACATCCGGTTCGCCTCGTAATTGTCGAACGCCACGCTGCTCACGGCCCCGATGCGATCGGGCGGCAGCTTGGCCTGCGAACGGAACTGGAAGTTTTCGTCGAGGGAACGCGAGGCCTCGACCGACCATGGCACCACCGTCGAGTTGAGCCACCAGGTCAGCCCGCAGCACAGCACGCCGACGCACCAGACCGGCCGGGTCAGTCGCAGGAAACCGACCCCGGCGGCCCGCATCGCCGTGAACTCGTTGGCGCGATGCAGCTGGCCGAGGGCGAACATCAGCGAGACCAGCAGCGCCAAGGGCAGGACCAGCCCGAAGAAACTCGGGATCGTGACCAGGATATACATCCAGATGTCCAGTCCGCGCGCGCCGTAGTCCCTCAAGTCGTGGAACTTGTCGAACATCACCTGGACGAGCAGCAGACCGAGCGTCGCCACCAACACGAGCCCCAGGATCTGCAGCCATTCGCGCAGGAGATGACGGTCGAAGGTGTTCAACTCCGGGATAGAAAAGCGCGTCCCGCCCGAAGGCAAAGCGCAAAGCGGCGGGCCGAAGCCCCTTGGCATGCGGGAAGCTCCCGCCCCGATTCGTTGCCCGTCATGTTACAGTTTGGTTGAAAACCCGCCGGGCCTCACGTTTTCTCCGCCCGGGTTTCGCCACCAACTTCCCAGCCTCGGATCCTTATCATCATGCGCCTGCTCCGTTCCGTTCTCTCCCCCGTCTTGATCGTCGTGGCCCTGGCCACCTCCGCCGCCGCCCAGGACAGGATAAAGGTCGGTGAGTTCGCCTCGCTCACCGGCGGCAACGCGAGCTTCGGCCAGTCGTCCCACAAGGGCACCCAGCTGGCCATCGAGGCCATCAACGCCGCCGGCGGCGTCCTCGGCAAGAACCTGCAGCTCATCACCGAGGACGACCAGTCCCTCGCCGGCCAGCCGGCGACGATCGTGCAGAAGTTCATCGCGGAGGACAAGGTCGTCGCCGTCCTCGGCGAGGTCGCCTCCTCCAAGTCCCTGGAGGCGGCGCCCATCTGCCAACAGAATCATATCCCGATGATCTCGCCCGCCTCGACCAACCCGAAGGTGACGGAGGTCGGGGATTACATCTTCCGCATCTGCTTCATCGACCCGTTTCAGGGCACCGTGATGGCGAAGTTCGCCCTGGCGCAGGGCTGGAAGAAGGTGGCCGTGCTCACCGACGTGAAGCAGGACTACTCGGTCGGCCTCGCGGATTTCTTCGTCAAATATTTCACGGCCCACGGCGGCGAAATCGTGAAGGAGCAGAAGTACTCCACCGGCGACAAGGACTTCAAGCCGCAGCTCACCTCCCTCAAGGGCGCGCAGCCCGACGCCATCTTCGTCCCGGGCTACTACGCCGAGGTCGCGCTCATCGGCAAGCAGGCCCGGCTGCTCGGGCTCAAGGTGCCGCTGCTTGGCGGCGACGGCTGGGTCGGCGACTCCCTGCTCAAGGTGGCCGGCAACTCCCTCGACGGCTCCTTCTTCTCCTGCCACTTCAGCGCCGAGGACAAAAGCCCGGCCGTACAGGACTTCGTCGCGAAATTCCGGGCCAGGTACCAGGAGACGCCCGACGACATGGCCGCGCTCGGCTACGACAGCGCCATGATCCTCGCCGAGGCCATCAAGCGGGCCGGCACCACGGAGGGGGACAAGCTGCGCGACGCCATCGCGGCCACCAAGAATCACCCCGGCATCACCGGCAACATCACCCTCGACGCGCAACGCAACGCCGCCAAGCCCGCCGTCATCCTGACCATCCGCGACGGCGGCTTCAAATTCCAGGAGACGGTGGCGCCGTGAAAGCTCGCGAGGCGAGCGGGTGAAAGATGAAGGTTGAAAGTTGAAAGCCGGAGTATCCGACCTGCTTCATGTTCAACTTTGAGAAACTGGAAGTCTGGCAGAAAAGCGTGGCGTACTCGGGTCTGGTTTACGAATTGACGCGAACCTTTCCGGGCGAGGAACGCTTCGGCCTTACCAACCAGATGCGGCGGCCCGCCATTTCCATTTCCTCAAATATTGCCGAAGGCTGCTCCCGATCCTCAAAGCCCGATTTCCAGCGCTTCGTCGAGATCGCCACCGGATCGGCCTTTGAGGTGGTCTCGCAGGCGCGCATCGCCCGCGGGCAAGGCTGGCTGGCCGAGGAAAGTCATGATCGCCTTTATACGGCCGCGCTGGAGATTGTTCGCATGCTCAGCGGACTGCGCAGCTCGCTCAAAGGCTGAAGCCTTCAACTTCCACCCTTCAACTTTCAACCGCCGCAAAGTGACCGAATTCCTGCAGCAACTGGTCAACGGCCTCGCCCAGGGGGGCATTTATGCGCTGATCGCCCTCGGGTACACCATGATCTATGGCGTGCTGCGCTTCATCAACTTTGCCCATGGCGACATCTTCATGCTGGGCGCCTTCGCCGGCTTTTACCTCGCGCCGGCGACCCTGAAGCTGTTCGGGGCCGGGCCCTCCTACGCCGGGGCCGCCTTGGTCCTGCTCGGCGCCATGGCACTGTGCGCGCTCATCGGCATCGTGATCGAACGGCTCTGCTACCGCCCGCTGCGGGACCGGCCGCGGATCACCGCGCTCATCACGGCCATCGGCGTTTCCCTGCTCCTGGAAAACGGCGGCCAGCTGCTCTTTGGGGCCGACCCCAAGTCGTTTCCCGACCTGATCGTCGACCGGGCGCTCGACCTGCCGGCCGGATGGGGCCCGCTGTCCGCTCTCACCATCACGCTCTCGCAGGTCCTGGTGCTGGGCGTGACCCTGCTCCTGCTCGTGGCGCTGCGGCACGTGGTGAACCGCACCCGCACCGGCCTGGCCATGCGGGCGCTTTCCCTCAATCCGACCGCGGCCCAGCTCGCGGGGGTCAACCTCGACCAGGTGATCATGTTCACCTTCGGCCTCGGCTCGGCGCTGGCCGGCGCCGCCGGCGTGCTGATCTCGATCCAGCAACCTTCGATCGATCCCCTCATGGGCATCTCCGCCGGGCTGAAGGCTTTCATCGCCGCCGTGCTCGGCGGCATCGGCAACCTGCCCGGCGCCGTGCTCGGCGGCGTGCTCATCGGGCTGCTGGAGGCGCTCGTCGTCGGCTACCTGTCCCCCACCTACCGCGATCCCATCGTCTTCGCGGTGTTGATCCTCATCCTGATCTTCCGGCCGGCCGGATTGCTCGGGACCGTACAAAAGGAAAAGGTCTGATGGCCTCCCGTTCCAACGTGGTTTTCCTCGTCGTGCTCGGCGCGCTCGCGGTCGTCTCGCCGGCCGTCGGACACATCAGCCCGTACTACTACGACATCGTGGTCAGCATCGGCATCAGCATGATCCTGGCTGCGAGTCTCAACCTGATCAACGGCTACACCGGACAGTTTTCGCTGGGGCATGCCGGCTTCATGGCCGTGGGTGCCTACGC
Organism: uncultured Opitutia bacterium; assembly: GCA_903827245.1. Taxonomy (GTDB): domain Bacteria; phylum Verrucomicrobiota; class Verrucomicrobiia; order Opitutales; family Opitutaceae; genus CAIUWA01. The sequence continues at coordinate 99,130 of CAIKHO010000086.1, forward strand.
CTCGTCGTGGCTGACGCTGCGCGCCGGCACGCCCGGGGGCGCCGGCGGGGCCGTCGTGTTTGCTGGCGCCCTGCTCGCCGGGAGCGTCGCGGCGGCACTGACCGGGCTCGCCGTCGGCGCGCCTTCGCTGCGGCTGCGCGGCGACTACCTCGCCATCGTCACGCTCGGGTTCAACGAGATCATCAAGGGCGCCATCCAGAACGCCGAGCCGCTCGGCGCCCAGCGCGGGCTGGGCGGCATGGGCAAGTACACCGGTTTCTTTTCCACCTTCGCCTGCGCCGCGCTCACCGTGTTTGTCATCCACAACCTGGTCCGCTCGACGTACGGGCGGGGCTTCCTCGCCACGCATGACGACGAAATCGCCGCCGAGTCGGTCGGGCTCAACACGACCCGCTACAAGATCGCCGCCTTCACCATTGGCGCTTTTTTCGCCGGGCTCGCGGGCGGGCTCTACGCCCATTTCAAGCAGTTCATCCATCCCGAGGCCTTCGGTTTCACCCGCTCCATGGACATCGTGGTCATGGTGATCCTCGGCGGCATGGGCCGCATGGTCGGCGTCTGCCTGGCCGCGGCCCTCCTCACCGTGCTGCCGGAAGTGCTCCGCTACGTCTCGCATCTCGGCTTCCTCCCGGAGTGGCTGCGCCACGTCGCCGAAAACCGCATGATCATTTATTCGCTGCTCCTTATCGTGGTCATGATCGCGCGACCGCAGGGACTGTTCAGCCTCAAGCCCGCGCGGGCCCGATCCTAATGCCCGCCCCCTTGCTCCAGATCGACAAGACCACCCTGCGCTTCGGCGGCCTCACCGCGCTGAACGGGATCGACCTGGCCGTCGGCCCCGACGAGCTCGTCGGCCTGATCGGCCCGAACGGCGCCGGCAAGACCACCGTGTTCAATGTCATCACCGGGGTCTATACCCCGACCGAGGGCACGGTGACCTTCGTCGGCGCCGCCCTGAACGGCCGGCGCATGAATGAAATCGCCCGGCTCGGCATCGCGCGCACTTTCCAGAACATCCGCCTCTTTCCCCAGCTCTCGGTCTTCGACAATGTCCGCGTCGCCTGCAACCTGCATCGCGCGACGAACCCGGCCGCGGCGCTCCTGCGGCTGGCCGCCTTCCGGGCCGACGAGGCGGCGGTCGCGCAGCGTTGCGAGGAATTGCTCGGCCTTTTCAACCTCCTGCGGTTTCGCGACGCCCCCGCCGGCAGCCTGCCCTACGGCGACCAGCGCCGGCTCGAGATCGTGCGCTGTCTCGCCACCAAGCCCCGCCTGCTCCTGCTCGACGAGCCCGCCGCCGGCATGAACCCGGTCGAGAAAAGCGAGCTCATCCGCCTCATCCAGCAGATCAAGCAACAGTTCGCGCTTTCGATCCTGCTCGTGGAGCACTCGATGCAGGTCGTGATGGGCGTCTGCCAGCGCATCGTCGTGCTCGATTACGGCGTGAAAATCGCGGAGGGCCCGCCCGCCGCCATCCAGAACGACCCCAAGGTCATCGAGGCCTACCTCGGCGAGGATCATCAGAAGTCGCTTTCGCATCACTGAGCGCCGGGCGTTCATTTACGATTTATGATTTACGAATTACGAATGACCAAAGCAGCAACTCCCGGCGTCCGGGCATCCAAGTCGTAACTCGTAAATCAAGATGCTTTCGGTTTCCGATCTCCACGTTTCCTACGGCGCCATCACGGCGCTGAATGGCATTACCTTCCGGGTCGAGGCCGGTGCGATTGTCACGCTCATCGGCAGCAACGGCGCCGGCAAGACCACCGCCCTGCGCACCATCTCCGGGCTCCTGCGCGCCCGCAGCGGCCAGGTCTCCTTCCTCGGAGAGGACCTCTCCGCCCTGCCCGCCCACCGGATCGTCGGCCGCGGTCTCTGCCATGTGCCCGAGGGCCGGATGATTTTCTCCAACCTCACGGTGGAGGAAAACCTCGCCATGGGCGCGTATCTGCAGCGCGATGCGGCACTCAAGGCCCGGAATCTCGCCTTTGTCTTCAACCTTTTTCCCCGCCTCAAGGAGCGGCTGAAACAGACCGGCGGCACCCTCTCCGGCGGCGAGCAGCAAATGCTGGCCATCGGCCGCGCCATCATGGGCCAGCCGAAGTTCCTCATGCTCGACGAGCCGTCCCTCGGGATCGCCCCGCGCCTCATCAGCACGATCTTCGAGAAGATCGTCGAGATCAACCGGGACCACGGCATTACCATCCTGCTCGTCGAGCAGAACGCCAAGCTCGCGCTCGAGGTCAGCAGCTATGGGTACGTCCTGGAAACCGGCCGCATCGTCCTCGAGGGCCCCAGCCAGGACCTCCGCGCCAACCCCCGGCTCAAGGCCACCTACCTCGGCGGCTGAGCGGCCCGACGTAGGGGCGCTCCTTGCGGGCGCCCTCCGGACACAAGCCCGGGCGTCGTCAAGCAACGCCCCTACTAGGGACGCGCCGTCCTCGTCGCACTCCGCCCTCGGCTCTTCCTCGGATCGCCTCCTGTGAAAATTCCGATCCGTTGCACAGGAGACAAACCGAGGTCGATCAGAGTCCAAGCCTTGCGGAAATCATAATGACAGGCGGCAGGACGATGAGGGTTCAACTGTGGCATTGCCGTCCGCCCGTTTCTGTCTTGCGATAAACTCCACCCCATGAAATCCCCGCGTCTTCTGCTGCCTGTCCTGTGTCTCTCCGCCGCGTTCTGCGCGCCGCTGCGCGCGGCCGATGCCCCCGCCTCCGCCTCCCCTTGGCCCGCGATCCAGCGGGAGAACAAGCCCTGGACCCGCTGGTGGTGGCCCGGCAGCGCCGTCGACAAGGCCAACCTCACCCGCGAGCTCGAGGCCATCGCCGCCGCCGGCTTCGGCGGCGTCGAGATCACGCCGATCTACGGCGCGAAGGGCTACGACGACCGCTTCATCGATTTCCTCTCGCCCAAGTGGATGGAAATGCTCGAGTACACCGGCCGCGAGGCGAAGCGGCTCGACCTCGCCGTCGACATGGCCACCGGCACCGGCTGGCCCTTCGGCGGCCCGTGGATCACGCCGGAGTTTTCCAACACCAAGATCGTCCTCAAGGACGGCCGGCTCGCGGGCGAGCCCACCAACCAGATGGTGAAGCGCTCCGCGCCTGGCGACCAGGGCCTCGTGATCGACCCTTACTCGCCCGAGGCGCTGCGACACTACCTCGCCCCGATCGGCCAGGCCTTCGCCAATTTCCCCCGCGAGCTGATCCATACCCAGTTTCACGACTCGTTCGAGTATTACGATGCGAGCTGGACCCCGGAATTGCCGAAGGTTTTCCAAAAGATGCACGGCTACGACATCCAGCAGTTCGCCGCCGAGCTGATGGGCGCAAAGCCGCTCGACAAGGACACGCTCGCCCGCGTGAAGACCGACTACCGCGAGACGCTCGCCCAGCTCCACCTCGACTACCTGCACACCTGGGTCGAGTGGTCGCACGAGCGCGGCTGGCTGGTCCGCAACCAATCGCACGGCGCCCCGGCCAACCTCCTCGACCTCTACGCCAACGCCGACATCCCCGAGACGGAGATCTTCGGCTCGCACGAATTCCCCATCCCCCGTTTCCGGCGCGACCCCGGCGACTTCGATCCGTCCCCCGGCCGCACGGCGCACCCGTCGATCATCAATCGCTTCGCCTCGTCCGCCGCGCATGTCGCCGGCCATCCCTACGCCTCGTCCGAGACGTTCACCTGGCTGCGCGAGCACTTCCGCGAGGCGCCTTCGGAGATGAAGCCCGAGGCCGACGCCCTCTTCCTCGCCGGCATCAACCACATCTTCTACCACGGCAATGCTTACTCTCCCGCCGACGCCCCCTGGCCCGGCTGGGTGTTTTACGCTTCCACCCAGTTCAACACCCGCAATCCCCTGTGGCATGACTTCGGCGACAGCATCAACGCCTACATCGCGCGGGCCCAGACGCTTCTCCAGGCCGGCACACACGACAACGACGTCCTCGTTTACTGGCCCCTCGATGACCTCTGGCACAATGCCGAGGGCATGCAGATCCAGCTCACCGTCCACGCCAGCTGGCTGCCGGACACGCCGTGCGGCAAGCTCATGACCGAACTCGGCGCCCGCGGCTACGCCTACGACCTCATCTCCGACGCGCAACTCGGCCAGACCAGCGCCGACCAGAACGGCGAACTCAAGACGCCCGGCGGCACCTTTCACACCATCATCGTGCCAAAGACGGACCACATGCCGCTGCCCACCCTGCAGCGCCTGCTCGCCCTCGCCAACGATGGCGCGTCCGTGTTGTTCCTCGATGCGCTTCCCGCCGACGTCCCCGGCTACGGCCAGCTCGCGGAGCGGCGCGCCCAGTTCAAGACCGAGCTCGCGCGTCTCCACCTCGCCGCCGGCCCGGCCGGCACCAGCCAGGCGAAGCTCGGCCGCGGCCGCGTCGTCGTCGCCCCGCTCACGCCCTTGCTCGCCGCCAGCGGCGCGAGCCGCGAACCACTGTCCGACACCGGTCTGCAGTTCGTGCGGCGGCGCACGGCAGACGGCTTCATCTACTTCATCGCCAACCTCACCGGACAGCCCGTCGACGGCTGGGTCCGCCTCGGCCGTCCCGCGCAGTCCGCCCTGCAGATGAATCCGCGCCGCGGTGGCTTCGGCGTCGCCGCGCTCCGCCAGCGCGACGGCGTGGCGGAGGTTTATCTCCAGCAGGCCCCGGGCGAATCCTTCTTCATCAAGACCCTGACCGCCGGCGCCGCCCCCGGCCCCCGCTCAGTCTACTCCCGCCGCGGCACGCCGGTCGCCCTCGGCGGCGAATGGAAGGTCACCGCACTGCGCGGCGGCCCCGAGCTCCCGCCCGCGTTTACCGCCGGCGGACCCGGTTCCTGGACAGCACAAGGTGGCGAATGGCAGCGCTTCGGCGGCACCGCGCGCTACGAAACCGAGTTCACCCTGCCCGCCGGCGTGAAAGCCGACGACTGGGTGCTCGATCTCGGCGATGTGCGCGAGACCGCCCGCGTTTTCGTCAATGGCGTCGAGACCGACCTGATCTGGTCCCTCCCCGAGCGCACCAAGATCGGCACCTTCCTCAAGCCCGGCAAAAACACCCTCGCCCTCGAGATCACCAACACCGCCGCCAACCGCATCCGCGACTTGGACCAGCGCAAGGTGCCGTGGAAAAATTTCTACGAGATCAACTTCGTGAACATCTCCTACCAGCCCTTCGACGCCTCCGGCTGGCCCCTCCAGCCCTCCGGCCTCCTCGGCCCGGTGCAGCTGGTGCCGCTGATCGCGTTCACGCCATAGGTGGCTCATCAATTTTCGTAACACACCGCCGCTCAGCCCCTCATGAAACCCGTCCTGTTTCTATTCGTGTTACTAGCGGCATCAGTGTTTGCCGCTGTTGATCTGTGAACGAATCCTCACCTGTGGCGATGCGTTCGCGTAGTTGTTCGTCGTTTAGCACGCACAACCATGATGAAGTTAGGAAACTCGTTGGCCAGCGGGGAATTTTGAAATGACGAGTCGATCCAACGGTGTAGGCCGCCAGAACTATAATCGACCGTTCCGTTCAGCTTCGTCGGGCAGGTGCCTTCGGTAACGCCTCCAACCAGCCCGTTCTTTCAAGAAATCCCTCTAGCCCTTCAAATTTTCCAGCGAGGGCCGCTTGACCCTAATAATCGTCGCGCTCATTTTGCTGGCATGGCGCGGAAAACGATCACCTTGGACCGTGAGCATTGCGTCCCGGCGCCAACGGTCAAAACCGGGGCCGATACGCTCGAGTTTTATCGAGGCAAGACGACCTGGCTTGGCGCGAAAAAGATCGCCCAGATCGAGCGTCCACACCGGGCCAAACGCCGCTCGCTCCGGACGTGATTTACGACAGCACGTTCTTCATCGCCCTCGAGCGAAAGCGAACGCGACCGGCCGCCCAAGCCCTCCTCGCCCAGCATCAGGACCGGCCGGCGCGCCTGCCCATCATCGTTTTTGGCGAATTGGCCGCCGGCTACGCGAGCTTGGAGGAATTACGCGCGAACATCGAGCCGGCTTATACGGTGGAACCGTTGACGGAGCAAATCGCCTGGCACGCCTCTCGCATCCAACGAACGGTCGAGGCCGCGGGGACACCGATCGGAGAGAACGATACCTGGATCGCCGCGTTTGCACTGGCGTTGAGCGAGCCCTTGGTTTCACGCGATGCCGACTTCGACCGCGTGGTGTCCGCCGGAATTCCGCTGCAATTAATCCGGTTCTGACCGACGGGAACCGGTCGGGCCTGCCAAAGACCAAAGCCGGGCCAATGCGGCATGCCGGTTGTTCAGGATCGAATCCGTGATTTACCCTGCTTGATTTTTTCCGGAGCCCGCTAAAATAGCGGGCTTTTTTGCTTTCCGCGCTTTCAACCTTCACCTTTCAACCCTCTACTCAACCTCCCATGTCCACCGTCACTCCGCAAAAATTCGAGTTCCAGGCCGAGATCAAGCAGCTGCTCGATATCGTCATCCACTCGCTCTACACCGAGAAGGAAATCTTCGTCCGTGAGCTCGTGTCCAACGCCTCCGACTCACTCGAGAAGCTTCGCCACACCCAGATCACCGAGAAGGAAATCTTCGACGACAAGCTGGAGCTGGAGATCAATGTCACGACCGACGACAAGGCGAAGACCATCACCATTCAGGACTTTGGCGTCGGCATGACGCAGGCCGAGCTGGTCGAGAACCTCGGGACTATCGCCCACTCCGGCTCCAAGGCCTTTCTCAAGGCCCTCGGCGAGAGCGGCACGAAAAACGCCGGGCTCATCGGCCAGTTCGGTGTCGGATTCTACTCGGCCTTCATGGTCGCAAAACAGGTCCGCGTTTATACCCATTCGTGGCGCGCGAGCGAGCCCGGCCAGCTTTGGACCAGCGATGGCTCCGGCAGCTACGAGATCGAGGAAAGCGACGGCCAGCGCCGCGGCGCGAAGATCGTCATCGAGCTGAAGGATGATTGCGCCGAGTTCGCGCAGGACTGGAAGATGAAGGAGATTCTCGAGCGCTACAGCGCGTTCGTCTCGTTCCCCATCAATCTCAACGGCAAGCGCGTCAACACCGTCCAGGCCCTCTGGCTGCGCAGCAAGAACGAGATCAAGGAGGAGGAATACACCGAGTTCTACAAGTTCCAGGCCCACGCCTACGACGAGCCGCGCCTGCGCCTGCATTTTTCCGCCGACGCCCCGCTCGCGATCAACGCCCTGCTCTTCGTCCCGAAGGAAAACACCGAGAAGCTCGGACTCGCCCGCACCGAGGCGTCCGTCGCGCTCTACTGCCGCAAGGTCCTGATCGACGCCAAGCCCAAGGACCTCCTGCCCGAATGGCTCCGCTTTCTCAAGGGCGTCGTCGACAGCGAAGATCTCCCGCTCAACATCTCGCGCGAGACGATGCAGGACAAGGCCCTCATCGAGAAGCTGAACAAGGTCATCACGAAGCGCTTCCTCAAGTTCCTCGAGGACGAGGCGAAAAACCGGGTCGACAGCTACAATGAATTCTACCGGGAATTCGGCGTCTTCCTCAAGGAGGGCGCGGCCCTCGACTTCACGCACAAGGATGCGCTCGTGAAGCTGCTCCGCTTCGAGTCGTCGCTCACCGACAAGGGCAAGACCACCTCGCTCGCCGACTACGTCACGCGCATGGGCGCCGACCAGAAGGAGATCTATTATCTCGTCGGCCCGAATCGGGCCGCAATCGAAAGCGGGCCGTACCTTGAAGGCTTCAAGGCCCGCAGCCTCGAGGTGCTCTTCTGCTACGAAGCCGTGGACGAGTACGTGATGAACAACGTCCGCGAATTCGACGGCAAGAAGCTCACCGCCGCCGACCACGCCGACGTGAAACTCTCCGACCTGCCCAAGCCCGAGGGCGCGTTGAGCGAGTCAGACACCAAGACTCTCACGCAATGGCTCAAGGAGACGCTCGGCGAGCGCGTTTCCGAGGTGAAGGCCAGCGACCGCCTGGTCGATTCGCCCGCGCTCGCGCTCAATGCCGACAAGTTCATGTCGCCCCAGATGCGCCGCATGATGAAGGCCATGAACAAGGACGGCGGCGATTCCCCGCTGCGCGTGAACCTTGAGATCAATCCCCGCTCCGCCGTGATGAAGCGGCTTTTTGAAACCCACACCAGCGCGCCGGAGAAGGCCAGGCTCGTCGCCGAGCAAATCCTCGACAACGCGCTCATCAGCGCCGGCCTGCTGGACGATGCCACCCCGATGGTTGCCCGCCTCTACAAGCTGCTGGAGTCGGTCTGAGCCGGAACGATGCAGTCGCCGGTAGCAGCCGACGTGAGGAGGCTGGTTTGAAGTGAGTCACCAAACCAAGCCTCGTTACCTCGGCTGCTACATTCCGGAAGCAATCCAATTACGTAGTCCCGGTTGAGTCATTGCGGGTCGCCGATCCGGCCCTGCAGTTTGGACGTAAGGCGGGTATTGACCGCCTTCTCCTTTCCTCACGCACACTGGCGTGCCAATCGGCCTTTGTGCGGCCGTCCGGACCGTTTCCAGGCGGCATGCAGGCGCAGCCATCGATCGCGGCTGACAAACTCCAAGCCTCCCTCGGCATCGTGGCGCACCCAGCCACCGGCAACCCCGGCAAGCATGCGGAACAAGGCGACCTCTTCCACCCGGAATTCCTTGGGCGCGGCACTCGTTCCGGCCACCGTCTCCCAGAGCGTGTGGGGCAGCTCCGGCACCCAGTCCCGGTCATAGATCTCCAGGCACATGCGGCCGACCAGCGCCGGTAGTAGCCGGCATGCCTGCACCTTCTGCAAGGGCACAGTTATGCTGGTGTCGGGGTAGTCAGCAACGCCGGTCGGCCGCGAAGTGAAGGTGCCGGAGGGATCGTGGCGTTTCATGCGGGGCTCCCTAGCATGAAAGACAGCTTGAAACAGCCGGCCCGGAAGGAAAGTGGACGACGGTAACAGCCCTGTTACCTTTTCCGGGATCCCGATCCGATCTATCGTGCAATGCAGGCGGGTGGCTTGCCACCTGTGATGTCCATGCCCTACCTTGGCTGCATGTCCCTCGTCTCGATCAACCCGGCCACCGGTCAGCGCCTGAGCATCCATGCCACGTTTACTTCGCGGCAGATCGAGACGGCCGTCGCGCGGGCCCATTCCGCGTTCCTCGGTTGGCGCGAGCTTTCGCCCGCCGGACGGGCGCGGCACCTGCGCGCCCTCGCCCGCACCCTGCGCGAGCAACGGGACGAACTCGCCGAACTCGCCACCGCCGAGATGGGCAAACCGGTCGCCCAGGCGCGCGCCGAGATCGATAAAAGCGCCCTGACCTGCGAATTCTACGCACGCCACGGCCGGGACTGGCTCGCTGACGAGCATCCGCCTGGCGCCTCCCCGCATGCTCGCGTGACCTACGAGCCGCTCGGGATCGTGCTCGGCATCATGCCGTGGAACTTTCCGTTCTGGCAGGTCATCCGCGCCGCCGCACCCGCCCTCATGGCCGGGAATACGTTTCTGTTGAAGCATGCCTCCAACGTCACGGGCTGCGCGCTCGCCCTCGAGCAGGTCGTCACCGAGGCAGGCCTGCCCGCCGGTCTGCTGCAGACGCTTCTCGTCACCTCCGCTGAAATTCCCGCCCTGATCGCGGACCCGCGCGTGGCTGGCATCACGCTCACCGGCAGCACGGCCGCGGGCAAAAGCGTGGCCGCACTCGCGGGCGCCGCGATGAAGCCGGGCGTTTATGAGCTCGGCGGCAGCGACCCCTACATTGTCCTCGCCGATGCCGACCTCGATCATGCCGCCGAAATCTGCGCCCAGGCCCGCCTCTTCAACAGCGGCCAGAGCTGCGTCTGCGGCAAGCGCTTCATCGTGGTCGAGTCGGTCCGGCGCGCCTTCGAGAAAAAATTCATCGCACGCCTCGCCGCCCGCCGCGTCGGCCATCCCGCCGACCCGCAGACCGACGTCGGGCCCCTCGCCCGGCACGACCTGCGCGACGAACTGCATGCGCAGGTGACGGCCAGCATCCGCCGTGGCGCCCGCCTGCTGGCTGGCGGGCGGATCCCGCGCGGCCCGGGTTTCTTCTATCCGCCCACCGTGCTCACCAATGTGCGGAAGGGCATGCCGGCCTATGACGACGAGCTTTTCGGACCGGTGGCCGCCATCATTCCCGTGCGCGACGAGGAGACGACCGTGGCCACGGCCAACGACTCGATCTACGGCCTCGGCGCCGCCATTTTCAGCCGCGACCGCCGGCGCGCCCGGGAGCTCGCCGGCCGGATCGAGAGCGGCCAGGTGTTCGTGAACGAATTCGTGCGCTCCGATCCCGCGCTTCCGTTTGGCGGGGTCAAGCAGAGCGGCTACGGCCGCGAACTCGGCACTTGGGGCCTGCGCGCCTTCGTCAATGTAAAGACCGTGTGGGTGAGTTGAGCGTTCGCGCTCCACGATCCTCGCAGGGCCGTCGGCTTGACGACCCCCGGTTTGCGGTCGTCAAACAGGGCGTCCGCAAGGACTGGGCGAAAGCGCCCCGGGGCAAAGGGAACCCTGGCGGCACGGCACAGTCGGTGCTTTCCTTGCGTTGGTTACATTCCGGCAACCGGACATTAAATCCTCGTTTCGACCCGTCCGCAGCCTAGTCTGCCCAACTCTTTTACCGCCCGGTTCCCATGGTCAAACGCCTGCACAAGCCATCTCCCCGGCCGCGATTCGTCCCCGCAGCGGGACGCGCCCCGTTGCTCGAGGATGTGCTGGCGCTGAACGGGAGGCCGGCGTCGCCCCCACCCCCGAAATTTGCCTACTTCAACCGCGAATTGAGCTGGCTGGCCTTCAATCGCCGCGTGCTGGAACAGGCCCAGGACCCGCGGCATCCGCTGCTGGAGCGGGTAAAGTTTCTCGCGATTGTCAGCTCCAACCTCGACGAGTTCTTCGAGATCCGCGTGGCCGGCCTCATCCAGCAGGTGGATTCCGGCGTGACCGAATCGAGCCTCGACGGGCTCGGCGCCCGGGAACAGCTGCGCCGGATCCACCTGGTCGTCGCCTCGCTCGTCGAGGACCAGTACCGCTGCTGGAACCAGCAGCTGGTGCCCGCCCTCGCCCGCGAGGACATCGTATTCAAGACGGCGCGCGAGCTGTCCGCCGCGGAACTGGGCTGGGTGCGCACGTATTTCCAGGAGCAGATTTTTCCGGTCCTGACGCCGCTGGCCCTCGACCAGGCGCATCCCTTCCCCCAGTTGAGCAACAAGACGCTCAATATCGTGGTCTCCCTCGACAACCCCCTGACCCCGGAGGTGGAAAAGCTCGTGGCCATCCTGCCGGTGCCGCGTGTCCTGCCGCGCTTGGTGCGCATCGACCCCGGCCCGGGCAGCGCCCAGCGCTATATTTTCCTGACCGATATCATCAAGCTGTGCGCGGACGCGGTTTTCCCCGGCTACCGCCTGACCGCCGCCCATGCCTTCCGGGTGACCCGCAACAGCGATCTCTACATCGACGAGGAAGAGGTGGAGAACCTGCTCAAGAAAATCGAGGAGGAGCTGCGCAACCTCCGGCGTGGTTCCGCCGTGCGGCTCGAGATCGAGGAAGGCGTGGATGACACGATCTTCGGCGTGCTCTGCGACAACCTCAGCCTGTCGCAGGAATATGTCTTCCGTTTCAAGGGCCCCCTCAATCTCCTGCGCCTGATGAGCCTGGCGGAAATCGACCGGCCGGATCTCAAATATCCCCCCTTCACCCCGGTCAACGCCTCCCCCTTGCGGCATCCGGAGCTGGTGTTTGAGACCCTGCGCACGCAGGACGTGCTGCTCCACCATCCGTACGACGCCTTCACCCCCGTGGTGGACTTCGTCGAGCATGCCGCGCGCGACCCGCAGGTGTTCGCCATCAAGCAGACGCTCTACCGCACCAGCGGCGATTCACCCATTGTCCGGGCGCTGATCGAGGCCTCCCGCAACGGCAAGCAGGTCACGGCGCTGGTCGAGCTCAAGGCGCGCTTCGACGAGGCGAACAACATCCAGTGGGCCCGCCAGCTCGAGGAGGCCGGCGTGCATGTCGTCTACGGCCTCGTCGGGCACAAGACGCATTGCAAGCTGTGCCTCGTCGTGCGCCACGAGGGCAAGGGCATGCGGCACTACGCGCATCTCGGCACGGGCAACTACAATCCGCGGACCGCGCGGCTGTATACCGACCTGAGCTATTTCACCACGCGCGAGGCCATCACGACGGACATGGCGCTGCTGTTCAATTCCCTCACGGGCTTCAGCCTGAACCCGAGTTTTTCCCACCTGCTCGTCGCACCGTTCAACCTGCACCAGCGCCTCCAGGAGCTGATCCTGGGCGAAGCCGAGCGCGCCGCCGCCGGGAAGCCCGCCCGCATTCTTGCCAAGATGAACTCGCTGGTGGACAAGACCACCATGGACAACCTCTACGCCGCCTCGCAGGCCGGCGTGCAGATCGACCTCATCGTCCGCGGCATCTGCTGCCTCGTACCCGGCGTCAAGGGCCTGAGCGAAAACATCCGCGTGCGCAGCCTGGTCGGCCGGTTTCTCGAGCATGCGCGCGCGTTCTACTTCGAGAACCACGGGGGCGAACCGGTCATTCTCGCCGGCAGCGCGGACTGGATGGCCCGGAATTTCTTCCGGCGCGTCGAGGTGCTTTTTCCGATCGAGGATCCCGTCCTGCGCCGCTGGATCACGGGGGAACTCTTCACCATGGAATTGCAGGACAACGTGAACGCCCGCGTGCTCCACGCCAACGGTGCCTACCTGCCGCGCACCCACGGGGCGGATGAGCCGGCCTTCTCCGTCCAGGACTACTTCACCGCCTCCGCAGCCGAGCGGGCCAGGGCGGTCGACTGACCACGGCCCCGTTCGCCGAAGGGATTTCGGCGGACAGGGAATCGTCGCAGCCGGCGTCCTGCGGGTCGGGCGAGGCGTCCCGGCCTGGCCACGGACCACCCGGGCTAGAGCGTGTTTTCTAACCCACGATTCGTCCCATTTTCATTCGCAATGGGTCCGATACCCCGGAGCTTGCTCCGGCTTGGTTGGAAGGTAGGAGCCTGCTTGCAGGCGATGAGCGACGTGGACGGAGCCAAACTCGCCTGCAAGCGGGCTCCTACAAATGGGAGAAGTAACAGCAGGGATCATGAGTTGGCGTTGGTTTGATCAAATGCCCCAGGGATGTTTACTCCCCCTGCTGTGGCATTGCCTTGCTGGAGACGCGACCTCCCGGGCGCGTTCGGACAGCGACCGGGAGGTCGCTGCTCCAACTCAGAACGACCAATCGGGTTTGAAAGCACTCCTTAATCCCGCCCAGCCGGGCGGTCCGATCCCAGCAGCCGCTGCACGGCCGTCAGCAGGGCCGTGACCTTGAACGGCTTTGACAGGAATATATTCGCGAAGGGATGGGGCTGGGTCGCGCTCTGGCCGCCGGCTTCCATGCCACTGACGGCGAGAATTTTCACGCCGGGGTTGATGCGCCGGACAACGCTGGCGACGGCGGCACCATCGAGGTCGGGCATGTTGACGTCGGTGACGACCAGCCTGATTTCCGTCCTCCGCGGGCCAAAAAGCGCCACGGCCTCCGGGCCGTCGGCCGCGACCAGCACCCGGTAGCCATGCCGGGCCAGAATGGTGGCGGTGATTTCACGGACATTGGGCTCGTCGTCGACCACCAGGATCAATTCACCATTGCCGCGCGATGGGAAGGGATGGGCGGACGGGTCGGCTTCACTTGTGTCCTCGGTCGCGGGCAGGTAACTCCGGAAGGTCGTTCCAAAACCTGGTCGAGTCCGCACCGTCATGAAGCCGTTGTGGCTTTTGACAATGCCGCGAACGGTGGAGAGCCCGAGGCCGGTGCCCTTGCCGGTTTCCTTGGTGGTGAAGAAAGGCTCCCAGATGCGGGTCAGCACATCGGGGGGAATGCCTGTGCCGGTGTCCTCGACGTCGATGACGAGCCAGGCGCCGGAACGGGCCTCATCGATGGCCATGGCGGCAAGTTCATCGAGCACGCAGTTCTCCGCCTTGAGGCGGAGCGTGCCCCCCTGCGGCATGGCATCGCGGGCGTTCACGCAGAGGTTGAGCAGGATCTGGTGGATATGGGTGGGATTGGCGCGGATGGCCCAGAGTTCATCGGCAATCTGCTCCTCGAAGTGGATGTTCTTCGGGAAGGTTTCCCGGATGACATTGCTCATGTCCTTGATGATATGCCTGACCTGAACAAGCTGGGGCACGCCACCGACACCCTGGGCAAAGCCCAGAATCTGCCGCACCAGGCCCGCTCCCCGCTCCGCGCTTTTTTCGAGGGCGCGGAGCATCTTGATGTCACCCGGATCGGTGACGCGGTCGCGCAGGACCGGCGCCACCATGAGAATGGGCGTGAGAACATTGTTGAGGTCGTGCGCGATCCCGGCGGCCAGCATGCCGATGCCCTCCATGCGCTGGACGCGAAGAAACTGTTCCTCGAGTTGTTTCTTCGCCGTGATATCCTGCACGAACCCTTCATAGTAAAGCACACGGGAATCCTCGTCCCGGACCGCGCGCGCATGCTCTGAGATCCAGATGATGCCACCGTCCTTCCGGCGCACCCGGTACTCCAGCCCGCGCACCTCGCCGTTTGCCGCCATGAGCCGCTTGAATTCCTCGCGGACCGAGGCATCGACATAGATGGTCCGGGAAATGTCCTGCACGCTGGCGATCAACTCGGCCGGCGACTCGTAACCGTAAAGCTTCGCCAGCGCTGGATTCACCAGCAGGTACTGGCCATCGGGCGTGGACTGGAAAATACCTTCGATGGCATTTTGCACGATGCTGGCGTACCGCTCCAGAAAGGTGGGCCACGCACCGGGGGCCGGCGGGGTACCCGATTCTGCACCCGGGGTGTTCATGCGCAGTCGCCATTGCAAACGTCATGCCAAGACTTTGCGTCTCACTTTATGACGAATGTCCTCATGGCGCCGGGACTCGAGCCGGCTTTTCCCTTTCAGTGCAACGCATACCGCGCACCGCCGACGCCGGGTGCAAGGCCGCATGTGACCGTGAACAGATCGATTCCGGCCGGCGTCGCCGGCACAAACGGGTCCATAGAAATATGAAAAGAGCGCTTAGTGCCGATACCAACCGTGCCGAAACAGGTCACCGTGGAAACACCGCGCCTCCTCTCCCGGTCCGCCCATGCCGCCATCATCGCTCTCGGTGACAAACTGGCTCCTGCCGCCGCAACCCTCGGCCGGTTGCGGACGCTACTGGCGTCGCCCGACACCGAAACCGAGGAAATCGTCAACCTGATCCGCCTGGATCCGGCACTGACGTTTCACGTGGTCCGGATGAGCAACAGCGTGCTCTTCGGCACCCGCGAGCAAAGCGACACCCTGGAAGGCGCGGTCGGGCGCGTGGGCTTCCTCGAGATTTACCGGCTCGTGAGCCTCGCGGCGGGCAAGCAGCTCTGCCAGGGCGATCTTGCAACCTATCGCCTCAAGTCCGTGCGGTTGTGGGAAAATTCAGTGGCCACGGCGGCGGCGGCCGAGGTGCTGGCAATCCCCGCTGGAATCGATCCCGGCCTGAGCTATGCGGCCGGGCTTCTGCGGAACCTTGGCCATGTAATCCTCGATCGTCTCGCCGACGGCCGGCAATACCCGGGTGAAGCCGAGTGGCCGCTGGTGTCGGCGTGGGAAGAAAAGGTTTTCGGCACGAACTCAGCCGAGGTAACCGCGATCCTGCTGGCGCACTGGCGATTCCCGGAGGAGGTCGTCGATGCCGTGCGGGCGCACCATGATCCGTTGGCAGACTCCATGTCCAATGTCGGTGCGTGCGCCTTGAACCTGGCCTGTGGCGTTTCGGCCCGGTTCGGCCTCGACCTGCCCGGCGAAACGGGCCACTGGATCCGGACCCAGGCCAAGCTCACCCTCGCCGGGGTGACCGATCCGGTCCTGGAACAATGCGAGGAAAACGCCCGCGCCCACTATCTGGCGCTCTGCAGCTCGATGAACTGAGCCGGAACTGCCGGAGTCTCCGCTGCCCCGGCCCTCGGTCGACTTGGCATCCGGAATATTGGCGGGCCCCGATCGGTCGCAGCCTTGAACTAGACCGGTTCCCCGGGTGCGGGAAAATCCCGCGCCTCGTGCGCGGAGGAATTTGAACCTGCTGGAATGTCCTCCGTCGCCAAGCCTATGGAGGACAACCTTCGCGGGGGAGACGATCCAACGCGGACTGAGATGCAGGTTCAGTTACAGGCTGGCCTGCCAACCGTAGGCTTGGCGAAGGTTGGCGGAGAGGGTGGGATTCGAACCCACGGTACCCTTTCGGGCACGCCTGATTTCGAGTCAGGTACGATAGACCACTCTGCCACCTCTCCGGCGTGGAGGCGGGAACGTAGGCTGCCGGAAATAAAACGGAAGCCGAAAGTTCCAGGACGGGTCAAATGTTGCGGTCTTCGCCTAGCCGGGCAACCCCTCCGTTTGCCGGAAGCTGGCGGGGGAAAAAAATGTAGTAGTTCATCAGCCACCAGCTGCGGGATGAACGGTAGAACAGCGCCGGGAAGCCGAGGCAGCCCACCCCGGCCAGCACCTCCGCCGTCGTCACGCCAATGACCTTGTCATACGCCAGCAGCAGCACCGGGGTCAGATAGCAGACCAGCGTCACGCCGAAGTTCAGTGACATGGATCCGAGGAAAAAACCCTCGTCTCCCTCCCGCTCGATCTTCAATCCGCAGGCCGGGCAGACCTTGTTCACCTCGAAAAATCTCCCGGCCTTGAACAGCGTGCGACCGCCACAATTCGGGCACCGGTTGGACAAGCCGCGGGCGACAATCTGGAGGCGGGTGACTTTCATGAATAAAAAAGGCGCTCCGCCCTGTGGTGCGAAGCGCCTGGGAATGGGCCGGGATACCGCTGGTCAGGCGCCGAGCTGGTAGCGGGTGAAACGACGAATCTGGATGTTCTCGCCGATCTTGGTGATCTTTTCGGTGAGCATTTCCTTCACGGTTTTTTCCGGCAGCTTCACGAACGGCTGGTCCAGCAGGCAGACCGTCGAGTAAAATTTCTCGAGCTTGCCCTCGACAATCTTCTGCACGGCCGCGGGCGGCTTGCCCAGGACTTGCGCCGCGGCGATCTCGCGCTCCTTGGCGAGATCGGCCTCGGGCACCTCCTCGCGGGAAACATAGGACGGATTGGCCGCGGCAATCTGCAGGCACACGTCCTTGCAGAAGGCCTTGAACTCCTCGTTGCGGCCCACGAAGTCCGTCTCGCAATTGACTTCGAGCAGCACACCGACCTTGCCGCCGACATGGATGTAGCTCTCGATCAGGCCTTCCTTCGTGGCGCGGTCCGCCTTCTTGGCGGCGGATGCGGCGCCCTTCTTGCGCAGGATCGTAATGGCCTCCTCCGTGTTGCCGTTGGACTCCGTCAAGGCTTTTTTGCAGTCAAGCAGGCCTGCGCCGGTTTTTTCGCGCAGGTCGCTGACCATTTGGGCTGAAATGACAATGCTCATCAATAAATCGGGATGGTTGGGATTACTCGGCCTTGACCGGCGCCTTCTTGGCGCGCACGAGCTTCTTTTTGGACACGATTCCCTCGGTTTCACCCTCGACCACCGCGGCGACGCCGGCCGGCAATTCAACCTTTGAGAGATCGATTTCCTCCTCAATTCCGGCGGCGGCGGCCGCGGCCGCCGTCACTGCCTTGAGGTCCGCCTGCGCCCGCGCCGAACGACGCGAGTCACGCTGGCCAAGCCCGCTTTGCACCGCAGCGACAATGGCCTCGACAATGATCCGCACGGATTTCACGGCGTCGTCATTGCCCGGGATGGGGTAAGTGAGCAGGCTGGGATCGGAATTGGTGTCGACCAGGCCGATGGTCGGAATGTTGCAGCGATTGCCCTCGGCGACGGCGATTTCCTCGTGATTGACGTCGACGATGAACATCGCGGACGGCAGGTCGCCCATGTCGGCGATGCCGTTGAAATTGCGCTGCATGCGGGTCATCTCGCGCTTGATTGCCGCCTCCTCCTTGGAAGGAAGCTTGGCGAGTTCGCCGCTCGTCTCCATCTGCTGGTATTTCTTGTACTTGGCAATGGAGCGCTTGACCGTGGCAAAATTGGTGAGCGTGCCGCCCAACCAGCGATCGACGCAGTAGGGCATGTTCGTGGAAGTCGCGGCTTCACGGATGATCTCCTTCGCCTGGCGCTTGGTGCCGACGAACAGGATGTTGCCGCCATTGGCGATGGTGTTCTCGACAAACGTGCAGGCTTTTTCGAGCGCCGCATAGGTCTTGCCGAGATCGATGATGGTGATGCCCTGGCGATGATCGAAGATGTAGGGCTTCGAACGGGGATTCCAGCGTTTGGTCTGATGCCCGAAATGCACTCCGGCATCGAGCAGGTCTTTAACGGTGAGGCTAATGCTCATATAGGATCTATGTATCAAGCGACACACAGGTCGGCCAGTGGGCCGCCTTGCGATCGAGGATTCAGGTTGTCTGCAGTTGTGGTTTATTTGTCCCTTACCCTGGAACAGAGCGGTCGAAGACAGAGATCACCAAGCCTGCTGGCAAGCGCGAAGTTCGACGATGAAAGCGCGCACTTCAGCGGTGCCCGCAATTGAATGTTCACCCCGGAACAGCGCAGGAGGGATTGGCGTGGAAAAACCGTCCTAAAAGAAATTACAGCCCAAGATCTGAGGCGACTCTATGACATCCATGATCGAACCAGCTTGGATTGGAATTTTTCGGGACGAGATATCCGCCATCCCAAAACCAGATGCGGCAACAACCCGGGACTCTTGCGATCCAATCCATTCGCAAGATTGCCATGAAACAGAACCGGCTATCTAACAGGCCTTAATATATTTTACTAAGATCCATTTTGGATTCGTTGACCAAAATTAGTTAAAAATAGGTGTTTTACCCCATAACGCTCATGCCAACCCCTGACAATATTTGTATGAGATGTGCATAAAAACTGCTGATTCATAGGTGTTTTTACCCAATGGTGCATGCCACCCAAATCTTGATTTCAAAGTGCTCTAGGTCTTGACCGCAAACTTTGTAAGTGACACCGTCTGGGGTCTAAACCCTATTTCATTCGGCATGAAGCGATCGATGCAGTCTTCCAAAAACGCCTTCACCCTAATCGAGGTGATGTTGGCGGCTGCCATTATGGTGGCAGGTGTCGTGGGCGCTACCCCTACAGTTCGACCTCCATGCCCATTCATTACGACGTGGCCCTCAGAAATACCGTGCTTTCAGGCTTAGGCGATTCCGTTCCGTTTGCCGTTTCGAACGTCACCGAGACCTTTCCCTGAGCGGCGGGTGGTGCATCCGGCCGGTTGACACGGCCAGCGTGTGACGCCATCCTCGTCGCCCTTTGGAATCTCGGCAAACGCATCGACCCCCAACGGCTTTTCATCCAGCCCGGTCAAACGGGCCAGTTGCACGCAATGATCCGTGAAGTTGAGCAGAACGCCGTGACGTTCCTTGCGTTGGAATATGGAAAGGCTGGCCACAGGACTTGGGCTGGTCAGCAACCACTAAGGAGAAGACCCCTTGGCTGCAGGCCTCCTTTCCCGATCACAGCGGCGGATATCTGCAAGGTTATTGCATGTTATCACGTCATCTTCGACCCGCAGTGGATTATTTCGAAATGCAGACCGGCCAGCGTATCGGTGCGCTCTTTTGCGCCCACCTGCCCGCACGTCTCGGCTGGCTCGAACAGGCCTTGAGCGTCGCAGTCGACCTAGAGTTTTTCTCCTTGGACTTTGCCGCGTGGTTGCCGGCCGTGGGGCTGCAAGCCCTTGACGGATCCGTCCCCGGACACTCCTGGTTTCAACCCCTCAGCTTGGTGGCCCAGCTCATTCCCGGACCTGTCGCCGTTGCCGCACATGACCAAAAGCCGTGATCCATTGGTTTTGAGTCCTCACTGGCATGTGGACTGCCGGCTCGAGTCCGAGCTGCCCGAGGACAATGTCGTCGGCACGCGCTTTCTCATCAACGCCCTGTTCGGTTCGGTCGCGTTTGCGCTGGTCCTTTTTGCCGGCTGGCTGGCCTACATGAACATTAACCTGCGGTACCAGATCCATGACTGGGACCAGCGGATCGCGGACAGCCGCACTGAGGTACGGGAAGTCCAGCGGATGCAGCGCGAATTACTCATGGAGGCCAAGAAGGTCGACCACGCCTACGCGCTGATGAAGTCGCCGCTATTCCTCTCCGGTTTCATCTCCGACCTGGGCCGGACGCTCCCTCCCCAGATGAACATCGACAGCATAGATACCACGGAGACCGCCGTGGTAGTCCGCGGGAACATCCGCGAATCCTTCGAGGCCGCCGGGAGTCTTTTCAGCAGCTACCTCAAGAAGCTGCCCAGCGAGCCCGAAATCGGCCCGTACTTTGACAAGGTGACATCCAGCGACTTCAAGCGCACCACCGACAACCGGATCGTCTTCGAGATCACGTTCCTGCGAAAGGCGCCGCCGCCATGAATTCCGGAGACATCGCACGTTTTCTCGCCTGGCTGAGACGCTACCCTTTTTGCGTCACCTGCACGCTACTGGCCATTGCGTCTGCTGTCGCCTCGTGGTTTCTCTGGCAGGAGGTGCAATCCCTCGAGGAGGACCGCAACGCCCGTGCGACGGATGGCGAGTATATGCTCTCCACGCGGGTTTCCGCGAAAACTCTGCGTGAGGATCTGGCTTACGTGCGAGACTACACCCATCGCATCGAGGACAACCTCGCCGTCGTGGACAACATCGTTGATAACAAGGGCTATTTTTACAAGATCGAGAAGCAGGCCGGGGTCAGCCTGAACGACCTGCAGCAGCTTCCGTCGCCCCCACCCGACACCGACTCACTCTACCGTCGCATTCCCTTTTCACTCAAGCTGGCGGGCGGCTATTCCCAGCTGGCCTCTTTCCTCCGCGCAATTGAAACCGGTCCCCGGCTCGCCAACATTACCTCGTTCAGCATGCGCCGCGGCGCATTGTCTAATGCCCCAGATGCCCCGCCGGTCCCGCCCCTGAGCCTTGACCTCACCGTGGAATTCCTCGGCAAGCCATGAAATCGTTTCATCCCATTCTGCTTGGGCTGCTGTTCGCCGTTCTAACCGCCGAAATCCGGGCGGCTGACGGCGTGCCGGCGGCCGCCATTGCCGCCCGGGCCAAGCAGACCCGGGCGCGGATCGATCTTCTCTTTCGGCATCGCGACGAGCCGCCCGCACCGCTGGACCCCAACCAGAATCCTTTTCGGACGCCGTCCGACGGTTCCGCGATCCCACCTTCCATTGCGGCCACCTCGCCGGTGGAAAATCAGCCGCCTGCCGAGCTCACCTCGGACGACGTCCTGCTCAAGCGGGCCGTGGGCACCTTGAAAATCAGCGGCACCGTCGTGATCGGGGATCAGGTCCATGTTACTATCAACCAGGAAACCTACAAGGAGGGTGGAATCATCACGGCCCGGGTCCTAGGGTCACCGGTCTATCTTCGCATCCGGCGCATCACCACCAACAGCGTCACGTTTGTACTCAACGGGTCCGAGATGATCCAGCCCTTCTAGGATTCCAGCCGTTTGCGCCCGCTACCGGTCCCGCCTGAAAACCGTGCCGGACAAATACGGGAAAGGCGTTGACAGCGCAATTCCCCCTCAGCACGTTGGCCCTTCCAATTGTTGCAGGGTGGAGCAGCCTGGTAGCTCGTCAGGCTCATAACCTGAAGGTCGCTGGTTCAAATCCAGCCCCTGCACCCAATTTC
>CAIKHO010000087.1 GCA_903827245.1 uncultured Opitutia bacterium
AATGAGTCTTGTTCCTGGTGTGCTTTGTCCGTCCCCGACGGCGGCCATGCCGTAGCCATACGGCCCGGCGCCGACCTTGCTGATAAGGAATTCGCGCGTGGGCCAGCCGGAGGCATGCTTCAGCAGGTTGGGCCGCACGGCCCCGTAGGCGTCGATGGCCTTGAGCAATTCCTCGGGGTGCACCCCGATCCGGTGCGGCTCGGAGGGATCCCGCGCGGGATACCCGGGATCGCTGATGCTGACGGCGATCAAGCCCTAGATGTCCATTTCGTTGGCGTACATCAGCAGCCGGATGATCATCTGCGAGTCATCCTGCTCCCCGAGCAGATCGGTGAGAAGGATCATGCGATGGTTGTCCCCGGCGGCCTGCAGCTGCTGCCCGGCTGTTCCGAGAAATGCCGCGATAACGAACACGGCGATCCTCAGGATCGGGTCACGAACAAGCCGGGACGGGGTAAATTGCAGAAGCTGCACAGGGTACCATAGGAGGTGACTCCGAGATTTTCACGCTTTCCCAGCTAAGACGTTTGAGTTCTTCGGTGCGAATGCCGCAGAAGAGCGCGAGAGTCACCGCGCCCAACATTTCCAATTCGGGGTGCCGATTGGCTGCGACGAGTAGTCTCTCGGCTTCGTTTGGCGTTAAGATTGATGGCTCTTTTTCAGGAAGCCCCTCCCCGCAGATTCGTTTCCGGTCTTCATCAATGAGTTCGTCCAGTGGAGAAAATGAGATGTAACGTTTTTGGCGCGCGTACTTCAGTACCTCTCCCAACGTGGAAAGATAATTTCTGTTGGAGCGCGGCCCCAAATCAAGAGCGGTAACCCAAGCGATAATTTCCTCGCAGGATATTTCGGAAACAATCCGTCCTGAAAATCCGTCTGCAATCTTCTTTGCCCGAAGTTTAAAATCCTTGTAGCTGCGCTCTCGGAGATGACCGCCCTCATACCGGGTCGCCTTGCTGGCAACCAACTCATCGACGACTACCTGTAGCGTCTTTGCACGGCCCGTTGGTTGAAGATGCTTCAATGCAAAGCGAATGGCTTCGTCTACCGACACACCTTGTCCGCGGAGCGCAGGCATGCTGGCAGCAAGCTCCAGCTTCTCACGGTCCGTCACGGCGAAAAAGCCGGCCCCTTGCTCTCGGGCCCCGGTCAGAGCGTCATCCGCATATTTTTCCGCTTCTTTCCTAGTCTTGAACTGCTTTCGCAGTCTCAGTTTCCGCGTGAGCTTTGCAGGGATCGTTACGAGGTAGGCACCATTGAAGGCCTCGCCAGCGTGGGAATTCAAAATCTCACGAATCTGGATGCCGGATTTATTGGGATATTCCCAAGCGTTGAGCGCCTTCTTTAGCTTCGGTGCCATTCAATGCAGCTTAGGGCCGGGGTGTGCCATGCACAACCAAGAAATGACAGGAACCTGACAGGAATCAGGTTTATATCACCTAAGTAATTGATACAAAATGGTGGAGGTGGCGGGAGTTGAACCCGCGTGCCCCTGATCTTTGCACACCGCGTCTACCAGTATAGCGTGAGTTTGATCTCGCCGGGGTTACGCGATCACGCGCGCTTAAGCCCCAGCCAACTCCCGGATGAAGATACGGTATGCAGTCCGCGAGTCGCGCCGCATACTATGCCTGCTGTCGTCGTTGGTATCAGCTAGCAGGTGTCGCTGGACCAACGTGACCGCTAATTAGGCGGCCAGGGGCATTTCTTCGTAGTTGCCTATTATTGTTTTGAAGGGGGATTCACGAGAGACCGTCACTCTCGACTGGCAGCGGCGCACTCCAACCAAGGGTCGAATCCGGAACACCCCCGTAAAGACGGTGGACTGGTGACAGGGGACAGGTGACGGAATTCCGGCACCGGGCCGCTGTCAGGAAACGATTGGTTTGTGGGCCAATCAAAGAACGGGAGCGGAACCATGCTCCGCCCGCGACCGATTGCAAGGGGGTTCGCGCAGAGGCGCAAAGCCGCAGAGTAAGGCAGGAGGTTAGGCTCGGAATCCGGACCAGAGCCGGACGGGGTCAGGCCGCAGATCTTTAGAAAAGAGGGCCGGTCGCCCTGCGCGCGCTCCTTGGCCGGACCGATGCAGTTGCCGGTAGCAGCCGACGTGAGGAGGCTGGTTTGAGGTGAGCCATCAAACCCAGCCTCGTTACCTCGGCTGCTACGTCGATCGCTGCGGTTCGATTGCATGGATACAGCTTAGTCGTGCCCTAAAGTAAAGTGAGGGACCGGCAGGCTGTTGCCGTGGCAAATCTAACGATCTTCGGCCCGACCTCTCCGAGTTCCCGATAGGAAACTGGATTTTCCGGGCGGAGGGGATTTCAGTTTGCTTCAATGCGCCACCCGGCCCATGCATCGTCTCGCAATCCGCCACCAACAATGAGTGAGGAAAGGGAACCTATGAAGGACAACAGAATGTCTCGCCGGCAATTCCTTGGCACCGCCGCTGTGACGGGCGCCGCGCTTACCGGCATCGGTAACGCCCTCGCCGCCGCGCAGGCGCCCCAGGGCGCGGCGGATTGGGATGAAAAAAACGGGCCGGCTCCGGCCGCGCCGGATGCCCCGCAGGCCCTGCCGCTCCAGCCGGGCGCCATCCCCATCATCGACAGCCATATTCACCTCTTCGACCAAACCCGTCCCGTCTTCAGCGGCTACACGGGTGGGCTGTTCTACCGGCAGGTGAACAAGCCGTCGACGCCCGCGTCGTATGCGGCGCTGGCGCGTCCCGCCGGAATCGTCGGCGCCATCGTGGTGGAATCCGCCGCCCAGTTCATCGACGACAACCTCTGGTACCTGGAGGTCTGCCGGGACAATCCCTTCATGGTCGGAGTCTCGGGGAACCTCGATCCCAGCTCGGGCGATTTCACCAAGTATCTGAACCACTTTCATCGCGACCCGCTCTTTCGCGCCATCCGCTCCAGCCGCTTCTACACCAAGGACGCCGGCGGCAAGGTGGCGCTCAATCCGACCCAGGTCGCCAATCTGAAGCTGCTGGCGGAGGCCGACCTGGCGCTGGACACCGCCAACCCCAGCATGGACCTGATGAACGCCAACGTGCTGCTGGCCGACGCCGTGCCCGACCTGCGCATCATCATGGACCACCTGCCCAGCTTCGATCCCACGCCCGAGAACCAGGCGGCTTACGAGGCGGTGATCAAGGAGATGGCGGCGCACCCCAACATCTTCGTCAAGCTCACCGAGGTCTACCATCCCAAGCCCGGCGACAACGGCATCATCGTGAAGAACTATGAGTTCCTGCGCGAGCGGCTGGAGTACCTGTTCCAGGCCTTCGGCGAGGACCGTGTCATGTTCGGCACGGATTATCCCAACAGCTACGGCGTGGCCACCATCCCCGAGGAGGTCGGCCTGATGCAGCAGTTCTTCTCCACCAAGACGCGCGCGCAGCAGGAGAAGTACTTCTGGCAGAACTCCTCGAGGATCTACAAGTGGGTAAAGCGCTCCGACGACCAGCCCACGCCGCTCGCCCAAGGAAAACCCGCTCCGCCCGCGCCAGCCCGTGGCGGAGGCGGACGGGGAGGCCCGGGAGGTCCTGGCGGCCCGGGAGCGCCGGTCGGCGGTCGGCCCTAGAGCTAAGGTCGAGCGGGCTGGTGCCTTAGGTGGAACGGACTTATTGAGGCTCGCATATCAGACTGACGCAGGAGCTTGGGAGTAGCGCGGTGCTTCAGCCCGCGTCTTGCGTCCCAAAGCGCGGGCTGAAGCACC
>CAIKHO010000088.1 GCA_903827245.1 uncultured Opitutia bacterium
GAATACCGCAACATCCGGATCAAGGTGCTGCCGTGATCGGAAGGGTGGCCGCCGACCTTCCGCCGTCGCCAAGGCTATGGCGCACAGGCTGGGCGGTGGATTGAACTGATCGCAAGCGATTCCGAGTCGCGATCCACCTCTGGTCCGTGGTTGTGCCCAGCGCCCCGCTGCAGGCTGCGAAGTTCGCGTAAAAGCGGCGGCCCGGCAGTGAAGCGGCTTGCGGGTGCGAGACGGAGAATTACACTGGCGGCATGAAACTCCGGGTTTTGCTGGCAGGGATGGGGCTCTTGGTCGCATCGGCGGGAATGGCCCAAATGGGCGCGCCGCCCGCGCCGCAACCGGGCCCGACCACGGCGCCGGGCGGGATCGTTCCCCCAGTGTCGAATGCCGGTGACACCACGGCAAAAAAGGATGGATCCAAGGCCCCAGCTACCGATGCCAAGAAGGCCCCGGCCCCCACGAAGAAAAAGGAGGACCCCCCGGCCAAAATCGACGGCGTCGCGATCAGCCGCCCCAACGGTGGCTTCCTCGGGCTTCAGGTGTTGAATAATAATTTCGTGCTCACGTTCTATGACGCCAAGAAAAAGAAGGTCGCGCCGGACGTTGCGCGGGCGGCTTTCCGCTGGCCGGTGAAATACCAGCCGGGCCCGGAGCGCACGGTGCTCAATCCTAGCGGCGCTTACGCCCTCGCCTCGGCCAAGGACATACGGCCGCCACTGACGTTCAAGGTGTTCATTTCCCTCTTCGTCGAGGGCAAGGAAGACGCCGTCGAAAGCTACACGGTCGATTTCCACGGCGAGTGACGGCGGGGTTTGGCTGCGGGCGGTCCTCCGCCTCCGGGTAAGGGTCCGTTTGCGACTGGCGGGGTGGAACGTGTTGACCTCAACGCGTTGCCTGCCCTGAGCGTGTCGAAGGGGTTTGACTCTCCATCGACGCGCAAGTGAGGACCGAGGTTTTCAGCGCGTTGGGGTCAACGCGCTCCACCCTGCTCAAACGGACCCACTGCCCGCCGCCGCTTTCGTTTGCAGGCCGCCGTGGCGCACGGCATAACGGCAACGCACTCAATCCATGGTTCTCCTGAATATCGCGGGCGGTGTCGCCCTCATCCTGTTTGGCATCCGGTTCCTGCGCAAAGGACTCGAGCGGCTGATGGGCCATGGCCTGCACACCTGGCTGGAGCACATGGCCCAGCGTCCCTGGACCGCCGCCATGGCCGGGTGCGCGTTCGGCACCATCGCCCCGTCCTCGACGGCGCAGACGCTCCTGACGCTTCAGCTGCTCAACGCCGGCAAGCTCGCGGCCGGGTCGATGCTCGCCTTTCTGCTCGGCGCCAACGTGGGCATCACCGTCACGGTCCAGCTCATTGCCTTCCGTTTCTTCGACTACTACGCGCTCTTCCTCGTCGTGGGCCTCGTGTGCTTCCAGTATTTCAAGTCGGAGAACGTGCGCGGCGCGGGCCAGTCGATCCTCGGGCTGGGCTTCATCTTCCTGGCGATGACGCTCGCGAGCGCCTCCGCCGGGGTGCTCGCGGCGGACCATGACTTCCAGACGGTGCTCGGCGTGCTGGTGAACCACCGGCTGTGGCTGGTCGTGTTCTCGGCGGTGCTCACGCTGTGTACGCAAAGCTCCACGGCCGCGATCGGCCTTGCGCTGGCCCTGGGCGAGAGCGGGGCGATCGCGTTGCCCATCCTGCTGCCGGTGGTGCTCGGGGCCAATCTCGGGCTCGGCCTGACGTCGCTGCTCGCTGGTTTCCCCACGTGGGAGGGCCGGCGGCTGGCGGCGGCCAATCTCCTGCTCAAGTGCACGCTCATCGCCCTGCTGCTGGCGGTTTTCCCGCACATTGAGGCCTGGGTGGCCGCCAGCCCCGGCTCGATCGCCCGGCAGACGGCGAACTTTCACACCGGGTTCAACCTGATCGTCATGGTCGCAGGCGTGATGTTTGCCGGGCCGGTCGGGCGCCTGATGCAGCGGACGGTCAAGCCCGGAGAAGCACCCGTGGCCGATGCCATCCGGCCGGTGACCACGCACCTCGACCCGGCCGCGCTGGCGAGCCCGGTCTTTGCACTGGCCAACGCCACACGCGAGACGCTCCGCCTCGCCGACGACGTGAAGAGCATGCTCGAGGGCGCGTGGCGCGCCCTCCACGAGCGCAATGCCGGCCTTGCGGTCGAGGTCCAGCGGCACGACGACCGCATCGACGACCTCAACACCGCGATCAAGCTCTACCTCAGCCGCATTCCCGACGACGCCCTGACGCCGCGCGACAGCCAGCTACAGTTCGGCCTGCTGAATTTTTCCAGCCAGCTCGAGTCCATCGGCGACATCATCGACAAGAGCATCTGCAGCGCGGTCATCAAGCACGCCCATGAAACCGCGGCGCTGCCCGCCGCGGACCAGGCCGACCTGCAGACACTCTACGAGAAGGTCATGCGGCGGATGGACGGCGCCATCTCGGTGCTCGCGACGCGCGACCGGAAGCTGGCGGAGCAATTCCTCGAGCAAGGCGACGAGTTGAAGAACTGGTGCATTGACGCGCAGAAACGGCATTACCAGCGGCTCGCACCGGGCGATGCGCTGGCGATCGAATCCAGCGCGCGCTTTCTCGACCTCGTGAACACCCTGCGCCGCATCAGCGGTCAGCTGAACACCATCGGCCACACCTTCGTCCTGCCAAAGGGCAAGCTGGAGCTGCCCGATGACAATGCGTGAGGGTGCAGGCGATCGGCTGCGGGTTCGACTGTAGGAGCGGCTTCAAGCTGCGATCTTTCTGTTCATCGAATAAACCTTCGCAGCGTAAAGCCGCTCCTACAGATTCAAGCGCCGTACCCCTCCCGACTTCAGCGAGACGAGGAATACATCGCCGCCAGCCCGGCCTCAAAGGCGTCCGGCAGCACGTTGTAATGATCGCGCTGCGCGAAACGACGGTTGATGACCGTCAGCCCAGCGTAGGGGCGGGCGTCGAGCACCTCCTCCAGCAGCGTGAGATCGCCGGTCATCGAGGGGGAGTCCTCCTCCCCGACGCTGAGGAAAAGCCGCCCGGGCAGCGTGGAATGGCCGCGGGCAAATTCGGCTTCCAGTTTCAACACGCTGCGGTCGTCGTACCAGATCGACGGGCTGCTCGCCAGGCAGCGGGGAAACAGCGGCTCTGCATGGAAGAACGCGTACAGCCCGAACAGCGAGCCGAGCGAGTGCCCCGTGATGCCGCGATCGTGCGGGGAAACGGCGAAGCGCTGGCCCAGGAACGGAATGATCTCGTCGCGCAACGCCCGCCGGAATGTTTCCGCGCCGCCCGTGCCCGTCTCGCCGGCCATCGCGGTGGGGGTGTAGTCGCGCATGCGGCGGTTGGCGGACTGGCGGTAGCCCGCACCGTAGCCGACCCCGGCGAGGAGAAGGTCCGGCACGCGCCCCGTCGCCCGCATCTTTTCATAGGCGGCAAGGGCGAAGCCGAACTGGTCGTCCCCGTCCATCACGAGCACAAGCGGCCGGGGTTCGCCCGCGCCGGCGGCGGGCGCCGTGGGGGGGAAGATGCAGCCGGTAAGTCGTGCCGGTGAGCTTCGAGGGCAGGTCGAGGCTGACGGTGGGAGGTGTTCCCATGGCAGAGTGCCGGGTTACAGCCGCTGCATCAGCACGGCCACGGAGAGCTTCTCGGTGTGCGTGCCCTTAAAGACGCCGCGCGTGGGCGTGGCGTCGTGATAGTCGCGGCCGGTGGCGACCTTCACATGGCGCTCGCCGGCGACACAGTTGTTGGTCGGGTCGAGTGGCCACCAGAAGCCGCCGGGCAGGCAGACCTCGACCCAGGCGTGGCTTTCGCTGGCGCCGATCAACTTCGGCGCGCGGTTGGCCTCGGAGGCCTTGCGCTGGCTCTCGGTCTCGATGTAGCCCGTGACGTAGCGCGCCGGCATCTCGGCGGAGCGCAGCACGGCGAGCATCACCTGCGCGAAATCCTGGCAGACGCCGGTGTGCGTCCGCAGCACGGTGCTGACCGGTGTCTCGAGCGTGGTGGTGTCGGGCGCATAGCGGAAGGTCTCCTTGATCCACGCCATGAACTTCAGGAGGCTCGGGCCGATCACGCCGCCGGGCGGGAAAAACTGGTTGGCGAGGTGATTGACCGCCGCCGACATCTGCACGGCGGGCGAGGGCATGAGGAATTCGAACAGGTCGAGTTTGTGGCCGCGCCACATCTGCCGCGCCTCGGACACGCTGATGTCGAGCGCGTTGGCCGGCGGCTCCATCGGCAGGGTCTCGACCTCGGACCGGCACTCCAGCACGAGCTCGCGGTGGCGATGGACGATGGAGAAGGTCTCGACGGTGTTGCCGAAGTAGTCGACGTAGGTGTGGAGGTTGCTGGCCGGGGTGGTGACAAGTTCGCGGCTGACGAGCCGCTGGCGGTCGTCATGCACCGGGGTGAGCCGCGCCTCCATGAACGACTCCGTCGCCGTACCGGCGTAGCGGTAGTGGGTGCGGTGGGTGAGGCGGAAACGCATGAAGGGGGAGGAAGGGCAAAGCAAAGTCCGCGCCACGGGATTGGCAAGGTAACGCCGCGGGACGCGGCGGGTAATTGGGAGTTGGCAATTGGTAATTGGGGATGGGCCGGCAGACCGCAGCTCACGATAAGTCGGATAGGTCGTATGGTTCCCCTAGGTACCACAAAGCTCCTGCCGCGCCGTTGACAGAATCGCGCGCGCGCGTGAAGGTGACCGTTCTTTGCCATGAACGCCGTTCCCGCCCAGACTCCGTTCGACTCCGTCGAGTCCGCGATCCAGGACATTGCCGCCGGGCGGCTCGTGATCGTGGCGGACGACGAGAACCGCGAGAACGAGGGCGACCTGATCATGGCGGCAGCGAAGGCCACGCCGGAGACCGTCAACATGATGATCCGCTACGGCAGCGGCATCGTCTGCGTGCCCACGGTGGAGCACCAGCTCCGCCGGCTTGGGCTCGGGCCGATGGTGGCGAGCAACCGCGAGTCCCATCGCACGGATTTCACGGTGAGCGTCGACGCCGCGGAGGGAGTCACGACCGGCATCAGCGCCTACGACCGTACGCAGGCCATCCGCATTCTCGCGGATCCCGCGGCCCGGCCCGAGCAGCTGGTGCAGCCCGGGCATGTTTTTCCGCTGCGGGCCCGCCCCGGCGGGGTGTTGGAACGCGCGGGCCACACCGAGGCGGCCGTGGACCTTGCCATCCTGGCCGGCCTGCACCCGAGTGGCGTGCTCTGCGAGCTCGTGAACGACGACGGCACCGTGCAGCGCCTGCCCCAACTGGTGGAGTTCAAGGCCAGGTTCGGCCTGAGGATGATCTCCATCGCGTCCCTGATCGAGTACCGCGCCCAGCGCGACCACTTGGTGGAGAACGTGGCGACGAAGCCCTTTCCGTCCGAATTCGGCGATTTCACCGTCCACGTTTTCCGCAGCAAGCTCGATGGCCGCCACCACCTGGCGTTCACGATGGGCTCGACCGGACCGGAGCCGACGCTGGTGCGCGTGCACAGCGAAAACCTGCTGAGCGATGTTTTCCGCGCCAAGGGTATGGGCAGCCACCACCTGCTGACGGCCTCGCTGGAGGCCGTGGCGCGCGCCGGCCGCGGGGTTGTGCTGTACATGGAGCCTTCGAACTACGGCGAGGTGCTGGTCCAGCGCCTCGCGGCCAAGCCCGGAGAGGCGCCGCCACCGATGGGCTTCCGCGACTACGGCATCGGCGCGCAAATCCTCGTGGCCCTCGGTCTCCGCAAGATCCGGCTCCTGTCAAACAGCACCCGCAAGGCCGTGGGCCTCGACGGCTACGGCCTTGAGATCATCGAGCAGGTGGCGCTGTGAGCACGGTCTTCCGATGGTCCAATAAAAACGGGGATTGCGGATTTTTGATTTGGATCAGTCCATAAACCTTCCATGAGTTTCTCTCCCCCACGGGCCAAGGCCATTGACGGTGCCGCATTCACCATCGGCATCGTGGCGGCGCGTTTCAACGGGGAGCTGGTCGACGCCTTGCTCGCGCGAGTGACCGCGGGGCTGACGGCCGCCGGGGTGAAGGTGGGGAAAATCACCGTCGTGCGCGTCCCGGGCTCGCACGAGGTGCCGTGGGCCGTGCAGGCCCTTGCGTCTCGCGGCCGTCGCGACTGCCTCATCGGCCTCGGCGTGCTGATCGGCGGGGACACCTCCCACCATGAGATGGTGGGCCGGAGCGTGTCGCAGGCCCTCCAGCGCGTGGCGCTCGACACCCGCGTCCCGGTGATCAACGGCGTGATCGTGACCGACACGCGGGCCCAGGCCGAGGCGCGGTGCCGCGGCAAGATCAACCGCGGGGCCGAGTTCGCCGCCGCGGCGCTCGAGATGGCGGCGCTGAAGAGAAAGCTTTCCCGATGAGCAAAGCCCTTTTCGCCCAGCGCCGCGACGGACGCGTGGCCGCCCTGCAATACCTCTATGCATGGAGCATCAACTCCCCCGCGAGCCTCCCGGACGACTTGCGGGTCTTCTTCGAGAACATGGAGCAGCCGCGCGACCACTACGCGTTCGGCGAGGAGCTGATCCACGGCGTGATCGCGAACGTCGTGGACATCGACGCCCGCATCAAGGGCCTGGCCCACAACTGGGAATTCGAGCGCATCGCCAAGATCGACCTCGCGATCCTGCGGCTGGCGATGTTCGAGATGATCCACCGCAAGGACATCCCGCCGGTCGTTTCGATCAACGAGGCGATCGACCTCTCGAAGCAGTTTTCCAACTCGGATTCCAAGCGCTTCATCAACGGCATCCTGGACCGCCTGAAGGACCAGCTCGGCCGCGACGCGCGGAAGGCGGAGTAAATCATTTCCCGCGGATTACGCGGATGATCGCGGATTATGACTTGGTTTATCCGCGTCCATCCGCGTAATCCGCGGGGAAAATTCTGATGTTTGGCTTGTTCAAAAAATTCAAGGACGGCTTCGCCAAGACCGTCTCAGCGATCGCGGCGAAGACCGGCGGGCTGTTCGGCGGCCGCAAGATCGACGCCTCGTCGCTCGAGACGCTGGAGGAGGCGCTCTACACGGCGGACTTCGGGGTCGAGACCACCGCGGAGATCCTCGCCGAGATCAAGGCCGCCTACAAAAAGGACAAGGAGCTGCGCGGCCAGGACGCCGCCGCCATCGGCGCCGCAGTGCTCAAGCGCGTGCTGGCAGGGGCGGAGGGCGTGCTGGCGGATTTGCCAAAAGGTGGCCCGCGACCTCCGGGCGCGGGTGGATCGGAAACCGCGTCCGGCGATCGCGTTCCACCTTTGCCGGTCGTCATCGCCATGATCGGCGTGAACGGCTCGGGCAAGACGACGACCTCGGCGAAGCTCGCGTGGCGGCTCAAGCAGGACGGAAAGACCGTGGTGCTGGCGGCGTGCGACACGTTCCGGGCGGCGGCGGTCGAGCAGCTCAAGACCTGGGCGACGCGGCTTGAACTCGAGATCATCGCGAGTCACACGGGCGCCGATGCGGCCGCGGTGGCGTTCGACGCGTGGCAGGCGGCGAAGGCGCGCGGCCGCGACTACCTGATCGTCGACACGGCCGGCCGGCTCCACACGAAGAGCCACCTGATGGACGAGCTGGCGAAGATTCGCCGCGTGCTGCAGAAGAACGACCCCACCGCGCCGCAGCACCGCTGGCTGGTGGTGGACGGCTCGCTCGGGAGCAACTCGATCGAGCAGGCGCGCGTGTTTCACGAGAGTTTCGGCCTGACCGGGCTCGTCGTCACCAAACTCGACGGCACGAGCCGCGGCGGCGCGCTCGTCGGTATTTACCGCCAGCTGAAGATCCCGATCTATTTCCTCGGCCTCGGCGAGCAGGCTGAGGACCTCCAGCCCTTCAGCGTGGACAACTACGTGAAGGCGGTCTTCGGCCCTGGCGAATAGAATAACGTGTAGGGGTGTTGCTCGATGACGCCCGGCTTTTGCCCGTCACCGGAGGGCGCCCGCGAGGAGCGCCCCTACGCCTGACATCTGCCCTCGGTTTACCGTTGGATCGCCTCCTGTAAAATTTCCGATCCCGATCCGTTTTACAGGAGACAAGCCAAGGTCGATCCGAGTCCGGAAGCCCGTGCTTACTGCGCCACCGCCACCAGCTGGATCGGACCGAGCAGGCCGGCGGTGATCGCCTGAACCTGGCCGAGGTCCTGCACCTGGAAGCGGTCGCCGTACTGGGCGATGAGCGCCTTGTAGTCGGGCAGGGGATGGCCGGCCATGTAATTGATGGCGAGGTTTGCGACCTCGACGCGGATGGTATTGTCGCCGCTCTTCAGCAGGCGGGTCACGTCCACGACATAGGGCGGATGCCAGGCGGAACCGGCGCGCTGGCCGTTCACGTAGACGACGGCCGCCTCGCGCACGGGCGCCTCCAGCAGGGCTTGCATGCGCTGCATGCCGCGGCCGCCCGCGGCGATCGGCTTCGCCTCGCCGAAGTTGAGCTGCACACCCACTCCGGACTGGAGCATGGCGGCGGGCACCGTGACCGACCGCTCATACGTGGCCACGCCGGAGAAATTGCGCGTCGCCTCGTTCACGGTCCAAGACTGGAGCTTGTCCATCGCCGCCGGCTTCGCGTCCTTGCCGAACGCCACCGTCCAGCCGCCGCTCAGGTCGAGCGCGGGCGGCACCGTCGCGGCGCCGGTCTTGGCCGCGGGCAGCTTCCGCTGCGTGAACACCAGCACCTGCGAGCCATAGGCGTCGAGGTTGAGGGCGACGGTCGTGCCGCCGTCGGCCTGGCCGGCGATAACCGCCGGGGTGACCCGGCCGGTCATCGGGTCCCACCACTCGGGCTGCAGGCCGGCGACGCGGAAGGTTGCCTGCACGCTCTTCGGCGTGTTGGCGGTGTTGGCGAGGAAGTAAACCTCGCCGTCGTCGGTGTGGCGGTGCACGAAGCCGATTTCCTGGGTGGCGCCGCTCAGGGCGACGTCAGGCTTCAGGCGCGGGGCGAGCGCCGCGGCGAGCTGCGTTTCATCCTCGACGAAAAGGCCGGGCGCGCCGGGCGCCTTGAACAGGCGGGTGACGATCTCGTTGATCTCCTTCGTCTCGGCGTCCGGCGCCTGCAGGCCGGGGGCGAGTGCGGGCAGTCGGCGCGTGGCGACGACGGTGCCGCCGGCGCGGGCGAACTGCTCGAGCGAGCGCAGGGTCTTGAGCGGCATGCGTTCGACGCCGGGCAGGATCACCGTCTTGTAACGGACATCGCCGAACGCGAGCGCGCCGCCGTCGAAGCGTCCGCGCAGATCGATCAGGCCGTCGTCGACAAAGTCGAAGTTGTAGCCCGCCGCGAGGATGCGGTCGATGATGTCGCGGCCGAGCACCTGGGAGTTGGCCATGCTCATGGCCACGCGGCCGGGCACGAAGGTGGCCCAGGCATCGCTGTCGGAAAGGTAGAGCGCGACATCATTGGCCGGCCGGCCCTGGCGGAGCAGGTAGCTCACGCGCTGGAGATAGGCGGTGACGTCGGGCATGACGATCCACCACGGGTTCTTCTCGTCGAACACGGCCGACGCGTAGAGGTGCCAGCCGGGATAATCGATGGTCTCCGGCGTGTAGGGCCAGCCGTGGGCGATGAGCTGGTTGATCCCGAGCAGGAAGTGCAGGTCGGCCTCGGCCTTCATGTCCAGCGGGGTCGCGCGGAAGATCGGCGAGTGCAGCCAGGTCCAGGTCTCGGAGGACGTGACCGGGACGCCGAGGAGGTGGCTGGCCGAGGACGCCCAGCGCGTGGTGGCGAACGACCGCCAGGTGTAGCCCTCGCCCTCGGGCAGGCCGGCGTAGGCGTAGCTGTAAAGCGCGGCCGGCGGGGTGCCGTAGGCCTGGATGCGGAACTGGGTCTTGTTTGACTTGGCCCATTGCTGCATGGGGGCGATGAAACGGTCGTTGAACAACTCGGTGATCGTCCGGCCCCAGTCGTAGCGGATGTCCTTGGTCTTGGCGCCGACGTCATTCGACAACGCCGGCAGCCACGGCCGCAGGTCGTAGCCGCGGCGCTTCTGGAACTCCGTGAGGAAGTCCGGCGTCCAGTCCTCGCCCGCGACCTCAAGGCTGTCGCAGAAGACCGAGCCAGGGGGCAGGGCGGCGAGCGCCTTCACCTCGAGGCCCGCGACCTCGTCGATGAACTTCTTCACCACGGCCGGGGAATAATGATCGATGACGTAGCCCTCGCCGCCGACGGCGGGACGCTTCACCATCATGCCGGTGTGGCTGGCGATGGCGAAGACGACGGACGTGGAGCCGGCCGGCAGCTGGGCGGCGTTGTCTCGGACTTCGAGTTCGCGGTACGGATTCGCGCCATCCTGCCCACCGACGTAGGCGGCGATGAGGCTCTCGCCCTCGCGCAGGGCAGGGACGGGCACGCTGGCCTGGCCGGCAGCGGCGGTCACGGACTTCACCGTGATGCGGCCCGCGGCCTCGTTGATCGAGAACATCGGTCCGCCGTAGGGCCAGCCGCTGCCGAGGGTCAGGTTCATGCGCAGGCCGAGGTCCTTCGCCGTCGAGGCGGTGAACTTGAGGGCGTCGAAAAATTCCGGTGACAGCAGCTTGAGGTTTTTCAGTCCGGGCTTCGCGTCGTCGACGGCCATCGGGTAGATCGGCTCGACCTCGAAGCCGCCGAAGCCGCCCGCCTTCATGAACTTCATCTCGCGCTCGAGCTCCGGCTTGGTCACGGCCGGCCCGAACCACCACCAGCGCACCATGGCCTTGGCGTCGTCCGGCGGGCGGTCGAAGGAACGCTGCAGCTGGGCGACGTCCGCAAAGGACGAGGTCGCGGCGAGCAGCAGCGAGGTGAAGGCGGTGACGAGAACCTTGAGGGTGCGAGGGGTCATGGGAAGCGGGGTTGGGCCGGAGGAGGATGTGGCTCCAAGGCAGGGGGCCGGCGGAAGCTGATTTCCTCCGGCCGGACCATGCAGGGCGAGCCAATTCCTCCCGCTAGACGCACCCAGCCCGGAATGGGTGCGCTGGATGTCGGGAAAGTAGGGCCGGTTTCCAACCCGACCTCTGGCCGATCATTTTTAGCCACTGATCACACCGATGGGCACAGATAACTCGTGAGACCATCAGTGCAATTTGTGCAATCAATGGCCAAAATCTGACTGAGCCGAAAATAGGGCGGGTCGGAGACCCGCCCTGCTCACAATGGGCGGGCTTTTTCAGAACATGCAGCCCATCGAGCCGAAGAAGCCGCGGCGCATGCCGTACTGGGCGGCGTTCACGCCGACGCCGCTGCCGTCGCGCAGTTCGTAGGATTTGTCCGCGAGGTTGATGACATCGAGGCGGACTTTCCACTGGCGCCGCGGTCCGGTCCGGAGATTCTGCTCCACGCCGACATTGACCGTGCAGTAGGCGGGAACCGATCCGCCGTTGGGAATATTGGTGCCATCCGCCGCGGTGGCGTCATTGCGCAGCCCGCTGCCGTAGGGTACGTCCACGTAGACCAGCGTGCTGCCCGTGTTTCTTTTCCAGAGATACGACGCGCCGAACGTGCCGGTGAGTGCCTGGTCGTGATCGAGGTTGATCCAATGGTCCTTCACGTACGCCAGGTCCGCCGGGTCGAACAGGAACTGCGCCGAGGTCCAGTCCCGGCCCTTGGCGACGGAATGCGCGAGATTCGCGTAGGCGTTGAAGCCACCGCTCGCATACGAGGCGGTCAGCTCCACGCCGCGCACGTCGCCTAGGGCATAATTGAACGCCGACAGGATCAGCGTCTGGCCGAAGAGCCCGTCATCGAGCTGGTTTTTGGCGCGCTTGTAATAAGCGTCCACGCCGACCTGAAATCCTGGCGCGA
Source organism: uncultured Opitutia bacterium (assembly GCA_903827245.1). Classification (GTDB taxonomy): domain Bacteria; phylum Verrucomicrobiota; class Verrucomicrobiia; order Opitutales; family Opitutaceae; genus CAIUWA01. The sequence goes on from CAIKHO010000088.1 coordinate 11,762, forward strand.
GCTTTTGCGTGAGGCCGGCGTCGAAGTAGTCGGAGCGCTCCGCCTTGACCGGATCGTCCTGGTCCGTGGCCGACGCGTTCGAGGTGTCGTCGAAGCGGGCGACCGTGGCGCCGGAGACACTCTCCACCGGTGGCGGAGTGAAGTAACGCGCGTAGCCCGCGTGCAACGTCGTCGCGGTTGCGGGCTGGTAGAGGAGGTTAATGCGTGGGCTGAGCTGGCCTTCGTGGTCGAACGATGAATCGAACACGTCCAGGCGCGCCCCGTAGTTGAGCGTGACCTGGCGGCTGAGCTTCCATTCGTCCTGCAGGTACCAGCCGGCGAACAAGCCATGGAGCCGGTGGTTGTCCGCCACGGCGAAGGCCGGGCTGGTCGCGTTGCCGTCCGTGTCCACCGGGAACACGGTGGTGGTGGCATCGGCCGTGACGGACTCGTCGAGCAGCATGGCCCCGAACCGCAGCGTGTGCCGGTCATGTCGCGAGTAGCTGGCGTCGCCCTGCAGGCCCCAGGAATGCAGCTGGCGCTGCACGTCGCTCGCCACGCCGTTGAAATACAGGTCTCCGACCGGATCGGGGGCGAAGTGCACGCTTCTGGCCCGGCCGAGCGCGGACACCTGATAGTTCAGGTCGCCCGCGGTCTTCTGGTAGGTGATGACACCGAAATAATTCTGCTCGTTCTGGTTCTCGTCCAGCCCGGTCGAATCAAAGTTTCCCGGCAGCCACGGGTTGCCGTCGGGCGACGTGCCGGCGGCGAGCCCCGGCGTATTGGGCACCTGGTAATTGCTGTCGGATGCGCTCAGCATCACGCTGACGCGGCTGTCGTGGTCGAGGATGCGGGAGAAATACGAGAACAGCCGGCCTTGATTCGTGGCATCGTGGATCGCGTTGGAGGCGGGCGTCGGGTTTTCGATCCCGAGGCCGTTTTGGTCGTAGGTGGCGTTGAGGAACCAGCTGGATTGCCCGGCGGTGCCGCCGGCCTCGACGCTCGGGCGGAAGGTGTCGAAGCTGCCGCCATAGACGGACACGCCACCGCCCTGGTCGAGGATCCCGCTTTTCGTCTGTATGTCCACGATGCCGGCGGTGCGGAAGCCGTACTGCGCCGGCAGCGAGCCGGTGATGAGCTGCAGGCTGCCGACGAACCGCGGGTCGAGCTCGAGGCCGAAGCCCGAGATGCCCTCGGGCAGGAGCACGTCGTTGATGCGGTACTGCAGGTTGCCGTGCTCGCCGCGGACGTGGAGGTCGCCGTTGGCCGCCGAGTCCTCTGCCACGCCGGGCGCGCGCAGCAGGACCTGGCTGAAGGGCGCGTCTTCGCCTTGTGGCAGGTCGAGCAGTTGCTGCTTGTTGATCACGAACGAAGAGGCGCCCAGTTCGGGCAGGATGTCCGCGCGGGCGCGGTCAAGGTGGTCGGCCACCTCCACCGGATCCATCGTGACGGTGCTGTCGGTTGTGGTGGGCGACGAGGCGGGGTTTTGCTGGGCGGGTGCGGCCGGGACGACCGCGAGGGAAAGAAGTAAAAGAGCGAAAGGAAAACGAGTGGGCATGACGGGGATGAGTTGAATGACCGTGCTTGTGCCGGAACGGCAGGCGGGAGCCTGCGTCGGCCTGACAAACGAAAAACACCCGCACACGCGGCGCGCGGCGGATGGACGGGGATATCACTCAGCCCTGCGGCGGGCCGCACAGGGGCGGCAGCCGGTAGCGCGGGGTCGACAGGCGGACGGCCTCGCGAGGCCGGACCGTGCCTGCCACCAGGCTAAATGAAACGAAAAGCAGCGCGGCGAAGACCGCCGCGGAAAGCACGCCATGCGCAAAGAGCGTGACGACGCAGCCCTCGTCATCGGAGTCCGGGGTGTGCGCCGCGGCGGCCGCGTGGCCGTGGACCCACTCGTGCGCCGCCGGGCTCGCCGCCAGCACGGCCAGCAGCAGCACAATGGCCACGCCGCCCGCCGCGAAGAGGCGGCGGAGAAACTCGGCGAGAGGCTGGTGGCGGCGTGCGCAGAGCATGCTTGGGCGGAAACGTTGCGATTATGCCCGAGTCGTCAAGGGCCGCGCGCAATTGGGGAGAATCGTGCCGTAGAAGCCGACGTGAGGAGGCTGGTTTGGCTGGGCCTTGTCTCCAGCGTCGTAACCGGCTTGACCGCTCCAAGACCGGATCGGCCTCGGATTGCCTCCTGTGCAACCGATCGACTCCGGAAATTTTACAGGAGGCGATCCGAGGAGAAGCCGAGGGTGAATGCAGGCCAGCCTTCTCGCGTCGGCTGCTACGGCGAGCGGATGAGGACTCAGGGCTGCGGCGTCGCCTGCAGCAGCCGCACGTCGAAGATCCACCATTCGCCGCTGCGCTGCTCGACGCGGCCGAGGATCTCGCGGCCAGCCTGCAGCGCGGCGATGACGTTGGGCGCGGCCTTGAATTCGCGTTCCCCGCCCCGCAGCACGCCGGGCAGCGCCACGTGCTGCAGCCTGAGGGAGTTGCGCGCCGTGGAAACGACCGTAATCTTGCCGCGGATGGGATAGCCGATGAGTTCCTCCCCGCTGGGCGAACACCCGCAGGAGCTGTCGGCTGCCGCGAGCACCGCCGCGTCCGGCAGCGTGACAAGCAGGGTCTCGACCTGCGTGTTCTCGCCGTCGCGCGTGAACGCGACCACGACCTGAGCGGGCGTATCGTCGAAATCCTTGGCCAGGGCCAGGTGCGGGAAGCCGCTGATGGCGGCCTGGGCCGGCGCGGCCGCGAGGCGGGCGGGCGCGAGCGTGGCGCCGAACGAAGCATAGCGGCGCAGGTAGAGCCCGGCGGGCTGGCTGGCGTCGTCGCCGGGTCCTTCGAGCCAGCTCACGAGCTGGGCGCCGCCGCGGAGGATGAGCGTGTCGACCCGCCCGAGGGGATGACCGAGGTCCACGCGCGAGGGCATGGTGTAAAGTCCGCCGGCGTCGGGCGACGACGCGACCAGCACGCGCGGCTCGTTGTCGGCCGCGGTGAACCAGGCGGCGGACACGCGCGGCCCGTCGGAGTCGACGTGCGGCCCGTTGATGGGGCAGGCCGCGATTTTCCAGCGGTCGCGGCTCAGGCGCGCGGGCGCCTCCCATTGTCCGTCGATGTAACGCGCGGCCATGATGTCGCGGAGCTCCTCGTCCGTGCGGCCGCGGTAGGCGAGGAGGACGCTGCCGTCGGGGAACCCCGTGAGCGTGGTCTGGCAGCATTCGCACACCTTGGGATCGATGAGCATGTCGGGCCCGCTGCGGCCGAGCAGGCGCGCGTAGAGTTTCTCCGGATCGCCCATAGCCTTCTTTCCGCGGCCGTCGAGCCAGGCGGCTAGCAGGGTGCCGTCGGGGAGCGCCCGCAGGGAGGGAAACGCGGTGGACTCGCTCTCGCGGCTGAGCGGCTGCGGCTCGCCCCACGTGACGCCGTTGTCGGCCGACTGCCGGTACATCACATGGCGCGCGTCGTCATTGTGCATGTGCCCTTCGGCATGGTCGTGTCCCGCCATGGCGACGGCCGGGGCCGGGGCTGAAGGCGCGGGATTGTTGACCGACCACACGGCGGTGAGCCGCCCGCCGGCCTGCACGACGAGCGAGGGAAAGTTGGCCGAACTTTTCTCGAGGTCCGCGCCCTGCACAATGACACGGGCCGGCGACCAGCGCCGGCCCTCCAGATCGAGCATGGAGAATTTCAAGGCCCGGCCGCCTGCGGGCAACGCTTCGGTCCAGCAGAGGTAAACCGTGCGGTCCGGCCCGGTCGTGAGCGACGCACCCATCGAGCCTGCCCCGGCCGGCGAGGCGAGGTTGGCGACGTAGGGGATGAACACCGCCGGGACATCGCTCGGCGCGGCGGCAGCGCGCAGTGCGCAGATCGCGAAGACGAAGATCAGCCTGTGCCGGAAGGTAGGAGCCTGCTTGCAGGCGATGTTCGACGTAGCCACAGGCTGCAACATTGCGCGGGAGCTTATCGCCTGCAAGCAGGCTCCTACGTCCGCCGGCGCTGCAGTAGCGTCACGGTCAGGAGCAGGAAAAACGACAGCACCAGCAGCACCGCGGCGAACGCGTGGGCCTGGGGGTACTCGAGTTTCTGCACCTCGTCATAGAGCGCGATGCTCGCGACCTTGGTCACGCCGGGGATGGAACCGCCGATCATCAGGACCACGCCGAACTCGCCCAGGGTATGGGCGAACCCGAGCGTGAGCCCCGCTGCGATGCCACGCCAGGCGAGCGGGACATGCACGCGGAGGAACACCCGCCATGGTTGGGCGCCGAGCGTGGCGCCGGCGTCGAGCAGTTCCCGCGGTACACTCCGCAGGGCGGCCTGGAACGGCTGGACGGCGAAGGGCAGCGAGTAGAAGACCGATGCGATCACCAGGCCCGTGAAGGTGAAGGCCAGCGAGTGCCCGGTCAGGGCCACCCACCAGCTGCCGGGGGCATGGTTGGGCGAAAACGCCACGAGCACGTAGAAGCCGATCACGGTCGGCGGCAGCACGACCGGCAGCGAGACGAGCGTCTCGAGCACGGGCGCGAGGCGGGAACGCGTGCTGTTGAGCCACTGCGCGAGCGGCAGGCCGGCGAGGCCGAGCACCAGCGTCGTGACGGCCGCGAGCCTCAGCGTGAGCCCGAGCGCCTGCCAGAGCGGCGCGGACAGGCCGAGAAAGGTGGAGGCAGGGTCTGGCACGGCGGGGGGCGGCGGAAACCTTCAACAGGGAACGTGGAACGCTCAACGCTCAAAAAGAATCCGTTTTGGCCACTGATTGCACAGATGGTCACAAATGTTCGCATGCGTTATCCGTGCCCATCTGTGTAATCAGCGGCCAAAATCCTGCCTTGGAAATTCACCTTTCCGGCACCGTATAGCCGAAGTCCCCGAGGATCTTCCTCGCGGTCGGGCCCTGCAGGAAGGCGAGGTAGCGCGCGGCCGCCGGGTTTGCGGCGCCCCGGGTGGTGAGCACCACTCCCTGCGCGAGCGGGGCGTAGAGGCCGGCCGGTACTTCCAGCCAGCGGCCCTTGCCGTTCAATTGCGGAGCCAGGACAGCCGAGAGCGCCACGAAGCCGGCGTCGGCGTTCCCTGTCTCCACGAACTGCGTGGTCTGCGTGATGTTTTCCCCCGTGACGAGCTTGGGCTGCACCTCCGTCCACGCGCCGAGTTTCTCGAGCGCCTGCTTCGCGGCGCGGCCGTAGGGGGCGGACTCGACATTGGCGATGGCGAGCTTGTGCACGGCGGGATTGCGCACGGCGTCGACGATGGACGGGAGCTCGACCCCCAGCCGGGTCGTCCACAGCACGAGCCGGCCGGTGGCGAAGGTGGCGAGGCTTTTGGCGTCGGCCTGGCCGGACTTGATGAGTGCCTGCGGAAAATCGAGGTCGGCGGAAAGAAACACGTCGTACGGCGCACCATTCCTGATTTGGGAGACGAGATTGCCCGAGGCGCCGGTCGCCGTGGTCACGGTGACCGCCGGCTCGGCCCGCTTGAACTCGGCGTTGAGCGCATCGAGCGCGTAAACAAGGTTCGCGGCGGCGGCGACGGAGACCGCCTCGGCGGCGTGGACGACGGTGAGGGAGCAGAGCAGGAAGGTGACAGGGATGAGCCGGATTTTCATGGTTCGAGCGGAAGGGAAGCGACCTGGATCAAGGTGACCATGCCGGCCCGCGCGGCGGCGAACGCGATCAGCAGCGGGGAAAGGTGGCGGAGCCGGGGCATCGCCGGATGCTCGGGGCATCCGTTATATTTTGTCAAATATAACGATGGCCGGTGGCCGGAGGGGGAAGGCAGGAAAGCCTGATACGAGGTGCTCCGTCCATCTGTCAGCTGGCCCTCCGGCTTTCTGGCGATCCGGCCTTCCCGCAACAGCGCTACCGCGCCTCTGCGCGAAATCCCTCCGACTCACCCGCGGAGCAGCCGCAGCAGCGCGTTCCAGTCGGCGCGGGTGGCGGCCCGGCACGAGGCCTCCATGCGCGTGTAGAGCCCGAGCACCTTTTCCCCGGCGGGGGTGAGCGCGGCGCCGCCGCCGGTGCCGCCGCCGCGGGCGGAGGCGACGAGCGGCTCGCGGAACAGCGCGTTCATCGCGCGCACGAGGGTCCAGGCGCGGTTGTAGGACATTCCCAATTCCGCGGCGGCCTCGGCGATCGAGCCCGTGGCGGCGATGTGGCGGAGCAGCTCGGCCTTGCCGGGACCAAAGGCGTCGGGCCCGGCATGCGGAAAGCGCAGGCGCGGTTGCAGCTCGGGTGCGGATCGTGGCATGCAGGGACACTGGCGCCGGGGTGCACGGTGGTCAGCCGAAAAAACGACGTGCCCTGCGCTATTTCTGCCAGCCAACGTCGTTGGAAGGACAGGGATGGTGACCAACCCCAAAGCTGCGGATTGAAAAGGTACGAAAGGGGCTGCGTTGAATCCCAATGATTTTTACAGGAGACAGACCAAGGTAATAAAGAGGAGGGGAATCTAAACTCTCGGTTTTTCTCGGTTCGCCTCCCGTAAAAAATCAGGTTGAAGTTTGGCAAACCCATGACCCGGCCGGCCACAGTCCATGATGCGGAGGCGATTGCGCGCATCCACGTTCGCACCTGGCAGGTGGCATACGAGGGGATTGTGCCGGCGGATTACCTGGCGGGCCTCTCCGAGCAGCAGAGGACGGAATGGTGGCGCCCCCAACTCGAGCGGAATCGCGGGAATGTGCTGGTGGCGCTGACGGATGATGCAGTGACGGGATGGGTCTCGTTCGGTCCGGGCCGCGATGATGATGCAATGGGCCGCGCTGAAATCTTCGCGATCTATGTCTCGCCCGCCCTTTGGGGTGGCGGGATTGGACGCCGCCTCATGGAGGCAGCCGAGGCCGCGTTGGCCGGCACCCGGGGCCTCACACTCTGGGTGCTCGAGCAAAACCGGCGGGCCCGGCGGTTTTATACCGCGGCGGGGTTCATCCCCGACGGCAGGCGGCAGGAGATCACGTTGGGCGGCGCCGGGCTGCGGGAAATCAGGTTCGCCAAAAACTTCCGGGGGGCTGCATGAAGCCGATCGGCGCCTGCCTGTGCTTCAAGGACAGCGCGGCCTATCTCGAGGAGTGGCTGCTCTTCCACTATGTACAAGGGATCCGGCGGTTTTACCTGTACGACAACGAATCGTCCGACGACTGGGGCAGCATCGTCGCGCCGTGGATCAAGGACGGCATCGTGACGGCGACGCGCTACCCGGGCAAGGGCGTGCAGGCGGAGATTTACGACCACTGCCTGCAACGGGCCCGGGGCGAGGTGGAGTGGCTGGCCTTCATCGATGACGATGAGTTTCTCTTTCCGTGCGGAGGCGAATCCTTGCCGGACCTGCTCGCCGATTACGACGCGTACGCGGGGCTCGCCGTGTCGTGGGTTCTACTGGGAAGCGCCGGTGTGGAACGGGCATCGCGGGAATGGGTCATCCGGCGCTTCACCGGGTCTGCCGGCGGGGCCGACGCGCACGTGAAATGCGTGGTGCGACCGGAGCGGGTCGTGCGGTCCCGGGTGATCGGTCACAGTTTCGAGCCGGTCCCCGGCTTTCAGATCGTGGACGAAAACCGGCGCCCGCTGACCGAACCGCAGAATCCTGTGCCGTCGACCGCCCGGGTGAGGATCAACCATTACCTGATCAAGTCCTGGGAGGAGTGGCGGTTCCGGCGCTCGCGCCCCCAGGCGAATACTGGCGCGCCGACGCCGCTGCCGGAATCGAGCTGGCGGGAATGGGACCGGCAATGGTCGGGCGTGAGGGATGAATCGGCGCTGCGGTTCCTAGGCCCGATGGAGGAACTCAAAAAGCAGCGTGCGCGCTGCTAGGCCGTTGGCTGGTGGTCGACGGCAGGAGCGGCTTTGCGCTGCGAAGCTTTACGCAGATGGCCCGATCATCGCGGCATGACGCCGCTCCTCCAGCTGCCGGGGCCATGGCCGACGGCTCGGGAAAAGTGTTTTGCCCCCTCCCGGGCCGGAACCGACCGTTGACGATCCGGGTTTGCCAGAAGCCAAAAATTGTTCATCCCTCGGAACCCGGCCCATCCCCAACCGACCCTATCCCCTTATGAACCTCACGAGAGCTTTCACCCTCCATCGTCTCCCCTCCGTTGCGTTTCGCACCGGTGTTTTTGCCTCCGCCCTGGCTGCGGCCGGCCCGGCCTTCGCCGCGGGCGATGCGGCCCACGGCAAGGTGTTGTTCCAGCAGACCTGCGGGCTGTGTCACGCCACGACGCTTGAGCAGATGGCCACGGCGGGGCAGGGGCCTCTGATCGCCGGCATCGTCGGGCGGCCGGCGGCATCGCTGTCGTACTTCGGCTACTCCCAGGCCCTGAAGGCGACCAAGATCACGTGGAGTGCCGACAACATCGACCGGTTCATTTCCGCCCCCGGAAACATGGTGCCCGGCACGAACATGGTGATCGTGGTGCCGGTGGCCGACGATCGCAGCGACCTCATTGCCTATCTCGCGACATTGCCGCCCGTGACGATTCCGGCGGACTTCGTGCCGCCTCCGCCGCCGGCGGGCGGGCCCCCGGACCCGGGCGACTGGCGCAATGACGGGCCCGGCGTGCGGCATAGCGTAAAGGTCGCGGATCTGCCCGCGAATTTCGCCACGCCCTCCAGCCGTCTCAACCCCATGAACAGCGCCCGGCCCGCCGGCGCGGTCCTCTCGGTGCCGGCTGGATTCACCGTGCAGCAATTTGCCTCCGGCCTGGCCGGGCCCCGGCTGCTGCGCGCGGCCCCGAACGGCGACATCTTCATCGCGGAAACCGGCGCGGGCCGCATCCGCATCCTGCGCGCCTCGGACGGCGCCAGCGCCCCGACGGAAAACGTCATCTTCGCGGACGGCCTGCGCGGTCCGTTCGGCATTGCGTTCTATCCGCTGGGCGCGAACCCGGAGTGGGTCTATGTGGCCAACCTCAACACGGTCGTGCGTTTCCCCTACCATAACGGCGATTTGAAGGCGTCCGGGCCGGCGGAGACGATCATACCGATGCTGTCCGACACCACGGGTGGCCACACCACGCGCGATGTCGTATTTTCACCGGATGGCCGGCGCATGTTCATCTCGGTCGGTTCCGGCTCGAACGTGGCGGAAGGCATGGTCACGAAAACCCCGGACGATATCCGCGCGTGGGAGGCCTCGCACGGCTTTGGCGCTGCGTGGGGCTCCGAGGCGGGGCGCGCCAACATCGTGGTGACGGACCCCGAGGGGAAGCAGCCCATCCATGCCTACGCGACCGGCATCCGCAACCCGGTCACCGTGACGATCAACCCCGCCAACGGCGAGATCTGGTGCGCGACGAACGAGCGTGACGGCCTGGGCGACAACCTGGTGCCGGACTACCTCACCCACGTGCGCGAAGGCGGCTATTACGGCTGGCCGTGGTATTACATGGGCAACCACGAGGATCCGCGTCGCGTGCGCGAACGCCCGGACCTGGCGGGCAAAGTGATCTCGCCCGACGTCCCCTTGCAGCCGCACTCGGCGCCGCTGCAGATGACGTTCTACACCGCGACGACGGGCGCGGCGGCGTTCCCGGCGGAGTACCGCGGGGATATCTTCGCGGCCTCCCACGGCTCGTGGAACCGGAGCGTCCGTACCGGCAGCAAAATCGTTCGCGTGCACCTGAAGAACGGCGTGGCGACAGGCGAATACGAGGATTTCCTCACGGGCTTCGTGATCGACAATCAGCACCTCTGGGGCCGCCCCGTAGGCGTAACGGTGGCGCACGACGGCGCGCTGCTGGTGTCCGAGGACGTCAACGGCACCATCTGGCGCATCGCCTACACCGGCGCCAAGCCGGCGAAGTGACGGCGCGAGTGCGGGGGCGTTGCTCGGCGACGCCCTCCGCACCTTGTGCCACCGTGCCGTCGTGCGAACCGTCGAGATGTTTCACGCCACGGCGCGACGGATCAGGCCCGATCCCGGGCTTTATTGCGGGGAGCTGTCGGAAAGTGCTTCGGATTCGAAACTGACACGTACGCGGGCGTTGAGCGCCCGTGCGACCCGGCGCAGCATGCTGAGGGAGTGGCCCTCGTAACCCGGCGACTCCAGGCGGCTGACCTGCTGCTGCGATGTCTTCAGCAGGGAGGCGAGCTGGGCTTGCGAAAGGCCGGCCCGCTCGCGCAGCTCGGCGATCCGCAAGGCGACATCCCAGGCTTCGCCGGCGCGCTTGAACCGCGCCGCGAAGCCGGGATCGCGGAGCTGCTCCGCGAGGTAATGGTCAAAATTGGTCTTTTTCATGCCGGATGCCTCCCGAGCCAGTCCACCCGGCGGGCGCGGGCGGTGGCGAGGTCGCGGATGGGGATGTCCCGGCCTTTGTTGCGGATGCCATGCACGGCGACAATGCGACGGGCCGGCAAGAAGAACCAGAAGAGGCGGGTGTTGAGCTTTCCGACGTGACGCAGTTCGAGCAGGCCGTCACCCAGGGCCCGCGAAAGCGGTTCGCGGTGGCAGCGACGGTGGCGAAGCTTCGCCAGCCCGGACACGATCACAGCAAAGTCTCCGGGGTCACTGGCCTTGAGGTCGTCGAGAAATTCCTGCACGGGGCATCGTCCTTCCCTAGTTTCGTAGAACTCGACGAAAAATTCCATGGCCGTGCAACATCAATATTGATGTGATACAAAGGGTGGACGGACACGGGGAGGATCCGGCTGGCGGGTGGACGAGCGCATACCCTCTTGAAACGGTCGCACGCGCTCCAATCTTTCAGGAAAGTCTCATGCGCTGCCGCGGCGGCGCTACGTTTGGGAAGCTTAGGGTTGCCACCTTCACCGCTCCGGACCGTCCTGCTTCCGGGCGCCTGCGATGCGTTTCAACCCCGATCGAGCCATGAATTCCCCGACCCCTGAATCCGAATCCCTCCCGCCGACGAATGTCTCCGGCGAGGCCCCCCGGCCTTCCCGCCGCGATTTCCTGAAGGCCTCCGCCATCGCCGGCGCGGCCGTCACGCTCGGGGAATTTTCGCTGCGGCCGCTCGGCGCCGCGGAAACCGCCGCCCGCGCGGCGCTGCCGGCGGGCCCGGCGTGGGCCGACAAGCCGATGCGCTGGGCGCAGCTTACGCTGGTCGAGAACGACCCGGGTAATTTCGATTTGGCGTTCTGGCTCGATTACTTCAAGCGCACCCACTCGGACGCCGTCTGCCTCAGCGGCGGCGGCTGCGTGGCCTATTACCCGACGCAGATTCCCTTCCACCACCGCAGCGCGTGGCTCGGCGACCGCGATGTCCTCGGCGACCTCGTGAAGGGCTGCCGCGAGCTCGGCATGGTGGTGGTCGCGCGCACCGACCCGCATGCGACCTACGACGACGCGCAGGCGGCGCATCCCGACTGGATCGCGGTCGACGCCAGCGGCCGGCCGCGCCGGCATGCGGCCTCGCCCGAGATGTGGATCACCTGCGGCCTCGGGCCCTACAACTTCGAGTTCATGACCGAGGTGAAGAAGGAGATCACGGCCCGGTACCGTCCGGACGGCATCTTCATCAACCGCTGGGACGGCTCCGGCATGTGCTACTGCCAGCACTGCCGGGAGAACTTCAAGGCGGCGTCGGGCCACGAGTTGCCCCGCACGAACAACCCGCAGGATCCCGCGCGACGCGCCTACGTGCTCTGGCGGCAGCAGCGGCTCTTTGACCTGTGGCGCCTGTGGGATGCCGAGGTGCGCAAGATCGACCCGGAGTCCTGCGTCATTCCCAACACCGGTGGCGGCGCGACCAGCACGCTCGACATGAAGCAGATCGGCGAGCTGGCACCGACGCTGATGGCCGACCGCCAGGCGCGCCACGGCGTGACGCCGCCATGGGCCAACGGCAAGGGCGCGAAGGAGTATCGCGCGACGATGGGATCGAAACCCGTGGTTGGTATCTTCAGCGTCGGCGTGGAAGAGGCGTACCGCTGGAAGGACTCGGTGCAAAACCCCGCGGAGATCCGCCTCTGGGTGCTCGACGGCATCGCGAACGGCATGCGCCCATGGTTCACCAAGTTCGGCGCGGTGCTCAACGACGCGCGCTGGCTCAAGCCGGTCGAGGAGATCTACACGTGGTGTTATGGCGCCGAGCGCTACCTGCGCAACGAGCGGCCGCTGGCTCGCGTCGCGCTGGTCTATTCGCAGCAGACGGCGTGGTTTTACGGCACGGGCGGGGGCGGTGGTGCCCGCGACATGGTCGAGGATCCCGCGCTCGGCTGGTACCAAGCGCTGGTCGAGGCGCGGGTGCCGTTCGAGATGGTGCACGACGGCCTGCTCGATGCCGGACATCTCGCGGCGTACAAGACCCTCATCCTGCCGAACATTGCGGCCCTGTCCGATGCGCAGTGCGAGCAGCTCCGGCAATTCGTCGCGCGCGGCGGCGGGCTGGTGGCGACCTACGAGACCTCGCTCTACGACGAGTGGGGCGTGAAGCGGAAGGACTTCGGCCTGGCGGATCTCTTCGGCGTGAACTTCAAGGGCAAGGGCGAGGGCCCGATGCACAATGCCTACCTGCGGCTCGAACATGAGGCGGCCCCGGAGCACCCATTGCTGACCGGGCTGGAGGACGCGCCGCGGATCATCCACGGCGTCTGGCGGCTGGACGTGGCGGCGAAGGAAAAATTCGCGACGACGCCGCTCACGCTGATTCCGTCCTACCCGGACCTGCCGATGGAAAAGGTCTATGCGCGCCAGCCGAAGACCGACATCTCGCAGGCTTTCCTGCGCGAAACGATCGGCGGCGGGCGCGTGGCATATTTCCCGTGGGACATCGACCGCAGCTACTGGGAAGTGCTCGCGACCGACCACTACAAACTCCTGCGCAACGCCGTGGCCTGGACGACGAACGAGGCCGCGCCGGTGACTGTCAGCGGCCCCGGCCTGCTCGACGTCACGCTCTGGCAGCAGAAAAATTCCCTGACAGTCCACCTCGTCAACCTGTCGAACCCGATGATGATGAAAGGCCCGGTCCGCGAGCTGCTGCCCGTCGGCGAGCAAGTCGTGCGGGTGCGCGTGCCGGACGGCCTCAAGGTGCGGGCCGTGCATCTCCTGGTGGCGAACCGCACGCCGGTGTCGCGGCAGGCGAGCGAGTGGCTGGAAGTCACGGTGCCGTCGGTGCTCGATCACGAGGTCGTGGCAGTGGACGTGTAGCGGCTTGGATCGTTCTTCGTTCTCGTTCTTCGTTCTCGTTCTCTTTATCGTTCTCGGATCGGTATCAGTGCCGGCGGGCAGGTCGAGAGAACGAGAACGATTACGAGAATGAGAACGATTGATTTATGGCGGACGGGCGTCGGCGAGCAGCGCCCCTACATCAATCCCAGTTCCTTCAGCGCCGCGCCGGCGCCGGAGAGATTTTCGGGTTTCATCTCGGAGTAGTTCCGCGAAAGCAGCACGCCGTCGGCGCCGCCGTGGAAGGCGCCGAGGACGGATTGTTTTACACCCTCCGGCGTGCAGGGGCCGACGCCTTCCCATTGGACGTCGATGTCGATTCCCGGCCAGACGACCGTGGCGGTGCCGGCGACAGCGTCGCGGGTGCGCTGAGTTTCCCGCCGCACGTAGTCGCCCGAGAAGCCAGTGGTGGCGACGCGGTCCCAGGGGGCCTCGTTGTAGTCCAGCACACGGTAGCCGAAATCGAGGGCCTGCTGGTCGGTGAGGTCGCCGAAGACGTTTTCGCGGGTGCTTTCGATGAACTGCTGCATGCGCCGGCCGGCGCAGTTGCTGTAGAGCACGGGCTTGAGGAAGTCGGAGTAGGCCGTCATCGCAGCGTAATCCTCCTCCGCGCGATGGAACGGGCTGAACGAGACATTGTGCCAGAGGTGCCAGCCGACCTGCAGGCCGGGCTTGATGGACTTCACCTTGTGATAAATCGCGATCTGGACCTCCTCGCGGCTGCGGACCCAGAGGTTTTCCCACGCCAACAGCTCGGGGTGGTTGAGCAGGATGCGCCAGAACGCGACGTGGTAGCCGTCGGCCGGCCGCCGATGGGCCCGGCCGGCGCGGACGAAAGCCTCCAAGGCCGTGAAACCGGCGCGGGCGCGCTCGACGTCGATGCCCTGGGAACGGGCTTTCTGCTGGCAGAACTCGCAGAAGCAGGTCGCCTGGCCGGGATCGGCCGAAGCGCCGTTGTGGTAGGCGCCGAGCGCGTTGAGCAGGCCGCCCTGGCGCTCGGATGCCCACATGAGCCCATCGATCTCGTACGAACGCGCATAATCCTCGACCAGCCCGAGCAGGAAGCCGCGGTAGAGGGGATTGTTATAACACGGCCCGGAGGGATGGCGGTTGGTCCGCCGCCCATGGAAGTCGACCTCGTACAGGGCCTCCCAATGGGCCACGGGCGGACGCACGTTGTCCTCGAGGATCCAGGCGAAGGTTTTCATCCCCCGCTCGCGGGCGGCGGGGATCAGGCGGGCGAGCAGGTCCGCGTCCCCGAATTCCGGGGCCCGCATGTCCGCGAAGGTCAGGTTGGTGTCCTTGTAATACTCCAGGTGGGGCACGGCGAAATTCCCCCCGCGGAAGCCGGCGGCGGGCAGGCCGGCCCAAGTGCTGACGTGGCTGTAGATGAACGGGAAAAGGGTATTCACGCCCGCCCGCCGCCCGACATCGTCGAGCACGCGGCCGGGATCCTGGGCGAGGGAAGCCGCGCCGAGCTGGATGCCTACCATGGGTTTCCGTCCGGCCGGCGGAGTAGAGGCTTGCTCCGCCCCTCCGGATTGGGCCAGCAAGCCGAGTCCGGCCGCGCCGGCGGCGGACACGCGGATGAATTCACGACGGTTGATTTCCGAAGAGGGCATGGTGCTGGGGGTGGGGCGGCCTCATCCCCGGATTTTTGCCCCGAAAATGCACGTTAATTAACTTGGCCGCGGCCGGGAAAAACAAGGCAACTTTTCCCTCTGGCATCCGTTATCCTTTATCTACAAATCGCAGGTCCGGATTTGCTGTCTTTTACCCCCGTTAAGGCACCTGTTCCGATCTGTGCGGCCTCCCCTTTCATCGCACCCGCAAATCCTCCTCCTCATGTCCATTAAGCCCGGCGTTACCGCCATTTCCCTCCGCCCCACCATCCTGTTGCTGGCTACCTTCGGCCTCGCCGGGTTCAGCCGCGCCGCCGGCGCCGAGATGATGAGCTCGGACGTCGCGTTCGACAAGAACGTCAAGCCGCTGCTCGAAAAATACTGCTACGAGTGCCACGGCAACGGGAAGCACAAGGGCGATGTCACGCTCGACACCGACAAGACCCTCGCGGACATCCACCAGAACGCGAAAAAGTGGGAGACCGCCATGGAACGCGTGCACACGCAGGAAATGCCGCCCGACGACGCCGACCTCCAGCCCCAGCCTGCCGAGCGCGAGGTGATCAGCGGCTGGATCGAGAAGGAGCTCTTCCACCTCGATCCCGCGAACCCGGACCCGGGCCGCGTCACGATCCACCGCCTCAACCGCACGGAGTACAACAACACGATCCGCGACCTCGTCGGCGTCGACTTCAAGCCGGCCGATGACTTTCCCGCCGACAACTCCGGCTACGGCTTCGACAACATCAGCGACGTCCTCTCCCTCCCGCCGGTGCTGCTCGAGAAATACCTCAACGCCGCGCACCGCGTGCTCGACGAGGCGATCCCGACCGAGGTGATCCAGACCAAGGCCACGCACCTGCGGGCCAACCTCATGGAAGTCGGCTTCAACGCCGAGGGCGACCGCGGCGACGGCTGGATGCCCCTGGGCTCGCTGGAGGAGGACGGCCTCGCGACGCGCATGGTGTTCACCGAAGGCGACTATGTGGTGAAGGTGCAGGCCTTCGCCACGCCGAAGGGCAAATACGCCTCGTCGAACAAGCCCCTCTCCGAGGTGCCGATCATGCTCACCTGCATGGTCGACGACGCCATCGTCGGCGTCTGGAACATCGCGGCCCCGGAAGGCAAGCCGGAGACCTTCGAGATGCGGATCGGCCTGCCCGCGGGCAAACACCGCCTGGCGTTCGTCAACCACCACCTGCGCGGCGGCGAAAACGAACTGATCATGGGGAACGGCCGCCTCGGTCCGAAGCAAGGGGGCACCGTTTATATCAAGACGGTCGACATCGAGGGGCCGCTGCAGACGGCGACGCGCCGCGTTCCGGCCGACAAGCTTGAAGTCACCGGCGAGGGAAAATTCACGCCGCAGGGCGAGCGCTTCCTCGAGCACGAGGGCGAGGTCGCGCTCAAGTACACCGTGCCGGCCGAAGCCGAGTACATCGTGCGCGCCCAGGCCTACGCCCAGCAGGCCGGCAAGGACCCGGCGCGGATGGAGTTCCGGGTCGACGGCAAGCCGGTGCACACCTTTGACGTGCTGGCGCCGGCGAAGCTCGTCCCGATCGAGGGCCAGCGGGTCTTCTCCGCCGTGCTGCTTAACGCCATTCCGCAGGTCTATGAGTACCGGCTGAAGCTGCCGCCGGGCGCGCATCGCCTGTCGGCCGCGTTCATCAACGATTTTGCCGACCCCGAGAACAAGAACCCCAACCTGCGCGACCGCAACCTCATCATCGATTACCTCGAGGTGGCCAGCCTGACCGACCCGGCCAAGCTGCCGGCGAAGCCGGATCCGATCCAGCAGCTCTATGCCAAGGCGGCGACCCCGCCGCGCCAGACGGGCGTCCTCGGCCTCTTCGCCAAGGTCACGGGCCGGAAATCGCCCGTGCCCGCCCCGGCGGCCCAGGCGCGCACGATCATCACGGACTTCACCCGCCGCGCCTGGCGCCGGCCGGTCGAGCCGGCCGAGGTCGATTCCTTGATGAAACTTTACTCCTCCGCCGCGGCGGAGGGCGGGTCGTTCGATGCGAGCGTGAAGTACGCCCTGCAGGCCGTGCTCGTTTCCCCGTACTTCCTGTTCCGCGGCGAGACCACGCCCGCGGCGCGGCTGGCGTCTGCCCCCGTCCTGGGCCGGCCGGTCGGCGAGATCGCCCTGGCCTCCCGGCTCTCCTATTTCCTGTGGAGCAGCATGCCGGACGACGAGCTCCTCGACCTCGCCGAGCGTGGCGCGCTGCGGCAGAACCTCGACGCGCAGGTGCGCCGGATGCTGGCCTCGCCCAAGGCGCACGCGCTGGTCACGAACTTCGCCGGCCAGTGGCTGGAGATCCGCAACCTGAAGTACGTCGCGCCCGACAGTAAGCTTTTCCCCGGGTTCGATGACGACCTGCGCGACTCCATGCAGAAGGAGACCGAGACGTTCTTCGACTACGTCATGCGGCAGGACCGCAGCATCATGGATTTCGTGAATGCGGACTACACGTTCGTCAACGAGCGCATGGCCAAGTTCTACGGGATGCCCAATGTCACCGGCGACGAATTCCGCCAGGTGTCGCTCTCCGGCACCCCGCGCCGCGGCGTCCTCACGCAGGCAAGCGTGCTCACCATCACCTCGACGCCGACCCGCACCTCGCCCGTGAAGCGCGGCAAATGGGTGCTGGAGGACCTGCTCGGCACCCCGCCGCCGCCGCCGCCGCCTGACGTCCCGCCCCTCGCGGCCGACAGCAAGCAGGTGACCGGCACGCTCCGGCACCAGATGGAGGAGCACCGGGCCAATCCCGTCTGCGCCTCCTGCCATGCGCGCATGGACCCGATCGGCTTCGGACTGGAAAACTTCGATGCCATCGGCGCCTGGCGGGACAAGGACGGCGGTGCGGCCGTCGATCCCTCGGGCAAGCTGACCACGGGCGAATCCTTCAATGGCGCGACCGACCTGATTGGCATCCTGTCCGACCGGAAGCGGGACAGCTTCGTGCGCAACTTCTCGGAAAAACTGCTGATTTACTCCCTCGGCCGCGGCGTGGAGCGCTACGACCGCCCGGCCCTCGACCAGATCGCGAAGAACGTGCAGGGCGGCGGCTACCGCTTCTCCAGCGTGGTGCTGGCCGTCGTGAAGAGCGTGCCGTTCGACCAGCAGCGCACCGAGACCGTGATGGTCTCGTCGCAATAATTACCCCATGAAAAAAATCCTCCTGCTGTCCGCCCTGCTCGCCGCCCTCGGGGCGCAGGCGGCTGATGAAGCGCTGCCGTTTGCCGGCAAGCCCGTGGTCGGCGCGAACGATGGCGTTCCCCCGCCGAATCCGGTGACCCCGACGCCCGAGCAGTTGCAGGCGATCCAGGCGAAGCAGGTTGAGTTCCGCGCGGCCATCAAGGCGCTCAAGGACGCCAAGGCCAACGACGACCTCGTCGTCGACGCCGAGGCCTACGGCTGGGTGATCGAGAATGTTGTGCGCGTTCCCGGCGGGTTCATCAACGACGCCGCCATCGGCAAGTGCATCTCGGTGCTGAACGACGGCCTGCGCCGCGCCGCCGAGATCAAGGCCGGCACGGCCGCCTGGCCGAAGCTCAAGGGCCGGGTCAACCGCGCCTACCGCTCCGTGGTCGACGGCACGGCCCAGCCCTATCACCTGAGCATCCCGGCCTCCTACGATCCGGCCAAGCCCACCCCGCTTTACGTCTACCTGCACGGTCGCAGCCATGACACGCCCGATCTCGGGCTCACGTGGGTGGGCGGCAACGATGGCAACGCCGGCGCGGCCACGCAGGGCGAACTCGGTGCGCCAGCCGCACCCGGTGCCGCCGCCGGCAATGCGGGCGGCAACGGCCGCGCCAATGGCGGCGGCGGTCCCAATTACATCCGCGTCGAGGCCTTCGGCCGGGGCAACAACTCCTTCCGCTGGGCCGGCGAGACCGATGTCCTCGAGGTCATCGCATCCGTCAGCAAGCGCTACAACATCGACCCGAACCGCATTATTCTCGCAGGCTTCTCGATGGGCGGCGCCGGTGGATGGCAGATCGGCCTGCACAATGCGGATATGTTCTGCGGGCTCGAGGTCGACGCCGGCGTGATCGGCAACCGCCTGAACCTTGTGGACGGGCTCACCCCGTCCCAACGCGCCGCCAATGTCACCTACGGCATCATGATCGACCATGCGCTGAACGTCTACAACACGCCGCTGGTCGGCTACGCCGGCGCGAATGACGCGCAGCTCGCCTCCTCCACCAGCATCCGCGAGCAGCTGGGCCGGGAAGGCTTCACCATCCCGCGCACCAGCCAGTACGTTTTCACGGGCAAGGACATCAACGCGCTCTTCCTCGCCAACCCGGGCCAGGGCCACTCGCACGCCACGGGCGAGACGGCCCGCCTCATCAACGAGTTCACTGCCGCCAACATCAAGCGCGGCCGCGAGGTGCCGGACCACATCCGTTTCATCACCTACACGACCCGCTACAACCGCGACTTCTGGGTGACCGTCGACGGCCTGCAGCAGAGCTTCAGCCGGGCCAGCGTCGATGCCGAACGCAGCCCGGGCGGCACGAACTACACCATCAAGACGAGTAATGTCTCGCGGCTGCTGCTGACGGATACGTCTGCCGCCGACCGGGTCACCATTGACGACGACATTCTCGCCGTTGGCCCCGCCGACACGATGCTGCTGGTCCGCGCCGGCGGCCACTGGACGTGGCAAACGGACGCCAAGGCGGCCGCCACGGGCCTGCGCAAGCAGCACAACCTCCAGGGCCCGATCAACGACGCGTTCTTCGACGCCTTCCTCTGCGTGGCCCCGACCGGCCGGGCGAACAACGCCATCGCCGACCAGCAGGGCAAGCAGGAGCTCGGCCGGTTTTCCCAGATGTTCGCCCGCGATTTCTGCGGCGAGACCCGCACGAAGGACGACACGGCCGTGACCGCCGACGACATTGCGAACAACAACCTCATCCTCTTCGGCGATCCCGGAAGCAACAAGGTCCTCGCCCGGATCGTGGACAAGCTGCCGGTCAAGTGGACCAAAGACAGCATCACGGTCGGCGGCCAGACCTACAGCGCGGCCGATCACATGCCCGTCCTGATCTATCCCAATCCGCTCAACCCGAAGCACTACGTCGTGATCAACACGGGCCTCTCCGCCCAGGGCTTCCGCGGGCCGGCCGGCTATGGCGACTACGCCGTGCTCAAGGTCAGCAAGCAGGCCGACGGCACGCTGGCTGCTGAAACGGCTGCCGAGGGCGTGTTTGACGAAAGCTGGCAGTTGGCCGCCAAGCTCTGATTCGCGTCCTTGGACCAATTCAGCAGTCCCAACTTGCCCCTTCCCACCACTGGCATTAATCGTCACTTACGCCCCGTTTAGCCGTCAGTCAGTTCTAACACTTCCCCCATTATGAGCAAAAATTGGCAGATTCACCGCCGGACCTTCCTTCGCGGCATGGGCACCGTCATCGCCCTCCCTGTTTTGGATGCCATGCTTCCCTCTGTGAAGGCGCTGGCCGATACCGTTGGCTCGACGCCCGCCGGCATGCCGAAGCGCGTGGCTTTTGTCTACACCCCCAACGGCATGAACATGGCGAAGTGGGCGCCGGAAGGTGTGGGCGCCGATTACACCCTTTCCTCGACGCTTGAGCCGCTGGCCGCGCACAAGGCGGACTTCAACGTGCTCAGCGGCCTCGCACACCGGAAGGCCTTCGGCAACGGCGACGGCGGCGGCGACCACGCCCGCTCCTCGGCCACGTTCCTCACCGGCTGCCAGGCGAAGAAATCGGCGTCGGACATCCACATCGGCATTTCGGTGGACCAGGTGGCGGCGAATGCCATTGGGGACCAGACCCGCTTTCCCTCGCTGGAACTGAGCTGCGACCGCGGCCAGGAGGCCGGCTCGTGCGACTCCGGCTACAGCTGCGCCTACCAGTTCAACATTTCGTGGCGCTCGGAGACGCAGCCGATGAATCCCGAGATCGAGCCGAAGGCCGCGTTCGACCGCCTGTTTGGCGGCGGGTCCGCCGACGAATCCCGCGAGTCCCGCTTGCGCCGCGAGCAGCAGAACAAGAGCGTGCTCGACTTCGTCCTCGACCAGACCCGCGGCCTGCAGCGCGATCTCGGCACCGGCGACCGCAACAAGCTCGACGAGTACCTCACGGCCATCCGCGAGGTCGAGAAGCGCATCGAGCAGAACGGCAAGATGCCGCCACCCGTGCCCGAGGGCGCGGTGGGCAGCTTCGATGCCGAATACACCTTTGAGCGGCACATGCGCCTCATGTTCGATGTGATGACACTGTCGTTCCAGACGGACAGCACGCGGGTGGCCAGCTTCCTCGTCTCGCACGATGGCGGCAACCGCCCGTATCCCTTTGCCGGCGTCCCGTCGGGCCACCATTCGATGTCCCACCACGGCAACAATCCGGAAAAGCTGGCCTCGCTCGCCAAGATCGACCGCTGGCACGCCACGCAGTTCGCGTACTTCCTCGACAAGCTGAAGTCCGTCAAGGAGGGCAACGGCACGCTGCTCGACAACTGCATGATCGTCTACGGCGCCGGCATCAGCGACCCGAACCAGCACTTGCACGACAACCTGCCGATCGTCCTGGCGGGTCGCGGGGGCGGCACTGTCACGCCGGGCCGTCACATCAAGGTGAGCGAGACGCCGATGACGAACCTCTACACCTCGCTCCTGAACCGCATGGGCGTGCCGGTCGAGCGCTTCGGCGATAGCAAGGGCAAGCTCGAGGTCATCGCCTGAGTTCGTTCAACCCTCTTTAATCCACAAGGCCCGCAGCAATGCGGGCCTTTTTGTTGGAGGGAATTGATCCCGGTAGGGCGGCGACTCCGCTCGCCGCCGGGAATGTCCCCGGAGTCCAGACGAAGCCGCTCGTTGTCAGACTGGTTCTATCCTTATGCCCGGCGCGGAGCGGGGTCCGCGCCCTACCGGGTTCACTTATTCGGTGCTGCCTTCACCTACCCCGCCACTTTTCGCCGCGCCAGAGCCAGCGCAGCGAATCGGGCGGAATGGCGCCGTCATGGCATGACTCATTTCCCGCATCACCTCGGCTCGCTCGAAGCGTCTAGCATCCCTAACCCCACCCGCCCCTCTATGAGCAAAAATTGGCAGATTCCCCGTCGGACCTTCCTTCGCGGCATGGGCACCGTCATCGCCCTCCCTGTTTTGGATGCCATGTTGCCTTCGGCGCGGGCGCTCGCCGCCACGCTGGGTGCCGGTCCCGCGGATTTTCCCAAGCGCATGGCCTTTGTTTATCTGCCGAACGGCATGAACATGGCGAAATGGGCGCCCGAGGGGGTCGGCGCTGACTACAAGTTGTCGCCGACGCTCGAACCGCTGGCCGCGCACAAGTCCGATTTCAATGTCATCAGCGGCATCGTGCACCAGAAGGCCAAGGCCAACGGCGACGGTGGCGGCGGGCATGCCCGGGCCTCGGCGACCTACCTCACGGGCTGCCAGGCGAAGAAATCGGCGTCGGACATCCACATCGGCATTTCGGTGGACCAGGTGGCGGCGAACGCCATCGGGGACCAGACGCGCTTTCCCTCGCTGGAACTGAGCTGCGACCGCGGCCAGGAGGCCGGCTCGTGCGACTCCGGCTACAGCTGCGCCTACCAGTTCAACATTTCGTGGCGCTCGGAGACGCAGCCGATGAATCCCGAGATCGAGCCGAAGGCGGCGTTCGACCGGCTGTTCAGCAGTGGTTCCGCGGGCGAATCCCGCGAGTCCCGCCTGCGCCGCGAGCAGCAGAACAAGAGTGTGCTCGACTTCGTGCTCGACCAGACCCGCGGCCTGCAGCGCGATCTCGGCACCAACGACCGGCACAAGCTCGACGAATACCTCACCGCCATCCGTGAGGTCGAGAAACGCATCGAGCAGAACGGCAAGATGCCGCCGTCCGTGCCCGAGGGCGCGATGGGCGACATGGAGGGCGAGTACACGTTCGAGCGCCATGTCCGGCTCATGTTCGACATGATGACGCTGTCCTTCCAGACGGACAGCACACGGGTGGCCAGCTTCCTCGTCTCGCACGATGGCGGCAACCGCCCGTATCCCTTTGCCGGCGTCCCGTCGGGCCACCATTCGATGTCCCACCACGGCAACAATCCGGAGAAACTCGCCTCGCTCGCGAAGATCGACCGGTGGCACGTCACGCAGTTCGCCTATTTCCTCGAGAAGCTGAAGTCGGTGAAGGAAGGCAGCGGCACGCTGCTCGACAACTGCATGATCACCTATGGCTCCGGCCTCAGCGATCCCAACCAGCACTTGAACGACAACCTGCCCACCATCGTGGCGGGTCGCGGCGGCGGCACCATCACGCCGGGGCGCCACCTCAAGCTCACGCCGACGCCGATGACGAATCTCTATACGTCGCTGCTCAACCGCGCCGGCGTTCACGCCGAGCGTTTCGGCGACAGCACGGGCCGGCTCGAGGCCATCGCCTGAGAAAGCGTCAAATCCCCGATTCACCAGGCCCGCAGCCATGCGGGCCTTTTTGTTGGGAGGGAATTGATCCCGGTAGGGCGGCGACTCCGCTCGCCGCCGGGAATGTCTTTCGAGCCAAGCCGGAGTCAAATGCCATGGGCTGGAGCCGGTTCTTGTGCCCGGCGCGGAGCGTCCTGTCCGCCGTAGGCTCGGCGAAGGAGGAAGTCCGCGCCCTACCGCGATTACTTATTCTGGGCGGGCTTCACATACCCCGGCACCTCATCGCGCCAGAGCCAGCGGAGCGAATCGGGCAGGATGGCGCCGCCGAATTTGCTGCTGTGGATGCCGTGGCCGAGCACGTACTGGACGTCGTAGCCCTTGTCGACCAGCGCCTCCAGTACGAGACGGTTCTGCAGGTACCAGTCGCGCTGCGGGCTGTCGGGGTTGCGGTTGTCGTGGGTGCCGTCCTGCATGTGCACGCGAAGGGGTTTGGCTGGGGCATCGCGGATGATCTGCGGGTAAGCGTCCCCGCCGCGAATAGCGGTGAAGCTGCCGACGTCGCTCAGGACCTTGCTGAACCAGTCGGGGTGGTTGAACGCGACCGTGAAGGCGCAGATGGCACCGGAGCTGATGCCGCCGATGGCCCGGCCGGCCGGGTCCTTACGGATGTTATATTTCTGCTCGATAGGCGGGAGGATTTCCTTCGCGAGGAACTGCGAATAGTTGTCGGCGACCGAATCATACTCGACACTGCGGTTGTTGAAGTCGGGCTTGCCGTTGGCGTCGATCACCGTGCTGCCGGGATTGATGAACACCGTGATGATCACCGGCAGTTCCTTCCGGTTGATCAGGTTGTCCAGCACCGTGGGCATGCAGTACTCCTGCGTGCGGCGGGCGCGCTGGTCGACGTCGTTTCGCTCCCGGACCGCGTACTGGCGCGGCCCGTCCTGGATCACCATCAGGCAGGCCGGCACCTTCGGGTCGTACTGGGCGGGGACGTAGATCCAGACATCGCGGGTGGTCTTGGGAAAGACCTCGCTCTTGTCCCAGATGTATTTTTCCCAGGTTCCCTGCGGCACGCCCGGGTGCACGAGGGAATCGGGGCCGAGCTCATAATTGTCCGCCCCGGGCGGAACCGGCGGCCGCGCCGGCCGGGGCCGGGGCGCCGCGGCGGCGGCATCGAGCGCGGGCGCAGCGGCTGCAGCAGGCGCGACGGTATCGGCGGCGAAAGCCACCACGGTGGAGGCGAGGATGGCGAGCAGGGGGCGAAACAGGCTTTTCATGGGGCGGGGTGGTTGAAGGGGAACGGGCACGATCAGGCTGACGCACCCACCGGGCGGACGTTGCGGGGGACTTGTTAAAATGGCCTTTCTCCCCGCCTTTGCGTCTCGGCGCGAAATTGTCCGACGACCGAATCGCCGGCTTGCCCTGCGCTGCGCCGGCCGATTGGCTCGCCGCGGCTGTGACCGAGGCCGGGATTTTCCCGCCGAGGTTGCATCGCGAGGCGATCCAGTTCCAGCCCGGGCGCTCTCGAACCTACCCCTCATTGCTGGATTATTTTCATGGAAAACCTTCAAGGAAAGGGCGGCGTTTTTTGTGTCTCCACGTATGGCGCGAAGCCGGGGGCGGCCGCGCCCTGCACGGCCGCCATCCAGCAGGCGATCGACGCTGCGGCCGCGGCGGGCGGGGGCGTGGTCAACTTTGCGCCCGGCACCTACCGGACCGGCGCCGTGTTCGTGAAGTCGCACGTCGAGTTGCGTGTGGACCGTGGCGTGGAACTCGTCGGCGTGCAGGACGAGGCGGCCTACCCGGAAATCTGGTCCCGCGTGGCCGGGATCGAGATGCGCTGGCCGAGCGCGTTGATCAACATTTACGAGCAGCACGACGTGAAGGTCACCGGCGAGGGCGTGATCAACGGGCAGGGCGATCACTGGTGGAACAAGTACTGGGGCCCGGACGAGCGCGGCGGCATGCTGAAGGAGTACGACGCGAAGGGCCTGCGCTGGGCCGTGGATTACGACTGCCAGCGTCCGCGGGTCATCCTCGTCTACAAGTCCGCGGACATCCTCCTGGAAAAACTCACCCTGAAGCGCTCGCCGTTCTGGACGGTGCATGTGTGTTTTTCGACGAGGGTCACGGTCGACGGGATCATCATTCGCGAAAACCTCGGGCCGAGCTCGGACGGGATCGACATCGACTCCTCGTCCGAGGTGATGGTCCGGAACTGTGATGTCGACTGCAACGACGACGCGATCTGCCTCAAGTCCGGGCGCGACGCGGACGGCCTGCGGGTGAACCGACCGACGGAAAACGTGGTGATCCGCGACTGCATCGTGCACGCGGGCCACGGCCTGTTCACGATCGGCAGCGAGACGGCGGGTGGTGTGCGCAACATCGAGGTGTTCAACCTGAAGGCGCGCGGCACCTGGATCGGCTTCAGCTTCAAGTCCGCCCGCACGCGTGGCGGGGTGGTGGAGAACATCTCGATCCACGACATCGACATGGTCGACGTGCCCCGGCCGTTCCGCTTCACGCTGAACTGGATGCCGACCTACAGTTACCCGCAGTTGCCGCCCGGCTGGAAAGGGAAACTACCGGTGCACTGGCAGGCGCTCACGGCGCCGGTCATCCCGCCGGAGCGTGGAATTCCGGAGTTCCGCAACATCACCTTCGCAAACATTTCCGTGAAGATGAATCCGCGCCCGCCGGATGCCGCGGCGCCGTCGTCGTCGGTCATGATGCACACGCCCGACCCGCTGGCCTCGAAGGCCTTCGACATCGAGGCCGACCCGCAGAAGCCGATGCACGGCCTCCACTGGAAAAACATCCGCATCGAGGCCGCCAGTGCCGGCCAGATCGCCCACGCCCGGGACTGGACGATGGAGAACGTCACCGTGCAAACGCCCGACGGCGCGCCAGTGGCCCAGGAAAACTGCATGAACGTGCCGCAGCCAAAGCTGACGCTAGGCTAGCCGGCCACGGTAGGGGCGTTCCTCGCGGACGCCCGGTTTGCGATCATCGAGCCGGGCGTCCGCAAAGAACGCCCCTAAGTTTAGCGACCGCTATTTCCCGTCGCCGACGACCTTTGGGATGCCAACGTCGACCTTGCCCTTGGGGACGTCGGGCCTCTCGAACTTCAGGCCGTCGAGGGCGTGGCCGAAGTAGTCGGCGGCGGCCTTGCCCATGGCGGGCAGCGAGCCGGTGAAGCTGTTGCCCGCGGAGCGGATGCTGAAGCGCGTCGACCAGAGCAGCTGCGGCTTGCCGCCCTTCTTCATCGTGTGGAAGTCGTAGGCCATCAGGATGACGAAATAGCGCTCCTCGCTGAGGAGCAGCCGCAGCGCGATCTCGTCGGTGGTCATGCCGCTGGAGGAGGCCGTCGCCTGGTTTTGCTCCTTGTTCAGGTCGCGGCGGAAGCCAAGGAGTTGGGCATTGGTCGCGACGGAATTCTGCTGGGCGCCCGACTCGAGGTCGGAGATCGCGAGCTGCTGGTTCAATGCGCTCTGGTCCGGCGGGAGGTTGGCGAGGATGTTGTCCGAGGGCGCGGCGGCGGCGGCCACCGCGGCGTTGTACTTGCTGATCTCGGCGTTCTTGTTCTCGAGGTTGAACTGCTGGTTGGGGTCCTCGTACACCGTCGTCGTGCCCCAATGGACCACGAGCAGCAGATCGGCGTTTTTCTGGTCCTTGGTGGGAAAATAATTCTGCTTCACCAGGTTCTGCGCCAGGATCTTCGCGATGTCGTTGAACTGCGCGTGCTCGAGGTTGGGATCGCGGGTCGTGCCGCCGAAAAACTTGCCCTGGAAGAACAGGTAGGACTCCGGCTTCGGCGCGCCCGGGCCGAACTTTTGCCGGGCATAGTCCTCGGAGGAGGTGGAGGAGACAGCCACGGGATCGGTGGCCCGCAGCGGGCGAGGGACGGCGGCCAGCAGGGCGAGGAAAACGAGGCAGACCGGGGTGGTTTTGGCCATGTCAGCAGGGAAGGCGAATTTTAGGTGCCCGGCCATGCCATTTTTACGGGTGAGGCGTGGCACAGCAGCCACCCGGAATCCGCCGCCCGGAGGTCGGCGGCCACCTATGTCTAATCGCGCGAATTGGCCAGTAGGCTAAAATGCAAAACCTGGCTTGGCGCTCCCCCTCGATCCATCGCGGCGTAAAGCCGCTCCTACAGTCGATCTTTGCGCGCGGCCTATTTGCCGTTGCCAACCACCGTGGGCACGCCGATGTCGACCTTGCCCTCGCGCGCGCCGGGGTTTTCGAGCTTCAGCCCGTCGAGGGCGTGGCCGAAATAGTTGGCAGCGACCTTGCTCATGGCTGGCAGGGCGGACGTGAAGGTAATGCCCGCCGCCCGGATACTGAAGCGGGTCGACCACAGCAGCTTCGGGGTGGAGCCTTTTTTCATGCTGTGAAAATCGTAGGCCATGAGGATGACGAAGTAGCGCTCCTCGGCGAGGGCCGTGAGCAGGTCGCCGACCTCGCTCGAAACGCCGCTGGAGGACGCGGAAACCTTCTGCTGGTCCTTGGCCAGCTCCTGGCGGAATCCCAGCAGCTCGGCGTTAATGCCGATGTGATGTTGTACCTCCACCTGCTCGGTTTCGGCCATGGCCAAGGCCTGGTTCAGCGGGCCGGGATCCGGATGCTTGCCGGCGGAAATCGCGGCATTGTACTTCGCCTGGAGTTCATTCAGCCGCTCCTGGTCGTCCTGCCGGTTGGGATTCTCGTAGACCGTGGTGGTGCCCCAATGCACCACGACCAGTAGGTTGGCGTCCTTCGGGTCCTTGGAGGGAAAGTAATTCTGGCGGACCATATTTTCGCCGAGGATCTGCACGATGCTGTTGAACTGGGCGTGCTCGAGATCCGGGTCGCGGGTTGTGCCGCCGTAAAACTTGCCCTGGAAGAAGAGGTAGCTCTCGGGCTTGGGAGCGCCGGGGATGAACTTTTGCTCGGTGTATTCCGCCGAGGCCGTGGAGGACACCGCGACGGGATTCACGACGTCCCCCAGCAAACGGCCGGGGCCGCCGCTGAGCGCTGCAGTCAACGCGAGGCAGAGAGAGGCCTTCTTGGAAGTCATATCGGCGGGGAGGGGTTGAGTACGGGGGAAAAAGGGATGGCGCCCGGCCGGTCACTTGCCGTCGCCCACGACCTGCGGCACACCGACATCCACCTTGCCCCTGGGGACGTCGGGTTTCTCGATCCTCAGTCCATCAATGGGATGCCCGAAATAATCCGCCGCGACCTTGCTCATGACCGGCAGGGAGGCGGTGAAGCTGTTGCCCGGCGAGCGGATGCTGAAACGCGTTGACCAGAGCAGCTTCGGCGGGGTGCCCTTTTTCATCGTGTGATAATCGTACGCCATGAGGATGATGAAGTAGCGCTCCTCGCTGAGGAGCAGCTTCAGGGCGATCTCGCCGTCGGACACGCCGCTGGAGGAGGAGGACAGTTTGTTGCTTTCCTGGGCGAGCTGCTGGCGGAAGCCCAGCAGCCGCGCGTTGAAGGCGATGGAATTTTCCTCCGTGCCCTGCTCGAGATCGGCGATGGCGAGCTCCTGGTTGAGCGCGGAGTGATCCATGGACGGCGGTGCGGCCTGCTCGGCGGCGATGGCGTCATTCTTGCGCTGGAGATCGTCCTGCTGGTTGGGATTTTCGTAAACGGTGGTGGTGCCCCAATGGACGACGATGAGGAGGTCGGCGTTTTTCGGATCCTTGGTCGGGAAATAATTCTGCCGGACCATATTCCCGGCCAGGATCTTCACGATGTCGTTGAACTGCGCATGCTCGAGGTTCGGATCGCGGGTCGTACCACCGAAAAACTTGCCCTGGAAGAACAGGTAGGACTCCGGCTTCGGCGCACCCGGGCCGAACTTCTGCTGGGCGTATTCCTCGGAGGCGGTCGAGGACACTGCGACGGGATCGACAGCCCGCAGCGGGCAGGCGAGGGCGGCCAGACCGGCAAACAGGGCGAGGAAGGTGAGGGCGGGTTTTGACATGTCACTCCTGATGACGCCCCGGGCATGGCATATGCTGCATATTAATAGGGGCTTCGGGTGAACGAAGCATGGAGGGCGTCCGCGAGGGACGCCCTACCTTGGAGCCTCAGGGCAGAGCGGCGGCGGCGGCCGTCTGAAAGGCCTGGTGCATGGGGGAATTGTCCGGGTTGCCCATGCGGTCGCGCTGGAGCATGAGGATGTAAATGACCCCCTTGCCCGGGTCGGCCCAGCTGTTGGTGCCGAAGGCGCCGCCGTGGCCGAAGGAGTTAGGGGTGAGCATGACATTTGCCTCCATGGCCTTCGGGTCCTCGACGACGCAGAAGCCGATGCCCCAAGGCATGCCGGCGCGGGCCTTGAGATCGCCGGTCTGCTTACGGGTCATCTCCGCCACGGTGGCGGGCTGGAGGATGCGGTGGCCGTTGAATTCACCATGATTGAGCATCATCTGGTAAACCTTCACGACATCCTCGGCGGTGGAATAGAGCCCGGCGCCGCCCAGGGGCGGGCGACCGCGGTCCGTGGCGACGGTATTGTACATGTAGCTGATGGTCGTCTCCTCCAGTTTCTTGGTCTGCGCGTTGAGAATGTAGCTTTTGGCCAGACGTTTCGCCTGCTCCTCGGTGGGCCAGAAGGTGGTGTTCTTCATGCCGAGCGGGTCGAACAACCGCTTCTGCAGGAAGGCATCGTAGGGCAGGCCGCTGACGACCTCGACGACGCGGCCCATGATATCGATGCCGGTGGTTGAATATTGCCAGCGGGTGCCGGGCTGGAAGCGGAGGGGCAGTTGCGCGGTCAGCTTGCCGGTCTCGGCGAGGGTCAGGTGCGGGTCCCGTTTGCTCAATTCGCCGAGGCCGCTCGTGTGAGTGAGCACGTCGCGCAGCGTGATCGGCCGCGCGGCCGGCTGGGGGGCGGCGGCCGGGGTCGCGGGCGCCGCCGGGGCGCCGCGGCCCTGGGACTCGACGACCATCAGGTGGGCGAATTCCGGGAGATATTTCTCCACCGGGTCGTCGAACTTCAGCTTCCCGTCGTCCACCAGCATCGCGACGGCGACGGCGGTGATGGGCTTGCTCATCGAGGCGATCCAGAAAAGGTCGTCCGTCTGCATCTTGCGGCCCGTGGCGACATTGGTCGTGCCGACGGCTGCGAGGTGCAGCACGCGGTCCTTCGTGGCGACGAGCGTCACGATGCCGGAGATCTCGCCCTTGTCCACGAACGCCTGCATCTGCGGCGCGATGGCGGCGAACTTGTCCTGCGCTGTCGCGAGGGTCGGCAGCAGGAAGGCGAGGGTGAGGAGGGGGAGCCAGGTCAGGCGGCGGGCATTCATTGGTGGGGGTGGTCGGGATTTGATATCAGCGGACGGGGAGAAAACGTTCACAGAAAGGATAGGGCACGGCGACGGGATCGCCGACCTGGGTCAGGCGGCCAGTGGCTTCGTCGACGCGGAATACGACGGCGTTGTTGCTGTCATGGTTGGTGCAGATGATCCAGCGGGACGTGGGATCGAAGGCGAAGTTGCGCGGCGTCTTGCCCTGCGTCGGGATATGTTGGACGAGCGTGAGCCGGCCGGATTCCTGGTCGATCGCGAAGACGGCGAGGCTGTCGTGGCCGCGGTTCGAGCCGTAGAGGAAGCGCCCATTGGGGTGAATTTCCATCTCGGCACAGGCACTGGTGCCCTTGAAGTCCGCGGGCAGCGTGGAGATGGTCTGGAACTCGGTCAACGTGCCCTTGGCCGCATCCCAGTTGAAGGCGATCACGGTGCAGCCGATCTCGTTGATCAGGTAGACCCATTTGCCGTTGGGATGGAATTTGACGTGTCGCGCACCGGAGCCGGGGGCGACGGTCACAAAGGCCGGGCTGTGTGGCGTGAGGGAGCCGTCCTTCTCGTCGAAGCGGTAGACAAACACCTTGTCCACGCCGAGGTCGGCCACGAGGGCGAAGCGATTCGACGGGTCGACGACGATGGAGTGGGCGTAGGCATGCGTCTGCCGCTGCGGATTCGGGCCGCTGCCCGTGTGCTGCCTGAAGGCGGTCCAGTCGCCGAGGCGGCCGTCGGGCTGCAGGGCGAAGACGGCGATGTTGCCGCCCGCGTAGTTGGCGGCCAGCGCGTAACGGCCGGTGTGGTCGAGGCTGAGGTAGCTCGTGTCGCCGCCACCTGCGAGCTCGCGGTTCAGGAAGGTGAGGCCGCCCGTGTGCGGGTTGATCCCGTAAGCCGCCACCCCGCCCGGGTCACCGGAATTGCAGGTGTAGAGATGGCGGCCGTCGGGGTGGATCACGAAATACGCGGGCGCCCGGGCCTCGAGGAGGAACTGGGGTTTGGTCAGCACGCCGGTGTCGGTGTCGAAATGCGCGAGCGAAAACCCGATGCCGGGCCCCGCCCGGTGCGAGCCGAAGTAAACGAACATGTCCGCCCCGGCGGCCGGCTGCGCGGCGAGGGCGAGAGCGGCTAAGGCCGCAAAAAAACGATGCGGGGAGGGCATGGGGGAATCGGATTGGTGCCGCGAAACGGCGGGGCGGGATAACGGGGTAACGAAAAGAGCCGGATGGCGCCGATCGGGGCGGATTCAGCCGGCGGGGATTTCCGGCACGCGGATCACGGCGTACTTGATCGGGGTTGACCCGGAATTACGCAGGCCGTGCATGACATGCTCGGGACAGAACAGGGCGCTCATGGCCTGCATCGGGTGCTTTTCATCGCCGATGGTGGCCTCGCCCTGGCCCTCGAACAGGAAGATGATTTCCTCCCCGGCGTGCTGGTGCGGCGGGTGGGCGGCCTCGCCGGGATTGATCACCGAGACATGCAGCCGCAACTGGTGCGCGCCGCACGCTTCGCCGACAAACGGCAGCATGTAACCCCGGTCGTGCCGCTGGGCGGCGCCTTCATTCCACGGGATGATGCAGGGGTGGGGCATGGGAACACCAGCATACTAAGCCCCGGGAAAAGTCGAGTTCTGGCCTTGGCGGGAGACGGAATGATTTCACGCAGAGCCGCAGGGGGCGCAGACAGAGCAATACATCCCTTTGCCGATGATTGGAGGTAGGAGCGGCTTCACGCCGCGAGCTTCGCTTTGTGGGCCTAAATATCGCGGCATAAAGCCGCTCCTGCATTTCCAAACTGATCCATCGCCCCATCCCTCGTTCTTCCGCTCCGCGCCTTTGTGTCTCCGCGCGAAACAGGTTTGGAAGGAAGAAATCGACTTTGGGCGCGGAAACAGGAAAACCATTGCCCCGCCCGTGCGTTATTCCACCACGGGCTATCCTCCCAACCCCTATGAAATCCCCCCGTCTCGGTTTCGCGGCGCTCTTCGCCGCCTGTTTCATGTCCGTCGCCGCCTTCGCGGCCGATCCCTCCGGCAGCTGGAAGTGGACGGTCGAGTTCAACGGCCAGTCGTTCGACTCGGCGGCCAAGATCGAGGTGAAGGACGGCAAGCTCACCGGCACACTGACCAGCCCGATGGGCGAGATTCCGATCACCGACGGGACGTTCAAGGACGGCGTGGTGGTCTTCACCCTCACGCGGGAGCGCGACGGCAACAAATTTGTCATCAAGTACCAGGGCAAGGTGGACGGCGATACCATCACCGGCAGCATCGATTTCCCCGGCTTCAACGGCGGAGAGCCCATGAAGATGGATTGGAAGGCGTCGCGCATGAAAGAGGAGAAGAAGGCGGACGAGCCTGCGAAATCCAAATAAGCCGGGCCGCCCTCGGCCCTTGGCCTGAAACCAATTGATCCCGTGAAAATTACCACCCGTTCGTTCCTTCGCCCCGTTTTTCTGGGCATCGCGATTTTTGCCACTGCAGTCTGCTCCGTCGCGGCCAACACCGCCATCGAGCCCGTGCCGCGCGGCGGCTCTCCGGCCCAGATGCACAAGGATTTCGTCGCGCTCGCCCAAAAGGGTGGCATCGACGTGCTGTTCCTCGGCGATTCCATCACCGATTTCTGGCGCAACCGCGGCAAGGCCGTCTGGGACAAATACTACGGCTCGATGAACGCCGCCAATTTCGGCATCAGCGCCGACCGCACCCAGCACGTGCTGTGGCGGCTGAATAACGGCGAGGTCGACGGCATCAAACCCAAGGTCGTCGTTCTTTTGATCGGCACCAACAACACTGGCGTCGAGACCAACGGGTCTCCGCGCAATACGACCGAGGAGGCCATCGAAGGCGTCAGCAAGGTCGTCCAGACGCTTCGGACCAAACTGCCGGAAACAAAAATTCTTCTGTTGGGGGTCTTTCCGCGGGCGGACCCTAAGGGCCCGCCGCCCGGCTCAACTCAAATCAAGGACGTCAACGCAGGGTTGGCGAAGCTCGACGACGGAAAATTCATCCGGTTTCTCGACATCGGCCCGAAATTCCTGCAGCCCGACGGCACGTTCTCCAAGGAGATCATGCCCGATCTGCTGCATCCGAGCGAAAAGGGATACGAGATCTGGGCCGCGGCGATCAAGCAGCCGCTCGCCGACCTCCTTAAATAGGCCGCCCGGCCCCACAAAATGCTGGAACAACCAGGGGCCGCGGTGTACCGTGCGCGTGCGTACTATTCTTTGTACGCTTAACCCCCAAATAAATATATGAAAGCACTCCGTATCATCGCCGCGGCCTTGGTTGCCGCTTGTGTCATCACCGCCTCGGCTGTCGCCGCGGACATCACCGGCAGTTGGAAATGGTCCCAGCAGGGCCGCAACGGCGCCCAGGACTACACGGCCAAATTCGCCCTCAAGGACGGCAAGCTCACCGGCAGCGTGATGGTGCCCGGCTTTGGCGGCGGCGAAGCGACGTCCGTCGACATCACCGATGCGTCCTTTGCCGACGGCAACGTCGCGTTCTCGCTTGTGCGCGAATTCAACGGCAACAAGATTGTCACGAAATTCACCGGCAAGTTTGACGGCGACAGCATCAAGGGCTCGTTCGAGCGCCCGGGTCGTGACGGTGGGGCTCCGACGAAGAGCGACTGGAACGCCTCCCGCGCCGACAAGAAGATGTAAGCCGCGCCCGCGATTGCGCGGGTCGGTTACTGGCCTTCCAAGCGCCGGGTAAACCGGCCGAAATTTCAAGTCCCGCCCCTTTTACGGGGCGGGATTTTTTTGGATATATCGATGTGCAGCAACATTTTGACGGCGGACATTCCGGCGTGGGATGGGTGCGAGAGCGGCAGGATTGGCTGCGCTGCAATGGCAGGCGGCCCTACGGTTGGATCTCCATGCTCCAGGTTGGGCCGCTGCTTCTCGATCCGTTTTATGGCGCAGCCGGTTCTTAAAGCGGCTTTCCGCCCGGCATCGCATTATTTTGTGAAACCAATGCCTTTGTGAGGCGTCTTGCCTGTTTCCTTACCCCCTCCAACACATGAAATCACTACGTCTCGTTCTCACGGCTTTCGCCGCTGTTTGCATGATCTCGGCTGCGGCCTTCGCAGCTGATCCCTCCGGCACCTGGAAATGGTCCCAGCCGGGCCGCCAAGGTGGCACCCCCACCGAAAGCACCGCCAAGCTCTCCTTCAAGGATGGCAAGCTCACTGGGAGCGTTACCTCGCCCGGCCGTGGCGGTGGCGACCCGGTCTCGATCGACATCTCCGATGCCACCTTCGCGGATGGCACCGTGACTTTCTCGACCGTCCAAGAGTTCAATGGCAACAAACGCGTGAGCAAGTACACCGGCAAGCTTGATGGCGACACCATCACCGGCACCGTGCTGGCCCCCGGCCGCGGCGGCGCCGAGCCCATGCCCCGTGAGTGGGTGGCCAAGCTGGCCAAGTAATTCCGCTCTTTAAGAGCATTCCTTTCGAGGAGGCCCGATTTCGGGCCTCCTTTTTTGTGTCCAATCGGCTTCAATCGACGCATCGCTCGTCCCACCTTGAAAATCGACGCGCCCACTTGCTCGTTGTAGGGGTGTCGCTTGAGGACACTCGGGCTTGCCCGCCTCCGGAAGGTGCGGTCAAGCCGCGCTCTCCCGCGGGAAATCGCCTTCAAGCAAGACTGTCTGCCGGGTACCCTTGCCGAGGTACGTTTTCAAATTCTCCCATTGGCTTGGTGGAGGCGCGACGTCCCCGTCGCGTCGGACGGCGACCCTCCTTCGCCCGGGCTATGGCGGGCAGGCCGGGAGGTCGCCGCCCCAACCGGCCTCATTGTCAGCTTTCCTCCTCGCGGTCACATCTGCCTCATTTCGCCGGCGGCTTCCCAAAATGCGCGGCATGGGCCGCGTAGGCCGCTGTGTCGGACAGCATCGCA
This sequence comes from uncultured Opitutia bacterium, assembly GCA_903827245.1. Classification (GTDB taxonomy): domain Bacteria; phylum Verrucomicrobiota; class Verrucomicrobiia; order Opitutales; family Opitutaceae; genus CAIUWA01. Next base: position 47,078 of record CAIKHO010000088.1, read on the forward strand.
TCGATGGTCACGGCAAGAGGCCCAACGCCCACGAGGCCGGAGAACACGGCTTTGTCGCCGATCGCATCGCCCAGGACAAAGGCGGGGCGCTGTGAAATCCGGTGATCGTGGAACTCCGCCGTGCTCGTCACGACGCGGGCCAGGACTTCGGGCGACTCGGCCCGGGCGCGAAGTTTCTTCGCGTTGAGCTTCCCCGCCTTCGCCGCGAGGGCGACGGCTTCGTCCATGTCGCCGATCTTCCGTCCTTCCCGCAGCGCGCCATGCGAGAGGGCGAGACGCAACTCATCGCCGGTGAAGCCGAAGTCCTTGCCGGCCTCGGCCACCAGATTGGGCGCGTGGTAGATGCCCTTGCGCGCGGGCTCGAACCAGCCCGAGTCCAGCTTGAAGGGCGAATGCATCACGGTGCCACCGCTGCGTCGGTAAAACCAGTCGCACTGGGAGCGCGACACCGGGAAATCGCCGGGGCTCATCAGGGCGATCTTCCATTCGAACTCCACCCGCCCGGCATAACGGGTTTTCAATTCCGCCCAGGCCGGCTCCGCCCAGGAACACCATGACGACAGGATCTCGAGGTAATAGGTGACTTTCATCGGGAAAAGCGCAGCGCGCCGCCCGCAGGGCGTCAACGCGTGAAGTGTGCCGGAGTCATCAGCTGGGTAGTGTCAACGATTAGTTGACACTACATGTCACCGGACAATGACGTGGGCTGAGCCTAGCTCGGATGGGACGTGTTGAGATCTTCCCGTTCGAAGTCCCGGCTTCAGCCGGAATCCGAAAAACCTTCCGGGTGAAGCCGGGACTACGAACGCAAAGCCTGCCGGCACCAGAATTTCCCACGCGTCGGGGTTGCGCCGTCATCAGCGCTTTGGCGAGCGGGCCGTCCGTCGCACTGTCACTTCTTCCCGCCGAAAAGGCCCTTGATGGCATCGCCGGCTTTCTTGGCGCCTTCGACGGCCGCAGCGCCGGAGGTGGAGCCGATCTTGCCGGCGGCCTGCACGGTGGCGCTGACCACGCTGCCCGTCACGCTGCGCATGACCGCAAACGTGAGCTGCCCGGGAGTGATCCCGCCCTCGCTGGTCCCGAGGTTTTCCAGGGTGATGGGCGGCATCGGCAGGGTCATGGCGGCGATCCCGACGCCGAGCGTGACGCGGCCGTTGGTCAGCACGAATTTTTTGACCTCGAACTTGATCGGCTTGCCGTTCTTGGCCGTGGCCTGCGGCTCCCCGCCCTTGCCCCCGGTGGCCGCCTCGATGTTCTTGAGCAGGTCGCCGATGTTGCTCGCGATCACCTTCGTCTCATAGACGAACTCCGGCTGGTCGATGGTGACCTCGTTCACAATGATATGGTCGCCGAAGATGGAAAACGGCTCCACGTCCACGTGGATCTTGCCGAGGTAAAAGGCTTTTTCCGAGGACCAGCCGGCGGGATTGCCCACGAAGAGCCCGCTGAGCGTGCCGACGCCGGAGAGCGGGGAGATCTCGGCGCCCGCGAGCTCGACCTTGGTCTGGGTCAGCTTCGGCGCGAAGTTGTTGATCCCGGCCTTGACGATCGAGCCCAGGAAAAACTGCAGGCCAACATACGTGACAAGCGCGAGCACCACGAGGGCACCGGCGAGATAAAGGAGTTTTTTCTTCATGGCGGCGGGCAGGATTGGAACTGAACGATGGGGCTGGATGCACGAACCGGCAAGCTTGGCGGGAGTAGCGCGCGATTTTGTCCGTCTAGTCCCGCCTCGGCTTCACCCGACCCGTCCAAGCCCGCTTGTCACCTATTGGGTGACAAACAGGCTTGGGTCGCGGAGCGGGGAGGCGCGGAAAAACAAACCCGGTGCGGTTTCGAATTTCGCTTGTCACGACTGGGTGCGGCCCGACGCTTGGTCCAACGAGCAACCCTTCCATGGCGTCCAACTACACCGAAGCGAGCATCAAGACCCTTTCCTCCCTCGAGCACATCCGGATCCGGCCGGGCATGTACATCGGCCGCCTGGGCAACGGCGCCCATGCCGAGGACGGCATCTACGTCCTGCTCAAGGAGACGATCGACAACGCGATCGACGAATTCACGATGGGCGCGGGCAAGAAGATCGAGGTCGAGCTGACCGACCGCACCGTGCGCGTGCGGGACTACGGCCGCGGCATCCCGCTCGGCAAACTGATCGACTGCGTCTCGGTCATCAACACGGGCGCCAAGTACGACAGCGAGACCTTCCAGAAATCCGTCGGCCTCAACGGTGTCGGCCAGAAGGCGGTCAACGCCCTCGCCATCGAGTACCAGGCGCAGGCCGTGCGGGACGGGCAGACGAAGCTGGTCGAGTTTTCCCAAGGCAAGCTGAAGAAGGACAACAAGGTGGCCAAGACCGACGAGCGCAACGGCACGATCATCGCGTTCACGCCCGACGAGGCGCTGTTCGGAAAGGACTTCCGGTTCCGGCCGGAGTTCATCGAAGACATGCTGTGGAACTATGCCTTCCTCAACCGCGGCCTCACGCTCACGCTCAACGGCAAGCCCTTCAGGTCGGAGAACGGCCTGAAGGACCTGCTGCAGAAAAATCTCACCGGCGAGACGCTTTACCCGATCATCCACCTCGAGGGCGAGGACATCGAGATCGCGCTGACGCACGGCTCGCACTACGGCGAGGAGTATTTCTCTTTCGTCAACGGCCAGCACACCACCATGGGAGGCACGCACCAGGCGGCCTTCCGCGAGGCCGTGGTCGAGACGGTGCGCAATTTCTACAAGAAGGATTTCGATGGGGCGGACATCCGCCAGTCCATCGTGGCGGCCATCTCGCTGCGCGTGATCGAGCCGGTCTTCGAGTCGCAGACCAAGACCAAGCTCGGCTCGAACGACATGGGCCCGAAGGGACCTTCGATCCGCGAGTTTGTCGGCAAGTTCGTCCAGCAGTCGCTCGACGTCCACCTGCACCGCAATCCCGAGGCCGCCGAGGCCATCAGGCGGAAGATCGAGGCGAGCGAGCACGAGCGCAAGGAACTGGCCGGCATCCGCAGCATCGCGCGCGAGCGCGCGAAGAAGGCCTCGCTGCACAACCGCAAGCTGCGCGACTGCCGCCTGCACCTCGGCGACCGCAGCGAGCGCGCGGAGGAATCGAGCCTCTTCATCGTCGAGGGCGACTCCGCCGCCGGGTCGCTCACGTCCTGCCGCGACGTGCAGACCCAGGCCGTCTTCGCCCTGAAGGGCAAGCCGCTCAACACCTACAGCCTGAGCAAGAAGGTCATCTACGAGAACGAGGAATTCCACCTCCTGCAGTCGGCACTGAACATCGAGGAGGGCCTCGATGGCCTGCGCTACAACAAGGTCGTCATCGCGACGGACGCGGACGTCGACGGCATGCACATCCGCCTGCTGCTGATCTCCTTTTTCCTCCAGTTTTTCCCGGACCTGATCGCGCGCGGGCACCTGCACATCCTTGAGACGCCGCTCTTCCGTGTCCGCAACAAGAAGGAGACGATCTACTGCTATTCGGAGGCGGAGAAACAGGCGGCCGTGGTGAAGCTGGGTGCGAGCCATGAGATCACGCGCTTCAAGGGCCTCGGCGAGATCTCGGCGGGGGAGTTCAAGGACTTCATCGGCGAGAACATCCGGCTCGAGCCCGTGTCGCTGGCGCACCTGCACAACATCGACGAGCTGCTGGCCTTCTTCATGGGCAAGAACACCCCGGAGCGGCAGGACTTCATCATCGGCAACCTGAAGATCGAAAAGGACCTGATCGAGGCCTGAGCCGGCGTCAGGCCGTCGAAGGTAGCAGCCGAGGTCACGAGGCTGGATCGAGATGCGTTGCGCAAACCCCGCCTCGTGACCTCGGCTGCTACATCCCGAACGCGATCCAATTGCACGCTTCCGGCGGAAGGGTCATGCGGCATTTTTGGATGAGATGACGAGCAGGAACGAGGCGCCTGAGCCAGGTTTGGCTCTGCCGTTTGTCGCATGTTCGGCTGAAGTATGGCCGGTTCCGGGCCGATGTAGGGCTTTGATGAGAATCGAACAGCTCACCTGTGCCCCGGATCGCGGCTGGAACACCCGCGGGAGTATGATTGGATAAATACGGGCGATCGTGCCCGCGTCATCCGAGGCCAGTCCGTGTCTGACGGCTGAAGGGGTTGATGGCCTGAGCCCGGATGGTCTGGCTGGGCCGGAACGATGCCGTGCCCGTAGCAGCCGATGGGAGGAGGCTGTGTTTGCCGTGATCCACCAAACCCAGCCTCGTTCCCTCGACTGCTACAACGCGCGCATCCTGCAATTGCCATGGCGGCATCCGCCTCCTTCGCTCGGTGGTCGATGATATTGCCAAGATCACGCAGGGCGGCCAACGCGCCGGGCTGGCTGTCGGTTTTGGCTCTCGCCAGCCTGCTGCTGGGCGGCTGCGTGACGCCGGTCTCGCCGGCGCCGCGGGTGGTGGCGGCGAACCTGGCCCCGGGACAGGTCCGCCGGGCGGAAAGCAACCTCCGCGTCTTCGACACGGTGTGGGACCTGGTGAATCGGAAATATTTCGACGTAAAGGTCCAGGGCGTGGACTGGAATGCCGCGGCATTGAGCTTCGGCCCCAAGGCCACGGTCGCGGAGGACGACCAAGCCCTCTACGCATCGATCAACGGCATGATCGGGCTGCTCAAGGACAGTCATACGCATGCCCTCGCCCCGGCCCGCGCACAGGAATACCGCACCCAACAGCGGGCGCGCACCGGCTTCGGCATCGTCAAGGTGGAGGACCGGTGGGTGGTCAGCGATGTGCTGCCGGGCAGCCCGGCCGAGGCGGCGGGGGTCAAGGCGGGCTGGCTGGTGCAGGCCCGCAATGGAGAGCCCTTGGCGGCGCGGGCCGATTTTTATCCGCGCGAGGGCGAGGTCGCCCAGTGGGACTTTCTCGATCAAGCCGACCGGCCCGTTTCGCTTTCCCTCACGGCCAAGCTCCTCTCGATCGCTCCGCGCCAGGAATCGCGCTCGCTGGAGAACGGGGTCGTTTATCTGCGCTTTGACGGCTTTGCGTACGCCACGCGTAAGTGGCTGCACGCCGAGCTCCGGGCGCACCGGGACGCGCCCGCGTTGGTGATCGACCTGCGGTACAATCCGGGCGGCGGCACGTTCTGGCTGCGGGAAATGCTGGGGGAATTTTTCGAGAAGAAAATCGAAGTGGGTACCTTCATCCGGCGCGGAGGCGCGGAGGACGAGGCGGGCTCGTGGCAACTGGGCTCGGTCCGCTATCGCGGGCGGGTCGCGGTGCTCACGAGCGGGGCCTCGGCTAGTGCGGCGGAAATCTTCTGCGCGGTCCTGCAGGAGCGGCATCGGGCCGTGACGGTCGGGCGCAAAACGATGGGGGCCGTGCTCGCGAGCCGCTTTTACTCCCTACCGGATGGAGGCCAGCTCCAGCTCAGCATCGAGGACTATCTCACCCCGGCGGGCCGGCGGCTGGAAGGGGAAGGCCATGGCGTGGAGCCCGACGTACCCGTGGTCCAGACGCTCGTCGATGCGCGCGCCGGGCGGGATCGCGACCTGGAGGCGGCATTGCGGACGCTAGCACAGCCTCACTGAGGCGCCTTCGGCTGGTCGTGGTGCTGGATGCCGACGCGGTAGAAGTGGCCCTCGTCCTTTTGCGGCAGCCGGAATGTCTCGGCCCGCAACCGGTTCAATGCCGGCAATTGCGAGGGGTCGGCGAGTTCCTCAAGCTCGGCCAGACGGTCGAACTCGGCGATTTTGCGCAGACGGGCGTCCTGCAGGTAAAGGATTTCGGCCTCCGGCGTGTTGGGATGCCAGCCGTTGAGGATCGACAGAAAATTCGTGGCATAGCCGGCCAGCTGGGATAGCGGCCCGAAGGTTACCGCGTACAGCGGACTGATATATTCCCGCTTGGCCTCGATCAATTTATCCGCCGGCGAGAGGGCATCCTCCTTGGTCAACTTGAGGCGGGAGTCTTTGACGTCGAATTTCGGGAGCGTGACAGTCCCGGGTGCGACCGGGCTGTCGGGCACGACCGGCTTGTCCTCCTCTTTCGGCGGGCTGAATTTGATGCCGAGCCGTTCCACGGCTGACGGAGGGGGCTCCGCGCCCAGCAGGCTTGCGCCCCAGAGGACGAGAACGACACCGGCGGGCTTCAGGTTTGGCCGCATGGAAAATTGCGAGGGTACTCGAAGCGTTGCGGGGAAGTGTACGAGCCAGATTGGGATCGGGCGCGGACCGAGTAAAGTCCGACTTGGGTGCCCGGGTAAAGTTCCGGTTCCTATCGGCGGAGGGTCGGCCAATCGTTGGCCCGGGATGCACTCCGTGAAGTGGCAACCACCCCTTCACGGGCTAGGGTCGACTATTGGATCACACTGGACTTTGGGTGGGGCGAGCGAAGCGGGCCGTTGGGGTGGGGTTGTGGATTCCTCGGGAAATATAACGGGCCTGCGGGCCACAGTACAATTTGGGATCGATCAAACCGTGCCGGTTTCGCGCAGAGGCACAAGGCCGTGGAGCAAGGCAGCATGTTGGGCGGAGAACCTGGAATCTAACATTGAGGCCCGGAAGACACAAAGTCGTTCGCCGATGATTGATCGCCGGATCCTCCGCGCCTCCGGGTGAAATCGCCTTTGTCCTGCGTCTTTGCGTCCCTGCGCGAAATTGTACCACGACCGGCCTGTTGATTCATTTGACGTGCGGCGGACTTTGAGTGACGAACGGACAGTTCCACGGAACGGCCCGCGTCCAAGCCCCTTGACGCGCACTGTGCCGCTGCCAGCCTGCCCGTTTCCATTTTCCCTTCAGCCCGCGATGCCCAAGAAGAAACCCTCGAAATCCACCGATCAGCCGGAACTGCCGCTCGATGCCGGCGTCCCGATCCAGCAGCCGGAGGACGGCAGTCAGGCGTCGAAGGTGGCGGGATCGCCCGGGCCCGCCGCCACCCCGGTCCCGGAGCATCCGCCGCGGCGGGGCGGAAAAAAGGTGCAGGATGAGGAGGCTCCGCTGGCGACGAGCTACCGCACCTGGTTCCTCGAATATGCGAGCTATGTGATTCTCGACCGGGCGGTGCCGCACATTGACGACGGTCTGAAGCCGGTCCAGCGGCGGATCCTCCACACGCTGTGGGAAATGGACGACGGCCGTTTCCACAAGGTCGCCAACGTGGTCGGCGCCTGCATGCGCTTCCATCCGCACGGCGACGCGTCGATCGGCGCGGCGCTCGTGGGCATCGGCCAGCGCGGCTTTCTCATCGAGCCGCAGGGCAATTACGGCAACACGCTGACGGGCGACGAGGCGGCGGCGCCGCGCTACATCGAGGCGCGGCTCACGGCCTTTGCGCGCGAGGTGCTGTTCAACCCCAAGACCACCACTTGGCAGCTCAGCTATGACGGCCGCGCGAAGGAACCGGTCACGCTGCCGGCGAAATTCCCGCTCGTGCTGCTCGACGGCGCCGAAGGCATCGCGGTCGGGCTGTCCACGAAGATCCTCCCGCACAATTTCAACGACCTCTGCCGCGCGGCGGTGAACCACCTCCAGGGAAAAACCTTCCGCATCTACCCGGATTTCCCGACGGGCGGCATCGCCGATTTCTCCGAGTACAACGACGGCGAGCGCGGCGGGAAGGTGAAGATCCGCGCCCGGATCGAGGCGCGGGGCAAGAATGTCCTCGCCATCACCGAGCTGCCGTTCGGCACGACCACGGAGTCGCTGATCGAGTCGATCCTCGCGGCCAACGCGAAGGGCAAGATCAAGATCCGCCACGTCGACGACAACACGGCCGACGCGGTCGAGATCCTCGTCCACCTGCCGCAGGGCAGCGACCCGGAGCAGGTCATCCAGCAGCTCTACGTGTTCACGGGCTGCCAGCAGAACCTTTCGCCGGCGGCGTGCGTGATCGTGGCCGACGAGAAAACCGGCGACGACAAGCCGGAATTCCTCGGGGTCCGCGAGATCCTGAAGCGCAGCGTGGAGAAGACCCGCGCGCTCCTGAAGCGCGAGCTGGAGATCCGCCTCGCGGAGCTGGAGCAGCAGTGGCACTGGGACTCGCTGGACCGCATCTTCATCGAGGAGCGCATCTATCGCCGGATCGAGAAGTCGAAGACCTGGGAGAATGTCCTCGCGGAGATTCGCGAGGGCCTGCAGCCGTTCCTGAAGCAGCTGCGCCGCGCGGTAACCGACGACGACATCACCCGCCTGACCGACATCCGCATCAAGCGCATTTCCGCCTACAACCGCTTCCAGGCCGACGAGGCGATGAAGAAGATCGAGGCGGAGATGAAGGACGTGAAGCATCACCTCAAGAACCTGACTGATTACGCGATCAAGTGGTTCGAGACCCTCGCCGAGAAATACGGCAAGGGACACAAACGGCGCACGAGCTACGACGAGATCGAGCAGATCAGCGCGGCCGAAGTGGTGTCGGCCAACCAGCGCCTCTACGTCAACCGCGGGGAAGGCTTCATCGGCCTCAACTGGCGCCAGCACGAGTTCGTGCAGGAGTGCACGATCCTCGACAGCGTGCTGTGCATCATGGCGGACGGCTCGCTCAAGGTGGCGAAGGTCGGTGACAAGGTTTTCATGGGCCGCGACATCCTGCACTGCGCGGTCTTCCCGAAGGACGGTGACACGGCGTTCTACACGATGGTCTACCAGGACAAGGAAAACGGGAAGGCCTTTGCGAAAAAGTTCCAGATCGGCGGGCTTTCGCGCGACAAGCTTTACCCGCTCGTGAAGAGCGAAGGCTCGAAGGTGGTTTACCTCGAGGTCAGCAAGACCGAAAAGGAGATGCCCAAGGCCCTGCACGTTTCGCTCGACGGCCGCAGTGGCGCGCGCATCCGCGAGCTCGACTTCGACTTGGCCAACGTGCCGGTCAGTACCCGTAGCGCCAAGGGCCTCACCGTCACCAAGTGGACGGTGAAGGAAGTGAAGCGCACCGACTTGGCGCTGGGTTAGGTTTTGGCGGGTAGGGGCGTACTTCACGTGCGCCCGGGCGTCGTCAAGCGACGCCCCTACAGTCGATCATGGACGCAACTTGCCCGGAGGCAGGGCGTCAGGCACGTGAGTCTGGGCCCGACGCGATTCCGCGACGACCGCCCCCATCAAACCCCATGAAAATCATACCGAACCAGCCGGCGATCCCGTTGGTCACTCTGCTCCTCGCCGCTTGCGCCAGCCAGATCGGCACCGTTCGCGGGTCCGACAATCCCGTCGATTACGCCCTGTTCAGGGACACGCCCGCCGAGTACCGCGGCATCCACTGGGTCGGTTTCCAGCTCTCGCGGGTGACGGACGCCACGCTGATTGCGAGCGTGGACGCGGCGGCCAAGGCGGGCTCATGGGGCTCATTTCAGCTCGGCCCGGGCGGCGGGCCGACCACGGGCCTGTCCGACGCCTACTTGAAGGCGTCGAAGCGCCCCGCGAGCGACCAGGGTGTGCCTTATCTTAGCGAGGAATACTTCCGGCTCTACCGGGTCGCGATCGAGGAAGGGCTAAAAAACAACTTTCCCGCCAGCATGATCTATGACGAATGGGCCTATCCCAGCGGCATGGTGGGCGGGCAGCTCTATTCCCAGCATCCCGAGCTCGCGGCCAAGAGCCTGGAGATCGCGGAAAAGAACATGACCGGCCCCGCGCGGGCCGAGCTGAACGTTCCCGCCGGCGCGTATGTGGGTGCCGTGCTGATGAATCTCGACACGCACGAGCGGATCGATGTCAGCAGCCGCAAGACGGACAAAGACGTCGTCGTCTGTGAGGTTCCGGCCGGCAGCTGGAAGCTGATGGCGTTCTACCTGAACGGGGCGTTCCGGCCGGCGTCGCAGAAGGGCGGGTCGGTCGACTACCTCGATCACGAGGCAGTCGCGACGTACATCGCGATGAGTTTCCAGAAATACTACGACCACCTGAAGGATTACTTCGGGCCGGTCATCAAGCGGACCTTTTACGACGAGCCCTCGATGCACCTGGTGGACGGGCGGATGTGGACGCCGCACTTCAACCGCGAATTCGAGAAAAAATACGGCTATTCGCCGATGAAACTCTATCCGGCGCTGTGGTATGACATCGGTCAGGAAACGGCGGCCGCGCGGAACGCATTGTTCGGCTTTCGCGCGGAGCTGTACGCCGAGAACTACATCGGCCAGGTGGCGGCGTGGTGCGGGGCGCACGGGATCAAGATCGCCGGGCACCAGGACCAGGAGGAAATTCCCAATCCGGTCGGGATCACGGGCGACATGATGAAGGTGTTCGAGCACCAGCAGGTGCCCGGCATCGACGATATTTATTATCCGGGCCGGTCCCTGGTCGCCTACAAGGTCGTTACCTCCGCCGCGTACAACTACGACTGGCCGGAATGCATCGCCGAGACTTTTGCGGCCTACCGCGTGATGAACCCGGTGATAGCGTTGCGCACGATCCTCGACCAGCATGCGATGGGCATCAATATGCAGATGGATGCGCGCCGCAGCGGCGTTGACCCGGAGACGGACAAGCTCGTCGGCCGCCTGGGCTACCTGCTGCGGGGCGGCCGGCATGTGGCGGACGTGGCCATGCTCTATCCGATTGCCGCGCTGCAAAGCGCCTACCGGTTTGCCCAGCCGCAGTCTGACGGCCGGCCCGGAGGCGAGGGCGCCGGCTTTTCCTATTCGGTCGAGGGCGGGATTCCGCCGGCGGACATCGACTACCAGGAAATCGGAGAGATGCTCTACCGCGGACTGCGGGTCGACTACACCTACCTGCATCCGGAGGTGCTCACGGGGCGCTGCAGCGTCAATGGATCCCGGCTGGAGCTGAACAACCCGCTGAACCACGAGGAATACAGGGTCCTGATCCTGCCGGGTGGCGACACGATCGGGGCGGACGTGGCGAACAAGGTGCTCGAATTTTACCGGGCCGGGGGGACGGTGATCGGCACGACCAAACTTCCCTCACGTTCCGCCGAGTTCAAGCGCGATGCCGAGGTTCGGATCATGGTGGACGAGGTTTTCGGGGTTTCGGAGCAGGATCCGATGACAGCCTCGATCACCATCGTGCCCGATGATTTCAAAAGTTATTTCACCCATCGCAACGCCGCCGGTGGCCGCGGTTATTTTCTGCCACGGCCCGACGCGAGGACGCTCGATGCGATCCTTAAACAGGTTGAGCCGGTGCGCGATGTCGACATCCAGACGCCGGCGCTGTGGCCGCTCAAGCGCGGTCAGGCATATGACGGGGCGCTGACCTACCTGCACAAGGTGAAGGACGGGCACGATATCTACTATTTTGCCAATTCAGCGGAAACACCGGTGGACGTGAAGGTGACCGTGCGGGGCGACAAGAGCCTGGCGATCTGGAACCCGCACACCGGCGAGAAGGAGAGAGCCGAATTCGCCAAGGTGGAAAGCAAGGGAGAGCCGGCGACGACCTTGCATTTGATCCTGCCGCCGGTCCGGTCGACCTTCTTCATCCAGGAGTGATCTCCCGATGCCTGCTGCTTTTTTGATCCCGGCAGGGTCAACCCCGCTGCGTGAGCCGAGTCGCGCCTGACCCGCCAGTGCCCGCGGGTTCACCGACGATCGGGAGAACGCATTAAAAACAAAAAAGCCACGCACCGGGGTGCATGGCTTTTAAAGGCTAAGGGTGGATGGAGGAGCGGTGCAGGCTTACTTCTTCGGCTGCTGGGCCTGGGCCTCGGCGAGCCGCTTGTCGATTTCGTTCATGCGGTTGACCAGATTTTCCTCGACCTTCTTGCGCTCTGTGCTGGAGACGATGCTCAGGCTGGCGGCGTCGCGGACGACGTTTGCCGGCAGCGAAAGCAGGCGGGTGATCAGGCCCTGGTCCTTGAAAGAGGCGAGATAGAGCGCGGTGATCTCATGGGACAGCTTGAGCGAATCCTCGGCGATCGTCTGGGTGGACATGAGGTTGTTGTTCAACTGCTGGTTCCGCGCGAGCTCGGCGGTCAGAACGCGGCCGACCTGGTCGGAAATGCGCTGGCTGTAGCTGGCGATGGAATCACGGGTGAGGTTCTGGTCCTTGGACATCTCGGTGAGAATCGGCTGGATCTTCTCGGCCATCCGGGAGGAAACCTTGTCGACCTGCTCATTCTGCATCTTTTCGGCCTCTTCCGGCGTCTTCGGCAGCGGATTGTAGGGCTGGACCTTCTTGGCGATGGCCTCGGCGAGCTGGTTGACTTTCTCGGCATTGAGCTTGGCGACCTCGTCGTCCGTCATGAAGACATCGGCGGCGCGCTTGGAGATGGCGTCCTTGAGCACCTTGTCCACCGCCTCGATCTGGTGGCGGGTGTCCTCGGTGGACGCCTTGATCTGGGCGTCAAACTGCTCGCGCTGGGCGGACAGCTTGGCCTCCTGGATTGCGTTGACCTCCTCGATGGTCTTCTGGTGCAGCCAATAGGCTGCGCCCACGATGATGATCGCGGTCAATAAGATCGCGGGAATCTGTTCCTTAAGTTTTTGCCACATAAAGTTTGTCGGTTGAAGCTTGGATTCAGCTGACGGTTAGCATCTGGCAGGAAAATTGCAATCCTGCCTTGGAGGCAGGTTTGCGGTTGTTTTCCGGAGCCTGCGGCGCAGGTTTGCGGCCGTGAGCCTGAACCGAACGGAGCAATTGCTGTATGATTATCTGCTGAAGCACGCGGACGAGGGACAGCACTGGCGGGAAAAAGTTCGAGCCACGCTGGCCCGACACGCCGAGGACCCCCACGCGGCGGCTGTAGCCTTGGAAGGTGAGCTCTGGTATTACTATCGGGAACGAAGCCAAGTGGCTGCTCCCTTTCGTGAGCGAGTGCGACAGGAAGGCTTGCAGCGCATCAGTATGCGTAATCTTGCGGAACACCTGCTGCGCCTCTGGAGCATCCCGAAGCCAACTCGTTTAAAGCCTGGCGCTCGTCATTCCTGACGGAGATGTAAGATTGAATGAAACATTTTTGCCGACCTTGCGTCATAGATTCCGTTCTGACGCTCCTCCGCCTAGCGGGTGAGCGTCGGGGTAACAAAGAAAGCCAGTGGCGGGTCGCTTAGGGGTAGGCGGCCCGCCCTCTTTTTTTGTGGAGATCAGCAAGTTGGGCCGAATATTGCTTAATCGCCTAATTCTTGCATCGACAAGTGATCACTCCGTCTCTCACTTGCTCACAAGATATCCACACCCGATGGAACACTTGCGAGGGGCATTAGCCTCAAATCCGCGGCTTAGGGTTTCAGCCAAAGTTAAGACCTTCGTGCTGGACACGAACGTCTTGCTGCACGACCCCCAGTCGATCTTCAAATTCGAGGAAAACAACCTCGCCATTCCCGTGGAGGTGCTGGAGGAACTCGACTCCATCAAGGGCGAGCAGTCCACCGAGCGCGGGCGCAATGCCCGTCGCGTACACCGCCTGCTGCAGGAACTGCTGCCGGACTCGCGCTCGATGCACGAGGGTGTCGAGCTGCCGAACGGCGGCACACTTTCCATCATCATCAATCCCTACCTGATGGAGGCGGGCCGCCACTCTCCCGCGATGGAGCGGCTGCGCGCCATCCTGCCTGACCTTTCGAAGAAGGACAACCGCATCATCGCCTCCGCGCTCTTTGTGCAGGAGCAGTTTCCGCCGCCAACCATCCTCGTCACCAAGGACGTCAACGTGCAGCTCAAGGCCCGCGCCGTCGGCCTCGAGTCGGAGGATTATCTCAACGACAAGGTTCCGGAGAGCGACGAGGAGGCCAGTTACCGCGAGATTCCGCTCAGCATCTACGAGCTGCAGCGCTTCTGCTCGGAGGGGATCTTCGACCTCGACGAGGAAATCGCGAAGCCGCTGTACCTGAATGAATACGTCCTGCTCCGTTCCGACGAGGGCAAGACGATGCCCGCGCGTTTTCACGGCGACGGCCAGGTGCGCCGCCTGAAGCTGCCCGACTATGTGAAGGCGCCCGGCGGCATGCCGATCCGCGCCCGCAACCTCGAGCAGCAATTCCTGATGGATGCCCTGCTGGATGACAGCATCCACATGCTCACCTGCTTCGGCAAGGCGGGCACGGGCAAGACCCTGCTTTCGATCGCGTGCGCGCTGCACCAGACGCAGGACGATCACTCGCGCTACGACGGCGTCTCGATCTCCCGCCCGGTCATCGCGCTCGGCAAGGACATCGGTTTCCTCCCCGGCACACTCGAGGAGAAAATGAAACCCTGGCTGCAGCCTTATTACGACGCGCTGGAGGTGCTCATTCCCTCGAAGCCGCCGAAGGAACCGCAGTTTGCCGCGAAGAAGGTTTCCAAGAAGAAGCACAAGAAGCACGACGAACGCTTCATGTCGGCGATGAATGCGCCGCAGCCCAGTCATGCCAGCCATAGCGGCGGTCACGGCAGCGCGGTGGTCACCAAGCCCTACGAGCGCCTGCTCAAGAGCGGCCTGGTCGAGATCGAGGCGCTGGCTTTTATCCGCGGCCGTTCGATCGCGCGCCGGTTTTTCATTCTCGACGAGGCGCAGCAACTCACGCCCCACGAGGTCAAGACCGTCATCACCCGCATCGCCGAGGGCTCCAAGATCGTCCTCATCGGCGACCCCGCCCAGATTGACAACCCGTACGTCGACGCGCGCAGCAACGGGCTGGTCTACTGCCACAATCGCATGAAGGGCCAGGCGGTCGCCGCGCACGTCAAGCTGATGAAAGGCGAGCGCTCCAAGCTCGCCGAGCTCGCGGCCGATCTGCTGTAAGCCCGGGGAACGGTCGGCGACAGGAGCGGCTTATGCCGCGATAGTTCCATGGCCTCCCTGATCATCGCGGCGTAAAGCCGCTCCTACATTTTCAAATCGATACGGTACCGCGCCCGGCACAACCGCCTCAGGTCGTCGGTTGCTTTTTCAGCAGGCTGGTCTCGCCCGCTCGCCGGGCCGCGAATTCCATGGCGAGGACAAAGCCGCCCGTGAACAGCAGGTCGCTGGCGAGCGTGTTGCGGAAAAACAGGTAGGTCGGAGCGAACTCCGGACGGCCGACCGTCAGCGCCTGCCACCAGCCGGCGGCGGTCTGCGCATAGTGCGGGTCATGCCGCCAGGCATCGGTGTTGGTGATCAGATAAAAGAGGAGCGAGCTGCCCAGCGCGCCGCCGAACAGGCTCAGCCAGTTCTTGCGCTGCGCCACCATCCATCCCAACGGCAGGGCCAGGCCGAAGCAGAGGATCCGGGCCGCCTCGCTCTGCCAGCTCCAGCCTTCGTGAAAGGTCACGGCATAGTAGTGGTTGAGATAGAGGTCCGAGAGGGTCAGCGCTACGAACGGCACCAGCCACAGGCGCTTGTCGCGGAAATACACTGCGCCGCAGAACGTGAGGGCCATCAACGGCGAGAAATTCCCGAGCATCGGCGCATGCACGGCAAGGAGACGCCACGCGGCGGCCAGCACGATGAGGACAAGGGGGAAAGGCATGAGACTGGTTTTAGACAGAATGGCCGGAATGGACAGGATTTTTTGCGAGCAGGTGGATTTCCGCATCGGGGGTAGGGGCGTTCCTTGCGGACGCCCGGTTTGCGGTCATCAAGCAGGGCGTCCGCAAGGAACGC
>CAIKHO010000089.1 GCA_903827245.1 uncultured Opitutia bacterium
CGACCTACCCGCCGAGTTTTTCCAGCACCCAGTTGACGACCGGGCTCTGCGGGTGGTTCACGACGATCTGCAGGCCGGTGGTGAGGCCCG
Source organism: uncultured Opitutia bacterium (assembly GCA_903827245.1). Classification (GTDB taxonomy): domain Bacteria; phylum Verrucomicrobiota; class Verrucomicrobiia; order Opitutales; family Opitutaceae; genus CAIUWA01. The sequence continues at coordinate 91 of CAIKHO010000089.1, forward strand.
ACGGCAGCGCGACCGGCACGGTCAGCACCGGCAGGCCGCCGAGGCTGGCGGGCGCGGTCAGCGCGAGCAGGCGATTGCGATTTTCCAGCGTGCACGCGGCCTTGGTGAGGGCGGGGAAGGGCGCGGCGGGCAGCACGAGGAAATCGGCGGCGAGGAAAAATCGCGTCCACCATTGCCGCACCACGGTGAGCTTGATCCGGGCCGCCGTGCGCTGCGCGTCCGTCCAGTGCCGGGCCCGGTCGATGCGCGCCCAGACATCCGGCGAATAGCGGTCGCGCAGCCGGTCCAGCCACGCGCCATGCACCGCCAGCGCCTCCGTGCTTTGCAGCACCGCGTAGGCCTCGACGCTGCCGGCCATCACCGCATTCCAGTCCGCGTTCGCCGCGGGATCGCTGGGTGGAGTGAAGGCGGCGGCCGCGGCGCGGCACGCCGCGGCGACTTCGGGCTCCAGTCCCGCTGGCTCGATGTAGCATCCCCGGGGCGTTCGCTCGCTGCCGCGCAGAACAACGAGCGCGCTGATTGCCCGGCGCATGTCGAGCGCGTTGGTCGTGAACCAGCCGGCGGTATCGAAACTCGGCGCCAGCGGGAAACCATCGCGGATGAACTTGTCGTGGGGCGTCAGACGGAAGCCGAAGAGCCCGCAAAACGCCGCCGGCACCCGGATCGATCCGCCGGTGTCCGTGCCGATCGCGAGCGGCACGACGCCCGCCGCCACGAGTGCGGCCGATCCGCTGCTGGATCCCCCGCTCGTGCGACCCGGAAAACGCGGATGCTCGACGTCGCCGTAATTCAGGTTCTCGCCTGTGAGCCCGTAGGCGAACTCGTGCAGATGCGACTTTCCGCCGAGCACCGCGCCCGCGTCGCGCAGCGCGCGCACGATGGCGCTGTCCTGCCCCGGTGCCGGCCTCACCTCGGGCAGGAACGCCGAGCCCGCAAAGGTGGGCTCGCCGGCCACGTCGAACAGGTCCTTCAGGAAATACGGCACACCGCCAAGCAGGGACGGGGGCGAGGGGCGGGGGACGGCGGCAAAGCGCGCGGTGAGGGCGGCCTCGTCCGGCAGGGTGGCGATGGCAGCGCGGCGCTGCGCGGCCGGCAGCGCGGCGACACGCCGCAGCATTTCGCGCGCGGCTTCGCCGGGGGCCAGCTGCTGCCAGTCGTCGAACGTCATACCGTATGTTTTGCGACTCAGGTTGAGGTCACGCAATGTTGTGTTTGTAGTCCCGGCTTCAGCCGGTTCCGGGAATTCCGGCTGAAGCCGGGACTACAAGCGAAAGACCCGGATCGGATGATTTCGCGCAGAGACGCCGTGGCGCAAAGTAAGACAGACTGATGGTGGATGAATTTACCCGATCCTCATGTTTTTGTTTGCTCTGCGCCGCTGCGCCTCTGCGCGAACCATCCTGCCGATTAACTTTCGCTTGCTTTGGCGCCACGCAGGGCTTTTGTCCGCGTTGCCTGTAGGGGTGTCCTCCGCGGAGGGCTGAGATTGCGGCACGACCGGCTGCTCGACCCTTTGAACCTGAAACGGATCATGCCGACGAAGGAAACAGCAGGCGCTGCTAGCGCCGTGGGGCGCGTGGCGCCGCTTTCGCCGGGAGTCTGTTTGGGGTCAGGTGCCATCACCTATGAAACTCCCGCTCCGTATTCCCGCCCTGATCCTGCTTGCCTCGCTTGTGTCCGCCCTGGGCCGCGTCGAAGCGCAGACCGTGCCCGGCGTCACCACGCTGTCGGACTTCACCGTCATCGGCGTGCCCGTCGACCAGTCGGTCAATCCGCTCACGCGCGAGTCCGACGCCGTGACCGGTGATGCCCGCGGCCCGCTCGACACGCCCCGCGGCGTGAGCACGATCACCAGCGGCCTCCTCAACGAGCGCCAGATCCACGGCGTGCAGGAGATCCTGCTCTATTCGCCCAGCGCCTATGTCGGCGCCTCCTACGGCAACATCACCACGCCGAACATCCGCGGCGATATTGCCGAGACCTACCTCAACGGCCAGCGGCTGAGTTACAATTACTACGGTACCTTCCCGTCGTTCAACGGCGTTGAGGCTGTCGACCTCGTGCGCGGTCCCGGGTCGGCCGTGTTCGGCGCCGGCTATTTCACGGGCGGCTACGTTAACTACGTCACCAAGCAGCCGAGCTTCGCCGGCCCCGCCACGACGATCACCACGCGGCTCGGCACCTGGGCGCCCGGCCAGGTCTCGTTCGCCAACGGCTCGGTGCAGATCGACACGACCGCGCCCGTCAGCGACACGCTGGCCTGGCGCCTGAGCTACGAGGCGAAGGGCGGCGACACGTTCTTCCGCAAGAACGGGGCGCGTGACGACCGGCAGGACATCTTCGGCGCGCTCACGTGGAAACCGCATCCCGGCACCACGCTCGAGTTCAGCGCGCAGTTTTTCTGGCAGGACACGCCCGAGACACTCGGCGTCAACCGCGTCAACCAGGACCTCGTCTGGCACGATCTCTATTACACGGGCACTTCCGCTGACAACGCGTCCTATCCCGGCCCGGTGCCGGCGACCGGCATGGTGAAGCTGCCGTGGGAGGCCACGCTGTTCTCGCTCGGGGATTTTTCCAATGCCAACGTCGCCCGCTCCCAGCTCGTCTACACCCGGGTCGTTTCACCCGGACTCACACTGGTCAATCGCACGCTGTTCGAGTACGTGAACCGCCGGCGGTTCCAGCAGTTCGAGTACGCGGAATACATCACGCAGCACACCTTCGAGAACCGCACGGAATTGCACCTCGACTGGAGCGGCGCCGCGTTGCCCCAGACGGCGGTCGCGGGCGTGACGGTGCGCTATGCCCACACGCTCGGCTACGAGAACTATTTCAACGAGTACGTCTACAACTTCGACGTTACGAATCCATCGCGCGTCTTCAGCGAGGCGGCGCAGTTTCCCAATTCCTACTTTCCCGGCCTCGCCGGTCCCGGCGGCCGGCCATTCTTTCCCGCGGCCTACGGCAGCCCGGAGACCGACAACAGCCGGCTCGGGAATCTCGCCGCATTCTGGCAGCAGGACCTGAAGCTGACGTCAAAGCTCTCGCTGATCGCCGGCGTGCGCGGCGATCTTTACCTCGCCGACGCGCGCGACCCGCTGCCGCCGGCGGGCACGACACCGTGGCATGACTCGGCGAATGTCGGGACATTTTCGCCGACGGCCAACCTCGTCTATCATGTCACGCCCACGGCCTCGGTCTACGCCACCTACCAGCGGATCCGCGCGGTGGCGGGCAACCTTGCGGGCGGTGGGTTAAGCCTGAAGGACCCGGGCACCGGCACCGGCATGCTGAACCGGGACGACTTCCGCAACCGCAGCGATCTCGCCGAAATCGGCGCGAAGTTCTCGCTGCTCGACCATCGGCTCTACGCCGCGGCGACGCTCTTCGACCAGCGACGCACGGAGATCGGGCTCAACGACGAGCACAACGACATCCTCGTGCGCGGGCTCGAGCTCGAGGCGGTCTACCAGCCGAACGTCCGTCTCAGCGCGACGATCAATGCCACGTTCCAGGAAGGCCATTACGTGAACTCGGCGCCGTTCCAGCTCGGCGGGCGCGACATCTACGCCGGTTACGCGCTTGGCCGCGGTCCGGGCGGCCTGGGCACAGGCACGGCGGCCTACAACCCCTATGACAACCAGGTGCCCTTGGGCGACTGGAGTCTGGTCGGGTTCTCGTGTGCGATGCTGAACGGCAGCGTGCGCTACCGCTGGGCGAGCGGCTTCGGCGCCGGTGCGAACGCCCAGTGGCAGGGCTGGCAGCGCGGCAACCTCGACAACCAGTGGCACCTCCCCGCGCAGTACACGCTCAACGCTTCGCTTTTCTATGAAGTGAAGCGCTGGTCGGTGAACCTCGATTTCCTGAACCTCACCGACCGGCGCAACTGGATCCACAACGGCGACGCCTACACCGCGAGCGAACTGATCTTCCCCGAGCTGCCGTTCCGGATGGAGGGATATTTCAAGGTTCGCTTCTGAAGAGCGGACTGTGGAAACGAGGTTTTATCGCGGAAACACGGAAGGGCGGAAACGCGAATTCGGTCTGGATTTTTCGCGTTTCCGCTCCTCCGTGCTTCCGCGATTGGGTCGTTCTGAAAAATCCCACGGCTTGCCCGGCGGTGTCCGGGCCGTTCAACTGACCCGATGATTTCGCTTCACGAAGGCCGGGGCTCGAAGGCCAAGAAGGCACCCGAGCGCGTTTTCAGCCTGCGACTGACTGTCGCCGGCTGCCAGCCGCGCATCTGGCGTCGGCTGCTGGTCCGCGAGACGATGTGGCTGGCGCGGCTGCACGACAGCATCCAGGTGCTGTTCGACTGGTTCGACTACCAGACGCATGCCTTCACCCTGGATGACCTGCGCTTCGGCAATCCGGTCAAGCGCGACGAGTTGATCATCGAGGACGATCGGGACGTGGCGCTGGCCGACCTCGACCTCGAGACGCGGAACCACTTCGTCTACACCTACCATTTCGGCGAAGGCTGGCCGGTGGACATCAAGGTGGAGAAAACCGGCGTGGTGGAAAAGGGCCTGCGCTATCCCGTCTGCCTCGCTGGCGAACGCGCGGGTCCACCGGAGGATTGCGGCGGGCTCGAGGCGTTCCAGGACATGCTGGCGTGCCTCAAGGCGCCCGACACCGACCTCGGCCGCGAATGGCGCGAGTGGCTGGGCCCCGACTACGACCCGGCAGCCTGCGACCTCGAGAAGATCAACGCGGCCCTGCGGAAGCTGGGCAAATGAGGTGAGCCGGGGGAAAATCAATTTGGCCACGATCCTCCTTCGCCAAGGCTACGGCGGACAGGAGTGTCATGTCGTGCCTTTTCGTGGCCAGAAGATCTGACCCGCGGCGTTCCGCTTACTTCACCACTTCGTACCGCGCCGTCATCCCGGCCATCATGTGGTCCTCGACGTGGCAGTGGTAGAGCCAGATGCCGGGACTGTCGGGAATCATGTCGGCGACCTTCATGCTGGCCGGCAGCAGCTCGATGACATCGGTGCGGTGCCCCTCGTAGAGCACCACATTGCCGTGCCAGTGCGGCGTGTGCAGGTCGGATTCGCCGCCGAGCGCGACGAGATACCAGCGGACATGCTCGCCCACCTTCATGCGCAGCCCGGGCAGATTGCCGAGGATGTAGCCGTTGATGCCAAAAAACATGTCGGCCTCGGGCCGGCCGGCGAACATCGACGCCCCGGGCACCATCATCGGCATCACCATTTTTTCGTCCTTGTCGCCCATGTTCGCCGCCGAGCCGGGAGCGAACAGCCGGGTGTTGACCACCGAGTAGTGGCTGAGGGTTTCATTGATGATGCTGAAATAGGTGACGAACTCGCGGTCCACGTCGGTGGGGGAACCGTCCGGCCGCGCCATGCCGCGCCGCGTGACGACGATCACGCCGACCAGCCCCGCATTCGTTTCCTTCATGCTGTCGATGTGCGAGTGGTAGAGCCACACGACCGAGCTCGGATCGCCCGGCCCGGGCCCGGAGCGCTCCGGCACATCCCAGTGGTAGGTGTAGGACTGGCCGGGAGCGACCGCATCGTCGGCCAGGGCGGCGCCGGACGTGCCGTCGGGGTAACGCGAGCCCTCGTTCGCCTTGTCGTAGAATACCCCGTGCGGATGCAGGCTGACGGGGAAAAGCGTGGTGTTTTTCAGCGTCACCTCGATGCGGTCGCCGACCTCCGCGCGGATGACGGGACCGAGCAGCCCGAGATGCTCCCATTCGGGCGTCCGCGCTTTCCGCGTCTTGAAGGTGGCGTCGGTATATTCCCGGTAGACCGCCTTTTTGAAAATGGGCGGCTCGCCGCTCAGCCCGCGCTTCAGCCAGACGGCGGCGTCGGCATCGCCGCCGGGGATCATGCCCGACAGGACGTTGCCACCGGGCGCGTAGTTCCAGAACGTGTCTTCCGCCGCGATGAAGTAGGTCCGGGTCCGGCCGGGGGCGTCCGCAGCCCGGGAAGGCAGGAGGGGCAGGAGGGTGCCAAGAAGCAATCCGAGGATGAGCCAGGGTTTCATGCGGGGGGCAGGAGGGAGAATAGAAACGTCGGTCGGCCGTTTGAAAGCGCAAGTTTGTTCAGGCCGGTCTTGGTGAGAGGACGGTTTCCGGCTTCAAAGGTGGCAAACCGGAATAAGTTTCGCGCGAAGGCGCAGAGCGGAAACTTGATTGAGAGGGGAAGTAAGCTCTGGCGGCCACGGATGGTGCCTCACTGGCTTGGTCTTGGTTTGCTCAGCTCCACTGTGCCTCGGCGCGAAACCATTCCGGATCGCACTCCGGATTGGACAAACCCGTCCCGCTGCGTTTGATGGACCAAGAATGAAAGCCGGGTCGCTCATCAGACTGTATCGCCGCGGGTGCATCGGGATGATTTTGGCGGTGCTGGTGTCCCTGCCGGCTTTCGCCCAGGGCGGCCGTCGCGGCGGGGCGGGCGGCGGCGGCCGGGCCAGTTACATGGATGACCTGTCGAACCAGGAAATGGACTGGCCGGTCAATGCGGGATTCAAGGAGGACGTCTTCACCTTCGCGCGGCTCAAGCACCAGACCGGCGGAGGCTTCGGCTTCGGCCGGCGCGCTTCGTGGGCGGAGGACTATCCGCTGGCCGACGTGATGCTGTCGTTCCGCGTGCACCAGATCACCTCGATGAACGTGCGCCCCGGTCCCAATCCGATCGACATCACGAAGGAGGACCTGGCGAAATTTCCCTTCGTTTACCTGTCGGGCGTGGAGACCCTGTCCTTCCAGGAACAGGAGATGGTGGCCCTGCGCGAGTACCTGTTGAACGGCGGCTTCATGATGGTGGACAATTTCTGGGGCGACGCGGCGTGGAAGAACTTCCAGGCCGAGATGCGGCGGCTGTTTCCCGGCCGCGAGGCGGTCGACCTGGGGATCGATCACCCGATCTTTCACGCGGTGTACAATTTCAAGACCAAGCCCCAGATGCCCACCGCGGGCGTCTACCAGAGCTTCGGCGTATTCTACGATCCGAACCGGGATTACGACGTGATGTCCCACGACCCGCACTATTTCGCCATGTATGACGACAAGGGGCGGATCATGATGATCATCTGCCACAACAACCATTTCGGCGACGGCTGGGAGCACGAAGGCGACGACCCGAATTATTTCCACGTGATCTCCGAGGGCATGGCGTACCCGATGTTCATCAACATCCTGGTCTACGCGATGTCGCACTAGGCCAGCTCCGCCGGTCCGGAAGGCCGGAGGATCGGAAATCCGGATCGGCGCAGGGGCGTTTCTTGCGGACGCCCGCTTCAGGCTACTTCGCCCCCGGCATCGTGCCGGCCATGACCGTGATCATCCGGTCGGCATCGAGGTATTTTTTCACGGCGCCGTTCACCTCGGCGAGGGTGAGGGTCTCGATTTTTTTCGGGTAGTCATCGATGAACTCCAGCGGCAGGCCGCGCTGCACGGTGATGAGGATCTGCCCGGCGACGCCCGCGCTGTTCGCGAGCGCGAGCTTGTAGCTGCCGATGATGGCGGATTTGAAATCGCGCACTTCATCCGCGGTGGCGCCCTCGCTGGTGAAACGCCGGAGTTCGCGCTGGGTCGAGGCCAGCCCTTTTTCGAGCAGCTCCGGCGCGAAGGTCGCCTGGATCGCCCACTGGCCATCCGTGTAAGTGTCCTTCTGCAGGCTGGCGAAGATGCCGTAGGTCAGGCCCTCCTTCACGCGCACGGTGGCGAGCAGGCGGGAGGAGAAGTAGCCGCCACCGAGGATCTCGGTCGCCACGGCGAGCGCGGCCCGGTCGCCATCGCCGTACTTCAGGCCGGTGGGCAGGCCGATAAGCACGGACACGCTGGCCTTGCCGGGCATGGCGACCTGCTCCGTCCGGCTGGCCGCGGGTGCGGTGGCCTTGGGCGTCTCCGGCCGCGACGTGCCGCCGCTCCAGCCGGTGAACGCCGCCCGCAGCGCAGGGTCGATGGCGGCGTCATCCACGTCGCCCACCGCGACGAGGACCATGCCGGCCGGTCCGTAGTGCGCGGCATGGAAGGCCTTCACGTCGTCGAGCGTGGCCGCGGCGAGGTCGGCGAGATATTTTTCGGCCTCGGGCGGACGATTGGGATGCCCGGCGGGGAACAGCGCCCGGCCGAGCGCCTGCGCGGCGCGGAAATTAGTGTCGTCAAGCTGCTCCCGGTATTCCCCGGCCATCTGCTTCTTCAGTTTCTCGAATTCCTCGTCGGAAAACGCCGGCGTGCGGAGCTGCTCGGCGAGCAGGCCCAGCACGAGCGGCACGTCCTTCTTGAGGCACTTGGCGCTGAAGACGAGGTTCTGCGCGTTGGCGTCGAAGCTGAGCTCCGCGCCCACATCCTCGAGCTGCTGCGAAAGCGCGAACTTGTCGTGCTTCACCGTGCCCTTGTCGAGCATCCCGGCCGCGAGGTCGGCGAGGGCGGGATGCCCGGCGGGATTGAACACGCCGCCCGCTGGCAGGCTGCCGCGGATGGTCACGACGTCCTGCAGCGAGGTCTTGAACAGGATGCGGTCGACGCCGGCGATGGTGGCACGGACGACATGCGGGGCAATGAGGGCGTTGCCGGCACCGCCTCCGGCGCTGCCGGTCGCTTCGCTGGCAGTCTGCAGTTTGGAATTGGTCGTTTGGCGGAGATCGGAAACGGCCGGATCGCGGTAGAAATTCGGCTGGTGCACCAAGCTGCGCTGAACCTGCCCGGCGCTCGCCGAAGGGGCGGTGGCTTTGTCACCGCCCTCCGCCACCGGGATGAACCAGCCCGTGGTGCTCTGGTCCTCGACGAGGTAGGTGCGGGCGACGCGGTCCACGTCGGCGACGGTGACCGCCTTTATTTTTTCGGGCTGCGTCAGGTAGGCCGTCCAGTCGCCGGCCGCGATGTCCTCGTTGATCTGGCTGGCGATGGCGAAGGCGCCGTCGCGGGCGTAGGCGGTGCTGGCGGTCTCCTTGCTGACGGCGCGCGCGACCTCTTCGGGCGTGACGCCTTCGGCCTTCAGCTTCGCGAGCTCGGCGAGGATGATCTTCTCCACCTGCTCGTGGGTGCTGCCGGGCGCGAGGCGCGCGTAAAACGTGAAGAGCGACGGGTCGTGGGTGAACCCCGTGTAGACGTCGGCGCTGACGGCGATATTGGTGTCGACGAGCGCGCGGTAGAGGCGGCTGGTCTTGCCGTCGGTGAGGATGTCGCCGAGCACGGCGAGCGCCGGATGATCAGGATGCAGCCCGGCGGTGGCCTTGTAGGCGAGGCCGACGACCCCGAGTTCGCCGGGGCGCTTGACGATTACGCGGCGGGGGCCCTGCTGGGCAGGTTCCTCGGTGTAGACCGCGGGGAACGGGCGGGGCGAGGCGGGGATCACGCCGTAGTATTTTTTCAGCAGGCCGAGGGCGGCGGCCGGCTTGAAATCGCCGATGATCGTGACGGTTGCGTTGTCGGGCCAGTAGTAGGTGTCGTAGAATTCGCGGAGCTTCTCAATCGGCACGGACTCGATGTCCGATCGCCAGCCGATGGTCGGGTGATGGTAGGGATGGGCGATGAACGCGGCGGCGGTGATCTCCTTGTCGAGGGCCTCGATCGGGTCGTTCTCGCCGCGCTCGAACTCGTTCCGGACGACGGTCATCTCGGGCCGGCGGTCCGATTCGCGCAGGAGCAGCCCGCGCATGCGGTCGGACTCGAGCTGCACGGCGAGCTCGAGCCGGTCGCTCGGCAGGTCCTCGTAGTAATTGGTGCGGTCGAGCGAGGTGGTGGCGTTGTTGTTCGCGCCGATCTTGTCGAGCTGGGTGTCGAAGCCGGTGCCGAGGTCGTTGTTGTAGTGCACACTGCCCTTGAACATGAGGTGCTCGAGCAGGTGGGTGGCGCCGGTGACGCCGAGCCCCTCGTTGCGCGAGCCGACGCGGTAGGTGACCATGAAGGTCAGCACCGGCGCGGAGTGGTCCTCAAGCAGGAGCACGGTGAGATGATTGGCGTCGAGCCGGTACTCGCTGATGCCGCCAGCGACCTTCACGAACGTGACCTCCTGCCCGGGGTCGGGGATGGCACCGGTGAGCCGGATGACGGTGGGGGCCTCGGCCGCAAAGAGCGCGGCGGCAGGCGCGAGAGCCAGCAGAAAGGCGGGACGCGGAAGGCGGAAGGCGGGGAGTTTCATGCGGATGGGGACTTGCGACCGGCACGTTAGCCCAGTGTGCCACGGGGCCAAGCCGTTTGCGGAATGATCCGATGCTCCTCGGTCAATGCGCCTGCCCGACCGTTTGTCACCTAATAGGTGACAAACGGTCGGGTGACATGGCTCATTTCAATCAAGGGGCAGGTCACCCGGATTTGAGGGTGCGTTTGCGCACGGCCAGCCACTCCATGAGCAGCAAGGTGCGCTCGGCGTCGGGCATGCGGCCGCGGCCGACGATGAATTCGTGTACCCGTTGCCGGGGCAGGCCGAGCAGCCGACCGAGCATGGCCTGTTCACCGCGGCGCTTGAGGAGAGGCCGTGCTTCCGTGGCGAGGGCATTCCATAACGGCGTGCTGGGTCCGGGCCGGAGGGTCGACCCGACCCGACGGCGGGCGGCCTCATGATAATTCCGGGAGAGCCGGCGGGCCGATTCCCTGGCGGCCTCGGTCAAACCATCCATGAGCAGGGAGGGCAAACGCAGTCGTGGGTGCAATTCCATGATCAGCATGGAGACACGATCCGGAAATGTTGTCACCTATTAGGTGACAACATTTCCGAAAAGGACGTGTGGGGCGCGGGACGCTTCACAACGGTCGGGACAATGATCCAGCCGGGACCGGCTGTTACCGGACGGAGCCGCATTAGTGCGACTCGAGGTGGCTCATCAGCGTGTGCCACTCCAGCACTTCCTGCAGCAATGCGCGCTCGGTGTGGCGCACGAGGTGCTCGAGGCTGTGCCAGGTGTGGGTGACCACGATCTGCTTGTGCGCCGCCTCCAGCAGGTGGCACATCTCGCGGTAGCGGGCGACGCGGCGGTGCAGGTCGTTGATCGAGATGAGCGACATGAACGCGGCCGCGATCACCGGCAGCGCGATCGGCAGGAAATAAAAGGCAATCTCCTCCGCCATCGGAGGCAGCGGCTGGAGATGGAACGTGTGGTGCACGGCGTAGAACGCGGTGCAGATGATCGCGAGCACGGTGCTCACGACGAAGCCCATGCGCAGCCGCCAGAGCTGCGGGGCCGCGCGGTTGAGCCGGCGCCGGTAATAGGCGAGCTGGTCGTCGATCCGGCGCGCGCGGTAGTTCTGGCGGAAGGTGTCGAGGTTGGCGCGCTTTTCCGGCGCGCCGCGGCCGTGCAAGATGTGGAGCGAACGCACGAGCTGCCGGATCTCCGGCAGATCGAGGTCCTGAAACAACGCCGTGCGGCGCGGCATGCCCCAGGTGGCCAGCGCGGCCCGCCCGATCTCGGCGGCAAGGCGGCAGCGCACCCAGGTGTGCTGCGCGCGGAAATGACGGATGGCCAGCGCCGCGCCGAGCGCGCCGAGCACGCAGAGCAGCTTGGCCCAGGGCAGCACCACCGGGTGCCACTCGAAGGCCAGTCCCGCCGTCGCGATCAGTGTCGCGGCCACATGCAGCAGCACGGTCGAGACCGTGAGCAACCGGAACTGCGGCGCGCCCCGGCTCGCGGCTAGGTCGGCCTTGTGCTGGAAGCGCTCCACGCGCTCGCGGACATCACCCGGCTCGCCCGTGGCGGGCGCACCCGTTTCGGGCAGGGCATTCAGGAAATCCAGCTCGGCATCCCGCGGCTTGAAGTGCTCGAAGTTTTCGCGCCGCACCGAGCCCGTCTCGGGATCGATCACGATCAGCGGCCGGCCCAGTTCGCGTGCATAGGCCACCACTTCCGCGGTGCCGCCCCGTCCGCGCGCCGGCTCCCCGTCCCAGAGGGAGAGCAGCACGTCGCAGGTGTTCACGGTCTCGATGCCGCAGTCGAGATAGGCCTCCTCGCGCACGCCGCCCGTCGCCATGACCTTCACGGTTTCGGCCCGGGCGAGCAGGGCCTCCGCCTCCTGCCATTCTCTGGGGTCAAAATCCTTTTGAAATTCCGCCGCCGCCAGGGGCAGGATCGCCTGCCAGGCTTGGCCGGCGCCGAGGACCGTTTGGGCGAACACCAGGTCGCTGCCTGCAGCGGCCGAGGACACGCCGATCCATTCTCCGGGAGCCTCATGCCGCAGGGCCGCCAACGTCTCCGCGATGCAGGCCCGGGCCTTGTCCCAGTTGGCCAGCTGCCGGTGCCCCGTAAAACCGACGACATGAAACTGCGGCAGCAGGCTGGTGGAGGGGGGCAGCGCAGAACGCATCAGGTTGGCATCAACCCGTGCCAGCAGGGGTTTGGGCTGGCAAGGCGTAAGCTTCGACGGCATTGCTCCCTCCACCCATGCCGGCCGATTCCAGCACGCCAGTACCCGCCCCCGGCGCCGTGTTTTTAAGCTACGCGCACGAGGACACCGGCGCGGCCCGCCGCATTGCGGACGCCTTGCGCGGATTCGGGATCCAGGTGTGGTTCGACCAGCATGAACTGCGCGGCGGTGATGCCTGGGATGCGAAGATCCGCCATCAGATCCGCAACTGCGCGCTCTTTCTGCCGGTGATCTCGGCGTCGACCCAGGCGCGCAGCGAGGGCTACTTCCGCCGCGAATGGAAAGTTGCCGTGGACCGGACGCAGGATATGCACGAGGCCGTGCCGTTCATCGTGCCGGTGGTGATAGACGACACGACCGAGTCCACGGCCCTGGTGCCCGAGCCCTTCGTCCGCGTGCAATGGACGCGGCTGCCCGGCGGCGAACCCACCGCGCAGTTTGTCGAGCAGGTAAAGCGCCTGCTGGAACCGCCGCGCAAAGCCGCCGCGAGTGAGGCCGGGCCGGCACCGCGCGCGCCGATTGGCGACGTGATCCGCCCCGCCGACCCTGAGTCCGGCCCGTCGCTTGATCCCCGACTTCCCGGATGGATGTGGGCCGCCTTTGTCGTCGCCGCGCTCGGTCTCGTCGGAGGTTGGTATTTCCTGCGCAATCGGCCGGCCTCCGTGCCCGCAACCACGGTGGCGGACGCGTCCGCCAAAGCTGCGACGCCGGTGGACAAGTCCATCGCCGTCCTGCCGTTCACCAACCTGAGCGACGACAAGGGAAATGGGTACTTTGCCGATGGCGTGCAGTATGACATCCTGACGAGCCTGCGGAACATCGGCGACCTCAAGGTCATCGCGCACACCTCGGTGGAGCAGTATCGCGACACCAAGAAGACCATCCGCCAGATTGGCGAGGAGCTCGGGGTGGCGTATGTGCTCGAAGGCAGCGTCCAGCGCGCCGGCGACACGGTGCACGTGACGGGCCAGCTGATCGACGCCCACACGGAAGGCAATGTCTGGGCGCAGCATTACGACCGGCAGGTCGAGTTAAAAGACATCTTCGCCGTCCAGTCGGCCCTGGCCGAGGAGATCGCAGTCGCGCTCAAGGCGAAGATCTCTCCGCAGGAGAAATCCCGGCTGGAAACCCGCCCCACAAACGACATGGAGGCGTATGATCGCTACCTGCAGGGCCGCGATATTTCCCGGCATCGGACCAATTCGCGCGAGAACGTGGCGCAAGCCCAGTCCCTCCTGGAACAGGTGGTGCGGCGCGATCCCCGCTTTGCCCTCGCCTGGGCGGAGCTCGCCCATGTGCACTTCCTGGCCTACGCGCGCCAAGACCATTCGCCCGAGCGGCTGGCCAAGGCGAAGGATTGCGTCGAGACGGCGACGCGGCTGGCGCCCGACGACCTGGAGGTGCGGCTGCAGCTGGCCATTTACTATCAACTGGCCAATGATTTTGAGCGATCCAATGCGCTGATCCGCCAGATCGTGGCCGCGAATCCCAACAACGCCACGGCCATTCTGGCGCTGAGCCGCGCGGAACAGCGGGCCGACCAGTGGGCCGACTCCCTCGCCCATGTGCGGAAAGCCGTGGCGCTCGACCCCCGTTCGATTGAGGCGCTGACCCAGCTCGGCAACCTGCTCGGAGGTCTCCGGCATTATGACGAGGCGGAAAAGGTCCTCCGGGAGGCGTACGCACTCCAGCCGCCCAATTTCACTCACTCCCTGGTGCTGGCTGGATTCTCCTTCAGCGCCCGCGGCGCGACCGAGGCCGGTGATGTGCTGCTGGCCCCGGTGACGCCCGAAATGAGGCGCACCGACCCGGAGGTGGCAAGCGCGTGCGCCCGGTACGCTTACTCCACCAAGGGAGACGCGGCGGAAGTGATCCGGCTCTGGGAGGAAGCGGGCCCGAACTGGCGGTTTAATCCCAATTCGACGGCGGATGATTTGTTTGTCGTGGCGACCGCCTTTCTGAAACTCGGCCAGACGGCGCGGGCGCGCCCCCTGCTCGAACGAGCCCGTGATCAAATGAAGGCCGAACTCATGGCCGAGCCGGAAAATGGCGTAAAATGGCTGTCACTGGCGGAGTTTCAGGCGGCCCTGGGGGAAAAGGAGGCGGCGGTTGAGCTGGTTCCCAAAGTGCGCGCCTTGCTGGCGCGATCCCGGAACACGACCCCGGCGGAAATTCGCGAATCCGAAATCGCCGTAATCTATGCCTGGGCCGGAGAGAAGGACCTCGCGCTCGCTGAACTGGCCCTGGTGCTGCGCGCGCCGTTCAGTGGGAGCGTATACGGTCTGCGCCACCTCATTGCCTTGTGGCCGCTCCAGGGCGACCCGCGTTTCGAGGCGCTGCTCGACGACCCGAGGAACAGCGCGCCGCTTTTCTGATAGAAAACGGAACGCCCATCGCCCCATGATCGGAGTCAACGTTGCACGCGGGAGGGCTGAGCCTTGAGAGTGGAATGTCCAGCGTTGAACATTGAACGCCCCGCGGCGCGGTCTTCCTCAGCTCCGCCTCGCCGTCCTTCGCCGAGGCTACGGCAGGCAGGCAGAACGCGGGAAACCTTGCTGGCATTCGTACATGAGTGACCCAGGCAAAGCGGTTTTTCTTTCCTACGCTTCCCAGGACGCGGAAGCGGCGAGGAAGATTTGCGAGGCGCTTCGCGCCGCCGGTGTGGAGGTGTGGTTCGATCAGAGCGAGCTGGTGGGCGGCGACGCGTGGGACCAGAAGATCCGGAAGCAGATCAAGGAGTGCGCGCTGTTCGTGCCGGTAATCTCGGCGGCCACGCAGGCGCGGGCCGAGGGGTATTTCCGGCGGGAATGGAAACTCGCGGTCGAACGCACGCACGACATGGCGGATCATGTCACGTTCCTTGTGCCGGTCGTGATCGACGATACGCGTGATCGCGAGGCGCACGTGCCGGAGGCATTTCTCAAGGTGCAATGGACCCGGCTGCGTGGCGGCGAGACACCGCCTGCGTTTGCGGATCGGGTGAGGAAGCTGCTGGGCGGGGAGATGGAGACGAGGCATTCCCGTCCCGTTCAGCGCGACGGGGACGTCGCGCCCCCATTGGGAAAATCCCGACCGACGCGTTCATGGCTCGGGCTGGCGATCATCGGAGTGGTCGCGGTCGTGATGCTGGCCGTCTGGCGGCCGTGGCGCCCATCCACCGCGATCGCGGCCAACGCACCGGCCAATCCCGACGACGCCTCGCAGCTCGTACCGCAGGCGCGCGAGCTCATCTACAATCCGGATTCTGCGCGCAACGAATTCGCGCTCGCCGAGAGCTTGCTCAAGCGCGCGACCGACCTGGCGCCCACCTCAGGCGCAGCGTGGGGCGCCTCGGCGTTGCTCAGCCATTATTTCTATTCCCGCGCCTACGACACGAGCCGTACCCGCCTGGTGCGCTCCCAAGCCGAGGCGGAAAAGGCGCTGCAACTGGAACCGCGCAACGTCGACGCGCTGCTGGCGCTAGGCCTGCACCGCCAGGTGCTCGGGGAAAGCAACCGGGCGCAGGGCTACCTCGACCAGGCGCGCGCCGCCGATCCGCAGAATTTCAAGGTGATCCTCGCGCAATCGCTGCAGCTGACCGACCGGGCGGCCCGGGTGAAACTCCTGCTGGACGCCGCGGCCCACAACCCGCGGCCCGCGGAGCTGTTTTATTATGCGTCCGGCGAGCTGAGCTTTCTCCGGCGGATGGATGAATCCACGGCCGCCTGCGAACGTGCCATCCAGGCGCAGCCGTTTTGGCGGACTTTCGTGCAGGGTGCCGCGAACGAGGAGGCACAGACGGCGGATCCGGTAAGGATCACCGCATGGCTGAACCGGGTGCCGGAGCTGAAGCGGGACGAACCCCGCGTGGCGTTCCTGCGTTTCGAGGCGGCCAGGCTGGGGCGCGACGGCTCCGCCGCGGTGCGGGCGTTGACGGGTCTCGCGGTCGATTACCTCGAGGATAATTTCTTCACCGGACCCAAGGCATACCTGCTCGCGCAGGCGTATGAGCTGGCCGGGCAGCCGGAGCGGGCCGCCGAACAATGGCTGCTGGCGGAACGCACGGTGCGCGAGAAGCTGGTGGCCGATCCGGGCGCGATGCCGTGGCGCGCCATGCTGGCGGTCACCCTGGCCGGGCAGCACCGGATCGTGGAGGCGAAAGCCGCTGCGGAGGCTTGTGCCGGGGACGATCGAATCAAACTTGACCTCAACGTGCTCGCCATCGAGGAGACGGCGAATGCCTTTTGCCGGTTGGGTGACGCACCGCGGGCCATCGCCCTGCTGCGCACCCTGGCTCATTTCACGGTCGACTACGGTTTTGTCTCCGCCGCGACCCTGGCGGTCGATCCCCGCTGGGACCCGCTGCGCGGCCAGCCGGGATTCGCCGAACTCGTGGCCGAGATGAAGCGCGCCGAGAATAGAGGTGCGGACGGGCCGGCCGCGGCCGTCGCGGTGCCGACCTCGAGCCCGAGGTCCGTCGCCGTGCTGGCGTTCACAAATCTGAGCGAAGACAAGGACAACAGGTATTTCTCCGAGAGCGTCAGCGAGGAGTTGCTCAATGTGCTGGCGCAGATTCCAGGACTGAACGTGGCGGGGAGGACTTAGCCGGAGTCATTCAGTGGTAGGAGCCTGCTTGCCCGTTCGACTGGTTCAGGGCCCCGAGCTTGTCGTGGGGGGCAGGCGATGAGTGGCGTGGACCGAGGTAAAATCGCCTGCAAGCAGTCTCCTACCTGGAACCACCGAACGATTTCCTGTTTTCAGCCGTGGCGGGAATCGTCAACTGCATGGTTCCGGCCTAGGCCCTTTACTTCAAGGACCAGAACGGGCCGATCTCGGAGATCGCGCAGAAGCTCGGCGTGGCCTACGTGGTCGAGGGCAGCGTACAGAAGGCCGCCACGAAGGCGCGTATTTCCGCCCAGCTCGTGAGCGCGGCGGACGATGGGGTATCCGTTTGGAAATTTAGGAGCGGCTTTATGCCGCGAGGGTTGGGCCGGCAGAGCGACGCGTCGCGGCGTAAAGCCGCTCCTACGGCCAATCACCGGCAAATTGCTGCACTACCAGCCGGACCATGGGCGGAATTGGTTCGCGATGGCGGTTTCCTCCCTTAAGTCATGCGGGCCCGGCGAACGTGTCGCCGGATTCACCCCTGCGCCCCATGTCGTCGATTCTCGCCCCGACCTTCTCCGTGATTTCTGCGCGGACGATGAGCTGGCCGGACTATGTGTCGCTCACGGTCTATTTTGCCGTGAGCCTTGCGATCGGCTGGTGGTGCTCGCGGCGGAAGCGGACGTCGAGCGGGGAGTTCTTCCTCGGCAACCGGCACATCCCGTGGTGGGCGGCGGCGATCAGCTTCATGGCCACGGCCACGAGCAGCATCAGCTTCATGGCGCTGCCGGCGCGGACGTATGGCGCGGACTGGCTGTCGTTCGGGTCGGCTCCGGCGCAGGTCCTTGCGGGCATTCTCGTCGGCGTGGTGTTCGTGGGTGTGCTGCGCCGGCTCAAACTCACGACGATCTTCGGCTATCTTGAACAACGCTTTGACCACCGGGTGCAATTGCTGGGCGCGGGCCTCGGCATCCTCATGAAGGTCGGCGGCCGGATGAGCGTGGTCATGCTGCTGCCGTCACTCGCGCTGTCGACCGTCACGGGTCTCGACGTCAACGTCAGCATCCTGCTGATGGGCGCGGTCACCACGATCTATGCGATGGAGGGCGGCTTCGAGACGGTGATCTGGACCGACGTCATGCAGGTGGGCGTGACCGTCGGCGGCGTCATGGTCGCGCTGGTCTACATGTCCTCCGCGGTGGATGGCGGGCTGGCCGGGATCGTGCACAGCGGCATGGCGGCCGGGAAGTTCCGGATGGTGTCGATGGACTTCGATCTCACGCAGCCGACGCTCTGGGTGTTCATCGGCATGTTCCTCGGCCACATCTTCACGGTGCTGGGCGACCAGCCGCTGATGCAGCGCATGCTGGCGACGGCGGATGTCCGCATGGCCCGGCGCTCGATCGTGATGGGCAACGTGGTCGGGTTCGCGGGCTCGGTGATGTTCTTCTTCGTGGGCACGGCGCTGTGGGCCTTTTACCACGCGCATCCGGACCGCGCGCCGGCGGGCGCGGCGGGCGACGCGATCTTCCCGTATTTCATCGCGAACGAGCTGCCGCCCGGCGTGGTCGGCCTGATGGTCGCCGGCCTGTTCGCGGCCGGGATGGGGGCGCTGAGCAGCGCGATGAACGCGACCGCCGCCATCGTGGTGACGGATTTCCAGGGCACGCTCTGGCCGGCGGCGACGGAACGGCAACGCGTGCGGCTCGCCCGCGGCGCCACGCTGGCCGCGGGTACCATCGCGACCGCCATGGCGATGTGGCTCGCCTGGCGCGGCACCACCTCGCTGTGGGACAAATACTTGGAACTAGTCGCGCTGATCGGCGGCGGCTTTCCCGGCGTATTTGCGCTCGGCCTGCTCACGCGGCGGGCGAATGCCCCGGGGGTGATCATCGGGGCGCTGACCAGTGTGGCGGTGACGGGCGTGGTGGAAAAATTCACCGCATGCAGTGCATTTCTGTACGGATTCGTAGCTGTGGGCTCGTGTATTGTGGTCGGCTACGTGGCGAGCTTGGCGTTCCCCCGGAGCGGCGCGGGGCGGAACTTTGCGGGGCTTACGGTCTGGGACCGGGGCACGGAGGCGGATTGAAGGTCGGGCGGGGCGTTCCGCCGAGCCGGCGGTCTCCAATCGTGAGCTTGTGGAGCGGCTTACCGGGAAGGTTTGCCGTACTAGCGGCCTACCGTGGTTCCATCCGCCGCCCGGCCACCTTCGCCAAGGCTACGGTGCCCTCGCGAATCCATTGCAGCCTGCCCTGCCGAGAGCGACGGCGGGAGGTCGGCGTCCACCTTCAATCCGGCATGCTCAGGTGGCGCTTTCGACTTCCGGCCGGGTCCAGCGTTTCAGCACGCGGGCCAGCTCGGCTTTGGTCACGGGCTTGCCGACGAAGTCGCACATGCCGGCGTTGAAGCACTTCTCGCGGTCGCGCTCGGAAATGTTGGCGGTGAGCGCCACGATCGGCGGCGCCTTGCCGCCGGCTGCGGCGCGGATCTTCTCGGTCGCCGCGAAGCCGTCCATCTCCGGCATCTGGCAGTCCATGAAGATCAGTTCAAAACGGTTGCTCCGGGACAGCTCGAC
>CAIKHO010000090.1 GCA_903827245.1 uncultured Opitutia bacterium
ACGCCCGGCTGTAATTCGAACCGGGCGTCCGCAAGGAACGCCCCTACCTCCGACGGCATGAGTTTCACACCATGACTTGGAATGTGCAGTTCAAGAAGGGCGTCTGGCTGCCGCAAATCGGCTGGTGGCTCGATGCCCAGACCCGGACGCCGCGGTCGTTCGTGTCGCACGCGCACTCCGATCACATCGCGCGCCACGAGGAGGTCCTCTGCTCGCCCGGCACCGCACGGCTGCTCCACGCGAGGCTGCCCGGGCGCCGCCGGGAAACCGTGCTGCCGTTCGGGCGCCCGCATGAAATCGCGCCCGGTGTCACCGCCACGCTGCACCCGGCGGGGCACATCCTCGGCTCCAGCCAGATCCATCTCGCCGCCGCCCACGGCTCGCTGCTCTACACCGGCGACTTCAAGCTCCGCGGCAGCCTGGCGGCCGAGCCGTGCGCCGCGCCGCACGCCGACGTGCTGATCATGGAGACCACGTTCGGCCTCCCGCGCTATGTCTTCCCGCCCGAAGCCGAGGTCATCGCCGGCATCATTGACTTCTGCCGGGAGGCGATCGCCGCCGGCTCCACGCCCGTGCTCCTCTGCTACAGCCTGGGGAAAAGCCAGGAAGTGCTGCGCGCCCTCGCGCCGGCCGGGCTCCCGGTCATGCTGCACGAGCAGACATTCTTCCTCACCGGGATTCACGAACAACTGGGCGTGACCTTTCCACCCTACCGGACCTTCGATGCCCGGGAGGTCGGCGGCCACGTGGTCATCTGTCCACCCCACGCGGGCCGCAGCGGGCTGCTCGCCCGCATTCCGGCGCCGCGCACCGCGGTGATCACCGGATGGGCGATCGATCCGGGGGCGACCTATCGTTACCAGTGCCACGCGGCCTTTCCCTTGTCCGACCACGCCGATTTCGACGACCTGGTGCGCTTCGTCGAGCGGGTGCAGCCGCGCCGCGTCCTCACCCTGCACGGTTTCGCCCGGGAATTCGCCCAGACGCTCCGCGCCCGCGGCTGGGATGCGCTTGCCCTCGGCCATGGCAACCAGCTCGAGTTTTCCCTCGCCGGGTAATTTGGATCGCCCCCCGGGAAATTTGATAGTTGTTTGCCGCGGCCCACGTCATGCGTCCCCTCGCCCCTCTCTTGCTTTTCGTCCTCCTGCTGGCCACCGGCCGGCCGCTGCGCGCGACCCCGGCGCTGGGCGACGGCGAAAGCCTGACCTATCGCGTGGGCTGGGGCATATTTTTCGGCGCAGGCGAGATCAAGATCTCGGCCAAGGCGGCCCCGCCGGAGGACGGTCACCTGCGGCTCGATGTCACCACCACGACCTCCACCCGGAGCATCGCCCGGGCCCTGTTCACGTTCGATGCCCGGGCCGATGCCCTCTTCGACGTCCACAATGGCCGGTTGCTCTCGACCACCGAGTCGAGCAAGTCCGACACCAAGAAGACCAAGAGCTCCATCGTTTTCGACTACGCGAAGTCCACCGCCAGTTACGTCAACGAAATCAATCCGGACCGGACCACGACCCTGGCCATGCCCGCGGGCGAGCCGCTGGATCTCATCATGAGCCTGATCCAGACGCGCGCCTGGAACCTGAAACCCGGCGAGACGCGCGATGCGCTGGTGATCTTCGATGACGAATTCTACGAGCTGACGATCCACGCCGAAGGCTACGAGGAGGTGCGCACCCCGCTCGGCACCTTCAACACGCTTGTGCTCGTGCCCCGCATGGAAAAGACGCCGCCGAAGGGCATGTTCAAGCGCGGCACGGGTGTCCGGGTCTGGATCTCCCAGGATGAGCGCCATCTGCCCGTGAAATTCCTAGTTGAATTCAAGTTCGGCTCCGGGGTCGCCACGCTCGTGAACTACCAGCCGCCCGCACCGTCACGGTGAGGACACGGCGGCGGGATCAAAGGTAAACCGCCACGGCTTCTTCGACCAGACCGGTCCCGCGTAGGCCACGCCGACGCGCGGCGTCGCGCGCAGCGCACTCCGCGGTACCCGGACCCCGCGATCCTCGAGCCATAGTCCGCACTTCCTTCCAACGGCCTTGCCGTTCAGTTCCCGGTTGATCGCAAGGATCCGGGTCAGGCGCCCAGGGCCTCTGATACCCTCGACGCCGCGGATCAGGACGGCCGCCGGCCATTCCCTTGGACCCGTGACGAGGTTGAGCATCTCGTGGACACCGTAGCAAAGATAGACATACCAGCGGCCGCCCGGCGCATACATCACCGCCGTTCGCGGCGTGCGACCGGCTCGGGCATGGGAGGCGAGATCCCGCTCGCCGTGATAGGCCTCGACCTCCGTGATGACCCTCGCCTCGATGCGCCCGTCCGCCCACTGGCGCACCAAGTGCTTGCCCAGCAGCCAGCGCGCGAGCGCGACCGTGTTCCTCGTGCGCAGCACTTTCGCTTTCACAATCCGGCCCATTCCCTGTCATCTGGCTAAAAGCATTGTGAACGCAACCACCGCGCGCGCCACCGCTGTCCAGAATAAGGCCGACCTGCTCCGCTCCCTCCGCCTCAGCACCGCCGAGGGGATCCTGGCCATGCCGATCGTGACCATGTCGCTCCCGGTGAACGTCTTCATGACCGCGCTGATCGCACGGGCGTTCCCCCTGCCGATGACCACCATCGGGCTGATCAGCGCTCTCCCGTTCGTCGGCAATTTCCTGCAAATTTTCGCCGCGCCGTTTCTCGCCCGCTGGCGGCCGCCCAAGATCGTCTCCATCACGGCCGCCTCGCTGCATCTTGTCACCTGGGTCGCCCTCGGCCTCTTCCTGCCCTGGGTGCCGCGCACCGATCCAGCCGCCGCGGGCCGCTGGCTCATCGTGTGGTTTCTGCTCTCGAGCTTCTTCAGCGCGATCGCCGGCGTGAGCTGGAACGCGTGGATCGAGGAATGGGTGCCCGGGCGCCTGCGGGGAAAATACTTCGGGCGGCGCAACGGCATCCTGCAGATTTCCACCCTCACCTTCATGCTCGTGACGGGCTGGGCGGTCGCCCGCTGGAATTATGCGATCCCGGTCTTCCAGGCGATCATCGCCGGGGCGGCGTTCCTGCGCGTGTTCTCGCTGCGCTGGCAGTGGCAGAGCCCGACGCGTTCGCGCGCGCCGGCGGCCGACGCAGTGCATCCGTTCGGTGCGCAGCTGCGGGTAGTGCTGGCCTCCCGCTCGTTCCTCCTGTTCGTCGCCTTCGGGGCGGTGTGGTCCTTTGCCGCCAACTGCTTCGGGCCTTTCTACTCGGTGTTCATGCTCGACCAGATAGGATTCTCCGCCTTCTACGTCGGCCTCACCGCCACGCTGTCGCAGCTGGGAGGCGTGCTCTCGCTGCCGGCGTGGGGCCCGCTGCTCGACCGCTACGGCAACAAGCCCGTGATGACCGTGTCGCTCATCCTTTGGCAGCTGCCGAATTTTCTCTGGTGCTTCCTGACGCCGGAAAACAGCGGGCTGCTCTACGCCCTATGGCTGTGGAGCGGCATCACGAGCGCCGGTTTCGTCCTCGGCCAGTTCACCATCCTGCTCCGGCTCATTCCCGTCGAGGCCAAGAACCTCGCGATCGGCCTGAACCTCGCCGTCAGCTCGCTCTTCGCCGCCATCGCCCCGGTGGCCGGCGGCTGGATCCTCTCGCGCGCCCTGGGCGCCGGGCACAACCCGTACACGGTCTACCATTGGTGCTTCCTGCTCCAGCCGGTGCTCGCCATCGCCAGTTGCGGGCTGCTGCTGCGCGTGCGCGAGCCGCTGGCGAGTTCGCTGACGATGGTCTTCGGGGCCATGCGCAACATCCGCACGCTGAGCGGCGTCCTGGGATTGAGCTTCCTGACGAACTATATCTTCTTCAAGGCCCCGCCCCGGGACGACCGCCCGTGACCACCACCCCGCCCCTCTTCACCCTCACCGGCAACCTGCTCGCGGAGCGAACCCTGGGGTTCACCAGCTGGCTTCCCGGACGGACCCAGCGCGCCACCGTCGAAACCTTCCAAGTCGGCGGAAAGGGCATCAACGTCGCAAAGATGCTCGGGCGTCTCGGTCCGCCTGCCACCGCACTCTGTTTTGCCGGCGGCACCATCGGGCAGGAATGCGAGGCCTGGTTGCGCGCCCGTGGATTCACCTACCGGGCCTTTGTCACGACCGCCCCCACCCGCAGCGGAACCGTCGTGCGCGGCGGCGACCAGCCGGAGACGACTTTCCTCGGGCCCGATGCGCTGCCTGACGCAGCGGCGGTGCAGGCCTGCGCGGAATTTCTCGACGCCCAGCCCGCCGGCGGCGTGCTGGCGTTGTGCGGCAGCCTGCCCGGATGGGCCGGCCCCGACTTCAATCCGCTACGCGATGCCCTGCTGCGCTGGCTGCGCCGCGGCGCACTGGTCGCGGACACCTACGGTCCACCCCTCGCATGGTGCGTGCAGCAGCCCTTGGCTCTCGTGAAGATCAATGCCCAGGAATTCCAGGGACTCGACCCATCGCTCACGGCGGTCTCGGCCGAAACCCTTCGCGCAGCCACAGCCCGCTGGCCGGTGCGCCGCTGGATCGTCACGCAGGGCGCGGGGCCGGTGTGGCTGCAGGACGAAGGCGGCGAACCCGTGAGCCTGTCCCCTCCGCCAGTGCAGGAGGTTTCTGCCACCGGCTCCGGCGACGTCCTGCTGGCCGGTGTATTGCACGCCTGGCTCAGGCGCCGCATGAGCCTGCGCGAGGCGGTCGCGTTTGCCCTGCCCTTGGCGGCGGCCAACGCCGCGCATCCCGGCGTCGCGGATTTCGCGCTGCCGTCGGACAGCCCGCCTTGAAGCGCAGGTGCAACGGCCCGAGATTTGCCTGAACTTTCCATCTTGGGCGCGGTCGATTGGACACCGGCCCCAGTGATTACCCTTGGCCGCCGGCCACGCCTGCCATGAAAAAACCCGCTGTCGTTCTCATCATCGTCCTTCTCGTCGGCCTCGCGGCATTTTTCGGCTATCGCAGTTACCAGGCCGAAAGCGAACGTGCCCTCGCCGACCAGCGGAACGCGGCCGAGCGCGCCACGGAGGAACAACGCCGGGCGGAGGCCGAGCGGCGCGCCCAGGCCGACGCCGAGGCGCGGCGCCTTGCCGACCTGAAGACGCGGCAGGACATGGCGGACGCGGAAAAAAATCTCGCCCAGCTCCGAAGCGAGCAAGCCGCGGCCGAGGCAGCCCGCCGCGCCGCCGAGGAAGAGGCGGCCCAGCTGGCCAAGGAAACGGAGCGCCTGACGCGCGAGAAGGAAGCCGCCCAAGGGGAAGCCCGCCGCCTGGCCGCGCTCCGGGAACGCGAGGCGGCCGAGGCCGAGCGCGCCCGCCTCGACGCCCTCCAGAAGCTGCAGGACTCCGAGCAGCAGAAGCGCGAGCTCATCGATCGCGAGGCCGCGCGGCTCGCAGCGCTCAAACGCCAGCAGGAAATCGAGGCCAACCAGCATCGCGAATACCTGACCCGCTCCATTTATCCCAACGATTACAAGCGCCGGGAGCACTATTACATGCAGGTCGACCTCTTTAATGCCGCCCAGGACGCACCTCCGGCCCGGCCGGCGCCGCTGAAATAAGGTGGAGGTTTTCCGCCGAGCGGCGCCAAGTCCCCGCCGCAGGCGCCACCGGCAATTAAAGCCTTGCTTTCGCGGGCTCAAAACCGCTTATTCCGCGGTTTTATTCATGAAAGCCACCATCAAAACCCAAGGCCAGCAGTTCACTGTGACCGAGGGGGATATCCTTATCGTTAACCGTTACCCGAACACCACCGCCGGGGCGACCATCCAGATCAACGACGTGCTTGCCGCCGGCGAGGGTGAGAATTTCAAGGTCGGCACGCCGACCCTTTCGGGCGCCTCCGTCTCCGTGCGCATCCTCGAGAACAAGCGCGGCGACAAGGTCATCGTCTTCAAGAAGAAGAAGCGCAAGGGCATGGAGCGCAAACGCGGCCATCGCCAGGAGCTTTCCGTCATCAAAATCGAGTCCATCACAGCTTAAGGAGTCCACGTCATGGCGCATAAAACAGGTCAGGGAGCATCTACCAACGGCCGCGACAGCCACGCCCAACGGCTTGGCGTCAAGGCTTTCGGCGGCGAGACAGTCACTGCCGGCACCATCATCATCCGTCAGCGCGGCAGCAAGCACCACCCCGGCAAGAACGTCGGCGTCGGCCGCGACTGGTCGCTCTTCGCGCTCAAGGACGGCGTGGTGAAGTTCGACAAGGCGCACCGCTCGGTGTCGATCGTCACCAGCTGAGGTTTCAACCTCGGGTATTTTTCCGGCGCCGGGTTTCACCCTGGCGCCTTTTTTGTGGGTTGCTAGTGCGGGCTTCGCAGCGTGAACGTCGGGGTGTCCAAATGTCCTCCCGTCTCGACGAACTCCGCCGTCACCGTGCGTTGCTCCAGGAGCACCTGAACTGGCTGGATCGCGAGATCGAGGCATCCGCCAGCGGGACCCAGCCTACGGTGCCGGCCCCGACGATCACGCCCGACCGGCCCTCTTCCCCGCCGGCGCGGCCTTCCGTCAATGCCGCCGCGGAAGCCGACCGGTTGTTCGCCCAGCTCCGCGCCGAGGAGGAAAAGCAAAGCCCGCCGCCCTCGAAAACCGGGTGCTGGATAATGTTCAGCCTGATTCTGATCGCGATCATCGGCTCCGTCGGCGGACTGCTTTACTTTCTTTATCGCTAGCGGGTTCCGCCGCATTTCGCGTTGCCCGGGGTGACCCGCCACCTAGCCTTCGGGCGTGGCCGGCTGGATTGCTGATTTTTTCCGCCTTGTTTGGGCGCTGTTTTACTGGAACGGACGGAAAAACCTTTTCCGACTGCGGCCCGGTTCCCGCTGCCCCTGCCAGTCCAGCAGCGATTCGGGGCGCGCCAACGAAACCAATTGCGAGGCCAGCATCCTGTGGTCCCGGCCGGCCCGTTTCCAACGCGTCTGTCCGCTGCTCGTGCACACCCCCGCCGGTCTGCGTTGCTCGGTGAACACCGCCGATGTCCGCCCATTCTGGGGCCGGGCCTTCCGCTATTATGGCACCGGGCTGGCCACGATCTACCTGGTCGGCACCCTCGGGCTCTTCGTCGCCATGCGCGTTATCGGCTATCCCATCGGCTATGTGGCGGTGGCCTGGCCGCCGGCGTGGTGGCGGATCGACGTGGCCCGCGCGGAATATTTTTTAAACAAGGGGGCGAAGGCCCTCGCGACCAACAACATCAAGGAGGCGCTTTTCTCCCTTTCGTACGCCTACGACCTCGCCCCGCACGACTACGACACCGGCTTCGCACTCGCATCACTCTGGCAGATCAACCAGCCGCTGCTTTCCGACCGGATCTACATCCGCCTCCTCGCGGAGCATCCCGAGCTGAACGACCGCACGGCCGACGCCTGGAATCGCGCGCTCCTCGCCCGCGGGGACTACGCCCAGATCAAGGAGCTCGCCGCGAGCCAGTTCCGTCGCGCGGAAGGCATCCATTCCGGCTACTGGATGCAGTCCCTGCTTTTTGCCACGCGCCAGACCGCAGACGACCTACCGCTGCGCCAGTTGCTCGCGAGCCCCCCGCCGCTCGGCCCGCAATGGCGCAAGGTGGTGGAAACCGAGCTGATGGCGCGCAGCGGAAGACAAAGTGAGGCGATCACGGCATTGAGCCAGTTCTGGCCCGAGGCGACCCACCCCTTCGTGCCGTTTTACCAGGCCAACGCCCTACTCGAGCTCAAGCAGCCCAGCCGCGCCCTCGATCTCCTCGCCAAGTACGGCGACCGGGTCCGGGACGACGAACGCTATCCCCTGCGGCTCGCCGCCTTCGGGCAGCTGGGCTGGCAAAGCCTGCTCGACAGCGACATCGCCCTGCTGCTGACCGCGCCACCGACCGGCCCCGTGATCGAGCTGCTGGGCACCCACCTCGCGCGCTATCCGAACCGGACCGTGCTGGATCACGTTTTCGCCCGGCTCAAGGAAGCGCCGCTGGCCTCGGCGAGAGAGAATCACAATGCCTTCGCCGCTCTGTTCTGCGCCGCGGGCATCGCAGGCGATTTCGATAAAATGCACGTCATGGGCCTCGCGCTGCAACAGTCCTCGGGTTCCTCGGCCCTGACCCTCGGCGCCTTCGAGGATTTTTTCCAAGGCAAGCCGCCGCCGCGCTACATCGAGTCGTTCCTGCCCTCGCTGCCCTTGCCACTGGAATTAACGTATATCATGCTGTCGCGTTATTCCTCCAGCCGCACCGCCGCCTCCGCGGCGCCAAGCCGGCCCTGATGACCACCGCCGCCACGCTGCCTTCCTCCGCCGTTCGCGCGGCGCCCCCGCCCACCTGGTTGGGCCGGGCCAACCTTGTCCTGCTGGCGCTGCTGGCCGGTGGATTCTCCGCCCTGCTCTGGCCGCAATGGCTGCACAATCCCGACCTTTCGCACGGCCTGTTCATGCCGGTGATTTTCCTGCTTCTGCTGCATGAGGCCCGCACCGGGGGTACGCCGCGCTACCTTCCCGGGACCACCTTCACACGCACGGTCCTGGCGGCCGTCCTGACGCTCGGGCTGCTGCTACTCGCCGTGGGCGGTCTCTATGCCGCCGCCTTGGAATGGTCGCATGCCCTCGTGGGCTTCGTGCTGGCGTGCTCGCTCTCCCTCCTGCTGCTGGCCGCGTTGATCGCTTTTTCCAGCACTGCCGTCCGCCTCGTCCCCTTCAATTGGAGTTCCCTGCTGGCGGCCGGCCTGTGGATCCTGAGCGCGCCCATCCCGCCCGGGACCTACGGGCGCCTCACCCTCGCCCTGCAGCTGCGGGTGTCCGAAAACGTCCTGCATGCGCTGCATCTGCTCGGCATCGCGGCCAGCCGGCATGGCAATATCATCGAGCTCGCCCGCACCTCCGTCGGCATCGAGGAGGCGTGCAGCGGCGTGCGCAGTCTCATCTCCTGCGTGTTTGCCGGCCTGTTCTTCTCGGGCTGCCTGGTCCGGCGGCCGTGGGCCCGCGTCCTGATCATCGCGCTCGCCGCGCCGCTCGCGCTCGTGATGAATTTCATCCGTTCCCTGCTGCTGACCCTCCTGGCCAACGCCGGCATCGACATCAGCGGGCACTGGCACGACGTGACCGGCTTCGCGGTGCTGGCCTGCACCGCGGTGCTGCTCGGCGGACTGGCCCTGCTCCTCGAACGCGGTGAAAAAACCTCCCTGTCAGCCGAGGCCATGCCCGCACCGGCGTCCGGCGCCTCCGCCCGCTTCCAGCCGCTTCTCGCCGGCGGGCTGGCCTGCGCAACCGTGCTGGTGGGATTTTTCGCGCTGCATGAGGACCTGACCCCGCGTCTGACCCGGCCGTTGCCCGATCTCGAAGCCATCCTCCCCTTGCATCCGGCCGGCTGGCAGGTCGTCACGTCCGACGACCTCAATCGGTTCAAGGAAGCCCTGCAGACGGACCATTTCGTGCAACGCACGTATGTGCGTGAAGCCGCCGATGGCGGCGTGCTGCAGATCACCGCCTACATCGCCTACTGGGCGCCGGGGCAGGCCAGCGCGAGCCTGGTGGCCACGCACACTCCCGACGCCTGCTGGCCGGGTGCCGGCTGGGAGCCCGTGCCGGTTCCGGCGGAGCTCATGCGCACCCGCCTGATCACCGGCAACCGCGAGCTGGCGGAGACGGAGTACCGCCTCTTCAGCGGCAACGGTTTTCCCCAGCATGTCTGGTTCTGGCATATTTACGACCGCCAGCCCGTCCGGTACCTCAATCCCCTCTCCCCTCGGAACCTCCTGGAAATCGCCGCGCGCTACGGTTTCCGCCACGCCGGCGACCAGATGTTCGTCCGCCTCTCGAGCAACCACCCGTGGGCGGACATCGCACGCGAACCGCTCATCACCGGCATCTTCACGCAACTCCAGCCCCTCGGGCTTTGATTCAACACTACCATGCCCCTCCCCGTCACGAAGCTCGAAAGGAAAGTCCTCACCTACCTGGCTGTGCTCATCGTGCTCGGTCTCATCGGGCTCGCCGTGCTGTGATCCCGGCATGGAAATTGCCTCGCCAAGCCTCGGGGCTGTGCATCCTTTGGCCCCTGTTCCGCGTATGATCTGCAAATGCTCGTCGTGCCCTCCTTTCTGCCGGGCCCCTTCGCCTACGCGTCCGGGGCCGGGACGGGCCATCCAACGGCCAGACGCATGACGGATTCTGCCGCCAGCGAACCACCCGAGGACCGTTCCCGGATCGATGGCGAACTGCTGCGACGCATCGCGCGACGTGACCGAACC
Source organism: uncultured Opitutia bacterium (assembly GCA_903827245.1). Taxonomy (GTDB): domain Bacteria; phylum Verrucomicrobiota; class Verrucomicrobiia; order Opitutales; family Opitutaceae; genus CAIUWA01. The sequence goes on from CAIKHO010000090.1 coordinate 10,186, forward strand.
GCCTTCGCCGAGCTTTACGACCGCTTCTCCCGCCCCCTCTACGCCACCGCCCTGCGTATCCTCAATGACGCGCGGGAATCCGAGGACATCGTCCAGGAGGTATTCCTCGCGCTCTGGGAAAAAGCCGCCGTTTTCGAACAGGAACGGGGCTCGGCCTTTTCCTGGGCCGTCACGCTGACCCGCAACCGCGCCATCGACCGCATCCGCCAGCGGAAGCGGCGCACCGAGCTGCTCTCCGCCAGCTCGCCGGCTGATCTCGGCTACGCCGATGCCGGCGGCGGCGACGATTCGGCCGAAGCCTTGGTTTTCAAGGAAAAGGCCGGGGCCGTGCGCGCGGCCGTCGCCGGGCTGCCAGCCGAGCAGCAGCGCGCGCTCCAGCTGGCTTTTTTCAGCGGCCTGACACAACAGGAGATCTCCGAAAAACTCGGCGAGCCCCTGGGCACCGTCAAAGCCCGCATCCGCCGCGGCCTGCTCCGGCTGCGCGAAACCCTCTCCCGACGGACATGATCGACGAACGCACCGAGGAATTTGCCGCGCTGCACGCCTTCGATCTGCTCGAAGGTGCGGAAAAGGTCGCGTTCGAGGCCCGGCTCGCCGGGGATCCGAAGCTCCAGGCGCTCGTTCGCGAATTGCGCGAATCGGCCAGTGCCCTCGCCTTCAGCGCGCCCGTCGCCGCGCCCGGTTCCGGGCTCAAGGCCCGCCTGCTCGAACAGATCAGCGGGTCGTCCCAGGCCGGCTCCGGCGCAAAGTTACTGCCCTTTCGCCTCCCCACCCTGATTCCATGGGCCGTGGCCGCCAGCCTTGCCGTGCTGGCTGCCTGGCTCGGCCAGAACCTGCTGGCTACCCGGGCCGACGCCGATGCGCTCCGCCTCGAATCGCGCCTGGCCCAGCTCGCGCAGCGTGACGCCGAGAACCGGCTGGCCGCCGAGCGGATCATCCTGGGACAGGAGGTCAGGAATTCCGGGCAGCAACTGGCCGACGCACGCCAGCAGCTCGCCGACACCGCGAACCAGATCGTCGCCGTCAACCAGCATGCGGCGGAGATCGCCCAGCAGCTCAAGACCCAGGCGGATCTGGCCCAGTTCAAAATCGCGACCCTCAGCTCCATGCTCGGCAACTCGCCGCAAGCACTGGCCGTGGCGGTTTGGAATCCCGCCCGGCAGGAAGGCCTCCTCACGGTCGAAAAACTCCCGGCCCTCGCGAAGGACCAGGATTACCAGCTCTGGGTGGTCGACCCGAAGTACAAGGATCCGGTCAATGGCGGCGTATTCTCTGTCGATCCCGACGGCGTGGCCCGGGTGCAGTTCAAGCCGGACCAGCCAATCACGTCCGTCGTGAAATTCGCCGTCACCCGCGAACGCAAGGGCGGCGTCGCCAAGGCCGAGGGCCCGTTTGTGCTGCTGAGCCAGTGACGGGATGCGTGGGTCATGCGCACCTTCTCAAGGTGGTGAAATCATGATTTTAACGCCGTCCCGGAAGTAGCAGCCGGGGCCACGAGGCTGGGTTTGGGCCGCGCACGCCCCGCATCCCCGTTGCGTCAGCCGCCACGCCCCGTCATTCGATCGTCAGGGCACCCGCACTCGACACTTGCCACCCGCCATTCCGCCAAGAAACCTTGGAGGGTATGGTCATAAAACCCAAGGTTCGCGGATTCGTCTGCGTAACCGCCCATCCTGTCGGCTGCGCCGCCCATGTTCAGGAGCAGATCGACTACGTCAAACGCAAGGGCCCGATCAAGGAAGGCCCGAAGTCCGTCCTGGTGATCGGCGCCTCGACCGGCTACGGCCTGGCCTCCCGGATCACGGCGGCCTTTGGCAGCGGCGCCAAGACCCTGGGCATCTTCTTTGAGCGCCCTTCCGAGGAAGGCCGGCCGGCCACACCCGGCTGGTACAATTCGATCGCGTTCACCGATGCGGCCCGCGCGGCCGGCCTTTATGCCGCCAACCTGAACGGTGATGCCTTTTCCGACGATCTGAAGCAGCAGGCGCTGGCCATCATCAAGCGCGACATGGGCCCGATTGACCTGGTGGTGTATTCGCTCGCCTCCCCCCGCCGCACCCACCCGAAAACCGGCGTCGTGCATAAATCGGTGCTCAAGCCCGTCGGCGCGCCCTACACGAACCAGACGGTCGATACCGACAAAGGCATTGTCAGCACGATCACCATTGAACCCGCCAGCGAGGCGGAGATTGCCGATACGACCGCGGTGATGGGCGGTGAAGATTGGGAGTTTTGGATCAATGCCTTGGCCGACGCCAACCTGCTCGCCCCCGGTGCCACCTCCGTGGCTTACTCCTACATCGGACCCGAGGTGACCTGGGCGATCTACAAGAACGGCACCATCGGCCTCGCCAAGAACGACCTTGAGCGCTCCGCCAAAAAAATTGATGCCCAGCTCAAGGCCCACGGCTACGGCCGTGCCTTCATCTCGGTGAACAAGGCCCTCGTCACCCAGGCGAGTTCGGCGATTCCCGTGGTACCGCTGTACATCTCGATCCTCTACAAGATCATGAAGGCGAATGGCACGCACGAGGGCTGCATCGAGCAGATCCAGCGGCTCTTCGCTCGACAAATGTACAACGGGTCGGCGCTTAACTTTGACGCCGGCGGCCGGGTGCGCATCGACGACCTGGAGATGAAGCCCGACGTCCAAGCCGAGGTCGCGCGCCTCTGGCCCCAGGTCACGACCGAAACCCTGGCAACGCTCACCGACATCGCGGGCTATCGCACCGAATTCATGAGGCTCTTTGGCTTCGGCCTCCCCGGCATCGACTACGAGGCCGAGGTTGAGCCGCATATCCCGTTGTCGTGATTAGCCGGGCTAAAGTCACATTGGCTGCGCAAAGACCACGCCCTTCGTTAACGTCCGGGTTAGGAATCGAGAGCCGAGACAAATCGGCGGGCATCCCTCAATGTCCGCCCGATGACAGTCAGCCGTGACACCGTCAGATTCAAAACGACTGACTGGCCTGAGCCTTCTCTTTGGAGGCTATATTTGCCTCACGGTAATGCTAAACGTGCTGGTGCCTCATGCTGAGGTTTCTCAAAAGGCATGGACCTACCGGCAAACTGTGCCGACCCTGTCACCAATGGGCGTCGATCTCAGGATCTTTGTCGAGGCCTCCTATGCCATGTACATGGGGGACAATCCGCTCCATTCGAATTATAACTCCCCGCCGCTGGCCGCCTGGGTATTTTTCCCATTCAACCTCATGAGCTATGAGATGGCCTATGAGGTGCAGTTCACCGTCATAACGGTCGCCAATTTTGCCGCACTCGTTCTGCTGTTTTTTCTTCTGCGATCCGCCTATCTTGCCACTGCCGCACCGGATCCGGTTCCGGTGTGCATCCTTGGGCTTGCTTTCCTCGCCGCATGCTTCAGCCAGTTCAGCGGCTATCCCTTCGAATTCTCGCTGGAGCGGGGTAACTATGACAGCCTCGCGCTGCTGGCAATTTGCAGTGGTGCATGGCTGGTACGCTATCGACCCACCGCCTGCTGGCTCCAAGTCCTCCTTTTCAGTTTTGCCGCCCATCTGAAGATCTATCCCGCGATACTTCTATTTATCCCCCTGTGGCAGCATGGGCTCCGCGCACTGCTGCCGCTGACGTTGATCAACGCATCGATGTTATTCTGTTTCGGCTTTGACCGAGGCATGGAATTTCTCGTCGGCCTCTACCATTATTCGCTGCATCCCTACATTTGGGCCGGCAACCATTCCGCTGCGGCGTTTGCAACTCTCGTTCTTGAACCACGATTGGCTTCATTGCTGCCAGCCAAGGCCGTTCATGTGGTGGCCATCACCCTTCTCCTCATGCTGCCACTTGCACTGTGGATCTACGGCACAATGAAATTGCTCCGGCATGGCTTTTCCGGGAAGAACACCATCCTGGCCATCAGTCTCGCAACTCCGCTCATGTGTATCCTCACGTCGGTGAGCAACGACTATAAGTTGGTCATTCTCATCCTGCCCGCCTGTCTGTGCCTCGTCCATTATGGGCTGGGCTATGTGCACAACGGTAAATTGGCGGATTTGCTCGGTGTGACCGCCACTCTTCTATGCCTCCTGCTTGCGGCCAGATCCGTCTTACTGCCGCCGCTGCTATGGATCACAAACAAGTATCCTGTGGTATTGCTGCTCGAAATATTGACCTGCATCGCGGCACTCCATGAAACCCGCCATGCCGGGCCAAGCCGTTATTCATCGTAGCCGGTCACGTTAAGCGACTGGCCGTTGTGCTTGGGTCCGAGTTTCAAGATATAGGGCGCGGCAATTTTCGCCCAGGCCTCGGCCTTCGGGTAGCTGGCCGCACCGACGGACCAGGCGAGACGGAGCATATCGGTATCGATCACTCCCGGGTTGAGCGGAATCGCCGCCATCCCGGCCGGAAGTTCCTCGGCCAGCGCCTTGGTCAGGCCTTCGATCGCCCATTTGGAGGCGCAGTAGGGCGCGACGTCAGGTGACACACTGCGGCCCCAGCCCGAACTGAGGTTGACGATCACGCCTTTTTTCTTCGCCACCATCGCGGGCACAAAATGCCGGATTACATTCGCAACGCCGCGGATGTTCACGTCCACCAGCTTGGTGAACTCGCGGTCATCCTGCTCCCAGAGCGGCGAGGGTCGGTTCATCAGGGCGGCGTTGTTGATCAGGAGATCCGGCGGACTCTCGTTCTCCAGGACCTTGGCCGCCCACAGCGCGACCTTGCTGTGGACGGCCACGTCCACGATCGAGAAGTGGTGGGGCTCGCTGTGGGTCGTCCGTAAATCAAAGATGGCCTCACCGCCCCGGCCGCAGCCGATGACGGTGTGTCCGGCCTGGATGAATTCCGCGACCAGCGCACGGCCCAACCCGCGGGTAACTCCGGTGATGACGATTTTCATAGGCAATTGGGATTTACAGAAGGTTTCACGCGGAGGCGCGGAGGACGCAAAGGATTATCGTGACCGGCAAGATTATTCCTGGATCGTACTCTGCGCTCTCCGCGCCTCCGCGTGAAACCTTCCGGAAATGCATTGCGCGTCCTGTCGCCTGTCTCCCGCCCACTGCCCCTGATCAGCGGCTCTGCAGGCTGAACTTGTTCAGGCCCGTCTTGCGGCAGGCATCCATGACAAAGGCCAGTTTCTTGAGCTGCGTCGTCTCGTCGGCCTTGATCAACACGGGGATGTCCTTGTCGATATTGTGCACCTGCTGAAGGAGGGCGATCAGCTGGTCCTCCGATGCCACCTTGCCGTTGAAGGAGATGGTGCCGTCCTTGTCGATCGAGATGGTGACGGTGCCCTTGAACTCGTTTTTACCTGCGGTCTCCACCTTTGGCAGCGTGATGTTCAGGGTCGCGGCCGACTTGAACTGCATCGTGACGAAGGCGAAAAAGATCAGCATCACGAGCACATCGATCAAAGGCACGAGGTTGAGCTCGGGCCGCTTGCGGCGCCTGAGGCGAAGCTCGCTCATGACCGGCCGCGCTGGAGGATGCGCTCGAGCAGCACGTCGAGCTGCGCGGCATAGTTCTCGATCTTGCGCTGCAGATAGCCGCTGCCCACGAGCGAAGGGATCGCAATGGTCAGGCCGATGACCGTGGCCGAAAGAGCCAGCGCCACGCCCGAGGTGAACTGGACGGGATCCGGCAGGCCTGTGTCGGGTGAAATCTGGGAAAACACCCGCAGCAGTCCGGTCACGGTGCCGGTGAGCCCGATAAGCGGCGCGGCGGCGTAGATCACGTCAAGGTACGGTATGCCCCGCTCCATCCGGTTGATTTCAAGGCGGGCAAACGCCTTGATCGCACCGGCGTCATTCTTGTGCTGCTCGGCAAATTCGACGATGCGCGCCAGCACGGTGTGCTTGCCACCCACTAGAGGCCGGCCGGCTACGACCGCATCGACGAGGTCCTGCGGCATGACCGCGACCCGGCGCAAAGCGAACGCACGTTCGAATATGATGAAGACGGCGGCGGCGGAGCAGATCGCCAGCGGATAGATCAGCAGGCCGGCGCCTTTGAAAACCTCGATTACAGCGAAGGGCATAAGTTGAAGATGTGTCGGGATATGACGCCTTTGTGAAGCAAAGGTTCATTTAAAAGTAAGCCGGAAGAAAGATGCATCAGGAATCATGCATGGCGAGCTTATGCCCGGCCCCTTCATCCGTTTACATCCGCCTCGAGCCCTTCAAGCTAGACCGCCATATAGGGTAGCCGGGCGGCCGTCGCCGCCGCCACCGGCAGGCCCTCGATGAGCTCGCCGATCGCATCCCACCGGCCATTGACCAAGGCGTCACGCGCCGACTCGCGGAGGGTGGCCTTGATGGCCTGGCCGCCAAAGCGGATCTCCTGTTTCGCCACGTCGACCGTGATCTCAAGCGATGGATCCGCCTCAACCGCGGCCGAGAGCCGGGCAATATTCGCCCGTTCGGCGCTCAGGCATGGCAGCCCGAGCGTGATGGAATTGCCGAAGAAGATCTCCGCGAAGTTCTCGGCGACGACCGCGCGAAAGCCGTATTTCTGGATGGCCTGCGGCGCGTGCTCGCGCGATGAACCGCAGCCGAAGTTGGCCCCGGAAAGCAGGATCGTGGCGCCCTTGAAACGCGCCTCGTTGAGCGGGTGCGGTTTTTCGCTGCCATCGGGATTGCGCCGGACGTCCGCAAACAGACCTTCGCCCAGCCCGTCGAAAGTCACGCATTTCAGGTAGCGCGCCGGGATGATGCGGTCGGTGTCGATGTCGTTGCCGGGGACGGATACCCCGCGGCCGGTGATTTGGGTGATTTTTGCAAGAGCCATGGTAGGAAGCAGGTGACGGGAGACAGGTGACAGTGGACAGGTTAGTTCGCGCTCACGCCAAAGACCTCGCGGGCATCGGCGACGGAGCCCATGACGGCGGCAGCGGCCACCATCAAGGGGCTCATGAGCAGCGTCCGTCCGGTCGGGCTGCCCTGGCGGCCCTTAAAATTACGGTTGGATGAACTGGCGCACAACTGGTCGCCGACGAGCTTGTCGGGATTCATCGCCAGGCACATCGAGCAGCCCGCCTCCCGCCACTCGAAGCCGGCGTCACGGAAAACCTTGTCGATGCCGAGGCTGGCGCAGAGCACCCCCACGCCCTGGGATCCGGGCACGGCGATGGCCTTGACGCCGGGCGCCACATGGCGGCCCTTGAGGAACTTGGCCACCTCCTGAAAATCGCTCAGGCGCCCGTTGGTGCAGGAGCCCAGGAACGCGACATCGATCCGGGTGCCCTTGATCGGGGCACCGGGCTTGAGTTTCATGTAGGCGAGCGCCTCCTCGATCGACGCCTTTTCATCGGCGGCGGTTGCCTTGGCGGGATCCGGCACCGACTCCGTGATCGAGATGCCCTGGCCGGGGTTGATGCCCCAGGTCACGGTCGGCGCAATTTCGGAGGCGTTGATCGCCACCACGTCATCGTAAGTGCAGCCCGGGTCGCTGGCGAAACCTCTCCAGCGCGCAACCGCGGCGTCCCATGCGGCCCCCTTCGGGGCGTACGGCCGGCCCTTCAGGTAGGCAAAGGTGGTCTCGTCCGGGTTCACATACCCGGCGCGCGCGCCGCCCTCGATCGACATGTTGCAGACGGTCATCCGCTCTTCCATGGTGAAGCGGTCAAAGACCTCGCCGCCGTACTCGTAGGCGAAGCCCGTGCCGCCGTTCACGCCGAGCGTGCGGATGATGTGGAGGATGACGTCCTTGGCATAGACGCCCGGACGCAGCCGCCCCGTGACATTGATGCGGCGGACCTTCAGCCGGCCCAGCGCCATGCTCTGGGTCGCCAGCACGTCGCGCACCTGGCTCGTGCCGATGCCGAACGCGATCGCGCCGAACGCGCCATGGGTGCTCGTGTGCGAGTCGCCGCAGGCGATGGTCGTGCCGGGCTGGGTGATGCCCTGCTCAGGACCGACGATGTGGACGATGCCCTGCTTGCCCGTCGCGCGGTCGAAAAACGTGATGCCGAACTGCTGGCAGTTCTTGCGCAGCTCCTTGATCATCTCATCGGCCAGCGGGTCGGAAAAAGGCTCGGCAAACTGGTCGGTCGGCACGATGTGGTCCACCGTGGCAAAGGTGCGGTGGGGCATGGCCACCTTCAGGCCGAGATCGCGCAGCATGCCGAAGGCCTGCGGGCTGGTCACCTCATGGATGAGGTGCGTGCCGATGAGCAGCTGCGTCTGGCCGTTGGCCAGTGTTCGGACCGCGTGGGCGTCCCAGACTTTTTGGAAAAGGGATTTGGACATGAGTGAAGGGTCTGTTGGGGAAAACAGGAAGGGAGTTCAACGTCCACCTTATCAGGGTTTGCCATGGCGTGGAAATACCTCTTCGGTGGTCTGTGATGCCTCGGGAGTATCAGTTTCCCTTTGAGCTCCGCCACCTCGTCTACTTCCACGAGGTCGCACGGCAGCTGCATTTTCGCAAGGCGGCCGAGGCCCTTGCTATCGCCCAGCCGGCGTTAAGCCGCCAGATCTCGCAGCTCGAGGGCGAATTAGGGACGCCGCTCTTCATCCGGTCGCGCCGCCGCGTGGAACTCACCCCGGCCGGCCGACTTCTCGCCGAGCGCGTCGAACCGGTCTTGCGCATGCTGAAGGGTGTTGCGACAGAGCTCGAGGCGGTGGCCGGTGGCGAGCGCGGGCATGTCCGCGTGGCTTTTACTGGGCTCGCGATGTCAACCGTCCTGCCCGCCATCCTGCGTGAGTTTAACCAGCGCTATCCCGGGATCCGTCTCGAGCTGAACGAATCGCCGACCTCGGCCCAGTTGACGGCCTTGCAGAACGGGGACCTGGCCTGCGGGTTCTTTCATCCCGACGCCCCCACCCCGGGACTGCGCACACGCGTGCTGCTGCAGGAACGAAATGGCGTCCTGCTGCCGGCCGGCCATCCTCTGGCGCGGAAAGGCGCCCTACGCCTCCGGGATCTCGCCGCCACGCCCTTCGTGCTGTTTCCGCGCAAGCACAATCCCGGTTTCTACGATCGGGTCCTGGCCGCCTTCACGCATGCCGGCGTCACCCCGGTCATCGCGGAGGAGGTCTGGCCGCGCGCGAACAGCATCGGGTTGGTCCGGGCCGGGCTCGGCGCAACCTTCATGACCCCATCCGAGGCGCAGCATTTGCCGACCGAGGTGAGTTTTCATCCCCTGACCGGCCCGGCCCCCGAGAGCCGCCTCGTGCTGGGGTGGCGCCAGCCGCCGGCGCCCGATCCTGCCCTGGCCGCCTTTCTCGCCGTCGCGGCCGAGGTCGTCGCGGCTGCCGGCAAGCCCATGTAGTTCAGGCCGAGCCTTTGGCCGTGGCTTGGACCGGGCGCGAACCTACTTCTTCAGGCGCGTGACGAGGTTGGTCATCTCCTGGTCCAGCTGCCGGCCCGGCTCGACCTTCAAGGCGGACCGGGCGTAATCCACCGCGCGCAAGGCGCCGGGCCGGTCTCCGAGTTGCAGCAGGTGCTCGGAGAAAACCACGACGATTTCGTCGAAAAACTCGATGCCGGCGCCATGGCCGAAATTGTCGACGGTCGCATTGTAGGTGCGGACTTGCTCGGCCTGGGACTGGGTCTCGAAGCTGCGCTTGAGGATGCCCACTGCCTGCTGGATGCTGAGGTCGCGGCGTTCCTCCTGGTACTTGCGGGCGAGGCGTTTCTCCTCGAAATCGGCCAGGCTGACCTCGCCCCGGGCCCGCAGGCTCGCCGTCAGCCGGTTGCTGAAGACGATCTCCAGGTCGGGATAGCGCTGGAACGCCAGCGCGGCCTCGCGCAGCGTCGCCTCAACCAGGGCCGGTCCCGCCTGCTGGGCCTGTTGCGCGGCGAGCAGTGTCTCCCACGCCGCGAGGTTGCGCCGCTCGTAATTCACGGCCTTGCGTGCGCTCGCCACCGCCTGGGCGGCCTGATGTTGCTGCAGCCGCTCATCCGCAAACACCGCGTGGATCCGCGACTGCCGGTAGCTCGGGAGCGTGCGGAAGCGTTCGGAAAGGAATCTGATCTCGTGGTCGGAAAGCTCGCGCCAGGTCTGCGGATCGTAGGCCACGCCCGTGACGAACCGTTGCTCGGCATAGCGCCCGGCATCGAGCTGCCATTTCTGGTCGCCATCCAGGTAGCCGAACCACGCATGGCGACCGTCGAGCCCGGAGCCGACGAACAACAGGGTCGGCACACCGCGGGCCTTCCCCGCCTCCACGGCAAAGTACGCCTGGTCGACGCAAATGCCGCCGTCGCGAAGGATGTCCGACAGCCGGTACGAACGCCCCGGCCACACCATGCTCTGACTTTGGGCGCGATCCATCCGGTACCGGATCATCGTGTAGGCCTGCGGCAGCTGGCCCAGCGGATAGGTCACGGCATCCTGCGCCCACTCCAGCTCGGGAAAGGGCGCCACGGCATCGACCACGAATTTCAGCTCATCGGCACCCAGACGTCACAGCCGCTGGTAAGTATGGCCCGCCCGGTCCTCGCGCACCCACCAGGCGAAAGCCTCGCTGGCGCGCGGCCAGCGGCGGGGCAGAGCAGCGGCGCTGACCTGGGCGTGCGGCCAGTCCGGTGGTGGCGGCAGGTCGTAGACGACCGCGATGGCGAGGGCGAGCGACGCGTACTCTTTGAAACGCGATGAATCCCACTGGTAGATCTCGTTCAGCAGGCCGAAAACCCGCGGCACGTAGTCCACGGGGGACAGCAGGGAGAAAAATTCATCGGAGAAGGCCGCGTTTTCCAGCAGCCACCGCTGCAACTCCGGGGAGAGAAATTCCGCCAGCCGCCGGTCGGTGGAGGAATAGCTGCGGGTCATGTTCTCATGGGCCACTTTGGCCTGCTCCACGGCGGGAACCCAGCGCAGGACAAAGTGCGCCTCGTTTTCGGCGAAGAGCGCCGCCCAGCGATGGACATAAAACCAGCCTTCCGCCGCGTTGAGGCGGTCCCGCGCATATGCGGAGTTGGCGGCACCCAGTGCCACGGCGTCGACCCCGGTCCAATCGCCCTTCGCCCCCGCGTTCGCCAGCGCAGCGAGCCGCGCGCGCGACGGCGGTGCCAGTGCCTCCGCCTCGGGAATGGATTCCGGCCCGGCGGCCGCATGCAACGACAGGGCACATGCCATCAGTAGAAAAAGGTCGAGAGGCCGGCAGGCGGACATGATCCTTCCCTAGCCTATTGCCCCTGTCATGCGAAGCGAAGAATGGGTCGTGGGCGTTTGCGGTTTTCGCAGGCGGCGAGCTGGCTCGCGTTCCCAGAGCGCCTGCGAGCAGGCGGCCTACCTATTCAAACCGAGCCACTGCCAGAAGAATGAGGGCTCTGCCAGGCCGCGCCTTGGAACTAAAAAAAAAGCCCCGCCCCCTTGATCTCGGGGAGCGGGGCTTTTCTCAACGGCGGGTGGCCGTCTTTGTTTTATGGCGCCACACCGGTGTCGGCGGCGGGTGTCTTTTGCTTGAAGATGAGCTTTTCGCCCTCGCGGCTGACAAGCACGGGCTCGCCCTCCTTGATTTCCCCGCGCAGCAGGGCCTCCGCGAACGGGTCCTCGAGGTAGTGCTCGACCGCCCGGCGGAGAGGCCGTGCGCCGTATTTCTCGTCGTAGCCCTTCTCGATCAGCAGGGTCTTGGACTCGGGCGTGAACTCGAGCGTGATTTTCCGTTCTGTCAGGCGCTTCGCAAACTTGCCGAGCTCGAGCTCGACGATCTTGACGAGGTCGTTCTTGTCGAGCGGGCGGAAGAAGACGATGTCCGAGATGCGGTTGAGGAACTCGGGCTTGAAGATGCGCTTGGCCTCCTCGAGCACCTTTTCCCGCATCTTCTCGAAGTCGTTGAAATTCGAATTCGCCGCGGCAAAACCCATCGTTGTCTGGCGCTGCAGCAGCGAGGCGCCGACGTTGCTCGTCATGATGATGATGGTGTTGCGGAAATCCACGGTGCGGCCGAGCGAGTCGGTCAGGCGGCCGTCCTCCAGGATCTGCAGCAGCAGCTGGATGACGTCGGGATGCGCCTTCTCGACCTCGTCGAAGAGGATGACGGCATAGGGCCGTCGACGCACCTGCTCGGTGAGCTGGCCACCCTCCTCGTAGCCGACATAACCCGGGGGCGAGCCGACGAGCCGCGAAACGGAGAACTTCTCCATGTACTCGCTCATGTCGATCTGGACAAGCGCATCCTGGTTGCCGAACATCTGCGCGGCCAGTTGCTTCGCGGTCTCCGTCTTGCCGACGCCGGTCGGGCCGACAAACATGAACGAGCCGATCGGGCGGCGCGGGTCCTTGAGATCCGCGCGGGAACGGCGGAGGGCCCGCGCGATGGCGTTGGCCGCCAGTTCCTGGCCGATGACGACCTTCTGGATCTCGTTTTCCAGGTTAAGCAGCTTCTCGCTCTCCTTCTTCTCCATGCGCGAGAGCGGGATGCCGGTCCAGTCGGCGACGACCTGCATCATGAGCTCCTCGTCGATGGTGACGCGCTTTTCCTCACGCGCCTTTTTCCATTCGCCGGTGACCTGCTCCTGCTTCGTGCGCAGCTGCTTCTCCTGGTCGCGGAACTTCGCGGCCTCCTCGAAATGCTGCTCGCTGATGGCCTTTTCCTTCAGGGCGCACACCTCGTCGATCTCCTTGGTGAGATTTTCGATGTCGGGCGGGCGGCTGAGGGCGCCGATGCGCGCGCGCGCGCCGGCCTCGTCCATCACGTCGATGGCCTTGTCGGGCAGGAAACGCCCTGTAATGTAGCGGTCGGAAAGCTTGGCGGCGGATTCGAGCGCCTTGTCGGTGAAGATCGCCTTGTGGTGATCCTCATACTTCGAGCGGATGCCCTTCAGGATGAGCACGGTGTCATCGACCGACGGAGCCTCGACCTTCACGGACTGGAAGCGGCGGTCGAGCGCGGAGTCCTTCTCGATGTACTTGCGGTACTCGTTGAGGGTGGTGGCGCCGATGCACTGGAGCTCGCCGCGCGACAGCGCGGGCTTGAAGATGTTGGACGCGTCCATCGCGCCCTCGGCGGCGCCCGCGCCGACAATGGTGTGGAGCTCGTCGATGAAGATGATGATGTTCTTGGCGCGCTTGATCTCGTCCATCACGGCCTTGATGCGCTCCTCGAACTGGCCGCGGTACTTCGTGCCCGCGACCATGAGGGCGAGGTCGAGGGTGATGACCTTCTTGTCGATCAGGATCTCGGGGACGATGCCGCTCGCGATTTCCTGGGCGAGGCCCTCGACGATGGCCGTCTTGCCCACGCCGGCCTCGCCGATGAGCACGGGATTGTTCTTGGTGCGGCGGCAGAGAATCTGGACGACGCGGCGGATCTCGTTCTTGCGGCCCACGACGGGGTCGAGCTCACCCTTACGGGCGAGCTCGGTCAGGTCGCGACCAAAGGCCTTGAGCGCAGGCGTCTTGACCTCCTTCTTGTCCTCCGGCTGTGCGCCGGGGCGCTGCGAGCTGCCGGCCGCGGCCTCCTCGCCCCCGCCGGCGGCGCCCTCGCCCCCGGAAAACTGCGGGTCCAGCTCGCGGAGAATCTCGTTGCGGGTGCGCTCGATGTCGATGTCGAGCGACTTGAGCACGCGGGCGGCCACGCCCTCGCCTTCGCGGAGGAGGCCGAGCAGGATATGCTCTGTCCCCACGTAGGAATGATTGAGCGCCTTCGCCTCCTTGCCGGCGAGCGCGAGCACCTTCTTCACGCGCGGCGTGTAGGGAATGCTACCCTGGGTCTTGGTCTCCTGGCCGGTGCCGACCTGCTTCTCCACCGCGCCGCGCACGGTCTCGAGGTCGAGCCCCATCTTCTGGAGCACGCTCACGGCGACGCCCTGGCCCAGCTTGATCAAGCCGAGCAGGATGTGCTCCGTTCCCACGTAATTGTGGTGAAAACGGTCGGCTTCCTTGCGCGCCAAGGCCAGCACTTGCTGCGCCCGCGGCGTAAAGTTATTCATCGGTTCCTGTGACATAGTTGGTATAGATCGTCTCAGTTCTGTCCGTTGATAATGAAATTCGGTCGCGGGAAATTTGCAAACTCCGTCCGCAAGCGCGCCGCGCGCAGGAGGTCGCGCTCCGTTGGCTCGAACTCGCCCTTCTGCGCATGCTGGAGATGCCCGGGCTGCGCCTCGATGAAGAGCCGGTCGATGACCGCGCGGTTGGTGTCCGGAAACACGCCCAGATCCGCGCCGAAGCGCAGCAGGGACAGCAGGTTCATGGCCTCGCCCGAACTGAGCAGATGGCTGTTCTGGAGGATCCCGTAGGCGCGCCCGATCTTGTCGAAGAGTTTCCTCGCGTCGGTCTCCATCAGCTTGGCGCGGGCGTTGAGCTCATGCTCCACGATCGAGTTCAGCACGCTCCCCAGCCGCTTGATGATTTCCTCCTCGGCCTCGCCGAGGGTCGTCTGGTTCGAAATCTGGAAGATGCTGCCGCTGGCATCCGAGCCTTCGCCAAAAAGCCCGCGCACGACCATCCCGAGCTGGTTGACGGCCCGCACCACCTTTTCCATCTGGCCGGCAATTACGAGGGCGGGCAGGTGCATCATCGCGGAAGCCCGCATGCCGGTCCCGAGGTTGGTCGGGCAGGCGGTCAGGTAACCCAGCGTCGGCGAGAAGGCATAGTCCAGCTGCTCCTCCAGGCCCGTGTCGAAGTCATTGATGGCGTTCCAGGCTTTCTTGAGCTGGAAGCCGGCGCGCAGCACCTGGATCCGGAGGTGGTCCTCCTCGTTGATCATCACGGAAAAGGTCTGGTCCTTGCTGATGACGACCCCGCCCCCGCCCTTGGAGCCGCTGAGTTCACGGCTGATGAGATGGCGTTCCACCAGGATCTGGCGCTCGAGGTCCGTGAGCTCGTCCACCGCGACATTGAGCGCCCGCTTCATCTGCGGGGTGGCCGCCACCGCCTGGCGGCAGGTCTCCAGCAGGCTGGCGCGCTCCGCCTTCCCGGCCCAGCCGGGAAATGACTTGCCGGCGAGGTTCCGCGCCAAGCGCACCCGCGTCATCAGGACGATCGCCGTCTTGTTGCTGGCCGAGTCGGTCAGCTCGCAGGGCGTGTCGATGAGCGAGTTGATCGTCATGGGATCAGCGTGCGGGTTTTTCACTGAACGCTTGTTTGACTTGGTTAATTTCATCGCGGTAGCGCGCGGCTTCCTCGTAACGCTCGGATTTGACGGCGTCGGTCAGGTTGAGCTCGAGCTTGGTTAGACGGTCGTAAAGCGATTTGCGCTCCAGCGCGACCCGCGGGACCTTGCCGGTGTGGGTGATGCCCTTGTGCATGTTGTCCAGGAGCGGGTCGAGCATGCCCTTGAAGGTGTCGTAGCACGCCGGGCAGCCGAAGCGGCCCTGTTTCTTGAAATCCGCCTGGGTGAACCCGCATTGCTCGCACTTCGCCGAGCTCGTCGCGCTCTCCGGGGTCAGGGCGGTCGTGAGTAGCAGGTCGGTCAGCGAAAAACCGCTCGGGTCGGTGACGCCCTTGGCCTGGGCGCATTCCTCGCAGAGATCCACCTTGTGCACCTTGTTGCTCACGATCTTGGTGAGATGCACGGTGGCGGGCTTGGAGCAGAAGTCACATTTCAGAGGATTGGCCATGGATGTCGGTAAATTGCCTGCACCAAGCATGCCACGGTCCGGCTCGCTGGCAAGTGTCCGCACTCAACTCTTCTCCCGGCGCCGGATCGGCGCAGTGCGACAGGCGGCAAGCGCAAGCGTGTCGCCAAACGACGGGTGGTCCGGCTGACGCCACGCCGTTAGATCCGGGTGCCTTCGATCAGCACGCGTTTCCGGAACGAGGCTAGCACGCGCTGCGTGACCGGCCCCGGCTTGCCCGCGCCGATTTCGCGGCCATCGAGCTTGACCACGGGGATCACCTCGGCACCGGTGCCGCTGAGGAAGCACTCGTCGGCGCACCAGATGTCATAGCGGGTCATGTCGGTCTCGCGCAGGGGAATGTTGAGCTCATGCGCTATGTCGATGATTGTGCTCCGGGTGATTCCCTTGAGCGCGCCCTGCGATGCGCCGGGCGTCAGGATCTCGCCCTTGTGCACGATGAAGACGTTGTCGGCCGTGCATTCGGCGACATAGCCCTGGTCGTTCAGCATGATCGCCTCCAGCGCACCGAATTGCTTCGCCTCGATCTTGGCCAGGATGTTGTTCAGGTAGTTGAGGGACTTGATTGTCGCCGGCAGCGCCGCCGGCCCGATGCGGCGGGTCGGCACCGTGACGATGGCGAGTCCGTTCTCGTAGTATTCCTTGGGATAAAGCGAAATCTTGCTCGCGATGATGAAGAGCGAGGGCTTCGGACAAAGCCAGGGAGCCAGCCCGAGATCGCCCACGCCGCGCGTGACGACCAGGCGGATATAGGCATCCGTCAGCCCGTTGGCCCGGCAGGTTTCGCAGGTGGCCTTGCTCAATTCGGCGCGCGACAGCGGGATTGGCAGCAAGATGGCCTTCGCGGAATATTCCAGCCGCTCCAGATGCTCTTCCAGCCGGAAAATATTCCCGCCGTAGAGGCGGATACCCTCGAAAACGCCATCGCCATAGAGCAGGCCGTGGTCGAACACGGACACCTTGGCGTCGGCCTCATCCACTAATTTACCATCGAGGTAGATTTTCATCCCGACCACGGTAGCGGCCTGTGAAAAGTTTTGTCGAGCCTCCGCTGGCGCAGGCCCCGGTCACCGCGCGTTGAGTTCGGGCAGCACAGCCGGCCCACGGTATCCCGGGGTCCTGAACCCGGAAACCAGCAACGCCCCCGGGGACGCGAAACTTTCAATTATAGTCGCCCGGCCGTGAACTATGTTTCTCGCCCAAGACGCGACCCGCGCGCGAGTTTCCCCGGGCCGGCCGCCGCCAGCCACCGCGTCCTATCTCGAATAAAATCAATGAACATCCTCCAATGCATCCGCGTCCCCGCCCCTCTTCCCCTCCTGGCTTCACCCTCATCGAATTGCTGACGGTCATCGCCATCATCGGCATCCTTGCCGCGGTGATCATCCCGACCGTCGGCAAGGTGCGCGAAACCGCCCAGCGCACCGTCGATGCCAACAATCTCCGGGAAATCGCCAAGGCCGCGATGATTTATGCCGGCGATAATAACGACCGTCTCCCCGACCCGCAGAATCTGGCCACGACTTTCCCGGGTTCGGCCGCCGTCCATCGGTTTCCTGCCGCCCTCGCACGCCATGGCGTGCTCACGGATCCCTCGTTCTATTTCGCCAAAAACGATCCGTACTTTAACGGCACCTACCCGGCCGCGATTCTCGCGCCGGGTAACAACCAGCGAAACCAACTGGATCCCGATTTCACCGCCAACCGCTATCTCGCCTGGGAGTTCGTCGGCGGTTTGAAGATGGGCGACCCCGCCACCACGCCGGTCGCCTACACCCGCGGGCTCACCGCCAATGGGACCTGGGATCCCATCACGGGGGTCTACAAGGACACCGGAGGTTACATCGCGTATCTGGGCGGTAACGTGACATTCTACCCCTCCATTGCGGGCAAACTGACCTCCAATAGTTCAGGCCAGCCCGTCGACGACCTCAGTAAGGCCATCCCTTTCAATCCCACTGCTCCGGCCCGCCTTTATGGCACGCCACCTCCGGGCGGGGCTCTACTGGGCGATCCCGCAGGCGTGCCGGCCGCCCAGGGTCCCTGAGCGTTTCGTTTGTCGGCTCGCCGTGCGGCCGGCGGCTTTTTTTTATTTCCCGCTTCCACCGCCTGCCCCGGGTCACCAGTGTGCCCGACCGTCATGACGACACCCGTCACTCCCGCCGCCGACATCACCTATATCATCGGGCATAAAAACCCCGATGCCGACGCCATCTGCTCGGCCATCGCGTACGCGGCCTTCAAGGAGCAGCGCGGCGAAAAGGGTTACGTCGCCGCGCGCTGCGGCAATTCCAACGCCCGCATCGACACCATCCTGGAGCGCTTCCGGCAGCCTCTCCCCTTGTATGTCAGCGATGTCTCACCACGCGTGCGCGATCTCATGGCCGCCGAGATCGTCTCCGTGTCCGCCAATGCCACCTGCGCCGAGGCGCTGGAACTCATCGACCAGCACGACATCCGCCTGCTCCCCGTGACCGACGCCGGCCGGCGCGTGGTGGGAACCATCTCCCTCGCCCACCTCGGCGGCATTTTCATTCCGCGCGCCAGCGAGCCCCGCCTCATGCGGCAGGTCAACACCTCCCTCGCGAACATCGCCCGCGCCCTCCAGGGCCGGGTCCTCTGCTTCACCGACGAACGCAAGCCCGAGCGGCTTTACGTGCGGCTCGGCACCATGGACATCCGCTCCTTCTGGAAGATTTCCGAGCGCGAGAACATTCCCGCCGCGCAGTCCATCATCATCGTCGGCGACCGGCGCGACGTGCAGCACCGCGCCATCGAGCTCGGGGTCCGCGCCATCGTCATCACCAGCAACCTGCCCGTCGAGGACGACATCGTGCAGCAGGCCAAGGCCAAGGGCGTCGGGCTGATCGTGAGCCCCCACGATTCCGCCACCACGGCTTGGGTCGTGCGCACCGCCTCGACCATCGAGCGCGTGATCGAGACCGAGTTCACCTCCGTCCACCCCGACACCCGGATCGCCGAGATCCGCCGCAAGATCGCCACCCACAGCGTCTCGACCTTCATCGTGCTCGACGACGCTGGCACCCTCGTGGGCGTGCTCTCGCGAGGCGACATCCTCAAGCCGGTGAAAACCCGACTCGTCCTCGTCGATCACAACGAGATGACCCAAGCCGTCTCCGGCGCCGACCAGGTCATCATCACCGAGATCATCGACCATCACCGGATCGGCGCCCTGAACACCCAGCAGCCCATCCTTTTCCTCAACGAGCCGGTCGGCTCGACCTGCACCATCGTGGCCGATCTCTTCCGCCGGGAGCAGCTCACCCCGTCCCCCGAGCTGGCCGGCATCATGATGTCGGGCATCATCTCCGATACCCTCAACCTAAACAGCCCGACCACCACCCCGAAGGACGGTGTCCTGCTCGCCTGGCTCGCGGGCATCGCCCAGGTCGATCCGCCCAAGCTGGCCGAAATGATCTTCAGCTCCGGGTCCGTGATCCTGGCGAACCCGCCCGAGAAAGTCGTCCGCTCCGACTACAAGATCTACGAGGAGGACGGCGTGCGGTTCGCCGTGTCCCAGGTCGAGGAGCTGGGCTTCGGGAACTTCTGGCAGCACGCCCGCGAGATCGCCGAGGCCCTGCAGTCCCTGCGCGAGGAGGAACGCCTCGGCTTCGCCTGCCTGCTCGTGACTGACATCAACACCCAGAACTCGCTCCTGCTCGTGAAGGGCGACGCGGGTTTTATCCAGCGGATTTCCTACGCCCACGTGGAGAAGGACGAAATCTTCGACCTGCCCGGCATCGTGAGCCGGAAAAAGCAGCTCATCCCCTACATCGGAACCATTCTCAAGGAGATGACGGCCGAGGGCACCGCCCCGAAAGCCCCCAGTGCCCCGCCCTTCCGCAAGGGCCGGCGGTGAAGCCAGGAACCGCCCGTAAACTGCGGCGTTGATTCGCGCCGGGGGGTTCCGCAATTTGACCAGTTATGACCGAAGCCGTCACGTCCGCCGCCGCACCCGCCCCGGCCGATTTTATCCGCGATATCGTCGCGGAGGATGTCGCCGCCCGGCGCTATGCGAAGATCGTCACGCGCTTCCCGCCCGAGCCCAACGGCTACCTGCACATCGGCCACGCCAAGTCCATCTGCCTCAACTTCGGCATCGCCCGGGAAAACCATGGCCGGTGCAACCTGCGCATGGACGACACCAACCCGGCGAAGGAGGACGTCGAGTACGTCGATGCCATCATCGAGGACGTGCAGTGGCTCATCGCCGGCTGGGCGGACCATTGTCTCGGCTTCAAGCCGAAGGGCGCCACCCCGGCCGCGCAGGTTACCGATGGCCGGCCCGATTTTTACCTCGGGGCCGCGCCGGGCCCGGATGGCGCCGAGCCTTTTTTTGCCAGCGACTACTTCGGGCCGCTCTATGAGTTTGCCGTCACGCTGATCGGGAAGGGCCGCGCCTACGTCTGCGACCTTTCGCCCAAGGAGACCGAGGAATACCGCGGCTCGCCCGACAAGCCCGGCCGCGACAGCCCGTTCCGCACGCGATCCGTCGCGGAAAACCTCGACCTGTTCGCCCGCATGAAGGCCGGCGAGTTTCCCGACGGCGCGCGCTCGCTGCGGGCGAAGATCGACATGGCATCGCCGAACATCTGGCTGCGCGATCCCCTGCTCTACCGCATCCGTCATACCGCGCACCACCACACGGGGACGCAGTGGTGCATCTACCCGCTCTACGATTTCGCCCACTGCCTGAGCGACTATCTCGAGGGCATCACCCACAGCATCTGCACCCTTGAGTTCGTGGACCACCGGGCGCTGTACGACTGGCTCCTGGAATCCCTCGGCCTGCCCCGCGCGCTCCCCCACCAGTACGAATTCGCCAAGCTCAACCTCGGCTACACGCTGGTCAGCAAGCGCAAGCTGCTCCAGCTGGTGCAGGAAAAGATCGTCAGTGGCTGGGACGACCCGCGCATGCCCACCATTGCCGGCTTCCGCCGCCGCGGCGTGCCCGCCGCCGCCCTGCGGCAGTTTGCCTACGCCATCGGCGTCACGAAGTTCGACGGCCTCACCGATGTCGCCCTGCTCGAGCACACGATCCGCGAGGAACTCAACCGGACCGCGCTGCGCCGGCTCGCCGTGCTCAAGCCGGTCAAGCTCGTGCTCACCAACATCCCCGCGGGCGAAGTCATCGCGTGCGACGCCACCAACAACCCGCAGGACGAAAACCCCACGACCCGGTCCGTCGGCCTGACGCGCGAAATCTACATTGAAGCCGACGATTTCGCGGAAGTCCCGCCGCCGAAATATTTCCGGCTGAAGCCCGGCGGCGACGTGCGGCTCAAGTACGCCTGCATCATCACCTGCCAGGAGGTGGTGAAGGACGCCGCGGGCCGGATCGTGGAATTGCACTGCACCGCCGACCTCGACTCGCGCGCGGGCGGGCCCAACGCCGCCCGCAAGGTCAAGGGCACGATCCACTGGGTCAGCGCCACCCAGAGCATCGCGGCCGAGGTCAGGCTCTACGACCGCCTCTTCAATGTGCCGGAACCCGATGCCGACGGCGCCTTCCTGACGCATGTTAATCCGCATTCCCTCGAGATCGTGACCGCCCGGATCGAGCCGGCACTGGCCGCGGCCGCTCCCGGGCAGGCCCTCCAGTTCGAGCGCCTCGGTTATTTCGCGGTCGACGCCAAGGCCGGCACGCCCGGCCGGCTGACATTCAACCGTACCATCAGCCTGAAGGACACCTGGACCAAGGGTCCTGCGCCCAAATGAAGCAAAGCATCGTCACTCTCGACATGGAGGGCGTCCTCACGCCCGAGATCTGGATCGCCGTGGCCGAGCGCACCGGGATCGCCGAGTTGCGCCGCACCACGCGGGACGAGCCGGATTACGACAAGCTGATGAACTTCCGCCTGGGGATTCTCGACCGGCACGGCATCACGCTGTCGAAAATCCAGGAAGTCATCGGCGGGCTGTCTCCGCTGCCGGGTGCGGTCGAATTCCTCGACGCCCTACGGCAGCAGGTGCCGATCATCATCCTTTCCGACACGTTCGCCCAGTTCGCGCAGCCCCTCCTCCATGGCCTCGGCTGGCCCGCGCTTTTCTGCCATCAACTCCTGGTGACCGGCGACCGCATCACCGGCTATCAGCTGCGCATGCCGGACCAGAAGCGACACGCGGTGCAGGCGCTGCAGTCCCTGAACTACCAGGTCATCGCCGCCGGCGATTCCTTCAACGACACCACCATGCTCGCGCAGGCCGACCACGGCATCCTGTTCCACGCCCCCGAGAATGTCGTCCGCGGATTCCCCCAGTTTCCCGCCGTCAACGAGTACCCGGCGCTGCTGCAATTGATCCGTTCAAAGCTATAAGCCTCCCGGGAGAATTATTGCCGCGAAAGAACCCAGAAAAATCAGAGCCGGGATATTACAGGAGGGGAACCGAGGACGATCCGAGAATTGGTCAGGATCTTTGAATGCCCTCGGATTGCCTCCCGTAGAATTCCGAAATCTGGTCCTAAGGGGATTGAGGGTTGATTGCGGTTCTGAAATCTCGTGTCGTCCATGTCCCCGCCTTACCGATCGTGACGCTACTCGCATTTCATTCCCTGGTCGTCGTGCTCGGCATTCTCAGCATGGGCTTCCAGCTCCTCGCCTCCCGTCTGCTCAACCCGCACTTCGGTTCGTCGATCATCGTCTGGGCCTGGCTGATCTCCACCTTCCTCGCCGCCTTCAGCCTCGGCTCGATGCTCGGCGGCTGGATGAGCGCCCAGCCCCGCTCCCAGCGCTCCCGGTGGCAGATATCCGCCGCCTCGCTGGCCGTGCTGACCCTCGCGTTTACCGCTTTTTTCGGGCGCGGCACCCTTGACCACATCGAGCTCGCCTTCAGCGAGCCGGGCACGGGGCTGCTGGTTTCCTGTTTCGGCCTTTTTTTCGTGCCCGTCACCATGCTTTCGTCGTTCGGCCCGCAATGCGTGCAATACCTCGCCGCCCGCGGGACGGCACCGGGCGCCGCCTCCGGTGTGATCTACGGCATTAGCACGGTCGGCAACATTGCCGGGGTCATGCTCACCGCCTTCGCCCTGATCCCGCATTTCCCGGTTTCCACCCTGCTCTACCTATGGCTGGCTGTGGCAATCCTCAGCCTCGCGGGGCTCATTGCCATCCTGCGCACCGCCCCCGAACCCGCTGCCACGTGAAAATCCGCCATTTCCTGCCCCTCGCCCTGTTCAGCCTGCCCCTCCTGGCCGCGGAGAAGACAGGTGACTATGTCGAGAGCTTCGATACCACGTACAACAGCCTGACCGTCGAACGCCAGGGCTCGGTCGTCGAGCTGCGCGCCCGCTCCCGCCGCGGCGAATTCATCGAGTCCGCCGTCGACCTCAACGATCCACTCAAGCTGGTCGTGGCCTACACGCGGACGCTGTATGCCGGCCTGTTTTTCCAGCCCAAGCCGCAGCGCGTCCTCATGGTCGGCCTGGGCGGCGCCGGCTTTCACCGCCTTTTCGCCGCGGCGTACCCGCAGGCCTTCCTGCAAACGGTCGAGCTCGATCCCAAGGTGCTCGAGCTCACGCAGACACGGCTGGGCTTCAGGCCGACGGACCGGACGCCTGTCACCACGATGGACGGACGCCTCTATGTGAAACGTTCGACCCAGAAGTGGGACTGGATCATCCTCGACGCCTTCCGCGGGGGCTTTGTGCCGCCGCACCTCAAGACGCAGGAGTTCTACCGCGAATGCGCCGGCCAGCTCGCCGATGGCGGCGTGTTCATCACCAATCTACATGCGACGACCGAGCTCTACTACGCCGACCTCAAGACGCTCAGCTCGGTCTTTCCACAAGTCGTGCTCTTCGGCACCGCCGGCCGCGGCAACGTGATTGCCTGCGCGGTCAAATACAAGGCGCCGGCCGTCACCGACCCGGCGGCCTGGCCGGCCGTGTCCGGACTCAATCCACCGCTCCAGGGCCACCTGGACCTCGCCGACATCCGCGCCGAGCACATCGTCTGGCCCACGGCCAAGGTCGCGCAGGCCCAGCTGCTGACCGATGACTTCGCCCCGGTCGAGTTCCTCGACGTGGTGAAGGTGAACGACACGAAGGAGTAATGGGGAGCGATCGGATGTAGCAACAAGGAGCCTGCTTGCAGGCGCTTTTACGTCGGTCCGCGTCGCTCATCGCCTGCAGGCAGGCTCCTACAATTATTTGCGCCTTACGCGGCAAATCGGACCAGCCGCCGCAGCACGCGCTCCCGTCCGAGCACGCGGAAAAGCCCGGTAATACTGGGCCCGACATTCGTGCCCGATACCGCCAGCCGTGCCACCGCCTGATAATCGCCGAACCCGGCGCCGTTGCGGGCCGCGAGGTCCTTGATCGCGGCCTCGATCGCCGCGTCGGTCGAGAAATCCGCCGACTTCGCCAGCTCGATCAGCTCGGCCAGCCGCGCCTTGGGGTCGTCCTTGGCCATGACTTTTTCACGCACCTTCGGATCAATCGGAAAATCCTCGCAGAAGAAGTAGGCCGTGTAGGCCGGCAACTCCTCGATGCCCTTCACCTTGGGCTGGCTGAGCAGCATGACCTCGCGGAAATAAGATTCATCCGCCTTTGCCGCGGCTGCGGCCGTGGCACCCGCCGGCAGTCGGGCGAAAAAGGCGCGCGCCTGCTCGACAAAACGATCCGGCGGCAATTCGAGCAGGTAGGCCAGGTTCATGTGGGCGAGCTTCTTCTCGTCGAAACGCGCATTGCTCTGGTTGACGCCCGGCAGGTCAAACAGCCGGATGATCTCGGCAATTGGCATTTTCTCCCTGTCGTCACCCGGGTTCCAGCCGAGCAGGCAGAGGAAGTTCACCAGCGCCTCCGGCAGGAAGCCGCGCCGCTGGTATTCCTCGATGAGCGCACCCTGGTCGCGCTTCGACATCTTGCCGGGGCCATTCTGCTTTAGAATCAGAGGGATGTGCGCATACTCCGGCACCGGTGCACCAAGGGCCTTGAAGAGCTCCACGTGCTTGCTCGTGTTCGACAGGTGATCCTCGCCGCGGATCACGTGCGTGATCCGCATCGTGATGTCGTCCACCACGTTCACGAAATGAAAAACGGGGTTGCCGTCGGACCGCACGATCACGAAGTCCTCGTCCTCCGTGCGCTCGACGCGCCCCCGGATCCGGTCGTCGATCACCGCCGGGGTGTTCCCGACCTTGGTCACGGTCTTTTTGCGGTGCTCGTCATAGACCTCGTGGCGCTCGCCGAGCAGCCGGAAGAAAATCGCGCCATCCTTCTCGTAGGTGCGGCCGGCCGCCTTGAGTTTTTCTAGGTACTCCCGGTAAACCAGCCCGCGCTCGCTCTGGCGATATGGGCCGAAATCGCCGCCGACCCCGGGGCCCTCGTCCCAGTTCAAGCCCAGCCAGGTGAGGCTGTCGTAGATGACGTTCAGGAACTGCTCGCTGTTGCGCTCCTTGTCTGTGTCCTCGATGCGCAGGACGAAAACCCCACCCGTATGGCGGGCGTAAAGCCAGTTGAAGAGCGCGGTGCGGGCGCTGCCGATGTGGAAAAAACCCGTCGGACTCGGGGCGAAACGGACGCGGACCTTGGCCATGGTAAGATTTTTGGGGACAGAGAGGACTTAATCGACAGGATGAAGAACAGACGAGCGAAGATTGATTCCCATGGATTCCACCTCTCCTGTCAAAAACTCCCCGGATGAAAATATCTCCGCCCTCGCCACAAGCTTCGTAGACGCGGGCCAGGCGGTAGGCTTTCGTCCCGAGATCTACGGTGAAATCGAAGGCTGTCCCCTGCTGGCGCTGACGCGCCGCACGCCCGGGCCACGGCCGCGCATTTATCTGTCGGCGGGCATGCACGGCGACGAGCCGGCGCCGCCCCAAGCCCTGCTCCAGCTGCTCAAGCGCGGCGTTTTTGACCAACGGGCCACCTGGTTTCTATGCCCGTTGCTCAATCCGACGGGCCTGGCCCGGGGCACCCGGGAAAACGCGGACGGTCTCGACCTCAACCGCGACTACAAGGATTTGAGCTCGCTCGAGATCCGGGCCCATACGGCTTGGCTGCGACGCCAGCCCAACTTCGACCTGACGCTTTGCCTGCACGAGGACTGGGAGGCGACCGGCTTCTACCTGTATGAGCTCAATCCCACCAATCGGCCCAGCCTGGCCGACCCGATCATTGGCGCGGTCAGCACGGTCTGTCCGATCGACCCAAGCCCCCTGATCGACGGCCGGGAGGCGCAGGGCGGCATCATCCGGCCCGTGGGCGATCCCCTGCTCCGGGAAAAATGGCCCGAGGCGATTTACCTGCGAGCCCATCACAGCAGCCTCGGCTACACCTTGGAAACGCCATCAGCATTGCCTCTCGCCCAGCGCATCGCGGCCCACAGTGCCGCCGTCGAGACTGCCATCGCCTGCCTGCCGATTCCCGGGCCGGTCTGAAGCGGAAACCATCCGCTTAAAACGCCAGCCCGGCCTTCGCACAAAAGGCCTGCAAGTCCTGCGGCAGCGGAGCCGTGAAAACATCCGTCAATCCCGCCGTCCGCAGGTCGATCTCCGCGCAGTGGAGCGCCTGCCGGGGCAGCAGCAGCGTGGCGGCCAGTGTCTCGGTCCATCCCGTGTCGATGAAGTCGAGGTACAGGCGGGCGTCGGGTCCGTAAATCTTATCCCCCACGAGGGCATGTCCGAGCCACTGGGCATGGGCGCGAATCTGGTGTTTACGCCCGGACTCGGTCACCACCCGCGCCAAGGTAAAGCCTCCGCCCGTGGCCATGGGCGTAAAATGAGTCACCGCCGCTTTCCCGTCCGCCACCACCGCGGCCTTGATGAACACCGGGCTCGCCGTGTCGTCGCCGAGCGGCTGGTCGACCGTCGTCGGCGCCGCCAGCTCACCGGTCAGGATTGCAAAGTAAACCTTGCCCACCCGCCGCTGCATCATCGCCTTCTGGAGCCGGCTCGCCATGGCCGCATCCTTGGCCAGGACCACGACGCCGCTGGTCTCCCGGTCCAGCCGGAAGACCAGGTGCATCGTCGGCAGGCCGGTATATTCCCTCGCGGCGCCGACCAGGCTCGACCACGGCCCGGCCTTCGATGGATGGCAGACCACGTCGCCCGGCTTCGCGATCACCAGCAGTTGAGCGTCCTCGTGGAGGATCCACCCGCGCAGTTCGTCCGGCGCAATAAGCCGTGCCGGCCCCTGATGCAGGCGACGTGGCCAGGGACAGGCCCGCGGTCCTTCCCGCACCGATTCACCCTGGGGAACCTCCGTGCTCATTCGCCCGCCCGCTCCGCCCGGGTCGGGTGGTAATTTTTCCCAGCTCCATGCACCCGGAGATTAAGTTCGCCTACTATCCCGCTCCACCGGTGCTCCTCTTGATCCAACGGAAAGAAAAACGCGGGTACATGGCTCAGCTTAAGCTTCGATCGATATGTGCCGACTTTGAGTCGAGATGGATTGCAAAACATCGATTCCGGATCCAGTAATGTCATCAGTTTGATGAACGATTTTCCCACCATGGAAGATCCGGCCGCCCGGACGGCGGCCGAGAGAATTTGGGGCTTTTCGCGAGGCGAGGGCACAAATGACACAGGGAGATTTTCCGTCAGCGCCGGTGTTTCACCGACTCTGGTTCAAACCAACCACAACGCAGTCACATGAACAAACAAAACAACCACCATGAACTGATCGTGTCCGGCATTCATCTTGAGCTGACCCCGTCGCTCAAGTCCTTCGTGCGGGAAAAGGCGGAGCGCCTCTTCCGGCACGAGGAGAAGATCGTGCGTCTCCGGGTTGAACTCGAATGCGATTCCAAGGAGACGGTCTCGACCCGCTTCAAGGCCAAGGGCCACGTCGTCATCCATGGACCCGACATGAATGCCACCGTCGAGTCCGACGAATGCCACAAGGCGGTCGCGTTGCTCGTGGATAAACTTGATCGCATGCTCGGTCGCCGGTCCCAGATGCTGCGGGTGAAACGGAATCACCCGCATGCCGTGGATCTCGACGTCGCCCTGCCCAAGGCCGTGTAGACGCTGCCGATCTCCCTCCAACTCGCGGTCCGGTCTCCCGTGGAGCCGGGCCGCTTGGTTTTTGCATTTTGCTACCTGCCAATTCACGCCGGTACGCCCAGGTCGCCGCCGACCTCCGGGCCGCGGATTCCGGAGGCGATATGCCACACTGCCACCCGGCCGCCTTTGCCAAGACTACGGCCGCGTCTCTTTCGCGCGGCCCGCGGCCAGCTCCGCCCCATGCTGCTTGAGCGCCTGGTCCAGAATCGAATGAAACCTGAGCCGCGTCAGGAACCCCTGGAACGGTTCCACATTCCTGATGATCCCCTCTTCCCGCCGCGCGAGCTCGCGCAACCGGGGCGGCTGCATTTCCCCCATGGCAATGGCGCCCATGTAGCCGAAATAATCCCCGTAAGCGCCCAATGGCTTGCCCGTCGGGTCGGGGAAATTGTTCTCCTTGAGATACGCCACGATGGCCGCCACCCGGTCTCGCCGCGTGAGCCGCCACTCGAATTCCTCGGCCGCAATCTCGGTCAGGTCGAAAAACAACCGGGCCGCCAGCATGCCGCCGAGCGTGATCCAAAAGATCGGCTGGTCTCCGTTGTTCAGCCGGTAAACCACCCACGGCACGATCAGGTAGGGCAGCGTGACGACCGCCCACCTTCCGCCCGACGCCAACGACCGCTGCCACCTCGGGTTGCCCGGGAAGGGCGTCTTGGGCTGGTTCCGCTGCCGTGCGAGCAATTCCGCCTGCGAGGGATGCGGTGCCGCCATGCCCTCCTCCGCGGTCCGGCGCAAACTGGCGTCCGGCGGCATGCGCCCCGCCATAATTTCGCGCCGGGTGACCCGGTCCAGTGTCTCCATGCAGAGCGCGCCGCCGATCGTCGCTTCCTCCACCAGCATCGACTTGTAGTCGTTGTCCCTTGCCTCCCTGAACGCGGGCAACTGGTCGGGCGTCACCAGCGTTCCCTCGACCACGGTCATCGTGGAGAGGAAAGTGCGCAGGAGCTCATCCCGCTGGCCCTCCGAACGGGCGTTGCGATACGCACGGAAGATTTCATCCCGGATCTCGCGCCAGTTGGCCAGCGCACGGGCGGGCGATTCCGTGAGTTCGGTGATCCTTTTCATCGCTCTTTTCCGCAGTCTGAATCCCCTGGAAAGTCCATTGCAAGGCCGTGCGTGCAATAAATCCGCCGCAGGGAAGGAGCGAAACTCTTAATCCGCCCTACCCCAGGTTCACCGGATCGACGTCCAGCACCTGGGTGAGGTCGTCGGGCCACGCAAATTTGGAACGGAGCTCGGCGAGGCGGGGCACCACCTTCGTCGCCGAGGCGCAGAAATACCAGAGCTGCCAGCGGTACTCGTCCTTGATCTTCTCGATCGGCGACGGCGACGGGCCGCGCAGTTCGAGGCGGTCGCCGAATTCCTTCTCCACCAGTTTCGCCCACTGCTCCGCGAAGAATTTCAACTTCTCCGGGTTCGGGCCGCGAAAGAGGTGATGGATGAGGTGACGGTAAGGCGGATAATGAAAGTCGCGCCGCATCTTCAGCTCCGACTCGGCAAAGCCCGCATAGTCGGCGTGCCGCGAGAACTGGACCGCCCCGGCCTGCGGCGTGAAGGTCTGCACGATCACCTCCCCGGCCCGGTCACCGCGCCCGGCCCGGCCCGCCACCTGCACCAGCAGCTGGAAGGTCCGCTCGTTGGCCCGGAAGTCCGGGATGTGCATCGAGATGTCGGCGTCGATCAGCCCGACCAGCGTGACGTTTGGGAAATCCAGCCCCTTGCCAATCATCTGCGTGCCAACGAGGACGTCGATCTTGCCCGTGCGAAAGTCGCCGAGGATCTGGCGGAAGCGGTTCTTCTTCGCCATCGCGTCGGTGTCCATCCGCTCGATCTTCGCCCGGGGCAGCACCCGTCTCACCGCCTCCTCGACGCGCTGGGTGCCCAACCCGCGCCAGCGGATCTCCGGCGCGCCGCACTGCGGGCAGCGCAGGGGCGCCGGACGCTGGTCCCCGCAGAGGTGGCAGCGCAGCGTCTCGTCGGTGCGGTGGTAGGTCAGCGCGATGCTGCAATGCGTGCACTCCTCGACGTGCCCGCACTTCGTACAGAGCATCGAGGACGAGTAGCCGCGGCGGTTGATGAACAGGATCGTCTGCTCGCGGCGGTCGAGGCGGCCGCGCATGGCCTCGACCAGCTTGTGCGACAACGCCGGCAGGGTGCGCTGACGCATGGCCTCGATGCGCAGGTCGACAATATCGATGTGTGGGAGTTTGCGGTCGTCCACGCGCTGGAGCAGCTGGAGCAGCCGGTACTTGCCCGCCTGGGCGTTGGCGTAGCTCTCGAGCGACGGCGTGGCCGAGCCCAGCAGGCAGACCGCCCCGGTGAGCTTCGCGCGCATGACCGCGACATCGCGCCCGTGATAGCGCGGCGTCTCGTCCTGCTTGTACGCCGGCTCATGCTCCTCGTCGACGACGATGAGCTTCAGGTTCTGCACCGGCGCGAAAACGGCCGAGCGTGCCCCCACCACCACCCGCGCCTCGCCCGTGGCCAGCGCGAGCCAGCCGTCCAGGCGCTCGCCCTCGCTCAGGTGGCTGTGCCAGACCACCACGCGGTGACCGGGGGCGATGGCCTCCAGCCGCGAGCGCAGCCGCGCCACGGTTTGCGGCGTGAGCGCGACCTCCGGGACCAGATAGACCACGCCTCCGCCGGACTTCAGCGCGGCATCGACGGCCCGCAGGTAAACCTCGGTCTTGCCCGAGCCGGTGACGCCATGGAGGAGGGAGACACTGAACTTTTCCGCCGTCAGGCCGGCCGCAACCGCCTGGACGGCGGCGGACTGCTCCGAATTGAGCTGGTGGGGCTGGGACGCGACCAATTCACCGTGCGCCCAGTCGTCGGCATAAGCGACACGGTCAACGCGACGCGTTTCCTCGCGTAGCACGCCCCGCTTGACCAAGGCGCTGCTCACGGCGGCGGTGAGCCCGAGGCGTTTCAGCACGAGCCCGCGGCCCTGCGGCTTGAACTGCTGCGCCAGAAACCGGTAAAGCCGCGCCTGCTGCGGCGCCCGCTTGGTCAGCTGCGTGATTTCCTCCTCGGATAGGTGCCGTTCGACCGTCAGCAACTTTTCCTGCTTCAGCCCCGCGCCGTTCCGCACCGCGGCGGGAATCATCGTTTCGATGATGCTGTCAAGCCCGCACGCATAATAGCCCGCCATCCAGCGCGCGAGGCCGAGGAGGTCGGGCGGCAGGGCCGGGAACGGATGCACCACCTGCGCCAGGGACTTGAGCCGGTCCACCGGAAAATCCCGCGGTGCGCCGATTTCCCCGATGATCCCAAGCCGTAGCGAGTTCAGCACCGGCACGCGCACCAGCGCCCCGACGGTGGCGGACGCCTGCAGCGAATCCGGCACGCGGTAGTGCAGCAACTTGTCAAAGCCCGCGAGCGGATGGACACCAACAATCATCGCCGCGATGACGGCGGGCGCGTCGCGGCATGGCAAACATGAAGGCCGGATTTTTTGGCCACAGATTTCACTGATGGTCGCAAATAGATCCAAAGACATCCGTTCTCTGCCATTTCAAGTCGGGAAGGTCCGTCACCTGCGCGATGACCAAGGAAGCAACCGGATTCCGCGCGGTGCACAGAACGACAATTTCATATCAGTGCCCATCAGTGGAATCTGTGGCCGAAACGCCGGAATTCCGGGTAAGCCGGCATTGACAGTCGCGCCCCGGGTGGAAAACAGTCGCCGCGTGAGCATTCCCGTCGCGCGCGACAAGTTCAGGAAATTTCTGACCCAGAAGGGGCTGCGCGTGACCAATCAGCGGCTGGCGATCTTTGACGCCGCCTTTGCGCAGAAGGACCACTTCACCGCGGAACAACTATTGGATTACGCGCGTGTGATCGACGACTCCGTCTCGCGCGCCACCGTCTACCGCACCCTGCCGATCATGACGGAGAGCGCGCTCTTGCGCGAGGTGGACATCGGCTCCGGGGAGAAATTCTACACGCCCAACCAGTCGGGCGGGTCCACCCAGGTCGCGCAGGTGGTGTGCGTCGACTGTGACCGTATTTTCGAGATCAGCGCGCCGTTCATGGAGTGGTATGGCAGCACGGTGTCGTCCAAGCTCGGCCTCACGCCGGTTTCCCAGCGGCTTCAGGTGAGCGCGTATTGCAACGGGTTCCGCCAGACCGGAACCTGCCCGCGCCGCGGCTGAACCCCCTGCTCCGCGATGGCCAAGGACAAGACCCACGATCCCGCGTTTGAAATCGGTTTTTTCGAATCGGTGCTGCGCCGCGAGCCGGACTACGTGGATGTGGTCGAGATCCTCGGCGGGCTTTACACCAAGCAGGGCCGGATCGCGGACGGGCTGAAAATGGACCGCAAGCTGGTGAAGTTGCAGCCGCGCAACGCCACCGCGCACTACAACCTCGCCTGCAGCCTCGCGCTGTCCCGCCGCAAGGCCGACGCCCTGCGCTCGCTGCGGCAGGCCGTTGAGCTCGGCTACCGGGACTTCGACTGGATGGAGCAGGATCCCGACCTCGAGGAACTGAAGAAACATCCCGAGTTTCTCGTCCTGCTCGACCAGTTGAAACCGCAGAGTTGAGCGGAACGCGGGATGAACACCTTCGCCCGCCGCGCCACGACCTGGCTGCTGGACACCCCGGTCGCGTGGATGGCCCTGGCCTTCGGGGTCTATTTTTTCTACGCCCAATTCATCGTCATGATCGCGTGGAATGCGCTCGAGCTCGTCATCGCGCAGCACGTGATCGAGCATGGCTCCTACGTCACCAGCCTGGATTATCCGTCGGCTTTGACGCTCCGCCCGCTCCTGCCCACCCTGATGGTCGCGTTCTTCCGGCTGTGGACGTCCGACCCTGTCCTGATCTTCCGCCTGATGGTCGGCTGCGGGCTGGCGACACTGACCGGCGCGATGTTTTTCTCCGCCCGCCAGCTCTGGGGCCGTGCGGCGGCGCATAGTGCGGCCGTTCTCACCCTCGCTTGCCCGGCGCTCACGACCTACCTGATCGACAACAACCATCCCTACTCGCACCTCGGTGCCATGCCGGTGCTCGGGCTCGCGCTCGCGCTGAGCCTGTGGCTGCTGAAGCAGGAATCCTCCGGACAGCCGGCCTCCGTTAAATTTTATGCGCTCAGCGGTCTGCTGTGGGGTCTGTGCTACTTGTGCCGCAGCGAACTCGTGCTCTACACCGGCGTGCTCGTACTCGTGCTTGCCTGGCAGGCCGTCCGTCGGCGCACGCGCGCGGCCTGGCTCGGACTCGCCGCCCTCCTAATCGTTTTCGGGCTGATTTTCGTCCCCTACAACCTTTACGCCGAGCATGTGACCCGCCGCGACGGCACCTCCATTCGCAAATCGATCTACGGCTTTTACATGAGCCAGGGCTGGGCGGACCCGCCGCCAGGCGAGCTGTCGGATACGGAGGGTGACGGCTACATTTACGCCACCAAGCTCTACGGCGACCCGGTGGCCAACGGTGAAAGCATGCTCACCGCGATCCGTCACAATCCGTCCGCATTTTTCCGGCGCGTGAAACTTAACCGCGGGGCTTTCTATGCCCTTTACCACAGTCCTGACTTCTTCCCGGCGGCATGGGCCGTGGGGGATCTGGTCCTGCTCGGTTTGCTCCTGACCGGACGCCTGCCCGCGGGCGACCGTCCGTGCCTGTGGTTTCTTTGCGGGCTTTTTCTGGCATCGCATTTCGTGCTGATGTTTCACATCGACGAGCGTTATCTCACAATCGGGGTTCCGCCTCTAATCCTGCTCCTGGCCGGGTTGGTCCACTATGTCATCCATACCGCCGCCAAGCTGTCATCCGTCGCGGGCATCGCGGCCGGCCTGATCGTGGCGGGCGTCCTGGTGGGCGTTGGCCATCGCCAGTATCTGCGCGTGCGGAACCACCGGCCCGCCAACACGCAGAGCTTTGCTGCCATGAAATCCTTCGGCCGGCATTTCCTGACGGTCGTCAAGACGCCGCGTCTCGCCGGCAATCTCGAACCGCACATCGGCTTTGATTTTCCCAACCCCGTGAAGATCTACCTCGAGGACCAGTTCCTCCTGCCCTATTTTTCCCATACGGCCCTCGTCGCGCACAACACCGTGAGCGCCTATCCGCGGCCCAAGTTCTACTCCTTTCGCGAAGTTCCTGATGACTACCGCTACGTCCCGGCCGACCTGTTCAAGACCCTCGACCCGAAGCTGGCCGCCAAGGCCATCGATGAGTACGACAACCCGGTCCTCGGGCATTATTACCTGCTCGAGCTTAACCGCTAGCGCAGGCCGAACATCTGCCCGAGCAGGATCTCGAGGTCCTTCCCCGGCGTGGGCATCCCGCGACGCGTGACCACCAGTGTCTTGCACCGGTAGTGGCGTTCCAAGACCGCGTTCACGTCGAGGATCACCGGCTTGTTCGGCGCGAGACCGAGCACATCCATCGTCGAGAGCGGCGTGAGCGAGATCGGCAGGCCGGTCCAGTTGACCTTGATTTCCCAGCCGTCGACCGACAACGGCAGCGGTTTGGTCAGCAGGGAGGGATAGCGCTGGGCAAAATCCGGCACGCGATGGGTGGCAATCCGCACGCGCAACGCGGGTTCCATGCGGCTGATGTAGTCCTGGAAGCTGGCCACCTGCCGGGCGCGGAACTGCCGCAGGAAGTCGAGCGGGTCGAATCCCATCAGGTTCATCCCGTTCCAGAGGCCGTGGTCGTTGTGGCTGCCGAATTTTTTCCCATCGTACCAGGCTTGGAAATCGCGGGTCACCATCAGGCCGATCTCGAAATGGAGGTGGGCGCGATCGCGCGGGATCGCGTACCCCCCGGCCGAGTGGCCCATCGTCGCCATCACCTGACCGCGGGTGACGCTCCCGCCCACCTTGATCCCCGGAGCCACGCGGCTCAGGTGCGCGTAGAGCGTGTAGACCGCCGGGACGGCGTCGGGATGCTCGAGCACGATGTAGCGGCCGTAGCTGCTGTCCCCGGCCTGCAGGTTGATGTAGCGCACCACGCCGTCCATCGCCGCGTAAATGTCATCGACCGGCTCGCCGCTACGGTCGCGGGCGAGGGCCTTGATGTCGAGGCCCTCATGGAACTGCCCGCCGTTGCTGCGCACGCAGCCGAAGCCGCCCGATTCCGGGTCACCCGAGCCTGCGTCCTGCAGGAAAGCCGGGATCGGCTTGCCCTGCGCAAACGCGTCGTTCGGCGTGGGCCAGACGATCGCGAGCCGGTCCGCTGCCTGCAGGCCCGAAGCGACGATCGCGGAGGCGATGCTGAAAATAAAACGTGCCGAAAGGCCCCGGCCGGAGCCCGCCTCGATCCTCATGGTTTCACCTTTTCGACGCGCACGCTCCACTCGGCGCCATAGCTGATGCCCTGCTTTTTTGCGAAGTCACCCTGGTTGAGCGCGAACGCCACGTTCATCAGGCTGTTGAGATAGAGCAGCGGCGCCCCCTCGGGCACATCGCCAAACGTACGCGTGTAGGGCATGTCGCCGGCATAGACGGTTTTGCCTGCATGACTGACCGTCACGTGAAACCGGTCGCCTAACTTGGGCTCCAGCCGCGCGAACCATGCGTCGTCGAGATTCGTCCAGATGTTGCCGTACTGGAAATCCAGATAGGGAATCGTGCCGATCAACGCTCCGCCTTCAAGGCGCGGCCGCTCATATGGCAGCATCACCACCCGCTGCGGCAGTTCCGGGCCGACCTCCGCATAGGTGATCACCTCCGCCGCCAACCGGGCGCCCACATAGGCATAAACGTCGCGGCCGTGAAAGGTGTACGATTTCTCCGAGCCCGGACGGCGGTTCTTTGCCTCGTCGATTTCACGCACAGACGCGATGCCGAGCTCCTCCGCCACCAGCGTCAGCGTGCCGTTGTCGGGACTGACGAAGTAGTGGCCACTCTTGGTTTTCAGCACGACCGACTTGCGCTCGGTACCGACCCCGGGGTCGATCACCGAGACAAACACCGTGCCGGCCGGCCAAAATGACGCCGTCTGTTTCAGGCGGTAGGCCGCTTCCCAGATGTCGTAGGGCGTATTCTCGTGGCTGAGGTCGAAGATCGCCAGCTTCGGGCTCACCCCATAGGCCACGCCGCGCATGGCGGCGACTGCGCCGTCCTTGGTGCCGAAATCCGTCTGGATCACGAGGGCATGCTCCGCGGCCCGGGCGGGGACGATGAAAAACAAGGCGCACAATAGCAGCAGTGCCATGACGCATCCCGCCCGTTGGGCACTTTTCTTGTTAGAAGGGAGCCGATCAGGTTCCCCTCTAGCAAGAGGGGTGGCGCAAGGCCCCGGGGTGTGTTCTTTGTGCGAGCTGTTCATAAAGCCACCGCCTCCTCGGCAAACGCCGCCATCACCTCCGCGCCCACCGAATCGGCCAGCAGGCGGCCACGGTCGGTCAGGCGCACCGTACCATCTTCACGCAGCGCGAGGCCGTCCTCGACCAGCCGCGTGAGCAGGGCCTCAACGGCCAACCAGGGTGCATCCGGGCAGCGGTCGCGCCACTCGACAACATTCACTCCCGCATTCAGGCGCAGCCCAAAGATCAACGCGTCCTCCGCCAGCAAGGCCGGCGTCAGCGCCACACGGTCCTCCGTCACGCGCTCTCCTCGCGACAGGTGCGCCAGCCATTGGTCCAGGTCGGCGACATTCGCGCCGCGGCAGCCCGCCTGCTGCGAGGCGGCAGACGGCCCAAGGCCGACCCATTCGTGCATGCGCCAGGTGTTGAGGTTATGCCGGCAGGCATGGCCGGGGCGCGCAAAATTGGAGACCTCGTATTGCCCGTAACCGGCGGCGCCCAGCTGGGCCCAGGTGGCCTCATAAAGGCGGGCCTCGTGCTCCGGATCCAGCTTCACACGGCCTTGCGAAAGCTTCACCCACAACGCGGTGTCCTCCTCAAAGGTCAGGCAATAGGTCGAGATGTGATCGGGTCCGCGCGACACCGCCTCGCGTACATCGGCCGCCCATTCCTCCGCGGTCTGGCCCGGCAGCGCAAACATCAGGTCTAGGTTAACGCTCGCAAATCCCGCCGAGCGGATGCGGTCGTAGGCCCGGTCCACCTGCTCGCGCGTGTGCTGGCGGCCCAGCGCGTCGAGCAGACCCGGCTGGAAGCTTTGCACGCCGAGCGACACCCGCGTCACGCCGATTTCACGCAGCGCCGCGAGGCGCTCCGGCGTCACCGAGGCCGGGGCCAGTTCGACCGTCCATTCCTGCATGGTGGCGCCACCGGGGATGCCGCGCACCACCACCCCGAGCCGCCGCAGGTCTCCGGGCGACAGCAGTCCCGGTGTGCCGCCGCCCCAGAAGACGGTGGTCAGCGGACGGTCCCACGCGACCATCTCCGATTCTCGCGCAATCCCCGTAAGGAACCCATCCACCGATCTGGCGGTCGGCTTCACCTGATAAAATGCGCAGAAATCACACGTCGAGGCACAGAACGGAACATGCACATAGAGACCCAATGGGGCCCCCGTTTCAGCTTTGGCTTGCTCTGTTACTAAGTGGCTCATTACTAACGCGCATTAATCCCGTCTGGTTTTCCTCCAAAGACCCAATGCATACCAACCGAATTTCTCTCGCGAGAAAAATCCTCCTCTGGCTCGGCGCCGCGCTTGGCCTCGCGTTTCTCACGGGTTGCGAGTTCACCCTCACGAATCTGACCCCCAGCACGCTGCCGGAGAATCCTTCCCAAATTTACACGCTCACGCTGCGGGTAACCCAGAAGGCCACGTCCATCGTGCCGGGCAGCGTGGATCCCCGCATCATCATCGACGGGCAGAACTTCAAGATGACCAAGAGTTCGCTGGGCGACGACATCTACGAGTTTGATTACCAACTGCCCGCCGGCCGGGACGAGATGGCCTACTATTACCTCGTCAGCTTCAAGGCGGAGTCGAACGGGCTGCAGCGCGACCGCGAGGCTTACACGGAGATCACCCACACCAAGATTGTGCGCCGCAATGTCCTCGCCCTCCTCGCCAATCGCGGCCCGGTGGGCTCGCGCATCAGCGTGCTGGGGCGCGGCTTCACCGCCCAGGACGTGATCTACGTCGACAACACCGCCACCCGCACGGTCTTTGAGTCGCCCAACGCCCTCAGTTTCTTCGTCCCGCCGCTCGACGCCAACAAGAACTACAAGGTCACCCTCAACGGTTCTGCGGGCAACTCGCCCATCGGCACGTTCCGCATCGATCCGAGCACTCTTCAGGTGTCACCGGCCTCCCTCACCCTGCGCACCGGCGAAAAACAGGTCATCACCTTCACCGTGCCCAACGCCGCCGGCACCGGCGGCCAGCTGCTCGACATCACGACCGACGTGCCCGACGCCGTGATCATGCCCGAGGTCGTCATTCCCGCCGGCCAGAACAGCGTCAGCGTGACGGTGGAAGGCGGCAAGGCCGGTTCCGGGAGTCTCTTCCTGAAGGGCTATGGCGCCGGCGAGCTCTCCGTCCCGGTGACCGTTACCGCCAAATAAGCGGCAACTGGATTTCATTTCTGGCCGGCGCCATCCTGCGCCGGCCTTTTTTATTTTTATCCTCCTGCGCCGCCTAAACGGGTGCCACCGCTACGGTTGATCCAGCTTCAATGTGACAGCCACCGGGCGATGGTCGCTCGCGAGGCGCGTTTCCGGCACGTCGTAGATGCGGGCCTCACCACCAGCCACCGCGGCGCGCAACGCCGGTGACACCAGGATGTGGTCCACCCGTGAATAGCTGTCCTCGGCGTGATAATAATGCGTCCAGACTTCCCCGCGGGAATCCGTCGCCGGCAGAAGCATGGAAACGCCGGTCCGGCCCCGCGCCAGCAGGTGCTGCACGGCCTTGCTCTCCCGGTTGTCGTTATAGTCGCCAAGAATCAAATAGCGCTCCGCGCCCGGAGCGGGAAAGCGCCGCAGCACGACATCCCGCACCGCGAGCGCCTCGGCCGTCCGGCGGATCGCGGACTGCGGGTCATCCGGCCGGTCGGTGAAGCGGCTCTTGAGGTGAAGCGCGAAGATGGTCAGATCGCCCGTCGGTGTCATGAAGGTCGCCTCCAGTAACCCGCGCTTTACCTGCTCGCGCGCGCCGAAGTAGGTGAACCCCAGGTTCACGTGGTGTTTCACCGACTTGGGCGGACGCCGCGCCAGCAACGCGACATGACGGTCGACATCAGGCCCCTCGAGCAGCGCCGCATACGGATAGTCGAGCCCTTCGGCCTTCAGGTCCCGGCGCAGCTCCTCGAGATAGGGCGCCCCACCCATCTCCTGCAGCGCGAGGATGTCCGCGTTCAGGCCGCGAATGACCGTGCGCAGCGCCTGCTTCTCCGCCTCGGGCTTCGGATACTCCTTGCGATAACCCGCCTCGGTCATCCGGTCGGCCGCCACGTAGTTTTCAACATTGTAGGTCGCGACCGTGAGCGTCTCGGCCCGGGCTGTCGTCAGGATCAGAACAAACCACAGGCAGTTTTTGGCCACAGATCGCACGAATGGTCACAAATGGATTTCGGAGCCGGATTTGGATTTGTCGGTGCCCATCGGTGGAATCAGCGGCTAAATCGATTCCGTCAGGGACCGCTCGCGCTCGACCAGTGTCGGATGCGAGTAAAAGAACGCGCTGAACCACGGATGCGGCGTGAGGTTCGTCAGGTTTTTCTGCGCCAGTTTACGCAGCGCCCCGATCATCGCCGCGGGCCCGCCCACCGCCTCGCGCGCAAAGGCGTCCGCCTCATATTCGTGCTTGCGGGAAAAGAGGTTCACGACCGGTGAGAACCAGAACGTCGCCAGGCCGCTCAGCAGCCCGAATAGGAGGAAGGCCGGGGCGATTTCCCCGGCGGGGAACCCGAACGCAGTGTCAAACCACGGGCTCTGCGCGAGCCAGGCGATAATCCCGAAGCCCGCGAGCAGCATTCCCGCAGAGAGCGCGATCATCTTCGGGATATGGCCCCGCCGGTAATGGCCGATCTCGTGCGCCAGCACGGCGGCGAGTTCATCGGTCGTGAGCTGGGCGATGAGCGTGTCAAACAGCACGATGCGCCGGAACCGGCCGAAGCCCGTGAAGTACGCGTTGGAGTGGCCCGAGCGCTTCGAGCCGTCGATCACCTCGATGGTCTGGGCGCGGAATCCCGTGCGTTCGGCCAGCGCCAGGAGCTTCCCGCGCAGTTCGCCCTCCGGCAGTGGTGTGAGCTTGTTGAAAAGGGGCAGGATCAGCTTCGGGTACAGCACCATCATCAGGAGCTGAAAGCCGAACATCAGGGCGAAACCCCACAGCCACCAGGCCGCGCCCGCCCAGCGGACCAGCGACAGCAGCGCCCAGAGCAGCGGGAAGCCGATCACCAGCATGAGCGCAAGGCCCTTCAGCTTGTCCGCCACCCAGAGGCCGGCGGTGCTCTTGTTA
This sequence comes from uncultured Opitutia bacterium, assembly GCA_903827245.1. GTDB lineage: Bacteria > Verrucomicrobiota > Verrucomicrobiia > Opitutales > Opitutaceae > CAIUWA01. Next base: position 50,052 of record CAIKHO010000090.1, read on the forward strand.
AAGCCAAACTTTTCCTCGATCCGAAACTGCGCCCACCATTCGAACGGCAGCCCCGGAATCGAAAGCACCACACCGGCCAGGAGGATGAAAACCGCATCGTCCCACATCGCCCCCGGCGCACCCCACGATGCCACATGGGCAAAAAGCCAGGGCAGGAATCCGCCGAACAGGACGAGCGCGAGCACCAGGGTGTCAAAAATCTCGCTCAAGGTGCCGAAGCGCGACCGCTCCAGCGTGTAGGCAACGGACTTGGGATAGGTCGCGGCATCCATGATCGCCGCCGCGGCCGGCGGCGGCGCAGCGGCGTGGCGGCGCACCTCCGCCCGGTTCAGGGCGGAGAGCACAAGCTCCCCGGCCAGACGCAGCACCATCAAAACCGCCACGATCGTCAGCACCATGCGCCCAATCCATGCGAAACCGCCGGCGCTGCCAGCCCAAAGATTCGCAGCAAGGGAATTTCGCACCGAGGCGCAGGACCGCGGAGAAATCCGGCCGTTGAATGCGATGATTGAATTGCCCCGCGATTTCGCCCCGCTCTGCGTCACTGCGCCTCGGCGCGAAATTCGATTGGCGGGGGCAGCAGCCCCACCCCAAAGATTGTTTGAAATACCGGCCGGCCCACGCATCTTGGCCGCGTGGAAGCCAAATCAACCGCCAAGGTGTCCTTCGAGGATGCCCTCGCCCAACTGGAGAAAATCGTCGAATCCATGGAGTCGGGCGAGGTGCCCCTCGCCGAGCTCCTGGCGAAGTTCGAGGAGGGCAACAAGCTGCTCAAGGTGTGCGAGTTGCGCCTGAAGGACGCCGAGCTCAAGATCGAGCAGCTCAAGAAGCAGAAGGACGGTGTCGCGTTCGAGAAGTTCGCCACCGAACGCGAGGCCTGAGCCGCTTCCCGCCGTTTTCATCCCCCGATGAGTGATTCCATTCCTGTCCAGCCCGCCACCCCCACCCCGCCGACCCGCCTGCTCGCTGGCATCCGCGGTCCCGCCGACGTCAAGGCCTTGGACGCCTCCCAGTTGCCGCAGCTCGCCCAGGAAATCCGCGACGAGCTGATCGCGGTCACTTCCCGGAACGGCGGCCACATCGGCCCGAATCTCGGGGTGGTCGAGCTGACGATCGCGTTGCACCGCGTCTTCAGCACGCCGGAGGACCAATTCGTCTTCGACGTCGCGCATCAGGGCTACGTCCACAAATTGCTGACCGGCCGCGGCGGCGATTTTTTCCACAACCTGCGGCAAAGCGGCGGTGCGAGCGGATTTCTCTACCGCCCGGAAAGCGTGCATGACGCGTTCGGCGCCGGGCATGCCGGCACCGCCTTGAGCGCCGCGCTCGGCATGGCCACTGCCCGCGACCTGCGCGGCTCCCATGAACACGTGGTCGCGGTTTGCGGCGATGCCGCGTTCACCTGCGGCATCACGCTGGAGGCGCTCAACAACGTGGTTTCCTCCACCAAGCGCCTGATCGTCATCCTCAACGACAACGAATGGTCGATCGCCAAGAACGTCGGCGCAATCTCCCGCTATCTCAACCGCCTCAGCACCAACCCGACCTACAACAAGCTCCACCACGACGTGGAGGCGTTCTTCCGCAGCTTCCCCGTCGGTGTCGAGATGAACCGGGTTTACAATAAGTGGAAGCGCGAGACCAAGGACTTCTTCGTCGAGTCCTCCCTCTTCGAGAAATTCGGCCTGCGCTACCTCGGCCCAGTCGATGGCCACAATCTCGACGCCCTCGTCAAGAACCTGGAATTTGCCCGTCACTGCGATGTGCCCGTGCTAATTCATGTGCTGACGAAAAAGGGCAAGGGCCTGGACCCCGCGGTCAACTCGCCCGAGAAATTCCACGGTGCCAGCCCCTTCGACCCCGTCACCGGCGAAAGCCTGAAGACGGCGCCGGGTGCTTCACCCGCCTATCAGGAGGTCTTCGGCCGAGCGCTCGTGCGCTTTGCCCAGGCCGATCCGCGCATCGTCGGCATCACCGGGGCGATGCCCAGCGGCACGGGCCTTTCTCATCTCGCGGCCGAGGTGCCCCGGCAGTTCTTCGATGTCGGCATCGCCGAGGAGCATGCCGTCCTGTTTGCCGCGGGCATGGCCACCAAGGGCCTGCGGCCGGTCGTGGCGATCTATTCGACCTTCCTCCAGCGCGCCTACGACCAGATCATCCACGATGTCGCGCTGCAGAATCTCCCGGTGACCTTCTGCATGGACCGCGCCGGCCTTTCGCCCAATGACGGTCCGACCCACCACGGCCTGTTCGACCTCGCTTATCTCCGCTGCGTGCCCAATGCCGTCGTCATGCAGCCCAAGGATGAGGACGAGCTCGTCGACATGCTGCACACGAGCCTGCAGCACAATGGCCCCGCCTTCATCCGTTATCCGCGCGGCAGCGGTCCCGGCGTGAAAATCAAGGACAAGCCCGCCCTCCTTCCGTTCGGACACGCCGAGGTGCTGCGCAACGGCTCGAACGTCATGATCTGGGCGCTGGGCAACATGGTGGCCGACGCCCTCAGGCTCGCCGCCCGCCTCGCCAGCGAGGAAAACATTTCGGTCGGCGTCGTGAACGCCCGCTTCGTCAAGCCTCTCGACCGGACCCTGCTCCTCAGTCATGCCGCCTGCATTCCCCTGCTCGTGACGATGGAAGACCATGTGCTGGCCGGCGGTTTCGGCAGCGCCGTGCTTGAAGCGTTACAGGAGGCCGACTGTCCCGTCGCGCTTGAACGCATCGGCTGGCCCGACAAATTCGTCGAGCACGGCAGCAACGTCGAGCAGCTCCGTGCCGCCTATGGCCTGTCGCCCGACGACACGTACCGCCGCGTGCTGGAGCGCTGGCGCAACCTCAGCGCCCAGCAGGTCGAAGCCGACGCATAGACGTAGGGCGGCGTCCCTTGCGGACGCCCCTCTTCGGGACTCCAAGCCGGGCGTCCGCAAGGAACGCCCCTACCCCGGCCATTCCGCTGCCGGTCGCTCCGTCCTTATTTCACCGGACCGATCCGCTTCGTATCCAGGGCGATATCGTCGTAGTAGATGTCGAAGTCCCCTTTCGCGGCAGCATAGGGGCGGAAACCAAAGGCGAATTCAACGAAGCCGTTCACCAAGCCGGTGCTCTTGCCGTCGGCCGGATCCACTTCCTTCAGCGCGTCTTCCTTCGGATTGTTGCTGAGGACAAACGCCTTCTCCTTGGCCAGCTCGCCGTCGATCCAAACCGTCGTCTTGTCCGGCTGGTCGTTGAATTCCCATTCGAGGCAAAACCAGCGGCCCACCGGGTACGGACCGCCCCGCGCCATCGTCTCCTGGCCCGGCGGGGTCTTGGGATCGCGCCGTTGAAACGAAAGGAAGATATTTTTGCCGCCGGAGGCGCCGACTTCCAGGTAGTTCGAAAGCGGGAAACCAGCAGAGCCGCCCGTCAACAGCACATCATGGCCGGCCGGCATGCCGGGCGCGATGTAGACATAGGCCCGGCCAAAGCCGTGCTGCTTCAGCGACTCCGGCAGATGGCTCGCGACGGCGAAGCCATAGGCCCGGTTGGCCGCCATCGGATAGTGAATCTGGAGGGCAGACTTGCCATGCGCGACCTGGGCGGTCTGCACCGTGACCTCGGCCATGCCGCCGACCCGCTTGTCCCAGACGGCGGGGTTGAGCGATCCGGATTCGAAGTCCTCCGTAAAGAGAGGAGCACCGGCATCGGCCTTGGGGGCCTGCGCCCGCAGGCCCGGGCTTGCAGCGGCGAAGAGCGACAGCGTCGCGAGGGAGAGAAAGTAGGACTTGGGGATGATCATGGTGGGTTATGGGGTAAGGAGATCGACGCACCGCTTCCTGATCGGTTGCGGGATTTCTGGGAAAAATAAACGCGCGGTGTCACGATCTCCGGTCGGCACGGCCAAGCATGAGGCGTTGCAGTAAAATAAAACCGAGCAGCAACAGCCCGACCACGATCCGCAGCCACGCGGAACCGAGCCGGCCGTCGAAGAGCAGTGCCGACTGGATGGTCCCAAAGATCAAGATGCCAAAGAGCGTCCCGAGCATATGCCCGCGTCCGCCCGAGAGCAGCGTCCCGCCGATCACCACCACGGCGATCGCATCGAGTTCCAGGCCGATGCCCTGGCTGGGGTTGCCCGACCCCGAGTAAATCACCGCGACCAGGCCGGCCAGGGCCGCGCACGCGCCGTTCAGCGTGTACACCCAGATCTTCGTCGCGGCCACCGGGAGTCCCATGAGCAACGCCGATTGCTCGTTGCCACCGATGGCCAGCAGGTTGCGTCCGAACCGGGTGTGATGCGCCAGCACATAACCCGCCGCCAGCGCCGCCACCAGCACCAGGGCGGTCGTGGGCAACCGCAGGCCGCCGCCGGGTTCCCAGGCAAAGCCGGAGAGCCCGACGAGCAGCGGGTGCTTGATCTCCGTCGACTCCGTGCTGATCCACCAGGCTCCGCCACGCGCGAGAAACATGCCGGCAAGCGTGACGAGGAACGGGGGCTGGCGGAACACCTGGATCAGCATGCCCATGAAGGCGCCCAGCCCTGCCCCAAGCGCCAGCGCAGCCGTGGCCGCCACGGCCGGGTGCACCCCGTGCTTCTCTACCAGCGTGGCCATGAGGATCGAGGTGAACCCGATGACCGCCCCTACCGAGAGATCGATCCCGCCCGAGAAGATCACCAGGGTCATGCCCACCGCCGCGACTCCGGTCGAGGCCGTGTCGGTGAACAGGTTCACGAACACCCGGCTGGAGAAAAACCCGTCGTACATGATCCCCGCAGTGACAAAAAGGACCACGAATGTGCCTGCCGTGACCAGCAATGGCAGCCGCCGGCGAATCGATGCCTTCATTGTGGAGCCTCCGGATTTTTCGGCCACAGATTACACCGATCGGCACAGATAAAAACCCGCCTCCATCTGTGCCCATCCGTGAAATCAGTGGCTAAAATATTCCGTTTCATGCGGCCTTCCGTGCGCTCCACAGTCCGCCCAGCCAGCGGCGCGACTTTTCCGACTGCAGCAGGCAGACGCCGATGATCAGCAGCGCCTTCGGCACGGGCGCGACCGCCGGCGGCACACCGAGGTTGTACATCGTCACGGTCAGGGTCTGCAGCAACAGCGCGCCGACCAGCGAACCGAGCAGGGAGAAACGCCCGCCCGTCAGCGCGGTTCCGCCCACCACCACGGCGAAAATGGCATCGAGCTCCATGTTCTCGCCACCGCGCAGCGTGTCGGCGGCGCGGATATTCGACGCGGCCAGCAGGCCGGCGAGGCCCGCACACAAACCGCTCGTCATGTAGGCCAGGCACTTGACCCGCCCAACGGCGAGGCCGGCGAACCGGCTGGCCGTTTCGTTGTCGCCCGCCGCCTCGATGAAGAGTCCCGCCGCCGAGCGCCGGAGCACCACCTGCGCCCCCAGGTAAAGCGCCACAACTAGCACGGTCGAAAACGGCAGCCCCAGCAGGTAGCCGTTACCGAGAAACTCGAAGCCGGCGCGCTGGATGATGATCACGTTGCCGTCCGTGATGAGCTGCGCCACGCCGCGTCCCACCACCATCAGGATGAGCGTCGCGACGATGGGCTGCACCCGCACCCAGGTCACGAGCAGCCCGCTCGCCAGTCCCGCCAGCGCCGTTGCCGCCAGCGCGGCGGTCATCGCCAGCGCCACCGAATGGGCCTCGCGAGCCAGCAACACCGCGGCTACCGCGGCACCGACTGCCATGAGCGAACCCACCGAGAGATCCACGCCGCTCACGGCGATGACCAGCGTCATGCCCAGCGCCACCAGCATGCAGCGCGAGCCCTGATTCAGGATGTCGACCAGAGTCCCGTAAAGATGCCCGTCCGTCACCGTGACCTGCAGGAACGCGGTGCTGCGATCATGCACCAGATTGACCAGCACGAGCAGGAGGATCCCCGCCAGCGGCCAGACCACGGGCGATCGACAGAAAGACTGCAGCCGTGTCTCACTCATGCTGAAGCGATCGCGAACTCCAACCCGGGTTGGCCACGAAGAATCTCGAATCCGGTTCTTTCACTCCGAGTCCTGCCTTTTGGATTCAACATGTCCGCCGGCCATGGCAGACATGAGCCTACCGGCCGTGATGTCGCCGCCGGTGAATTCGGCGACGCGGCGACGCTCGCGCAGCACGACCACCCGGGTGCTGTTGTGCACGACCTCCTCGATTTCCGAGGAGATGAAGAGGACCGCGAGGCCGTCGGCGCGGAGCTTCGCGATGATCTGCTCGATCTCCGCCTTCGCCCCGATGTCGATGCCGCGGGTCGGCTCGTCGAGGATGATCAGCTCGGGCTGCGTGGCCAGCCACCGGGCCAGCAGCACCTTCTGCTGGTTGCCACCGGAAAGGTTGCGGATCGGCGTCTCGGGCCCCGGCGTCTTGATACGCAGGGCGGCGATGTAGTGTTCGGTCAGCTGCACCTGCTCGGCGCGACCGAGCACGCGCCAGGCCCCCTGCTTTGCCTGCAGGGCGAAGATGAGGTTTTCCCGCACGGAAAGATTGGGAAATATGCCCTCGATTTTCCGGTCCTCGGAGCAAAAGGCGAAGCCCAGCCGGGCCGCCTCCCGCGGCGAGCGGAGCCGGGTCAGCGTCCCCCGCACCCGCAGCTCGCCGGCATCGGCGCGGTCGATCCCGAATAGCAGGCGGGCGGTCTCCGTGCGGCCCGAGCCGAGCAGGCCGGCGAGGCCGGTGACTTCCCCGCAGTGCAGTTCCAGATCGAGGCCCTGGATCGCCCCGCGGCGGGCCAGCCCACGCGCGGCCAGCAACGGCGGCGCACTTTTCTTTTCCCCCTTTGCCGCCGCCACGCCGGGCGCCGCGATCTCCGCCGTCACTTCCCGGCCGAGCATCTGGCTCACGAGGGCGAGACGCGACAGGCCGGCGGTCGTGTGCTCGCCCACGAGCTCGCCGTTGCGCAGCACCGTCAGCCGGTCCGTCACGGCATACACCTGCTCGAGAAAGTGGGTCACAAACACGATGCCGAGGCCCTCGCCGCGCAGGCGTCGCATGATCGCGAAGAGGTCCGCCACTTCCTTTTCGTCAAGGCTGGCGGTCGGCTCGTCCAGCACGAGCAGCCGCGCCTGCAGGTCGAGCGCCCGCGCGATCGCGACCATCTGCTGCAGCGCGACCGAGAGCGACCCGAGCTCGGCCTCCACGTCGCACTCGATCTCCAGCCGGGCCAGGGCCGCCCGCGCGCGCCGGCGCAGGGCGCGCCAGTTGAGCAATCCGGCCCGGCCCGGCTGGCGGCCGAGCATGATGTTCTCGGCGATGGAGAGCGACGGGACCAGGTTTACCTCCTGGTAAACCGTGCTGATGCCGCAGGCCTCGGCCTCCTTTGGGGACGCCGGGGCCACGCGCCGGCCGTTGAGCAGGATTTCGCCGGCATCGGGCGCATACACCCCGGTGAGCACCTTGATCAACGTGGACTTGCCCGCGCCGTTCTCGCCAAGCAGCGCATGAATCTCGCCGGCCCGGACGCTGAAATCCACGCCGTTGAGCGCGACAACCCCGGGAAACCGCTTCCCAATGCCGCGCATGGCAAGCAGCGGTTCAGTCATGGCGGAAAATCTGCCGACCCGGGATCATGCTGTGGGGTGGAACGCATTGACCCCGCGCGTGGTTTGACTCCGTCAGCGATCAAATGCGCGCAGGACGTTTGATCGCTTCGGCGCCGGCGCGTCGCACCTTCAATACTGCCGGGTCGGCAGGGCCGCGGCCGCGTTGGTGGCATCGAAGAGCCCGTCCTTGTTGTACTGCTTTCTCGGCACCGGCTGGCCGGCGACGATCTTCGCGACGGCATCGTAGGCCTTGGGGCCGAAGAGCGGATTGCATTCGACCACGCAGTTGATCTTGCCGTCCGCGACCGCCGTGACGCCCTCCTTGATCGCGTCGATCGAGACGATGATGACATCCTTGCCCGGTTTGAGGCCCGCGGCCTCGATGGCCTGGATGGCCCCGAGCGCCATGTCATCATTGTGCGAGTAGACGATGTCGAAATCGCGCCCGTGCTTCTTGAGCAGGGCCTCCATGACCTCCTTGCCCTGCTGGCGCTGGAAGTCACCGCTCTGCGAATCGATCACCTTGAGGTCGGGATACTTCGCGATCCCCTCGGCAAAGGCCCGGCGCCGTTCATTCGCCGGATCCGACCCGGTGGTGCCCTGCAGCTCCAGGATGCGGCCCTTGCCCCCGGTGTACTTGGCGAGCCAGTCGGCCGCCATGCGTCCTTCCTCGGCGAAATCCGACCCGATGAAGCAGGCATACAACGACTCGTCGCTTACCTGCACGGCGCGATCCATGACGATGACCGGGATCTTGGCCTGCTTCGCCTCGCGCAGCACCGGCTCCCAGCCGGTCGTGACGATGGGCGCGATAATGATGGCGTCAACGCCCTGGGCGATGAACGACCGCACGGCGCGGATCTGGTTCTCCGGCTTGCCCTGGGCATCGGCGAACTTGAGGTCGATGCCGCGCGCCACGGCCTCGGACTTCATCGAGTCGGTGTTGGCCGTGCGCCAGCCGCTCTCGGCACCCGTCTGGGCGAAGCCGACCTTGAGGGCCTTCGCGGACGCGGCTGGCGCAAACGCGAGCAGAGCCAGCACGACACAGGGCCAAAGGGGACGGCAGAGGGAGGTAAGAAGCTTCATGGGCAATAGGGTTTTTAAGAGGGGATTTTCATGGAAAAGCCGCCCCGCAACCAGCGCAACCACGATATTTTTTCGCCGGGGGCAAAACACACTAGACCGCCTTGCCGCAATTCCCGCATAGTGGATGCAGCCGGCGCTTGCCGGAGCCGGTTATGATCCGTAACTACCCCGTCCTCATCCCGGAATCCCAGTGATTAAATTACCCTTCTGTTTCATGAAGCATCTCCGCCCGCTGCTGATTTGCCTGGCCGGGCTGGGCGCGCTCGCCGGAACCTCTCCGGTGGCCGGCGCCGCCGAGCCGCGCCTCAAGCTCGGCTACCTCGTAAAGCAGCCCGAAGAACCTTGGTTTCAGTTTGAATGGCAGGGCGCCGAAAAGGCCGCCGCGCAATATGGGTTTGATGTCGTGAAGCTGGGCGTCACCGACGGTGAAAAGGTGATGACCGCCATCGACAATCTCGCCGCGGTCGGGGCCAAGGGCTTCGTCATTTGCACGCCCGATGTGCGGCTGGGGCCCGGCATCATGAACAAGGCCCGACAAAACGGTTTGAAGGTCATCACCGTCGACGACCAGCTCGTGGCGGGCGACGGCCGGTTCATGACCAATGTCCATTACCTCGGCATGTCCGCCAGCCGGATCGGCCATGACGTCGGGCAGGAGCTGTTCAAGGAAATGCAGCGTCGGAAATGGCCGGTGGAGGAAACCGGCCTGTGCGCGATCACCTTCGAGGAGCTCGATACCGCCCGCGCCCGCACGGACGGGGCGATCGCCGCCCTCAAGGTAGCCGGTTTTCCCACGGACAGGATTTTCAAGGGCGCGCAAAAAACCACGGACATCCCCGGCAGCTTCGCCGCGGCCAATATCGTGCTGACCCAGCATCCCGTGGTGAAGCATTGGCTGATCTGCGCGCTGAACGACACCGGCGTGCTCGGCGCCGTGCGCGCGATGGAGGACCGCGGCCTCACCGCCGGCGACGTCATCGGCATCGGCATCAATGGTACCGACTGCATCGACGAGCTGCGCAAATCCAAGCCCACCGGCTTTTATGGCTCCATGCTCGTCTCCGCGCCGCAGGAGGGTTTTCGCACCGCCGAGATGCTCTGCCATTGGGTCAAGGACGACATCGAGCCTCCCCTCGACACCCGCACGGCCGGCATCTTCATCACCCGCGAAAACTTCGAGCAGGTGTTGAAGCAGGAGGGAATCATTCCATGAAACAAAGTCCCGTGTAGGGGCGTTCCTTGCGGACGCCCGGGCGCCGTCAAGCGGTGCCCCTACCCCTGTCCACTGTTGCGTACCTCCTGAATCCCACATTTCCCGCATGAGCGACTCCTTCACCCTCGGCATCGACTACGGCACAAATTCTGTGCGCGCCCTCATCGTCCGCTGCGCCGATGGCGCGGAGATCGGCAGCTGCGTGGTCAACTATCCCGGCGGCCGGCAGGGCGTCCTGCTCGACCCCAAGGACCACCACCTGGCCCGCCAGCATCCCGGCGACTATCTTTACGGACTCGAGAAAAGTGTCCGGGGCGCACTGGCCGGAGCGAAGAAAAAACGAGGCTTCGCCGCGGACCGCATCATTGGCATCGGCGTCGACTCCACCGGCTCCAGCCCGATTCCGGTCGATGCCGCCAACCAGCCTCTGGCGCTCGGCCAGAAGTGGAAAAAGCACCTCGACGCGCAGTGCTGGCTCTGGAAGGACCACACCGGCTGGCGCGAGGCGGCCAGGATCACGGAGGTCGCCGCCCGGCACCGGCCGCAATTCATCGCCAAGTGCGGCAACATCTACTCCTCGGAATGGTTCTGGGCGAAGATCTGGCACTGCCTCGCCGTCGCGCCCGCGGTATTTGACGCCGCGTACTCCTGGGTCGAGCTCGCCGACTGGGTTCCCTCCGTCCTCGCAGGCGTGACCGATCTGAAACAGGTGAAACGCGGCATCTGCGCCGCCGGCCACAAGGCGCTGTTCTGCGACGAATGGGGCGGCCTGCCGGACAAGGAATTCCTGGCGATGCTCGACCCAAAGCTCGCCGCGCTCCGCGACCGGCTCTACGCGCAGGCCTACGATGCCACCGAACCTGCGGGCCAACTTTGCCACGGATGGGCCGGGAAACTCGGCCTGCCCGCCGGCATCCCCATCGCGATCGGCGAGTTCGACGTGCACTACGGCGCCATCGGCTGCGGCGTCACAGAAGGCACGCTGGTCAAGGTCATCGGCACGTCCACCTGCGACTGCGGCGTGGTCTCGGCCGGCAAGACCGTGCCGGACATTCCCGGCATCTGCGGCATCGTGAAGGGTGCGATCCTGCCCGGCTTCTACGGCATCGAGGCCGGTCAGTCCGCCGTCGGTGACATCTTCAAATGGTGGGTCGAGGTCGTGTGCGGCGGCGACGAGGCCGAGCACGCCCGGCTCACCCGCGAGGCTGCGAAGCAAAAGCCCGGCCAGTCCGGCCTGCTCGCCCTCGACTGGAACAACGGCAACCGCACCATCCTCGTGGATCAACTGCTGACGGGCCTGCTCGTCGGCCAGACCCTCTACACCTCGAAGGCCGAGATCTATCGCGCGTTGATCGAAGCCACGGCCTACGGCGCCCGCGCCATCATCGAGCGGATCCGGGAATACGGCGTGCCGATCGACCGCGTGGTCTGCGCCGGCGGCATCGCGGAGAAAAATCCGCTGCTCATGCAGATCTACGCCGACGTGACCGGCTGCACCATGCAGGTCGCCGGCTCCAGCCAGGCCTGCGCCCTCGGCTCCGCCGTCGCCGCCGCCGTGCTCGCGGGGGCACATCGGGATTTCCCGGCCGCCCAGGCCGCCATGACGTCGATCAAGCCGAAGCAATACCGGCCTAATCCCGCCCGCCGGAAAACCTACGGGCAGCTCTATCAACTCTACCGCCAGCTCCACGACGCGTTCGGCGGCGTGAACAAATCCGCCGACCTCTCCGCCGTGATGAAAGACCTCCTCGTCATCAAACAATCCCAAAGGTAGGCCCGAGCCTTAAGCTTCAAACCGTTTTACAGAAGGTAACGAATGCAACTAAGAGCTCTCCGTCCGCCTTGTTCTTCGTTCCCTTCGTTACCTTCTGTAAAATAATTTATTCTTTCCGCATTTCGTGTGCTTCGCGCCTTTCGTGGTTAAATTCGTTTTCTCTTCATGATCCAAAACCTCTCCTCCTCCGAAATCTGGTTCGTCACCGGCAGCCAGCATCTCTACGGCGAGATCGCCCTCAAGCAGGTGGCAGCCAACTCCAAAAAAATCGCCGCCGGTCTTGCCGCCTCGAAGCGCATCCCCGGCAAGGTCGTTTTCAAGGCGCTCCTGACCACTCCCGACGAGATCCGGGCCCTCTGCCTGGAGGCGAACCATACCCCGGCCTGCGCCGGCCTCATCCTGTGGATGCACACCTTCTCCCCGTCGAAGATGTGGATCGGCGGCCTCACCGCGCTGAACAAGCCCTTCGTCCACCTCCACACGCAGTTCAACCGCGACCTGCCTTGGGCGGAGATCGACATGGATTTCATGAACCTCAACCAGGCCGCGCACGGTGACCGCGAGGCCGGGTTCATGCACACCCGCCTGCGCCTCAACCGGAAGGTCGTTGTCGGGCACTGGGAGGACCCCGAGGTGCAGGACCGGCTCGGCGCCTGGATGCGCGCCGCTCGCGCGTGGCATGACTGGCAGGGCGCGAAATTCGCCCGTTTCGGCGACAACATGCGCCAGGTCGCCGTCACGGAGGGCGACAAGGTTTCCGCCGAGATGCGGTTCGGTTTTTCCGTCAACGGCTACGGCGTCGGCGACCTCGTGAAGCACGTCGAGGCCGTAAGCGACACGCGCATCACCAAGCTCTGTGCGGAATATGGCGAAACCTATACCGTCGCCGCGGAGCTCTGCGCGGGCGGCGCCCGGCATGACTCCCTCCGCTATGGCGCGCGCCTCGAGCTCGGTCTGCGTTCCTTCCTGAAGGACGGCGGGTTCAAGGGCTTCACCACGACCTTCGAGGATCTGCACGGCTTGCGCCAGCTCCCGGGCCTCGCCGTCCAGCGCCTCATGGCCGACGGCTACGGTTTCGGCGCAGAGGGCGACTGGAAAACCTGCGCGTTGCTCCGGGCCATGAAGGTCATGGCCGAGGGTCTGCCGGGCGGAACTTCGTTCATGGAGGACTACACCTACCATCTCAGCCCCAAGGGTCACCAGGTGCTCGGCGCGCACATGCTCGAAATCTGTCCGTCTATCGCCGCCCGCCAGCCCTCGCTTGAGATCCATCCCCTCGGCATCGGCGGCAAGGAGGATCCCGTGCGCCTCGTGTTCGACGCCCCCGCCGGCCCTGCGCTCAACGCCTCGCTGATCGACGTCGGCAACCGGTTCCGCCTGATCGTCAACAACGTCGAGGCCGTCAAGGCCCCCTCCCTGCCGAAACTCCCCGTCGCCCGCGCCGTGTGGGAATGCCAGCCCGACTTCAAGACGGCCTGCGCCGCGTGGATCCTCGCCGGTGGCGCGCACCACACCGGTTACAGCTATGCCGTCACCGGCGAGCACCTCGAGGACTTCGCCACCATCGCCGGCATCGAGCTCGTCGCCATCAACCGCGACACAAAGCTCGCCGAGTTCAAAAAGGAACTCCGCTGGAACGAGATTTACTACCACCTCGCGCAGGGTCTGCGCACCTGAGCAAAAACCAAAGTGTGTCCCTCGGGCCTTGCCGCATGCCTTTGATCTCCCCCAAGCCCGCAGCCGTAGTGTCAACTATTACTTGACGCTACTCCGGGACGCACCCCTTCCTTTTTCCGTGTATTCCGCGTATTCCGTGGGCTAAATTCGACGCCGTGCTCGAAGAACTAAAACGCGAAGCCTACGAGGCCAATCTGCTCCTGCCGCGGCACGGGTTGATCAACCTCACCTTCGGCAATGCCAGCGCGCTGGACCGAGACCGGGGGATCTTCGCGATCAAACCGAGCGGCGTCGACTACGACGAACTCCGCCCCAAGGACATGGTGCTGGTCGACCTCGAGGGCGAGAAGGTGGAGGGGAAACTCAAGCCCTCGTCCGATACGCCGACCCACCGCCGCCTCTACCTCGGCTTCGACAAGATTGCCGGCATCGCGCACACGCACTCTTCCCACGCGACCGCGTTCGCCCAGGCCGGCCGGCCGATCCCGTGCCTCGGCACCACGCACGCGGATTATTTTTGCGGCGAGATCCCCGTGACGCGCAAGATGACCGCGAAGGAGATCGCCCGCGCCTACGAGTGGGAGACAGGCAGCGTGATCCTCGGACGCTTCAAGCGACTCGACCCGCTCGCAGTCCCCGGCGTGCTCGTGAACCGCCACGCCCCGTTCGCCTGGGGCCCGACCGTTGCCCAGGCGGTCGAGGTCGCCGTCGCCCTCGAGTGCTGCGCGCACATGGCCCTGATGTCACTCGGCCTCGCCCCCAAGCTGAAGTCCATCGAGTCCGAACTTCTCGCCAAGCACTTCAGCCGCAAGCACGGCCCCGGGGCGTACTACGGGCAAAAAAAGCACGGTTGAATTCCGCGGATTGACCGCGCCCCCGATGTGAATCGGGAATCGAGCAGTTCTGCTCGTTCAGACCTGACGAAAATGCAGCGGAGGGAAATTCCATCCTTGCCGACGAGATCCTCGCCGCCGCGCTCCGGTCTTGAAGCAACCGAAAGATATTCCCGGGGCCGGGTGCAGACAAAGCGGGACTGTGTATCGGCTCGACCATCGCCCAGTCAGTGCATACAGAACGTCTGAAGTCATAACTCGTAAGACACCCCATGAAGACACTCCCGTGGTTTACTGCGATTTTGTTTATCGGCTGCCTGGTGCTGGGATATTTTTTATTGGGCGAACGGAACGCGGTCATCCAAATCACCGTGAGCCGGGATGCGGTGGACAAAGATGATAAGGATGCGCGGACGCGGAACTCCGAGCTTGAGCATCAATTGGCCGAGACGAAGGCGGCTCTTGCGCTTTCGGAAAAGCAAGTGGCCAAGGTCACGGCCGATTCCGCAGCGGCGGCACCCCGTCCCCAAAGTGGAGCACCGAAGAACGCACCGAACATCATTCACATCGGCGACATTATCAGGGATCACCCCGAGTACATTGCGCTCTACGCCAAGCAGACACGCCAAAGCATCAACCGGATGTACGGCAACGGACTGAGCGCGCTCAATCTGCCTCCCGACCAGATATCCCGGCTGAAGGACCTGTTGGCCGAGCGTCAAATGAACAACATCGACGCAATAGCGGCGGCGAATGCCGCCGGTTTGGAGCAGGGTTCACCTGCATGGCAGGATGCGATGAAACAGGCGGCTCAGGACACCCAGCAGCAGTTGAACGCGATTCTCGGAAGCGACGCAGAAGCAACGCTTGCGCGGCTTCAGGCCAGAGCCAACTTCCAGACTCAGGTCGACACAAACTACACTCACGAATTCGTAGATGCCGGAGCCCCGATGAGTCCCGAGCAGTCCAACGCTCTTGTCCAGGCGATGGCCGACGCCAATTATGCAGGCAAGGACTTGTCGACACGTCCAGCCGGCTACAACGACGTTGACCCAACCACCGGGCTGACACCCCACAACATACGAATTCTTGATACTGCCGCCCAAGTACTATGCGGTGATCCCCCGAAATCCGGGCCACTTGTAATGTTAGTCTGCGGCCCTAAAAGGAGCCCAGACCATGAAAGGCAAAAGACACACGACGGAACAGAAGATCCGCATTTTGCGGGAGGCCGACGGCGGCAAGAGCATC
>CAIKHO010000091.1 GCA_903827245.1 uncultured Opitutia bacterium
GAAAGAATTCCTCGAAGGCGTCGTGAGCAAGATCACTGTGATTTCTGCTCCTGATAATCGTTACACGTGCACGCTTTTTTTCCGGCTTCCTTACGTTCAGGACAAGCTTCTGAAGGCAAAGGGAATTGGAGCCAAGAAAACGGCGAAAGGCGCGAGATTTACCGTACAAGACGGTAAAGACACGATCACCGCAGAACTGCATCTACCCGTCATGAAACGGCGACGGCGGCAGACATAGCGGCTTCGCACTCATTCGGAAAAGCAAAACACCGAGGACGTTAGAATCCTCGGTGTTCGCATACCGCACCCGACTCGGCAAGAGACGGTGACAGCGATCGGCAGCTCCAAATTAGCTGTTATAGGAAACCTACTTCGTTGGCACGAACTGGATGACGCCGAAGGCCGGGGTGATGGTGAACGCGTCGTTCTTCAGGAGTTTGATTGTCTCCGCACCGGCGAGCAGCACCGGGCCGTAGCCGTGCGCGGCTGTCGCGCTCGTGGGCCGGTAATAATAGTAGGCCAGGTCAAAGGCCAGGTCGGTGCCGACGCAGGTGCCCTCCACCTGCCCCTTCGCGTTCACCTTCGTCGCCACGGCGTTCCAGCCGAGATTGGCAACCGGGCCGTAGGCGACCGCGCTGACCCAGCCGCGGTTCACGGCGTGGGCGATGCAATAGGTGAAGATCGCGGTGGCCGAGGTCTCCTGGTAGGAGTCCGGCATGTCCAGCATCTGGTGCCAGAGACCCGTCGGAGCCTGATAGGCCGCGAGGCCCTTGATATGGGCGCGGAGCTGCCGGAGCACATCGGCCCGGCCCGGGTGATCCTCGGGCAGCACGTCGAGGAGCTCGACCATCGCCATGATCGCCCAGCCATTCGCGCGCGCCCAGTGGAATTCCGGATGCTCCGGGGCGGAGACGCTCCAGCCATGCATGTAAACACCCAGCTGCGGATTGAACATGCGGGCGGAGAATTGCTGGATCTGCTTTACCGCGTCATCGAAATAAACCCGTTCCCCGGTCAGCTTCCCCATCTGGGCCAGCGCGGGAACGCTCATGAAAAGGTCGTCCAGCCAGAGCGTGTCCGCCTGCGGGCGCATCCGCGCCAGCGTGCCGTCGGCGAAGCGGTACTGCTTGTGGCTGATCCAGTCGATGTAGGTGTCGATCACGGGGCGAAGGTCGGGACCGACCCCGGCGCGCTTCGCCTTGATCAAGGCCGCGCACATGGAGCCGGCGTCGTCGAGCGCACCAGGAGCAATCATCGAGCGCAGATTCAGGCCGCCGCGTCCGCCCCCGCGCGGGCCCCCCGCGCCCGGAGCACCCGCGGCCGGTGCCGCGGGTGCGGCGGTCTGGAGGGCCCGGGCCATGGGCAGCGCGTCCGACAGCATTTTCAGCCGGCGGGATGTGTAGTCGTTAAACTTCGCATCGCCCGTCGCCTCGGCCGCGAGCAGCATGCCGGCATAAGTGACGCCCCATTCGTAACCGACAGGCTGGTAAGTGATGCCCTCGCCACGCTCGAAGGCGGCGTTGGGATTCGGCTGGGAGAAATCGGTGATTTCCGCATTGGTCTGGCGGTCGACGATTTTCCCGACCGTCGCGGTCTCGAGGTAGGCGCGCATCCGGTCGAGCACCGCGGTGACTTCCTCGGGCGTGGCCTTGTGATAAGGGACGACATAGGCGGGCTGGTTGCCACCCGGGCCGAGATTGCCGCCCGGAACCGCGGCGGGCGCCTGCCCGTGGGCGGCTGAGCCAAGGATGAAGCCACTGGCGACCACAAGGCACCAGCGGGCGGCGGGACGGACGAAAACAAAGCGAAGGGATGATGGGGTCATAAAAAACAAAGAAAGCTCTGAACCAAGGATCGCGTGGCAAGACGCGCGAAACCGGGCGAAGTTATGGCCGCGGCACGCGCCGGATCACACGTGCGTGCCGGGCGGCAGCACGGCGCCCTTGGGGACCACGAGCACGCCATCCCGCACAATGACGGCACCGTTCGCGTAGGTGCCGTCGGCCTTGCCCTCGCCGTTCAGGACGCAGCCGTCGCCAATGCGGGCGTTCTTGTCCACGATCGCCCGCTTGATCCGGCAGCCCTTGCCCACGCCGAGGTGGGGGCGGCTGTGAAGGGCGTTTTCCTTGAGCTGATCCTCCGTCTCGTAGAAATCGGCGCCCATGACCACGGCGTCCTCCAGCACCGAGCCTTCGCCGATATAACAGCGGACGCCCAGCACGCTGTGCTTGATCGTGGAGTCGGTGAGGATCGAGCCGTCGCCAATCACCGCATAATCGATGGAGCACTTGTTCAATTTCGAGGCAGGCAGGTAGCGGTCCTGTGTGTAGATCGGGGCCGTGGGCTCGAAGAAATTGAAGGGCGGGAGCGGCTGGGCGAGTGCGAGGTTCGCCTCGAAAAACGCCCGGACCGTGCCGATGTCCTCCCAGTACCCCTCGAAGAGGTGGGCATAGAGTTTCTTTTTTCCCAGCAGGCTCGGGATGACCTCCTTGCCGAAATCCGTCATCGTATTGTCGAGCGCCGCCGCCAGCACGGAACGGTTGAAGACGTAAATACCCATCGAGGCCAGGCAGCGCTTCTCGGTCGAGGGTGTCTTCAGTTTCGCTTCCAGCGCCGGGCTGAGGGTCAGGCTGGCGATGACTGCGGGGTCCTTCGGTTTCTCCACAAACTGGTGGATCGAGAGGTCGTTGCCCACGCGCATGAGGCCGAGGCCCTCGACCTTCGAGACCGGAAAGGGAATCGCCGCGATGGTCACGTCGGCCTGGTTCGCGATGTGCTCCTCGATGATCTCGCGGAAATCCATCCGGTAAAGCTGGTCGCCCGAGAGGATCAGCACGAGGTCGTGCGGAAAGGTGCGGAAATGAACCAGGTTGCGGCGGACCGCGTCCGCCGTGCCCTGGTACCAGTCCGTGCGGGTCTCCGTCTGCTCGGCGGAAAGGATATCGACAAACCCGCCGCCAAAGGGGTCGAAGTGAAAGGTGCCCTGGATGTGACGATGCAGCGAGGCGGTGTTGAACTGCGTGAGGATGAAGATCCGGTTGATGTCGGAGTTGATGCAGTTGCTGATCGGGATGTCGACGAGCCGGTACTTGCCGGCGAGCGGGACGGCGGGCTTGCAGCGCTCGAGCGTGAGCGGGGAAAGGCGGGTGCCGCGGCCACCGCCCATGATTACTGCCAACACGCGTTTTTGAGTCGTCATACCGAAAGGGGTTCTTTGTCCTAGCAACCGGACCAAGGTTTACGCAGGCGTAAAATTAGGCCAAACAAAATCCAGAAAATATGTGCGGCATTGTCGGCTACGTCGGAAAACAAAAGGCGGCTTCCATCATCCTTGAGGGCCTGAAACGGCTCGAATACCGCGGCTACGACTCCGCGGGGCTCTGCCTCCTCCAGGGCGGCCAGCTCGATCTTGCCAAGAAGGCCGGCCGCGTGGAGGTGCTCGTCAAGGAGGTCGCCCGCCACCGTTTCATCGGCACGACCGGGATCGGGCACACCCGCTGGGCCACGCACGGCGGCGTGACCGACGCCAACGCCCACCCCCACATCAGCAGCGACGGCAAGTTCGCCCTGATCCACAACGGCGTGATCGAGAACTACGCCCAGATCAAAACCTTCCTCCTCACCAAGGGCTACACCTTCAAGTCGGAGACCGACACCGAGGTGCTGTGCAACCTCATCGCCTACCACTACGCCAAGGAACCGGACGACGGCGGCGCCAGCCGGCTCCTCGAGTGCGTGCGCAAGGCCCTGCGCCATGTCGACGGCACCTATGGCATCGCCGTGCTCGGCGTGGATTTTCCCGACGAACTGGTCGCCGCGCGCAAGGCGTCGCCGCTGCTGCTGGGCGTGGGCGACGGGGAATACATCATCGCCAGCGATGCGTCCGCCCTCATCAGCCGCACCCAGAACGTCGTCTACCTGAAGGACGGCGAGCTGGTGCACATCACCGCGGCGGGTTTCACCATCACCACCCTTGACCAGGCGGACGTTTCCCCCGTGGTCGACAAGATCACCTGGACCATCAGTGACGCGGAGCTCGGCTCCCACGCGAACTTCATGGAAAAGGAGATCTACGAGCAGCCCGTCGCGCTCGAGAATACCATGCGGGGCCGCTTTTCCGAGGACGGCAGCACGGCCAACTTCGGCGGCCTGAACCTCAGCGCCGCGGAACTCCGCCAGATCGACCGCTTCATGTTCTGCGCCTGCGGTTCGGCCTGGCATGCCTGCCTCGTCGCCGAGCACCTCATCGAGCGCTACGCCCGGCTGCCCGTGGAGGTCGACTACGCGTCCGAGTTCCGGTACCGCAACTCGCCGCTCGACCGCAACACGTTGTTCTTTGTGATGAGCCAGTCGGGCGAGACCATCGACACTCTCGCCGCCCTGCGCGAGGCCAAGCGCAAGGGCTACCGCGTCCTCGCGATCAACAATGTCGTCGGCTCCAGCATCGCGCGCGAGGCCGACGGCGGCGTCTACCAGCACGTCGGGCCCGAGATCGGCGTCGCCTCGACCAAGGCCTTCACCTCACAGCTCCTGCTCGGCGCGATGATGGCACTCTACGTCGCCCGCCTGCGCGACATGAGCTTCAACGACGGCGTGCAATACGTGAATGCGCTCAAGGGCGCGCCCGACCTCGTCCGCAAGACCCTCCTGCAGGCCCCCCACATCAAGGCCATCGCGGAACGCTACTCTGGTTATTCCGACATCCTCTTTCTCGGCCGCCTGTCGCTTTTCCCCATCGCCCTCGAGGGCGCGCTCAAGCTGAAGGAGATTTCATACATCCACGCCGAGGGCTACCCCGCGGCGGAGATGAAGCACGGCCCGATCGCCCTCATCAGCGAGAAATGCCCGAGCGTGTTTTTCGTCCCCAAGGGCGAGATCTTCAACAAGATCGTGTCCAGCATGCAGGAGATCAAGGCGCGCAAGGGGAAGATCATCGCCATCGTCACGGAGGGCTGCGAGCTGCCCGCCGGCCTGGCCGACGAGGTCATCCCGATTCCCGACTGCCACGAGGCCGTCCTGCCCATCGTCGCAACTGTGCCCGTCCAGCTGTTGAGTTACTATATCGCCCTCAAGCTCAAGTGCGACGTCGACAAACCGCGCAATCTGGCCAAATCGGTGACCGTTGAGTAAGCACTCTTCGAGCCGATGAACATCCACCCGACCCGCGAGGCGTTCCTGCGCCTCGCCGCGCAAGGCAACGTCATACCCGTCTACACCGACCTGATGGCGGACTTCGAGACCCCCGTCTCGGCCTACGCC